>NZ_JAFAGT010000017.1 GCF_019237615.1 Roseateles sp. | reverse complement strand
GATCCTTCACAGCGACCGTGGCAGCCAATACTGCAGTCGAGAATTTCGTGCTCAGCTGAGCGGCTACGGCATGCGTTCGTCGATGAGTCGCAAGGGCGATTGCTGGGACAACGCGCCGACCGAGAGCCTATGGGGCCGGCTGAAGGTGGGCAAGCTCTATGGGAGAAAATTCGCCACGCGCCGACAGGCGATGGACGAAGTCATTGCCTGGCTGACGTTCTACAACCACCGGCGACTCCACTCGTCGCTGGGCTATGTCAGCCCCATGCAGTTCGAGAAAAGCTGGCACGCGGCACAGCTCAAAAACGCCGCGTAACAAGGTTGCTAAGAACTACGGGCAACAGGGGCAAGGTCACTCCTTCCAGGGATCGCGTTCGTCACGTCGACACGTAGCTGCGTCGCTTGCCCGATCCCACCGCGGCCCGGATGCGTTCCATGGCTGCCTCGGAGCGCTCCGCCTCCTGCGGCGTGAGTTGTGCGCTGCCGACCGTTGCGGCGATCCTGGCGATCTTTTGCTCGTCGGGGTTCGCGCCCAGATGGCGCTGCATTTCCTTGAGGCCTTCGGCCACGAAAGCGCGGATCAGGTCGGCCTTGGACACGCGCAGTTGGAAGGCCAGGTTGCGCAGTTCCGCGTCCATCTCCGGACGGAGATAGACCGACCGCATGACCATCGAGACGTCGGTGTCAGCCATGATGCTTCTCCAAGGGGGCACCCGTTCTGGCGCCCCGATGTGACATATATATATGTATATGTCGCCTGCGTCAAGGTGCTGGCTTGATCGCACCTCCGGCGCCAGGAGTGGGGGGCGGCACGAATGCGCGCAGGATGCGGTCGGACACCCAGCCCAGGGCCATCAGGTTGCCGGCGGCCGGCCCTTGGCGCGAAGCCAGCATGGGCACGTGCAGACCCGCAGGAAAGCCCCCCGCGCTGATGCGCAGTGCGTCGTCCATCGATGCCAGGATGCCTGCCTGCTGGGGGCCGGACAGCTGGGCCGCCAGGGCAGGGGGGAGTAGCGAGGTGAACCACCAGCGATCGAAGCCTCGAGCGTCGACGAAGACGGCGCCTTCCTGCGCCGTGACGTTCGTCGAGGCTGGCGCACCCGGAGGCACCGTGTCGCGCACGTCGACCTGGACCTCGGGGTGAAGCCCGGTGGACGGCGGCGGCAGTGTCCTGAACCCGATCGCGTCGGCGCACTGGTAGGCAATGCGGGCGTCGCCCAGGCCCTGCAGCACGTAGTCCCAGACGACGCCGGTGGTCAGCCTGCGCACGAACTCATCACGCGCATGAGCGGGCAGCGCGGCCCAGGCCGATTCGTCGGAGAACAGGCGGTCCTCAAAATACCCGGGGTGCCTCGCGTACAGGGTCGGCTCCCGGCCGATGATGGTGATGGGCACGTCCGCGCGGTTGCGCACGAACCAATAGGCGATCGCGGCGGCCGTGCCGCCGGCGCCGATCAGCACGACGCGCCGATCGTCGGCAGGCTCGGCCGACAGAATCTGTTCGATGTCGACGAGGTGGGTCCAGAAACTGGTGCCGTCGAAGACGCGGAGGTTGCGGGTCTTCGTGGGCGTCAATGCGCCCGGAAGCGGTGGCAGCGCGGGGCCGCTGCCCGTGATCACAACGGCGTCGTGACGATCGATGCCAAGCGTGCCGGACTTGCCGGTCCAGGTGACCTGCCATCGCCCCGTGCGCGCGTCGTGGTCGAGTCCATGGACCTCGCCGTACCGAACCTCGGCTCCGCTGCGCCGGATCGACGATTCCAGATAAGCGGCGAAATCGCTATGAGCGGGTGGATGGCGGCCGTTGAGCACCCATTGTTCGTAGCCCGCCGGCCCCAGGCCCTCGCGGACGGCAAAGGCCTGCCATGAATACTCGGCGAACAGGTCCTCGGCGACGGCCTTGCCGTACGCCAGGTGATAGGGGAAGCCCAGATCCCGTTCGGCGAGGGTGCACAACGGCTGCAGGCCATCGGTGTAGCCGTTGCCGCCGCTCCAGTGGGCGCCCAGCGTGTCGCGCTCGTAGATGAAGATATCCGGCACCGTGTGCTGACTGTGGAGTCTCAGCGCGGCGGCCTTCGCGGCCAGGGCTGCGGCTTTGGGACCTCCTCCGATCACGGCGAGCGTGGACATGCTGACCCTCGTTCCTTGTGGCGCGTCGATCTTCGCATGCATGTCTGCCAAGGCAGCTGGCGTCGTCCTTCGATCGACACGGCTGGCCAATGCGTTAGCCACGCTGATGGAAATTGCCCATCGCAGCGCCGAGTAGCAAGCTGAGCAGCAAGGGGGGCGCAGGGCATCAGCAGCGGGTGCAGCGCAAAGGGCAGCACGAAGCCGATCGCCGTGACGCAGATCGTGACGATGTCCAAGGACGCATGAACCGCGAACCATTCCGGGTCGTGTTGCCGGAACTCCTTGGCCTTGATCCGGCGCACCATGAAGCCGTCGAGCAGGCAGGCCGCACCGATCAGTCGCTCGAAATAGCGCCGCAAGGAGGCTTCGAGCACCGGCTCGATCCCGCCCTCGATGTACCTGGTCAGCTTGATTTTTTGAGACTTGCCGCGAGTCCTTGGAACTCAATAGACGTTCCAGGTGACGAATTTCATGAACGTTCCAAGCCGTTGATTCTTATGGGGTTGGTCTCAAATATCTGCGCTGATCCGCTGCTGGCCACCCACTTGGCCACGCCCCCTTTGCAGGCTGCGGTGGTTCGGCCAGAGATGGCCTGAAACTCATGCGAGCAACGAGCACTGAAGTCACCCGTCCAGCCGATGACTGTCGCTGAATCAGTCTATCGGGCAGGCCTCCACGCCCCCGGCGCTGGGCACGGATGGTGCGGAGCCGTCCGGATTGCCGTTGCAGGCCGCATCGGCGTCCGGAGCTATAGCAATGCCAGCGCGTCTTTGAGGGGTACAGGCCGTCCCAGGTGGTAGCCCTGCACCTTGCTGATGCCCAGGGCCTTGATGACCTGGAACTCCAGGTTCGTCTCGACCCCTTCAGCGACGATTTGGCAGCCGGTTTCCGACGCGAAGCCGCACAGGGCGGCGGCAAGCGCGCGACGCGAACGGTCGCTGTGAATCGAGCGCGTGATGCTGATGTCCAGCTTCACGATTTCAGGGTGGAGGTTCAGGATGTGCCTGAAGCTCGCATAGCCCGCTCCGGCATCGTCAATCGCAATGCGCAAGCCGCTTGCCTTCAGGGGGGCGACCGCTTCCATGATGTCCTCGTAGCGCTCGATGGCCTGGTGCTCCGTGACCTCGACGACGATCCTGTCCAAGGGCTGCCCGCGCAAGGCATCTGCCAGAGCGCCCGTGACAATGGTCTCGGGCGAGGCGTTCACCGTGAGATAGATGCTGGGGGGGAGCTGGACGAGGCTGGCCAGCGCCAGGCGGATGGCCATGATCTCCAGTTCGGCTGCCCGCCCCGCGAGTGCTGCCTCCGCGAACCACACGTCCGGTGAACGGTAGGGTTCGGTGGCGAAGCGCGCGAGCGCCTCGAAGGCGACCACGCGGCCCGTTTCCACCTGGACAATGGGCTGGAACACCATGCGCAAACCGCTGGACCCGAGGGCCGCGTCGATGCGCTCGTCAACCAGGCGTTTGGCCTCCTGCTCTTCCAGGTCCTGCTGGATCTGATCGCCGACCATGTCGGCCAGTACACGCATGACGCTGAGATCGCGCCCCGTCAGCGTGGCGTTCGGCGAAAAGCTGAAACAGCAAAAGGTGCCGTAGACACGCCCGTCCGCAAGACGGATCGGCACGCTCAGATGAGCCCCGACCGGCAGCGCCAGCGTCGCGGCCAGGGTGAGCGCCTCGGTGTTGAGGCAGGCGTTGGGAATCAGTTCGGGCAGCCTGCCGTCGACCACACGAAGGCAGTAGCTTTCTTCGGCAGGGTGCGAGTCTCCCGGCACGACGGGAAAGCCGGAGTCGCCGACATCGATATGGCGGAAATAACGCCTTCCGCCTGCGATCTCGGAGATGAATGCGACGTCCATGCCCATGTGCCTGCGGATCGCATCCAGGATCCGAGGCAGGCTGGGCTTCACTTCCCAGGCCGAGGCCTGCAGGCCAGCAATCCCGGCAGCCGCGGCATCGAGTGGTGGGCTCACAACATCCTCCTGCAGTCGCGCACATGCCATGATTTCTCCCCCGTCAGGCACAGGCGCTGTCGGCGAGCGGGCGACCATGGTCCGGTTCACGCGCACCGGTATAGGGGTTAGCGCTAACGTTAGACGATTTACGCTGCCGCCGCCACTTGGGCCGAGTGCCCCCACAGTCGAGCGGTGACGCGGGCCGCATCATCGCGTTTCGAGCCGTAGCCGACCGCCTGAGCCGCTGCTCGCCGTAGGTAGGCCGCCTGCGCCCATCGCCGCGTCTGCGCGTAGCAGGCTGGAGGGCTATCCAATGCCCAGGCGCGGCAGGAAGGGTGTGTGGAAGCTGACGTAGTCAACGGTAGCGGGCAGGCGCAGCCGCACAAGATGGAAGTGCGCCAGCGACGCCACCTCGAACATGCCGGGCGGCGCGAGCGAAGCATCGTGGAGCACCGACTCCCTATAGGCTGCCTCCGGCGTGCTGGCGATGTAGTAGGTATGCACGGGCGTGCCGGCCTCCGTCAGCAACGGCGCAAACCGCGTGCTGCCCCAATCCTCGGCAAAGGTGTCGGCGCACGTCGATGGATGGCTGCGCGTGCTGTAGACGTGATACCACTCAGCCACGTCGGTGTGCGTCAGGCCCCCGACCTCGAAGTCCTCGACCGGCTCGGGTTCACGTAGGGCGCTCGGTACCGATGCCGTGGTCATGCGACATAGCCGTCGCGCCGCTGCCGTGCAGCTGCCACGACGTCATCGCGGCGGTTCAACGCATCTTTGGGCACCCCGTCAGTACCGCTCATGGACGAGCACAGTCGGACGGTCAAGCAAAGAGCTGTTGACCGACATCACGGCCGAGCAGTGCCACGAGGAGATCGAGGCGGTCGCCTCCATCCTGCGCACCTACCTCAAGGAGATCGCGCATGCCGCGTACCCATCAGATCCGGACCGCCAGGCGTCTTTTGACCGCCTGAACCAGCACCTCGATGGCCGACGGCGGGAACGGCGACACGCTGCTGACATTGATCTCGCAGAGCACGTAGCTGTCTTTCGGCTCACCTAACATGAAGTCGCAGTCCCAGAGCATTGGCAGTTGCTCCCGCGCGAGCCCGACACGCTGGCGCAGCAGCTCGATCCAGCCCCCCTCGAGCAGCCGCTTGAGCGGCTGGAACTCCGGAAGGTCGGCCGGGTGGTAGAGGCGTGGCCCCGCCACCGGTGCCGGCTGGCCCGGCTTGCCCGGGTAGAGCGCGTTGATGGCCTGATGCCCGAATCCGGCGACACGGTCCTCGACGAGATAGGCCCGAACCATGCCGTCGACCAGTCGCGGCTGCCAGGCCTGGTCGATCATGTGGCCACCGTTTTCCGCTTCAAAGTGGCTGGCCAGTCGCTGCATCAATGCCGTGAGGTCAATGAACTCCTCATTGCTGCCACGCTGCGCATGGCACACCTTCAACAGCGGAGATCCCTCGATCTGCTCGACACGCCAGACGCCAATGCCGCTGTGCCCGCGGTACTGCTTGATGACGCGAGCGCCCTGTTGCAGCCGGCGCGGCAATTCGTCGGCGAGCTGCACGAGGCTGTCGACGCGCACGGCATCGCTGCCGAACGGCAGATCGCGCACATCGACCAGGACGTCCTTGGTGCCGAGCCTGAGGATGGTTTCCGGGTGCGTACTGACAAAGACGCCGGCCTCGGCAACCTCGCGCAGCAGCGCGTCGAGCCGGTCGCGCCGGCGGCCCAATTCGATGGGGTTGCTCCATGCCAGCACGCCGTCAACCCGACGCAACTGCTCGCCCACCTCGTCGGCGAAGTCGTCGTTATAGACGGCCGGATCGGTCTCCACGCCTGCCGTTGCGAAGGCCTCGAACAGCGCGGCGAAGCGGCTCTCGACCGGGTCACTGCGGTCCCACGCGGCACGGTCGCCGGGGTAAAGCAACGCCAGCCTGGGTGACCTGCCCATCTTTTGCTCCTCGTTGCTGCTCTGCTCAGGCCTTGATCGAACCGACTGCATCGAGGCGTGCGGCGACTCGGTCCCAGTTCAGGTTCTGGAAGAAGGCGGCGAAGTCCATCTGGTAGAAGTGCTCGTACATGTCCATGGCCAGCTCCGGCACGGTGGCCGCCGGTTCATGACCGTGGTCGGCCATCCAGCAGTTCTCGAGCTGGCGGGGGGGCAGATTGAAGGCGAGGACGCCCCAACCCCAGCCGCCGCCCAGGCGCGTGCCAATGCGGCGGAAATCGGCCTCCCAGGCGCCGAAGCTGCCGAAGGCCTGGGCGATGGCCTGGCGCTCCTGGGCGCCAGCCTCGCCGGCACCGCCCAGGTTGTCGAAATAGTGCTCGTCGAAGACGACGAAACCCGTGCGCAGCAGATGCTCGCGCTTGAGGTCGTTGTAGACATAGGCCGGCAGGTCCCGGTCGGCCTGGCGCCTGTTGACGACGGCCAGCGCCTTGGCCGAGCCGCCATGGTTGTTCTCCCTGTTCGAGCGCATCAGCCGCTCAAACAAGCCGTTGAGCTCGGCCGGGTCAAGGGGCTGCGGCTTGAGCGTGTCGTTGCTCTGGAATGCAGGTGCGACGCCCATGGGAGTTTCCTTCGCAGAGGGTTGTGCGGGCGGAGATGAGACGGCCGGCGCGGTGACACCGGCGGCCGCGAGGAAGTCACGACGGGATGGCAGGTGGTCTTGGGGCTCCGGGAGCATGGCGAACTCCTTGACGTCAGGCGTGATGCGCCAGCGGACAGAGCACCAGGACGGCGATGACGGCGATGGCGGCGACGATCACGATGACGGGTTCCGGCAGCTTCTTGAAGCGCCACAGCACGCCGACGGTGATCAACGAGAGCGCGGCCGTCGCGGTATCCGTGATCGAGCGCTGGCCGATGACGATGGCGGCCCCGTGATGGCGCCGATGGCCGCCGCCGTCACGCCATCGATGAAGGCCACGACGCCGGCTCACTCGCCATGCTTCTTGAAATACGGCGCGGACAGGATGGTGAAGAGATAGCGGGGGTGAGCGCGTGATGGCCAGACAGCCGCCCGATGAAGGGCATCTGGGTTTTGCCATGGCGGAGCCGAAGCCCACTCGTGCCCCTGAATGCCAGTGAAGGGTCCGGAGCGGGCGACCGACGCCGCTGGCCGTCATCCGCAAAGGGATGCCCCAGATGAGACTGCTCCCGAAATCAGCCGTCGCCGACTGAATGCCCATGGCCGGCGCCGGCAGCGGTCGGGCCCGAGCCCGACCGCTGCCGGCGCCGGCCGTACCAGGTGACAGGCTTACTTCTTCGGCGCGGCGGAAGCCGCGGGCGCCGCCGCGCCGGGCGCCGTGTCCTTGACCCAGGTTCCCTTGTCGGCCAGGCAGGCCTTCTTGGTCTTGCTCATGTCCATGCTGCCGTCGGACTGCTTGCAGTGATGGTTCTGACGGGTACCGCCGTGCTTCGCCGGTGCTGCGTCCGACGACGGGGCGGCGAAAGCCATGGTGCCGCCAGCAAGGGCAGCAGAGACCAGAGCGATGCGGAGCAGGTGCTTGGAAGTCATCTTGAGTCCTTTAAGGTTGCGCCGGCAATGGCGGGAGGAGCTTCGGCGGATGAAGAATCCGCCGACGCCAAGTATGTCAGCAGCAAGGGGGAAACACCGCACGAAAAGCTGACGCACCAGTCCGGACAAAGGGCCGGATGGGGAGTGCGGTGCTGCCACGGACATCAAGTGCCCCACGGTTGCGGCACCGGGCGTGGGCGGCGATTGCGACAGTGGCACGGATCGAGCTCAGCCGCTGGGCCAATGAGGTCCGGTCAGGGCTGCGCGCCCTCTGCTTGTCTCATCAGAGACTGCCGCGAGCACAACCAGAGCCAGCCAGCTCTCATTCATAGCTTCCACATACGCCTTGCCGTCGTTGCCAGGAAAAACGGCGACGCTCAGCATCGAGATGAGTCCCGCGAGGACGTAGGCCGCGAAGAGGTACTCGCCGCGCGGCAGCCACGACCGAAGCACGCGCGGCGTGCAGATGTAGAAGAACAGCCAGGACAGACCTCACACCCATTCCAGGATCCAGCGTTGCGCGTCGCCGGAGGCAAGTTCATTGGAACGCAAACGCCCAGTCTCCATAACCCGTGGCGGCGGAGCAGATCTGATCCGAAGCCCCGGCAGGCCTAGTCCCTATCAGCCGCTTCGACGATCGCCACACCGTTGGTCGACGGGCTGTTCACCGTGGCCATGCCTTGCAGGGTGAAGTTGCCGTCTTCGTCGACCTTGAACACGGAGACGCGCGAATTCGTCGCGCTGCCATCGATCACGGCAGCGAGGCCATGACGGTAGGTGATGTCGGTCGGATTGCCGACGAACTGGGCGATCACCGCCGCGTCCTGGACCACCTTCTGGCCGTAGACGGCGTAGCGGGAGACGGACTGGCTTGGAGAATTTGACGAGAACAGGAACGGACCGTCGAGTGCCACCCAGCAGGGCGCATGCTGGGTGCCGGAACCGGTCACGGTCAATACCGCGTCGTTGCGGACCAGGCTGATCTCATCGGCGTGAGCGATCGTCACATAGGCCTCGTTGCCGCGGGTCGCGAGACCGAACGGCGCGTTCACGTTGGCCGGGATGTTCGAGACAAGTGCAGCCATGCCGCTCACCGCGCCGTCCGCTGTCAGGACCACGCTTTCGATCGCGTTGCTCTTCTCGGTGAGGATCAACTGGCCCTTGATCACGCCCACCTGTGCGGCGGAGCCATCGGCGTGCACCAACGGGACGACGCCGTCCGCTGCCGTCACAACGCCCCCCGGTCCCATCCGATGGGATTCGACATGCGTCGTCGTCAGCACGTACAGGTGATCGGCGCCGAACGCGACGCTGACGGGATTGCCGCCCACCGGAACGACCCGCTCGACGCGGAACATGCGGCCGTCGTCATCACGCGCGAAGATCGAGACGTTGGACGAGGCGAAGTTGACGACTGCGACGCGACCGCCTGCCGCTGCAATGCCTCCCGCATTGCCAGACACGCCACCCTGGCCCTGTGTGGGGATCTGCCGGATGAGCGCACCGGTCGAACTGAAGACCATGAGAGCGTTGGTCGCGGTGTTCGATGCTGCGACGACGAGTGGCTCATGGCGCGAACCTTCGGCGAAGGCCGCGCCCGTGGCGCCGCAGGCCAGCAGGATGGTTGTGGTCCCAGTCGACAGTAGTCGCTTGATCATGGCGCTCTCCAACGGACTCAAGGTGCATGAATCGGGATGCGCATCGCGGCCGTCCCGGATGGGCTGAACGCCGTTCGGGCGCACGCCACGGTGCGACGCGCCCCAAGGGACCTGCCGGGCACCCCGTCAGGAAGAATAGGTGCCATGCAATCGCGCGCAAGAGTTCAGGTGGGGGGGTGGTCGGCGCATCGCCGCTGGCGGCGAGTCCGAGATACCCCTCAGGCCCGCAGGTTTTCGGCCCGCCTTGCTGCAGGAGGCGCTCCGGGGCGATCGTGTCAAGGTCGCGCCGCAGGCTCGCAGGTGGTGAACCTTCTCATCCCGCCATCCTGTGTCAGTTGCCCACCTCGGCCGCGGTGTCGCAGTCCAGGCAGGTCTCCATGGGCGGCGGCGGCAGGTGCAGGTCGCCGCTGAGCTGGCGCAGCGCCGTGCGCAGCCCCTCCTCGATGACGGGGTGGTAGAACGGGCAGTCCAGCATCTGCTGCACCGTGTCGCCGCGCTGCACGCTCCAGGCCAGCAGATGGCCCAGGTGCTCGGCGGCCGGGCCGATCATCTCGGCGCCCAGCAGCCGGCCGGTGCCGCGCTCGGCATAGACATGAAGGCCGCCGCGGTTGACGAGCATGACACGGCTGCGCCCCTGGTCGGCAAAGCTGACGCGACCGGTGTCGAAGGCGCGGCCTGCGGCGATGAGTTCCGCATGACTGGCCCCGGCAATGGCGATCTGCGGGTCGCTGAAGACAACGGCCAGCGGCGCTCGGCGCGGCCGACGGTGCACGTCGGGCCAGCGCGCCGCGTTGTCGCCTGCGATGCGGCCCGCGTCGGCAGCCTCGTGAAGCAGCGGCCGATCGCTGGTGACGTCGCCGGCGATGAAGACCGGCCCGTCGCCCCACTGGCCGGTGTGGCGGTCCATCAGCGGACGGCCGTGGGTATCGCGCGGCAGGCTCAGCGTCTCCAGCCCGAGGCTGTCGAGGTTGGCGCGGCGGCCGGTCGTGCAGAGCAGGGCGTCGAAGCGTTCGCCGCCGATGACCACCTCGTCGCCGTCCAGCTGCGGCTCCAGATCGGCGGCGTGCAGCGTCAGCGGCAGGTCCTCGGCGAACAGCTGCCGCGCCAGGGCCTGCAGTTCGGGGTCCGTCAGCGGGCCGACACGCTCGCCACGGGCGAACAGTCGCACGCGTACGCCTAGCCTGTGCAGGGCCAGCGCCAGCTCCAGGCCGATGACCCCGGCGCCGACGACGGCCAGGGAGCGAGGCAGGTCGATCCAGTCGAAGACATCGTCGTTGACCAGCAGCCTGGGCCCCAGGCGCTCGCGCCACCCGGCCGGCACGTGCGCGTGGGAGCCCGTCGCGATGATGACGGTGCGGGCCTCGACGCGCTGGCCATCCACGTCAAGTTGGCCCGGGCCGGTGAAACGCGCGTGGCCGAACAGGCGCGAGGCCTCGGGCCAGCGCCTGACCGTGTCCAGCACGAAGCCGACGAAGCGGTCGCGCTCGCTGCGCACGCGCTGCATGACGGCGCGGCCATCGATGCGTGGCGCCTCGGCCTGTACGCCGAAGCGATGCGCCTCGCGCACCGTCTGGGCCGCCTCGGCGGCGGCGATCATCAGCTTGCTCGGCATGCAGCCGACGCGGGCGCAGGTGGTGCCGTAATGGGCCGCCTCGATGAGCAACACGCGATCGGTGTGCACGCGCGCGGCACGGTAGGCCGCCATGCCGGCGCTGCCGGCGCCGATGATGGCGACATCGCAGGAAAGAGTCATGGTGCGAAGGCCTTTCTGAAGGTCTTGGACGGCAGCTCGCCGAAGAGCTCGCGATAGCGGGAGCCGAAATGGCCCAGATGCTCGAAGCCGGCATCGCCCGCGGCCTGAGACACGCTGAGCTCTTTGGCCGGCGTCGCCAGCAGGCGCTGGCGCACGGCGTTCAGGCGCAAGCTGCGCAAATAGTGGACGGCGGTCGTGTCGGCCACCTGGCGGAAGCCGTTCTGCAGGCTGCGCCTGCTGGTGCGCAGACGCTGGCACAGGGCTTCGATGTCGGGCGGCTCGTCGCCGCCGCTGGCGACGAGGCGATGGCATTCGGCCACCAGATACGCGGCGGAGGCGCTGCCCACGCGTCGCGCCGGGCCGGCGGCAGCCTCGAATGCCCCGGTCAGCGCCGCGAAGACCGTGGCCGCTGACGGCCTGCCCAGCAGCACGCCGCGCAGCGGCGTGAGAGGCGCCAGCAAGGCCGGACGGGCCAGCAAGGCCCGCGCCGGGTCCGACCAGGGCCGCGCGTCCAGCAGGCGGCGGAAGTCCTCGGCGTCGAAGCTGCAGGCCAGCAGAGCCATGCCTCGAGGCCGCTGCAGCATGAAATCCTGGCCTGCGCGCAGCACGACCAGCAGTTCTTCTCCCAGTTCGCGCCCCTGCATCCAGGGGCGGCCAGCGCCGGCGTCCTGAAGCAGCGCGAAGCAGATGCGCCCGGCGGGCAGGCAGCCCTGCTGGGCGACGCGCTCGCTCATCCATTTGCGGAAGACCTGCAGCCGGCCAGCCCGGGTCTCGACGAGGGCGCTGCGCATGCGGCCCGGCGACAGCTGGGTGTAGCGCTGCTCCCACTCCGGCGACGAGGCGCCGTGCAGATGGAAGTCGTCGAACACGTCCTCGCGGATCGTCGTGGCTCTCATGGCGGGCAAGGATAGCCCTGCGGCCCAGGCCCCGCCGACCACAGGTTCTTGCCGATTCGGGCTAACGCCCGGCGCCCGCCGGCCTCCACACTGCATTGCGAAGGAGGGCCCCGACCATGTGGACCCGACGCGCCGCGCCGGCCGCCGTGGGCCTGGCGGCTTCAACGACCAGGACTCCCGCCATGCCTCTCGACGACCTGAAGACCCAGTTGCTGGGCGACTGGACCAGCCTCGCCATCGAACTGCGCCCCAGCAGCCAGAAGAATGCCGACGGCAGCCTCAAGCCCTTCCACCTGCGGCGGGACTTCCGATACCTGGCCGGCGACCGCTTCGAGCTGGTGGTCACCAACGTCGCCGACCCGCTGGGCCGCGTGCCGCTGGCGCGCATCCTCATCCGCGGCCAAATGCTTTGGCGCGGCGAGCATCCCGTGGCGCCCGGCGCGCAAAAGGTTGACTTCATCGCCGACGAGGCCTACGAGGTCACGCCGCTGCTGGCGGGCTTTGCCGAGGTGCTGAACCAGGTCGCGTCCCAGGGCTATGCGCGCTGGGAGGTGGGCGCGGCACAGAGCGTCTTCGGCAAGGCCTTCGCCCCCTTCGGTCTCGCGGCCGGCCGCCACTTCATGGAATACGACCTTGTGCACCTGAGCCACGACCTGCTGTTCTGGGGTGCCCGCCATGTCGATGGCCGCGGTTTCGACACCGAGGAGAACCGGCCCATGAACCTGCAGATCCCGCTCGCGCGCCGCCCCTAGTCTTGGGCGCCGCTCAACGCCGCTCGCGATTCCGGAAAGCCTCCTCGCGCAGGCACTCCAGCATCAGCTCGGCGCCGGGCGACAGCTGGCGGCCGCGGCGGCTGACGATGCTGTAGATGTCCTTGCGCAGGCCGAGGTCGGAGTCCAGTACATCCAGCAAGACGGCGGCAACATAGGGTCTCACCAACTCGTCGCGCAGGGCGGGGACCATGTCGGACTGCCTCAGCAGGCTGGTGATGACGGGCAGGGACTGCTCTGACGGGCCAGCTCGGGCAGGCCGAGGTCGTGGCGGCCGCGCCTTCAGACGCGTGATGGCGGCCGGCAGCAGCAGCGTCGACGGCGTCAGCACCGCCACCACGGCGACGCGCCCCGACAGGCCTGACAGCAGCTCCATCATCTCCTGGTGACCGGCATCCAGCTCGGCCCGCGCCGCGCTGGCACGCCGGATCATCACCTCGCCGTACCAGGTCGGACAGCAGCTTGGACGCGACAGGCTGCGTCAGGTTTGCGGCCTGCGCCGCGCGCACGATGGAGCCGCTCCGCCCCAACTCAAGCAGGAGCACGAGCTGCCGGGTCTTGAGGTGGCTCGGACGAAGCGGTTCGAGCGCGGGCCGGTCATGCCTGGCGTGTGCCGGCGTTCACTCGTGGTACAGCTGGGAGCGGCCGCCATCGATGAGGATGTCGGTGGCGTTGATGAAGCGGGCCTCGTCGGTTGCCAGGAAGAGGGCGGTGTAGGCCACTTCCTCGGGCGTTCCTATGCGCTTGCAGGGCAGCAGCTCGACCTGTCGACTGGCCTCCTCGGGCGGCAGGCCTGCCAGCCATTCGACGACGCGCTCGGACAGGATCAGCCCCGGCGAGATCGAGTTGACGCGCACGTTGCGTGCGGCGTACTGGATGCCCAGCGCCTTGGTCAAGCCGATCAACGCATGCTTGGCGACGGGGTAGGGGAAGGCGTTGGGAACAATGCGGTGGCCGTGCACCGACGCGATGTTGACGATGCTGCCGCCGCCGCCCGCCAGCATGCCGGGCAGCACCGCGCGGCTGCAGTGCTGCGCGCCCTCCAGGTCCACCGCGAAGCAGCGCTGCCACTGCGCGGCCGTCATCGCCAGTGGCTCGGCGAAGACATTCATGCCAGCGTTGTTGACCAGCACGTCGATGGGGCCGAAGCGCGCGGCGCCGCGTGCGGCCATGTCGCGCACGGCAGCCTCGTCGGCAATGTCGGCCGCGACGAACATGGCCTTGTCCTCGCCCAGCTCCGCCAGCAGCACCTCGGCCTGTGGCGAGTCCCGCAGGTCGTTGAGGATGAGCTTGGCGCCCTCGGCGGCGAACAGCCGCGCGACGGCACGGCCTATGCCCTGGCTGGTACCGGTCACAAGCGCAACCTTGCCCTGCAGGCGCGCGGCCATCGCGTCAGGCCCGGCGCTCGCCGCGCGTCTTCAGCTGGTCCAGCAGCACGGCACCCAGCAGGATGAGGCCTCGAACCAGGTACTGATAGAACGCGTCGACGTTGAGCAGGTTCATGACGTTCTCGACCGTGCCCATGATGAGCACGCCGATGACGACGCCGAAGATGCGCGCCTTGCCGCCTTGCAGCGACACGCCGCCCAGCACGCAGGCGGAGATGACGTCCAGTTCGAAGCCAGTCGCCGCGTTGGGCTGGCCGCTGGTGATTCGGGCCGACAGGATCAGCCCGGCCAGCGACGTGACGACGCCCTGCAGCAAGAAGATCCACACCCGCAGCCGCTCCACGCGCACGCCGGCCAGCCGCGCAGCCTCGGGATTGCCGCCAATGGCCAGCGTGTTGCGACCGAAGACGGTGTGGTTGAGCAGCACGCCGAAGACGACGAAGCACAGCGCCGTCACCCAGATTGGCAGTGGAAGCCCGAGCAGCGTGGCGTCGCCGAAGGCGATGAAGCTCTCGTCGGCAATGCCTACCGCCTGCCCCTGCGACGCGATGAAGGCCAAGCCGCGCACCATCAGCATCGTCGCCAGCGTGGCGATCAGCGCGTTGACGCGCAGGTAGGCGATCAGCACGCCGTTGCCCGCGCCGATCAGCGCGCCAGCAGCCAGTCCGCCGCCGATGGCGGCCGCTACGCTGCCCGTGCGTTCCAGCACCATCGCGCCCAGCACGCCGGCGAAGGCGATGGTGGAGCCCACGCTGAGGTCGAAGTCGCGCGAGGCCAAGCAGAGCATCATGGTGCAGGCCACCATGCCGATCTGCGCGACGGACAGCAGCAGGCCCACGATATTGGCCGCCGAGAAGAAGTTCTCGACCGAGAGGGCCAGCACGACGAAGAGCGAGGCGTAGCCCAGCGTCATGCTGTGCTCCTTGAGCAGGGCGCGGGCCGGAGAGGTCATTGCGGGGCGGGGCAGGAAGGTGGTCGTGTTCATGATCAGTGCAGAGGGGCGGGAGTCCCGTCGGGCAAGGCCAGGGCCAGCGCTGCGGTTTCGCTGGCCTGGTCGCGCGCAAGCTCGCCGCTGATGCGGCCGTCGCGCATGACGATGAGGCGATCGGCGATGCCCAGCACCTCGGGCAGCTCGCTGGAGATGACGATGACGCAGCAACCCGCGGCCGCCACGTCATGGATGATCTTGTAGATCTCGTTCTTGGCGCCCACGTCGATGCCGCGCGTGGGCTCGTCGAGGATGAGCACCTTCAACCCCGGCTCGGCCAGCCAACGCGCCAGGATGACCTTCTGCTGGTTGCCGCCGGACAGCAGGCGGATCTCCTGCTCGCGGTGGGGCGTCTTGATGCGCAGCTTGCGGATGAAGTCGTCGGCGCGCCGCGCCTCCTGCCCGTGGCGCAGGAACACGCCGCCCGCCAGGCCGTGGCGGCGGCAACTGATGTTGATGTTCTCGGCCACCGAGGCATGGGCCAGGATGCCCTGCTCCTTGCGGTCTTCGGGGCACAGCACGATGCCGGCAGCGATCGCGCCGGCCGGGCCGCCGGCGGCCACACGCTCGCCGTCCAGCAGCACCTCGCCGCCGTGGCGTGCATCGGCGCCATAGAGAAGCCGCATCAGCTCGCTGCGGCCGGCGCCCACCAGGCCGAAGAAGCCCAGCACCTCGCCGCCGCGCACGCCGAAGCTCAGCGGCTCGGGCAGGCGCTCGCCATGCAGGCCGCTCGCCACCAGCCGCAGCCCGCCATGCTCGCGTGGGCGGTAGTCGTAGATGTCCTGCAGCTCTCGGCCCACCATGTCGGCAATCAGGCGCTCGCGCGGCACCTGGGCCATCCGGTCATGCGTGACGATCTTGCGGCCGTCACGGAATATGGTGCAGGCGTCGCAGAGCTCGTAGAGCTCTTCCAATCGGTGCGAGATGTAGATCAGCGTGCGGCCCTCCGCGCGCAACCGCTTGACGAGCCGGAACAGGATCTCGGTCTCGCGGTGCGACAGGCTGCTGGTGGGCTCGTCGAAGGCGATGACCTTGGCGTCCTGCATGACGGCCTTGCTGATCTCCACCATCTGGCGCTGCGCGATAGATAGCTGCGACAGGCGGGCCGCCGGGTCCAGGTCCACGCCGATGGCGGCCATCTGCTCGGCCACCCGTCGGCGCGCGGCCTGATGGTCCACGAGGCCGAAGCGGGTCGGCAGCCGGCCCAGCAGCACGTTCTCGGCCACCGTCAGCTCGGCGACGTACTGCAGCTCCTGGTGGATGATGGCCACGCCGGCCTTGATCGCGTCGCCGGCCGAGGCGAAGCGGCGCTCCTGCCCGTCCAGCAGCAGCCGGCCGCCGTCGGGCCGGTACTGGCCGCCGAGTATCTTCAGCAACGTGCTCTTGCCCGCGCCGTTCTCGCCCAGCAGGCCCATCACCTGGCCGGCGCGCGCTTCGAAGCTCACCCCGTTCAGCGCTATGACGCCGGGGAAGTGCTTGCTGATGTTGTCGAACTGCAGCGACGACATTTCAAAGGCCCATCTGCTTGCGGATCTCGGCTTGGTTCTGGCGCGTCATCAGGATGCCGCTGGTCAGCGTGACGGGGGCGGGCGCCTTGCCGGCCGTGACCCATTCATACACGGCCGTGGCCGTCTCGTAGCCATGGCGCTTGGGGCTGATCAGCACGGTGCCGTAGAAGGCGGTGGGCGTCTGCTTGGTGAACTCGTTGAGGGCCGTCTGGCTGCCGCCAATGCCGATCGCCAGCATGGCGTCCTGCTTGATTCCTCGCCCTTCGGCGGCGCGAACGGCGCCCAGCGCCGCCTCGTCGTTCAGCCCGAAGGCGACCCAGCGCTTGAACTTGGCGTTCTTCGTGAAGGCGATGTTGGCGGCGTTGAAGGCACTCTCGGTGTCGGTCTTGGCCTGGGGCGCATCGACGATGTTGGCTGCGGGCATGCCTGCGGCCTTGAGCGCGTCCACCGCACCCATGGTGCGGTCACGCGCGGTAGGCAGCTGGTCGAAGGCCACGCGCAGCACGCCGACCTCGTCGGGCTTCCAGCCCCGTGCCTTGATCTCGGCAAGCAGCCCCTGGCCGACCTGCTTGCCGATCTCGTAGCCCGAGATGCCCATATGGGGGATGTCGGCGATGGGCTTTCCGGCACCGTCAACGAGCTGGTCGTCCACCGACATGACCTTGAGCTTGTGGCGCTTGGCCGCTCGGTTCACGGCCGCGCCCAGCTTCACGTCGGGCGCGCAGATGACGAAGCCCACCGCCTTCTGCGCGGCCAGGTTGTCGATGGCGGCCATCATCTTCTCGCCGTTGGGGATGCCGATCTTCACGAGCGCGAAACCCTTGTCCTTGGCGGCCTGTTCAGCAAAGCGCCATTCGTCCTGGAACCAGGGCTCCTCGGCCTGCTTGACGAGGAAGCCGATCTTGACCGCTTCTGCCGCCTGCAGCGCGAAGGGGGTGGCCAGCAGGGCCAGGGCCAATGCGGCGCGTCGTTGCATCTTCATCTGTCGTCTCCTTGATCGTCGAACGGGGTATCGGGCACACCCAGGGCCTTGGGCAGGCGCAGGCCGAACAGGCTGCCTGACAGCGGCTGCGCGACCAGCGCCTCGCGGCCCAGCTCGGTGCGCGCGGTCGTGAGCATCAGTTGGTCCATGCCTTCGCCGCCGATGGCGGGGCAGCTGGTATGGGCGGCCGGCGCGGTCAGCACGCCCATCAGCCGGCCCTCTGGGTCGTAGCGCACGACACGGCCAGCGCCCCATTGGGCGTTCCACAGGCAACCCTCGGCATCGACGACCGAGCCGTCGGGCCAGGCGTCCTTGCGATCCATCTGCGTGAACGGACGCACGTTGTCGACCTGGGCCGTCTCGGCGTCGTAGTCGCATTGCTGGATGCGCTGGGTCAGCGTGTCGCAGAAGTACATCGTGCGGCCGTCAAGGCTGAAGCAGATGCTGTTGGCGATGGCCACCGCCGGCAGCGCGAGCCGACGCAGGCCATGGGACATGGCGTACTGGTAGAAGCTGCCGATCGCACGGCGCTCCCTGTCCTCGTTCAAGGTGCCGAAGACGAAGAAGCCGCGCCGGTCGGTGCGGCCGTCGTTGATGCGGGTACGCGTCTCGGCGGCGTCAACCGGAGCCAGGGTCTGCAGCTCTCCCAGCTCGAGGTCGTCGCCAACGCTCGCCAGCGTCAGGCGCTTGGCCAGGCCCAGCAGCACGCGGCCGGAGCGGCAATGGGCGAAGCTGCCGAGCCGGTCCGGCAGGCTGCAGGAGCGCGGCCCCGGCTCGCCCGGGCGCCAGGCGTGGAGCGTGGCGGCTTCGATATCCGTCCACCACCAGCGGCCGTCGCGCCACAGCAGGCCCTCGCCGAGGAGGGCGCCTTGCCGCAGCATGAGGTCGAGTGCGTCGTTCGTCGGCATGGCGATGCTCAGGGCGCGATGGCCACGCGCCGGACCGTCAGCAGCCGCGCACCGCGCAACTCGGCCACCTGGATCTGGCCGTCGGCAAAGGCCGGACGATGGGCCGCGTCGATGTAGATGGGCGCGTCGGCGCGCAGCGGCAGGACGCTCAGGTCGAGCCGCTGACCGGGCGGGAGTGCGAACTGGCGCAGGCCGATCTGCCAGCGCTGGCCGTTGTAGTACCAGTCGTCCAGCATGCGGGAGCCGGCAAAGACGCGGCCGATGTCGCCGACGAAGTCCAGCTCCAGCAGCACGTCCTCGGCCTTGGGCGCCGGTTGCGCGGGGAGCGTCAGCGCCCAGGTCGCGGCACTGGCGAAGGCCTCGGGGGTGGGCTGCACGGCCGCCCCCGCCAGGCCACCCTTGAGCGGCCTGGGCGCGTTGCGGGCCTCACGGGTGGCACGGATCTGCAGCGTGGGCTGGGCGTCGTCGCCGGCCAGCTCCAGGTGTTGCAGCAGGCCGTCCTGGCGCACCTGCAGGCCGGCCGCGCGCGGCCTCGGCAGCGCCGGGAAGACGGCGGCATGCAGAGGCTGCGGGCCGACGCCGCGCAACTGCAGCTTGCCGTCGGCCACCCAGGCCTGCTGCTCGCTGAAGACGAGGCGGCGCTGGCCGGCCACCTCCAGCACGCTCAGCTGTTCGAGCTGCTCGGGTGCCAGCAGCAGCAGGCTGACTGCGCGGCCGTTGTGGGTGCTGCCGACGCGCTGCAGGCTGGTATCGGCCGTCAGCGTCCTCAGGCCATCGGCCAGTGAGAACTCGGCGGGGATGCCGGTCGTCGTCGCGAATACGTGGACGATGCCTTGCGCGCCCGCATCGATGCGTGTGACGGGCTGGGCCGTCGCGTGGCGCAGCGGGATGCCGTCGAGGTCCAGGTTGATGGGCCAGATGAAATAGGCGCCGTTGGGGATGTCGACCGGCGCGCTGGGCAGCGTCACGGTGCCGCCCGGCAGCTGCACCTCGAAGCGCACGCCGGACTGGTTCGGCATGGCGTACTGGCGCACATGGTTGTTGAAGAACAGGAAGCCGCTGTCGCCCGCCGCGCGGACGGACCAGCGCGGTGTCTGCAGGTCGGCCGGCGTGGCCGGCGTGCGCTGGGGCTGGCGCACCGTCATGGTGGCGAGCCGGCCGCCGTAGTCGCGCAGAAAGTAGTGGAAGGGGCGCAGCTTGGTCAGCACCGGGCGCTGCTGGCCGTCGGGCCCGAGTGGCGCCTGGAAGTCGTAGTTGATGCGCGGCGTGTCGTTGTAGCCGCCGCTCAGCGTGCTCTCCTCCAGCCCCGTGCCGCCTGCGCCCACCGGGTTGCGGCCGCCATGGAACATGTAATAGCCGAGCAGGTTGACGCCCGAGCCCAGCTGCACGGGCAGCATGGCTGCGATGTCGTCCGGTGACACCAGCGTGCGGCGGCGGTACATGGCCGGCAGACCGGGGCCGTACTCCGCGCCAAGGAAGGGCACTGTGTCCTTGTCGGTCTCGGCGGTGCCGGGCGCACGGGAGCGGGTCTGCGCGCCGAGATCGCCGCTGACGCGTGTGTCGAAGCGGAACGCGTGCGTCTCCTTGGGCGGCAGCTCCTTGTTGCTGGTCGCCCAGGGCTCGTCCGGGTAGCCGCCGAAGACGGGCATGACCTCGCCGGATGGGTAGACCGCGCCGTCCCAGCCGGTGACGGTGTACAGCGGCACATCCATGCCAGCCTTCAGTGCCAGCACCTTCAACGCGCCGATGTGCTCCTCACCGCGGCCCGGGCCGCGCAGGTTGTATTCGTTCTCCAGCTGCACGCCGATGACCGGACCACCGTCCTTCCAAAGCAGGCCGCGGATCTGCGCGCCGATCTCTGCATAAAGGCGCTCGACATGGCGCAGGTACTCGGCGTCGTTGCTGCGCGTTGGCATCCTGTCGACGACCCAGTCGGGGATACCGCCGTAGCGCGACTCGCCATGCGCCCAGGGCCCCAGGCGGACGACGACATGCAGGCCCGCGGCCCGCGCCAGCTGCACGAAGTGGCGCAGGTCGCGGTTGCCCTTCCAGTCGAAGGCACCGGGCAACTGTTGGTGGTGGTTCCAGAACACATAGCTCGCGACGATGTCTATGCCCGAGGCCTTCATCAACCGCAGCTGCGTCGCCCACTGCGAGGCCGGCGTGCGGCTGTAGTGGTACTCGCCCATCACCGGCAGCCAAGGCTGGCCATCACGCAGCAGGGACTGGCTGTTGGCCGTCAGCGTGTGGCCCTGCGGGGAGCGCACCGTGCCCAGCTTCAGGTGTCCCGCCTGCGGCGCGGCAGCCCCGGCGCGGGCGTCGAGCTTCAGCAGCGTCTCGGCGCGGGCGCCGGAACCCAGCGCGGCCAACAGCAGCGCCACGGCCAGCGTGCAGGTGCGAATCATGCGGCGACCTTGTTGTCTTGTTCAGTCTGCGCGCCAGGCCTGCGCGAAGGCACGCGCCCGCTGGGCGACGTCGGCGGCGCCCATGCCCGGGGCGTAGAGCGCCGAACCCAGGCCGAAGCCGGCCGCGCCGGCCTTGCGGTAGGGCGCCATCGTGTCGGGCGTGATGCCGCCCACCGGCAGCAGGGGCAGCTCGCGTGGCAGCACGGCTCGCATCGCCTTGACGACGGCCGGCGTGACCAGCTCAGCCGGGAAGAGCTTGAGCGCATCGGCACCGGCCTGCAGCGCGGCGACGGCTTCGGTTGGCGTGGCCACGCCCGGTACGCAGGCCAGGCCGCAGGCCTTGGTGACGCGGATGACGGCCACGTCGGCATGCGGCATGACGATGACGCGGCCACCCGCGCTCTGCACGTCGCGCACTGCGTCGGCGCTGAGCACGGTGCCGGCACCGATCAGCGCGTCCTCGGGCATGCGGCGCGCCAGGCGGGAGACGGAGTCCAGCGCCTGGGGCGAGTTCAGCGGCACCTCGATGACGCGAAAGCCCTCGGCGTAGAGCGCGTCGGCCACGGCTTCGACCTCGTCCGGCCCGATGCCGCGCAGGATGGCGACGAGAGGAAGTTGTTGCAGTGCCTGGTCCAGCATGTCAGAGCCCCATGGTTTGCGCGAGCCGCCAGAGGCCGGCGGGCGCGGTGTTGTCCAGTTGCAGCGGCGCGTCCAGGCCGAAGCGGCCCAGCGCCTGCGCGTAGCGATCGCACAGTGCCGGATCGCCGACCACGGCCAGGCGCGCGGGCGCGCCGGAGGCCAGCTCGTGCGCGATCTCGTGGCCAATCAGCAGGCCGGAGAGGTAGTCAGGCAGGTGCTCGGGCGGCAGACGCTTGAACAGGCCCAGCGTGCGGACCGTGAACAGCTGGTGGCCCAGGCCTCCGTCCTCGCGTGCTGCGTCGACACCCGCCACGAAAGCCCCGGAGGAGGGCGCCGGTGTTCCGTCGGCCGGCATCAGCCGCGCCAGCACCGAATGCTGGCGCAGCAATGCGTAGAGCTCGCCGGTCATGTGGGTGGCAAAACCCATCACCCGGCCGGCCTCGACGCGGGCCCATTTGGAATGCGTGCCGGGCAGCACCAGGCAGCACTGCACGGCCAGCTCGGGATGCCGGGCCAGGGCGCCGATGATCTGCGTCTCTTCGCCGCGCATGACGTCGGGCAGGGCGCCGTCGTGCATCAGCCCGGGCAGGATCCAGAAGCGCTGGTGGAGCTTCAGCGCGTGCCGGGCCAGCGCGGCGGCATCGGCCGGGCAGGGCGCATAAGGCGCCTCGCGCCAGCCATGCTGGCTGCCGACCATGCCACAGGCCAGCACCGGCAGGGCCGGCCAGTCGCCCTGGATGGCCTCGAATGCCGCGGCGAAGGCAGCCTCGCCCGACAGCGTCGATGCACCCTGCTCGGACTGGCGCGAGGCCAGCACGGTGCCGTCCGAGCCCAGCAGGAAGGCCCGTAGCCGCGTGCTGCCCCAGTCCAGCGCGATGAGGCGGGCCGGACTCGTCACCATTCGGCGACGCTCCCGTCCTCGTGGCGCCACAGCGGGTTGCGCCAGTCCGGCGCCACCCTGCTGGCCGCAATCACCTTCTCTTCGTCCACCACCACGCCCAGGCCGGGCTTGGTTAGCGGTTTCATGTAGCCGTTCTCGACGTGGAAGTCTTCCTTGTTCAGCACATAGTCGAGCAGCTCGGCACCCTGGTTGTAGTGAATGCCCATGCTCTGCTCCTGCAGCACGGCGTTGTGGGAGACGAAGTCGACGTGCAGGCAGGCCGCCAGCGCGATGGGGCCCAGCGGGCAGTGCGGGGCGAGGGCCACGTCGTAGGCCTCGGCCATGGAGGCGATCTTCAGGCACTCGGTGATGCCGCCGGCATGCGAGAGGTCCGGCTGCACGATGGACAGGCCGCCGGCCTGGAACACGCGCTTGAACTCGAAGCGTGAGTACATGCGCTCGCCGGCCGCGAGAGGAATGGCCGTGTGCTGGGCCAGGCGGGCATAGGTCTCGTCCTGCTCGGCCAGCACGGGCTCCTCGACGAACAGCGGCCGGTAGGGCTCCAGCGCCTTCAGCATGACCTTGGCCATGGGCGCGCCGATGCGGCCGTGGAAGTCGATGCCGAACTCGATGTCGTGGCCGAAGGCGGCACGGATCTCGGCGATGCGGGCCACGGCCTCGTCCACCTTGCGCGCGCTGTCGATGAGGCCCATCTCCTCTGAGCCGTTCATCTTGAAGGTATCGAAGCCGCCCTCGCGCAACCGCTTGATGTCACGGATGACGTCGGCCGGGCGATCGCCGCCGACCCAGGAATAGACCTTCATCCGGTCGCGCACCAGGCCACCCAACAGCTCGTGGACCGGCGCGTCCAGCGCCTTGCCCTTGATGTCCCACAGCGCCTGGTCGATGCCGGCGATGGCACTCATCAGGATGGCGCCGCCGCGGTAGAAGCCGCCTCGGTACATGACCTGCCAGAGGTCGTTGATGCGGGAGGGGTCCTGGCCGATCAGGTAGGGCTCGAACTCATGGACGGCCGCCTCCACGCTGCGCGCCTTGCCCTCGATGACGGGCTCGCCCCAGCCGCTGATGCCGGCGTCGGTGTCGATCTTCAGGAACATCCACCGCGGTGCGAGGCGGTAGGTCGTCAGCTTGGTGATTCGCATGGAACATGGCAGAGACAGGGGGCGCCTGCGAGCTTAGGCGTGGCTGCCAGTTCCAAAACATCGATTGTTTGATCGTTTCTATACGGCCTCGATAGGCGTCGGGCCGCCAACGGTCAAACAAAAAGGGCTGCGAGGCAGCCCTTTTGAGAGTCGGCAGGCGGGCACCGCCTGCCTCATGCAGCGCTATCAGCCGCGCATGGCATTGCTCACGGCATCGCGAAGTTGGCCGACGATGGCGAGCGTTGCAAGCGTCAGAGTCACGATCAGCAGTTCCATTTGTTTTCCCTTCTTTGTTGATGCATGGCATCTTAGGGTTATTACCGAGTACCACAAGGGTTTACCCTATGCTTTCAGTGCATGGAACGATGCAGTACCGCCTGCGCGGGCCTTCGTGGGCTCTTTGATCGTTAGTTAGTGACAGGCTCACGCCCTGAGCCAGCCGGCCACCAGACTGGTCGCACGAGCCCCACGTGGAGGGCCGCTGGAGCTGGCGATGGACGCGAAGGAATTGAAGCAGTGGCTGAGTTCGGTGTCGCGGCTGACGGCCTGCCAGAAGGCGCAATTGCTCGAGGCCTTGAGCGCTGGCACCGAACACACCCAGGTTTGCACGCTGGTGGAGTCGCGGATCGCCGCGCACCCGGCTTGCCCGCACTGCGGCGGCGCCCGGACCGTGCGCAACGGCAGCGCCAGTGGCTTGCAGCGCTACAAATGCCGTGCCTGCCAGCGCACCTTCAACGCCCTGACCACCACGCCGCTGGCCCGTTTGCGGCTGAAGGCCAAGTGGCTGGCACAGCAAGACGTGCTGTGCCAGGGCTTGAGCGTGCACCAGGCCGCCGCTGCGCTGCAGGTCTCGGCCTCGACGGCGTTTCGCTGGCGGCATCGCTTCCTGCGCCTGGCCCAGCCCGTCAAGGCCGCCGCCCTCACTGGCGTGGTCGAGGCCGACGAGACCTTCTTCCTGCGCTCCAGCAAGGGCCAGCGCCCGGGTCGCAAGGCGCGCAAACGCGGCGGCCGCGTCTCGCGCGAGCAGCGCGGGGAAGACTTGATTCCCATCCTGGTGGCCCGAGACCGCTCGGGCGCGACGGCGGACTTTTTGCTTGAAGCGGTGTCCAAGCGCTGTCTGAGCCCAGCGCTCAAGCCGCGTCTTCACGCCGACGCCATCCTGTGCACGGACGGCTCGGCAGCGATGGCGGCGACGGCAACCGAGCAGGGCGTGCGACACGAGGCCTTGAACCTCAGCGCTGGCGAACGGGTGCGCGGCCCCTGGCACATCCAGAACGCCAACGCGTATCACGGCCGGCTCAAGGGCTGGATCGCACGCTTCAAGGGGGTGGCCACGGACTACCTGGAAAGCCACCTCGGCTGGTTCCGGGCGCTGGACCGCGCCAGCAGAAAACCACGCAAGTCCGCGCCACTGTTGGCTTTGGCATTGGGGCTGAATGACCATCACTAACTAACGATCAAAGAGCCCCTT
>NZ_JAFAGT010000079.1 GCF_019237615.1 Roseateles sp. | reverse complement strand
CCATCGCGTCGAGTCGGGCGCGGAAGAAGTCGGGCGTGCTCAAGGTGCAAAGCCCCCAGGAATCAACTCCGCTAACAACGCTTCCTGCGGGATTCAGAGGACCGGACTTACCCTCGAACGCCAGCATTCATGCGGGTTGCAGCCGATTTGCAGGGCCGACTGATTAGTGGCAATCAGCTGAAAGAGCTGGCGGCGTTGTTCAATGCCTGCGCCGCACAAATACCGGAAGCTCCGCCAAAGCCGCGCAGATCCAGCATCAAGGCAGGGGATCAGGTCTAGGACCAAGAAAATGCTCAAGCTGGCCCATTGAAGCCCGGCTCGTGTTTGCGTTCTACAAACGAGATCTCCGCAGCTACTTTGGGACGTTTTACGAGCCAGACTGCAAGGTCACCTGGGTGGCCGTAGCGTGATGTTGGGCTGCAAACGGCGTCTGCAGGGCCGGACCGATGACAAGGTGCGGTGGTGTCGCTTCGTGCGCTGACCTAGCCTTAATCGGGATAGGGGACGACCATTGTCGGCCGAACCCCTCCCACACCACCCGGCATGCGGGTCCGCACCGGGCGGTTCGAGAGTTTGAGGTTATGAGAGCCGGGGAAGGCCCAGCCGGTCGAAGTAGCTGATGGTCAGGACCGTCTTGAGTAGACCGTCGCTGTTTCTCCACCAACACCGGCTGCTGCCAGCCACCCGCGTCGCCGCGGTTTCCGTGGCCCCGAGGGCGATGAGTTCTCGGTAGATCGTCTGAGAATTCCTCCACTGCTTGAGCTGGATGGCCCGCAGCCGGTGGCGCAGCCACTTGTCCAGCTTGCGCCAGACCTTGGGTGTTTGCGCCAACCCGAAGTACGCCTTCCAGCCCCGCAGGTAGGGACGCAGCCCCTGCACCACCTGCACCACCTGCGCCATGCTGCGTCCGCCTGAGCGGCCAGTGAGCTGCCGGATCCGTGCCTTGAAGTTGCCCAGTGCCTTGTTGGCCATCGCGCATTTCACCTCTCGGCCCTTGGCCACCCACAGCTCGTAGCCCAGGAACTTGCGCCCGAGGGCGCTGCACACGGCACTCTTGGCTTCATTGATCTGAAGTTTCAGATTGCCGTATCGCGTTCTGAGCCAGGCCATTACTCGCTCACCGGCCCTTTGGCTGCCCACATAGACGTTGGCGTCGTCGGCATAGCGCGCGAAGCAGTAGCCCCGCGCCTCCAGTGCCTTGTCCACCTCGTCGAGCAGCACGTTGGCCAGCAGCGGGCTCAGCGGCCCGCCTTGCGGCGTCCCCTGGTCTCGCTCCACCTTCACCCCGTCATCCATGATCCCGGCGTTCAGGTACGCACGGATGAGCCGCAGCACGGCTGTATCCGGGATGCGTCTCTTGAGCCGCTCCATCAGGATGTCGTGGTTGACCCGGTCAAAGAATTTGGCCAGGTCCACGTCCACCACCACGCGTTTGCCGGACTGGACATACCCCCGGGCGGCTTTCACCGCGTCGTGCGCACTCCGGCCCGGCCGGAACCCGTGGCTGTGTTCGCTGAAGGTGGGATCGATCATCGGTTGCAGCACTTGCAACAGTGCCTGCTGAATCAGTCGATCGAGCACAGACGGGATGCCGAGCTCGCGCTGGCTTCCGTCCGGCTTGGGGATCATCACCCTGCGTACCGGCATCGGCCGGTACGTCCCTGCCAGCAGCTCTTGGCGGATCTGCGGCCACTTCGTTTGCAGCAGGCGGTGGGTTTGCTCGATGTCGAGCCCGTCCACCCCCGCCGCGCCCTTGTTGGCCTTGACCCGCTTCCAAGCCGCCCACAGGTTCTCTCTCGTCAGCGCCGCTTCCAGCAGGGCACCTGTCCCCACCGTCTGCTTTGCCGACCCTGTGCCCTGGTGCTCCTGGGACGGGCCGCAGGCTTCGTCGCTGACAGGATCACGCCCGGCTTCACCGTGCGCTACGCCTGCCCGCCCGGGTTGCCCCGGCATCTGACGCATGGCCTTTGACATTCCCAGGTCCTCGGTCACTTGCTCTCGTTCGGTCCTTCGCCTCTCGCTGGTGGCCTCGGCGGCCCCGCTACCCGGCTACTACGACCTTTGCTGCCACCTCGCTCCGGCAACACCGTCGCCCTTTCAGGCGTGAGGCGAGGCTTCCTCAGGTAAGACACGCACTCCTTCACTGCACAACCGCCGGATTTACACCGCTTCGCCTTGATCACGAGAGCTTCGCGACAACATGCCCGCTCGCCCTGCTTGGCAGTGCCTTCTATCCGGCTCTTGTTCATCGGCTCGCAGCTTCGCTCCACGCTTCCTCCCCACACTCGGTCGCCCTCGTGCAGTTGCGCTTCGCTTCGTTCGCTGTGATCAACTTACGGCGGGACTTGCACCCGCGAGAGTGCGCTCATGCTGAGCGCACATGAGAAAGGGGCACCACATGGGCGCCCCTTCGGTGGGAGATCTCGCGCTCGATCAGGCGGCCAGCTCGCCCGCCAGCTCGGGATGGCTGACGATCAACCGCATGAGGCAGGCCACCGCGCCAGGCGGCGAGAAACGGCCCTGCTCCCAGTCGCGCAGCGTGGCCACCGGCGTGTCGATGCGCTCGGCGAACGCCGCCTGGGTCAGCCCCGATTTCTCCCGCGCTTGGCGCACCAGGATCTGCTCGGGAGTCGTGACGCGCCCCTCGCCGCCCTGAGCCTCCTTCAAGGCCTGGCGCAGATCGGGTAGCGCCTCGCCGGCGTCTGCCTCAATGGCTCGCGCCACCGCATCAATGTCGAACTTCTTGGTCATGTCAAACCACCTTCTTGATTTCGGCGGGGCTCATGCTGCTGCGGTCAGCCTTGGCATACACAGCCACCAGCAGCACGACCTCTTCGTCGGTCAGGTTGAAATAGATCACCCGCGCACCACCGGACTTGCCCGAGCCAGCGCGGCTCCAACGCACCTTGCGTGCCCCTTCGGCCCCCGGGATTACATCGCCGGCTGTCGGATTGGCTGCAATCCATTCGATGAACTCGACCCGTTCGGCGTCATCCCACAGCTTGCTGGCTTGCTTTTGAAGGTCGGGGTCTCGATGACTGTGCGCATGCGTTTTAATGTACGGGAATCCCGTACAAAAGGCAAGCGCCAAATAGCTTCGCTGCCAACAATTCCCGGCGCGCGGACAGGCCGGACCCGGCGATCTGACCTGCATCGCGAAGATGAACGCCTGACCACTTCATCACACTGACATGACCAGCGAAGCAATCGTCCAGATGTTCTTCAACCATCAATGGTGGTTTCACGGGACTTGCATCCTGGCCATCGCGGGCGTGCGCTGGGCCAAGATTCGCAGCTTCTTCGGCCTATTGCTGGCCTCGGCGGTTCTGTTGAGCGTCGCTTTCGGCAACGCCATGATCGTGGAAATCCTGCTCACGAACGACGATCTGCCATTCAGAACGACCATGGGGCTCAAGGCCATCGCGCTGGTCTCCAGCGTCGTCTATGGGGCAGTCGCTGCGAGCTTCATCGCCTTTGGAGCGACATACGACAAGCCCAAGGAAGCCTGACCAAACGCCCGCGTCTCCCCCCAAAAGGGGGAGACGCGGGGGATAGATCGCGCACCATCCCCCATCAATCACCCCATGGTGGGATGGCTGCCAGCAGCGGCTGGCATCGAGACTGCTTCTCAGCAAACCAGGAGCCGTCCTGTTGAACGCCACCACCCTGCACCGCGCCGCCGTCCTCCCAAATCACCTGCTGCGCGAAGTGCTGGCGGTCGTTCAACGCCAGCAACGCCGGCAGGAGCTGGAGCAGCAGAATGCTAGGCTCGAAATCCTCGATGGCCTGGACGTTCACGAAAGCACGATGGGCGAGTGGGAAGACACCATGGCGAACTGGCACATCACCACTCCGAGTCAGACGCCCTGACTGGCTGTCGCACCGCCGCGAGTGCTCCTGAGCAGGTTGCCAGCCGGAACGGTCGCGGCTTCATCCGCGATAAAAAAGTGCGGGGGGCGAACTCTGCATAGGCCTGAGCGTGCTTACACCTGAGCCCATGGGTTGATGACGGTGACGCCTGCCGCCTCGAACGGGGTGACGTCTCGGGTCGCGACAGCGAACCCGTTGGCCGCCGCGATGGCCGCGATGTAGCCATCGGCCGTAGCGACGGCCAAGCCAGCGCCGCGGGCCTTGGCCAATAGCGCCGCATAGGCCTGGGTGCAGGCCAGGTCAAAGGGCAGCACGCGGCCGGCGAACAAAGGCAGCACCCGCTTTTCCAAGTTCTCTTGAAGGCCGGCGCGCCGCTTGCCGGCCGGCAGTAGGGCAACACCCGCCCGCAGTTCCGCTACTGTGATGGCGGAAAGAAACAAGGTCTCCATCGCCTGTGCGTCGATCCACTCGATCACCCGCGGCTCGGGAGCGTGCCGGAGCGGCTCCGACATCACATTGGTGTCGAGCAAGATCATTCGAAGCTCACCGGGCGTGCAGGCGTCTTGTCGCGCACCTGCTCGAACACCGCGAATTCTTCATCGCTCAGCTTGGCCTGGCGGCCCATGTCCGCCAGCAGCGAGCCCAGCTTCACACGCCCTTTGGGGCTGACCGCGGATTCCAGGATCTCGCGCACCTCGGCCTCCATACTCTGGCCGTGCTGGGCAGCACGGACACGCAGAGCACGGTGCACCTCTTCAGAAAGGTTTCGAACTGTCAGCATGGCCATGGCGATCTCCTCGAATGCATTCGATGCATGCATTTTACCATCTCGCATTCACCCAACCCACGGACTGATGAAGACCGTCAAAGCTACTGGGCGATCAGCGCCGTGAACGGCCCGGGGGCCCGACGCAAACGTTCTCCGGGGCCACCATCAGAGCGGGCTTCAGGATTTGAGCCATCGAATCCGAATTCAGCCGCAAGCCCTCTCGGCGCCGCCACGGGGACCGGTCGACCAGATATCTTCAGCTACGCGGGACCCGCGCCGATCCGCGCGACTCTGGTGCTTCGTTGATGGGGCGCGGATGTCGTCAGCAGACTGATCCGCCACCTCCGTGGCCACCCTGGCGGCCAGCCGCGCGCGCATCCGCATCAACTTGCTGATTTGCTCCTCGAGCTCAGCCGCTTTTGCATTCTTGCTCCGCAAGCGAGCGTTCAACCCCGTGCGTGCCCGCGCCGACACGCTCTTCTTACCGACATGCACCGTGGGATGCCTAGCGATACCTCTTGCCTTGCGGCTGCGGTGGTCCACACGTTCGGTTGAGCCTCCACCAGCAAGGGCCGCATTGACCAAATGCTCCCACCGCGGTCGCAGCCAAGAAACAGAGTCCGCCATGCCGTTCCGCCGACAAGCGATCGGATCGAGCCGCTCGACCTTTTTGCCAAGCCCCCCCCGTCGATATCAACGCTACAAGCGGTGAACAATAGAGGCGCATGGTGATTTCGGTCGTCGCCATCGATCGAAGGTGCGTGCAATGCGCAGTCAACCTAAATCCGGCAGTTACCCCGTCGCCGGCAACGCGTTGAGTGGCGGTGTCGGGGCAATGGAGGGTGCGATGCGCGGATGCCGGCGCACGGCTCGGGGCCGATGTGGTTCGCTATTCCTTCATCGCAGTGGACTTGCACCACCTACTCCCCTGCCGGTCTCCCGGCGCACCACCCACCGGGTGAGTGTCACCGATCGATCGCAGACCGCATCAGCATTGGCTCTCAGCTCGATCCGGCAACCTCAACTGCCGGCTTAAGGTTCAATCCTTCGCCTGCGCCGACACCCAAACCCGTTCACGACGGGCAAGAGCGCGCGATTCGCCAACGTCAAGAAGGTCGCGGAACGCAAGCTGGCCCAGCCCGACGCGGCACCGTCGCTGAACTTCATGAAGGTGCCTCCAGGCAGCCACCTGAAGGAATACGACGGCGCGTGGCACGTGCGGATCAACGACCAGTGGCGGTTGACCTTCGAGTGGGGGGGTGAACGGCCCCTACGACGTGAAGATCGGAGACCCACATTGAACCCAGGGCGAGCAGCCCTTTCTGACACAACGGAGTGCATCATGTTCAAGAACGGAATGCGGCCGGTTCACCCCGGCGAGGTCCTCCTCGAGGACTACATCAAGCCCCTCGGCATCAGCGTGCGCGCCGTGGCGCTTGCGTTGCATGTGCCCTGCTCGCGCCTGAGCGAGATCGTGAAGGGCACGCGCGGCGTGTCGGCCGACACCGCCCTCCGCCTGGAGCGCTACTTCGGCAGCGAGGCCCAGGGCTGGCTGAACCTGCAGAGCGCCTACGACCTGCGCGTCGCGGAGAAATCAGCCGGCAAGGTCATCGCAAAGGAGATCGCACCACTGGCTCTCGCCGCCTAGCCGCGCCAATCTCCGCGACTAGAGGCTGCCTCGAAATTCAGGAACCCGGCCGCTCGTTCTGGGCGGCCAAGCGATCTGCGCGCTAAGAAACTGGGCCAAGACCGCCCGCGATACCTCAGGGGTAAAGGCCTCACAGTCCAGCCCGCCATGTGCGCGACCGACAGGCGCCAGGGGGAAGTCATGCCAAATCCCTCAAAGGATGCTGGTCCTTGGTCCAGGGGCTGACGAAGAAGGCTGCCACCTCGGCGGCGTCGATGTCGGCCACGCAGGCAGGCGACCAGCGCGGCGCGTGGTCTTTGTCGACCGCCAGCGCGCGTATGCCCTCGACGGTCTCGCTGCGCGCCGCGCCGCGCATGTGAAAGCAATGGTGCACCAGGTCGCGCTCCAGGCGCAGGTCGTCGGCCAGGCCGAGCTTTCGGCCGCGGCGCACCAGTTCCAGCGTCACCGCCATCATGGTGGGCGAGCGCGTCTGCAGCAGGGCGTGGGTCTGGTGCGCCCAGTCGTCGCCCGCCGCTGCCAGCGAGTCCAGGATGCCGGCCAGCGTGGGCTCGCCGAAATGGCGGTCGATGCGCTCGGCCGCGGCCTTGGGATCTGCGGCGGGCGCAAGGTCGGCGCGCTCCATGACGGTGGCGACCACATGCTCGGCGCTGGGCTGGGCACCATGGCGCAGTTCCTCGACGAGGGCCGGCCATTGCGCCGCCCGCACGAAGACATCGCCCAGGCCCCATTCAATGGCGTCGCCGGCAGCGATGGCCTGGCCGGTCAGCGCCAGCCATTCGCCCACATGGCCGGGGCACTGAGCCAGGAAGTAGCCGCCACCCACGTCCGGGAAGAGGCCGATGCCTGTCTCGGGCATGGCCAGCTTGGAATGCTCGCTGAGCACGCGCAGCTTGGCGCCCTGGCTGATGCCCATGCCGCCGCCCATGACGACGCCGTCCATCAGCGCGATGTAGGGTTTGGGGTAATGGTGGATCAGATGGTTGAGGCGGTATTCCTCGGTGAAGAAATCCTCCAGTGCCGGGTCGCCCGCGTGGGCCGCCTGGTGGAAGAAGCGGATGTCGCCGCCCGCGCAGAAGGCCGGCGCCTTGCCTTCGCGGCCGGCGCCCAGCACGGCGACCGCCTGGATCTGCGGCGCCGCGGCCCAGTGGCGAAGCAGCGTCGTCAGGTCCCGGATCATGGCCAGCGACAGCGCGTTCAGCGCCTGTGGCCGGTTCAGCGTGATCAGGCCGAGGCAGCCATTGACCTCGGCCAGGATCTGGCCATCGGCAGCGAGGGTCGGGATCAGGTCACTCATGCGTTCTTCAGGGAAGCGGGTTTGACGGAGGGAGGCGCCAGCGCCTCGTTGACGATCAACGCGGCGAGCACGAGGCTACCGCCGATCAGGGCCGCGCTGCCAGGGTGTTCGCCCGCAAAGGCCCAGGCCCACAGCACGCCCAGCAGGGTTTCGGCCTGGCCCAGCAGCGCGATCTCGTGGCTGGGCAGCTCGCGCGCCAGCCGCACGGCCAGCAGACAGGGCAAGGCGAGCTGGAACACGCCCAGGAAGGCCAGCAGGCCCAGGTCGTGCCCACCGGCCTGCAACGGCCAGGCCAGCGGCAGCGTGGCGGCCATGGACAGCAGCGCGCCGATGAGCACGGCGGGCAGCATGTCGGCATGCCCGCCCACCTTCTGCAGCAGGCACCAGTTGCTGGCCGCCGCGAGCGGCACGCCCAGCGCCACGGCGACACCGGTCAGAGGCCCGCCCAGCTGGCCCCCGAACATCCAGGCGATGCCGGCGCCGGCCACGACGATGGCCAGCCAGGTGCGCCCCGGAACGGGCTGGCGCAGGAAGAGCCAGGCGAACAACGCCGTGAACAGCGGCGACAGCGACATCGTGACCAGCACGTTGGCCACCGTCGTCAGCGACAGCGCCACCATGAAGGCCGTGAACATGACGGCCCAGCAGACGCCGGACGCCCACACCGCAACGCCGCGCATCGCACGCACAAGCGCCCTGCCCCGCATCAAGCCGAGGATGGCCAGCAACGCCAGCGCATTGAACGCACTGCGCCAGAACGTGATCTCGAAGCCCCGCGCCGCGTCCAGGTGCCGCGTGACGACGCCCGCCGAGCTCCACATCAGCGTGACCAGCAGCATCAGCAAAACAGCGCTTCGGTGACTCACAGCAGAGCGCCCCTTTCGGGGCGCGGGAATTCAACTGACTAAAGCCCCCTCGCGGAGAGGGCCGGGGAGCTCAACATGCCGCAGGGGCCGCGAGCGAGCTGCGTGCGCTTACGCGCGCGCTGCCCGCTTGCGCTCGTTTTCCGAGAGGAAACGCTTGCGCAGACGAACCGACTTCGGCGTGATCTCGACCAGCTCGTCGTCCTCGATGAACTCGACGCCGTACTCCAGCGTCAGCTCGATGGGCGGCGTGATCTTGATCGCGTCTTCCTTGCCGGAGACGCGGAAGTTGGTCAGCTGCTTGGTGCGCGTCGCATTGACGACGAGGTCGTTGTCGCGGCTGTGGATGCCGACGATCATGCCTTCGTAGACCGGATCGTTGGGCTTGACGAACATGCGACCGCGGTCGTCCAGCTTGCCCAGCGCGTACGTGAAGATCTCGCCGGCGTCCATGGAGATCAGCACGCCGTTCTTGCGGCTGGCGATATCACCCTTGTGCGGCTCGTAGCCGTCGAAGATGTTGCTGATCAGGCCCGATCCACGGGTCAGGTTCAGGAACTCGTTGGAGAAGCCGATCAGGCCACGCGCCGGGATGCGGTACTCCAGGCGCACGCGGCCACGGCCGTCCGGCTCCATGTTGACCAGCTCGCCCTTGCGCTCGCCCAGGGCCTGCATGACGCCACCCTGATGGGCTTCTTCCACGTCGGCCGTCACCAGCTCGATGGGCTCGTGCTTCACGCCGTCGATGTCCTTGAACACCACGCGCGGCTTGGAGACGGCCATCTCGTAGCCCTCGCGGCGCATGTTCTCCAGCAGGATGGTCAGGTGCAATTCGCCACGGCCCATCACTTCGAAGACGCCGTCTTCGTCGGTCTCGCTGACGCGCAGCGCGACGTTGCTCTGCAGTTCCTTCTGCAGGCGGTCCCAGATCTGGCGGCTGGTGACGTACTTGCCTTCGCGGCCAGCCAGCGGGCTGGTGTTGACGCAGAAGTTCATCGTCAGCGTCGGCTCATCGACCTTCAGCATGGGCAGCGGCTGCGGGTCGGTCAGGCTGGTCACGGTCACGCCGATGCCGATCTCGTCGATGCCGTTGATCAGCACGATGTCGCCGGGGCCGGCAACGTTGGTCTGCATGCGGTCCAGGCCCTGGAAGGTCAGCACCTGGTTGACGCGACCCTTGGTGGTCTTGCCGTCCACGCCTTCCATGACGGCCACGTCCATGCCCGGCTTGATGGTGCCCTGGCTGATGCGGCCCACGCCGATGCGGCCCACGAAGGTGGAGTAGTCCAGCGCCGAGATCTGCAGCTGCAGCGGCGCATTGGGGTCGCCCTTCTGCGACGGCACGTGCTTCAGGATGGTGTTGAACAGGGCCGACATGTCGGGGCCCCACTGCTCGCCCGGCGTGCCCTCTTCCAGCGAGGTCCAGCCGTTGATGCCGGAGGCGTAGACGACCGGGAAGTCCAGCTGCTCGTCGGTGGCGCCCAGCTTGTCGAACAGGTCGAAGGCGGCGTTGATGACGGCGTCGGGCTTGGCACCCGGCTTGTCGACCTTGTTGACGACGACGATGGGCTTCAGGCCCAGCGCCAGCGCCTTCTTGGTCACGAAGCGCGTCTGCGGCATCGGACCTTCCTGCGCGTCGATCAGCAGCACCACGCCGTCCACCATGGACAGCGCACGCTCCACCTCACCGCCGAAGTCCGCGTGGCCCGGGGTGTCGACGATGTTGATGTGCGTGCCTTCCCAGCTGACCGCGCAGTTCTTGGCCAGGATGGTGATGCCGCGCTCGCGTTCGATGGCATTGCTGTCCATCACGGTGTCGACCACCTTCTCGTGCTCGGCGAAGGTGCCGCTCTGGCGCAGCAGCTGGTCAACCATGGTGGTCTTGCCGTGGTCGACGTGGGCAATGATGGCAATGTTGCGGATCGGGGTGGTCATGGGAGGTGCTTCTAAAAAAACCGGTTCAGGCTGAGATCAGAGCCTGGACCTCCGGCGGGGTCAACAGGCGGTCGGCGATCAGCTCGCCAGAAGTGATGTGGGCACTGCCCAGGAAAGCCTTGGCCTCCGGGCCGTAGACGCGCACGCGCTCGGCATCGGGCACATCGACGCGGCGGCGCAGGCCGGACAGGAATCGGGTGGCATCGGCCATGTTCAGGCGCAGTTCAGGCGCGTCGGCCAGCAGCCGGTCGGGCGAGGTCAGCAGCGCGGCGCGCTGCTCGTCGGGCATGGCCTCGATGGCGCTCAGCGTGACGGCGCCGTCCAGTGTCAGCCCGCCTGAGCCGGTACGGCGCAGCGCGGCCAGCGACGCGCCCACGCCCAGCGCGGCACCGATGTCTTCGGCCAGCGTGCGGATGTAGGTGCCTTTGCTGCAGCGAACGTCGAGGGTCACGGTGCCAGCCTGCATCGCGACGATGTCGATGCTGTGAATCGTCACGCGGCGGCTCTTGCGCTCGATCTCTATGCCTTGACGGGCGTACTCGTACAGCGCCTTGCCCTCGTGCTTCAGCGCCGAGTACATGGGCGGCATCTGGTCAATCTCGCCGACGAAGGCGCGGCTGGCAGCCTCGATCTGCTCACGGGTGACGTGGTCGGCGTCAAGGCGCTCCAGAACCTCGCCTTCGGCGTCGCCGGTGGTCGTGCGTATGCCCAGGGCCAGCGTCGCCAAATAGCGTTTGTCGGCGTCCAGGCTGAGCTGGCTGAACTTGGTCGCCGCGCCAAAGCACAACGGCAGCAGCCCAGTGGCAAGCGGGTCCAGCGTGCCGGTGTGCCCGGCCTTCTCGGCGCGCAGCAGCCACTTCGCCTTCTGCAGTGCGTCGTTGCTCGACAGGCCCAGCGGCTTGTCGAGCAACAACACGCCGTGCAGCGGACGGCGTTGGATGCGGACGCGCGGCGGGCGGGCCGCGACCGTGGCCTCAGTCATTCGGCTCCCCGTCGTCCGCCGCGCGAGTCGCGTTGGCCTTGTTGATCAGGGCCGTCATCTCCGCCGCGCGCTCGGTGGTGCGGTCGAACTGGAAATGCAGCGTCGGCACCGTGTGGATCTGCAGGCGCTTGAACAGGCCGTTGCGCAGGAAGCCGGCGGCCTCGTTCAGCGCCGCCTGCGTCTCGGCGGCGTCGCCAATCAGCACCGAGAAGAACACCTTGGCGTGGGCGTAGTCGGGCGTGACCTCGACCGCGCTGATGGTCGCCATGCCGATGCGCGGGTCCTTGAGCTCGCGGATCAGCTCCGCCAGATCACGCTGGATCTGGTCGGCGACGCGGAAAGCTCGGTTGGGGATGGCGCGTTTGTGTCTCATGGCGGTTTCCTGAAATAGCAAACCCCGCCCCGAGGGGCGGGGTTAACCCTCAAGCTGGAAGATCAGAGCGTGCGGGCCACTTCCTTGATCTCGAAGAATTCAAGCTGATCACCTTCCTTGATGTCGCTGTAGTTCTTGAGCTTGATGCCGCACTCGAAGCCTTCCTTGACCTCGCGCACGTCGTCCTTCTCGCGGCGCACCGACTCGACCTCGCCCGTGTAGACGACGGTGTTGTCGCGCAGCAGGCGGAAGCGCGCGCCGCGACGCACCAGGCCGCTGGTGACCATGGAGCCGGCCACCGTGCCGATCTTGGAGGCGACGAACACGACGCGGATCTCGGCCGTACCCAGCGCTTCCTCGCGCTGCTCGGGCGCCAGCATGCCGGACATCGCCTTGGTCACATCGTCCACGGCGTCGTAGATGATGCTGTAGTAGCGCAGGTCCACCGCGTTGCCCTCGGCCAGCTTGCGCGCGCCGGCATCGGCACGCACGTTGAAGCCGATGATGACCGCCTTGGACGCGATGGCGAGGTTGATGTCGCTCTCGCTGATGCCACCAACCGCCGCGTGGACGATCTGCACCTTGACCTCGGCGTTGCTGAGCTTGAGCAGCGAGGCGGCCAGCGCTTCCTGCGAGCCCTGCACGTCGGACTTGATGATCAGCGGCAGCGTCTGCACGTCGCCGGCGCCCATCTCGCTGAACATGTTCTCCAGCTTGGCGGCCTGCTGCTTGGCCAGCTTCACGTCGCGGTACTTGCCCGAACGGAAGGTGGCCACTTCGCGGGCACGGCGCTCGTCGCCCAGCACCATGAACTCGTCACCGGCTTGCGGCACTTCGGTCAGACCCTGGATCTCGACCGGGATGGACGGGCCGGCTTCGAGCGTCGCCTTGCCGTCTTCGTCCAGCATGGCGCGCACGCGGCCGAAGGTGGAACCCGCCAGCACGACGTCGCCGCGCTTGAGCGTGCCGCTCTGCACCAGCACCGTGGCCACCGGGCCGCGGCCCTTGTCCAGCTTGGCTTCGATGACCAGGCCCTTGGCCATGGACTCGACCGGCGCCTTCAGCTCCAGCACCTCGGCCTGAAGCAGCACCTGCTCCAGCAGCTCGTCCACGCCCTGGCCGGTCTTGGACGACACGCCCACGAAGGGCGAATCGCCACCGAATTCCTCCGGCACGACTTCTTCGGCCACCAGCTCGCTCTTCACGCGCTCGGCATTGGCCTCGGGCTTGTCGATCTTGGTCATCGCGACCACGATGGGCACGCCGGCCGCCTTCGCGTGGTGGATGGCTTCCTTGGTCTGCGGCATGACGCCGTCGTCGGCCGCGCAGACCAGGATGACGATGTCCGTCGCCTTGGCGCCGCGGGCTCGCATGGCCGTGAAGGCCGCGTGACCCGGGGTGTCCAGGAAGGTGATGGTGCCGCGCGGCGTCTCGACGTGATAGGCGCCGATGTGCTGCGTGATGCCGCCGGCCTCGCCCGCGGCCACACGGCTGCGGCGGATGTAGTCCAGCAGCGAGGTCTTGCCGTGGTCGACGTGGCCCATGACGGTGACGACCGGCGCGCGCGGCAGCGCTTCGTGCTGCTGCTCGGCCGACGTGCCCTCTTCTTCCAGGAAGGCATCGGGATCGTCCAGCTTGGCGGCAAAGGCCTTGTGGCCCATTTCCTCGACCACGATCATGGCCGTTTCCTGGTCCAGCTGCTGGTTGATGGTGACCATCTGGCCCAGCTTCATCAGCTGCTTGATGACTTCGGACGCCTTCACGGCCATCTTGTGCGCCAGTTCGGCCACGGTGATGGTTTCCGGTACGTGCACGTCCTTGACGATGGCTTCGGTCGGCGCCTGGAAGTTCGATTCGCGCTCTTCCGCATGGCCGCGACGGCCACCCTTGCCGCCACTGCGCCAGCCGCCGTCACGGCCGCCGGCCGCGTTGGTCGCACCCGCGCCGCCACGGCCCTTGCCGGCCGGCGCGCCGCGCTTGTTGCGCGCGTCGTCCTGCCAGGTGGAGGAGACATTGGCCGACTTGATCGACTTCTTGTCGCCGGCAACGGCAGGCTTCTTGTCATCTTTCTTTTCCACTGCCGGCTTCTTGTCGGCAGGCTTGTGCAGCGTGCCTTCGGCCGCCTTCGGCTTGGCCGGAGCG
>NZ_JAFAGT010000019.1 GCF_019237615.1 Roseateles sp. | reverse complement strand
CCAGACCAGCCGGGCCCGGTGCTCCTCGCCCAGCAGCGACTCCAGGTCCGAGGCCCGCAGCTCGATCTGCTTGCGATTGGGTTGCAGCAGCCGCGCCGCGCCTTCGCGCCGAGCCACGGCCCGGGCCTGCGCCGCCGCCCTGAGCTGCTGTTCGTCCACCGCCGCCAGGTCCTCGAACAGACCGGCCGACGCATCACCTTGGTGCCTGGCATCACTCATGCCTCAGCACATGCCAGTTTCGTGCCAGCAAAGGGCGGTGGAGAAAAACTCTCAGGCTCTCAGCCCCAGCCGCCTGCCACCCTGAGCAATGACGAAGCCCTCCCAGGACGCGCCGACGATGAGGTGGCCCTGCAGGGCATCCATGTCGACCAGGCCCAGCACGCATGCACCAGGCCGCTGTTGCGTACAGAGATCTTCAGCGACTTGACGAGGTTGGACAGCACGTGGCCCAGGCGGCGCTGCATCAGCGTGTCCAGGTAGCTCGCCACCGTCATGCGCGTCAGACCGCCGAGCGCCGCGCCGAGCGCCGAAGCGTTGAACTTCTGTCCATGCAGATGGTCATGCGCTCGGCCAGGCGGGCGTGTTCGCGTCGGTCAATCATCCTTGCGTTCTGAGCGTGAGTCGCTCAAATTGCAAGGATGACTCCCATCACATGCTTCGTCGGTACTGCCCGCCCACCTCGAACAGCGCGCCGGTGATCTGGCCGAGCGAGCACACGCGCACGGCGTCCATCAACACTTCGAACACATTGCGGTTTTCGATGACGGCCTGCTGCAGCTTGGCCAGCATCGCGGGCGCCTGGATCTTGTGGCGTTCGTGGAAATCCGCGAGGCGTGTCAGCTGCGACTGTTTCTCATCGTCGGTCGAGCGGGCCAGCTCGATGTGCTCCGGAACCGCCTCGCCGTGCGGGTTGCGGAAGGTGTTCACGCCGATGATGGGGTATTCGCCGGTGTGCTTCAGCATCTCGTAGTGCATCGATTCTTCCTGGATGCGGCCGCGCTGGTAGCCGGTCTCCATCGCGCCCAGCACGCCGCCGCGCTCGCTGATGCGCTCGAACTCGGCCAGCACGGCCTCCTCCACCAACTCGGTCAGCTCGTCGATGATGAAGGCACCCTGCGATGGGTTCTCGTTCTTGGCCAGGCCCCACTCGCGGTTGATGATGAGCTGGATGGCCATCGCGCGGCGCACGCTGTCCTCGGTGGGCGTGGTGATCGCCTCGTCGAAGGCGTTGGTGTGCAGCGAGTTGCAGTTGTCGTAGATCGCGATCAGCGCCTGCAGCGTCGTGCGGATGTCGTTGAACGCAATCTCCTGCGCGTGCAGGCTGCGGCCCGACGTCTGCACGTGGTACTTCAGTTTCTGGCTACGTTCGTTGGCGCCATAGCGGTCGCGCATGGACACGGCCCAGATGCGGCGAGCGACACGGCCCAGCACGGTGTACTCCGGGTCCATGCCGTTGCTGAAGAAGAACGACAGGTTGGGCGCGAAGTCGTCGATGTGCATGCCGCGCGCCAGATACGCCTCCACGAACGTGAAGCCGTTGGAGAGTGTCAGTGCCAGCTGTGAGATCGGGTTCGCGCCGGCCTCGGCGATGTGATAGCCGGAGATGGACACGGAGTAGAAGTTGCGCACGTTGTGGTGCACGAAGTACTCGGCGATGTCGCCCATCACCTTCAGCGAGAACTCGGTCGAGAAGATGCAGGTGTTCTGGCCCTGGTCTTCCTTCAGGATGTCGGCCTGCACCGTGCCGCGCACATTGGCCAACACCCAGTCCTTGATCTTGGCGGCCTCGTCGGCCGTCGGCTCGCGGCCGTTGTCGGCCTTGAACCTTGCGAGGTTCTGGTCGATGGCCGTGTTCATGAACATGGCCAGGATGGACGGCGCCGGGCCGTTGATGGTCATCGACACCGAGGTGCTGGGGTTGCACAGGTCGAAGCCGTCGTAGAGCACCTTCATGTCGTCCAGCGTCGCGATGCTGACGCCGGAGTTGCCGACCTTGCCGTAGATGTCCGGCCGCGGCGCCGGGTCGGCGCCGTACAGCGTGACCGAGTCGAAGGCCGTGGACAGGCGCTTGGCGGGCATGCCCTCACTGACCAGCTTGAAGCGGCGATTGGTGCGGAAGGCGTCGCCTTCGCCCGCAAACATGCGCGTGGGGTCCTCGCCTTCGCGCTTGAAGGCGAACACCCCGGCCGCGTAGGGGAAGCTGCCGGGCACGTTCTCCAGCATCAGCCACTTCAGCAGTTCGCCATGGCACTCGTAGCCGGGCAGCACCACCTTGCGGATCTTGGTGCCGGACAGGCTCTGCGTGACCAGCGCCGTACGGATCTCCTTGTCACGGATCTTCACGACGTACTCGTCACCGGCGTAGGCCTTGACCATGTCGGGCCACTGGGCCAGCAACTGGCGGGCGTCGCCGTCCAGCTTCGCGCGCCGTTGCTCGGCCAGGTCGCCCAGGGCGGTGCGGGCGCCGTTCTTCTCGGGGTTGGCCGCCTCCAGCATCGTGCGGCTGGCCTCCAGCTGCTGGATCTCGCGGGCGAGCGTCGCCTGGCGGCGGGCGCGGGCCTTGTAGGCGCGCACGGTGTCGCTGATGTCGGCCAGGTAGCGCACGCGGGCGGGCGGCACGATGGGGGTCTGGTGGGTGCTGTGGCGCGTGTGGACTGCGGGCAGCCGGCCTTCGCCGAACTCCAGGCCGAGTTCCGCGAGCCGCACCTTGAGCGCCTGGTAGAGCGCCGTCACACCGTCATCGTTGAAGCGGCTGGCCATGGTGCCGAAGACGGGCATGGTGTCCGGGGACTGGCCGAAGGCCTCGCGGTTGCGCTGCACCTGCTTGCTGACGTCGCGCAGCGCATCCAGCGAACCCTTGCGGTCGAACTTGTTGATCGCGACGAACTCGGCGAAGTCCAGCATGTCGATCTTCTCGAGTTGGCTGGCGGCGCCGAACTCGGGAGTCATCACATACATGGGCAGGTCCACCAGCGGCACGATGGCCGCATCGCCCTGGCCGATGCCGGAGGTCTCGACGATGACGAGGTCGAAGCCCGCCACCTTGGCCGCGGCGATGACATCGGGCAGGGCGGGCGAGATTTCGGAGCCGAAGTCGCGCGTTGCCAGCGAGCGCATGAAGACGCGTGCGCCCTGGCCCCACGGCGAGATTGCGTTCATGCGAATGCGATCGCCCAGCAGCGCGCCGCCGCTCTTGCGGCGCGACGGGTCGATGGAGATCAGCGCCACGCGCAGCGCGTCGCCCTGGTCCAGGCGCAGGCGACGGATCAGCTCGTCGGTCAGGCTGGACTTGCCGGCGCCGCCGGTGCCGGTGATGCCAAGCACCGGCGTCTGGATGTCTTTGGCCTGCGCACGCAGTGCATCGACGATGGCCGCGTCGGCCTTGCCGTTCTCCAGCGCCGTCAGAAGCTGGGCCAGCGACCGCCAGGCGGCTTCCGAATGGCCCGTGATGGCCGCCAGGCTTTGCGGTGCGTAGACGCTGAAGTCCTGGTCGGCCTTCATGACCATCTCGCCGATCATGCCTTGCAGGCCCATGCGCTGCCCGTCCTCGGGGCTGAAGATGCGCACGCCATGCTCGGCCAGCTCGCGGATCTCGGCCGGCACGATGACGCCGCCGCCGCCACCGAATACCTGGATGTGCTCGCCGCCGCGCTCCTTCAAGAGCTGCACCATGTACTTGAAGTACTCGACATGGCCGCCCTGATAGGAGCTGATGGCGATGCCCTGCGCATCCTCCTGCAGCGCCGCGGTGACGACCTCGTCCACCGAGCGGTTGTGCCCGAGGTGGATGACCTCGGCGCCCATGCCCTGCAGGATGCGCCGCATGATGTTGATGGCGGCGTCATGCCCGTCGAACAGGCTGGCGGCGGTGACGAAACGGACCTTGTGGGTCGGGCGGTACTCGGCCAGCGCCTTGTAGTCGGCGGCGAGATCGGTCATGGCTGTCTCCTTGCTCGGCGCGATTCTAGGTCGCCAATTGACGTTAACGTCAATTGAAGCCGGTCTAGGGTTATCCGGCGCTGGAGGGCGTGCAAGCTGCCGCGATGATGCGCGCTTCGCCGAATCCGGCCATCTCCATCGTTGCATGAGCACCTCATCGCCCACCCACGCGCCCGAACTGGGCACCGAACTGACCTTGCGCGGCATCGTGCTGGGCATCCTCATCACGCTGGTCTTCACGGCCGCCAACGTCTACTTCGGCCTCAAGGCCGGCCTGACATTCGCGACGTCCATCCCGGCCGCCGTCATTGCCATGGCTCTGCTACGCCGCGCCGCGGGCAACTCCATCGGCGAGACCAACATCGTGCAGACCATCGCATCGTCGGCCGGCACGCTGTCGTCCATCATCTTCGTGCTGCCCGGCCTCGTCATGATCGGATGGTGGACGGGCTTCCCCTACTGGATGTCGACGACGCTGTGCGCGCTGGGCGGCATCCTGGGCGTCATGTATTCCATTCCGCTGCGCCGCGCGCTGGTGACCAACTCGCCGCTGCCCTACCCGGAGGGCGTTGCCTGCGCCGAGGTGCTGAAGGTGGGCCATGCCGGCGGCAGCGGCGAGGCCAACCGCCGGGGGCTGGCCGCCATCATCGCCGGCACCGTCGTGTCGGCCGGCTTCAGCATCGTCGTCGCGACGCAGCTCTTCGCGGCCAACCTGGCCCAGTATTTCCGCCTGCCCGGCGGCGACCGAAACGGCACGGGGGGGGCGACCGGCTATGACCTGAACTTCAGCTTCGCGCTGCTGGCCGTGGGCCATCTGGTGGGTCTGTGGGTGGGCATCGCCATCCTCGTCGGCGCCTGCATCGCCTGGCTGGGCGGCGTGCCCTGGCTGACCCAGGGCGTGGACGGTGCGGCCGAGGCTGTCGCGATGTTCGCGTGGAGCAAGAAAGTGCGCTTCATCGGCGCTGGCTGCATTGCCGTCGCGGCGATCTGGACGCTGGTCAAGCTGGCCAAGCCCGTCGTCGCGGGCTTGCACTCGGCCGCCATGTCGGCGCGCGTGCGCAAGGCCGGCAAGGGCGACACGCTGCCGCGCAACGAGCGCGACATCCCCATCGGCACCGTCGGCCTCGTCACGCTGGCCTGCATGCTGCCCATCGGCTTCATGCTGTCCAGCTTCGCCACCAGCGCGGGCTTGTCCGACCAACTGGGCCTGCTGGTCGTCGGCGGCCTGGTCTACGTCGTGCTGATGAGCTTCTTCGTCGCGGCCGTCTGCGGCTACATGGCGGGCCTGATCGGCTCGTCCAACAGCCCGCTGTCCGGCGTCGGCATCCTGGTCGTCATCGGCGTGTCGCTGCTGCTGGCCATCGTCGTCAAGCCGCTGCTGCCGCCGTCCACCGGCCAGGCGCTGGTGGCCTTCGCGCTGTTCGTGACGGCCGTCGTCTTCGCCGTCGCGACCATCTCCAACGACAACCTGCAGGATCTGAAGACCGGCCAGCTCGTCGACGCGACGCCGTGGCGCCAGCAGCTGGCGCTGATCATCGGTGTCGTCGCCGGCGCCGTCGTCATCCCGCCGGTGCTGGACCTGCTGAACAAGGCCTACGGCTTTGCCGGCATGCCCGGCGCGGACCCGAAGACGGCCCTCGCCGCCCCGCAGGCTGCGCTGATCTCGGCGCTGGCCAAGGGTGTCATCCAGGGCGACCTGAACTGGAACCTGATCGGCATCGGCGCGGCCATCGGCGTCGTCTGCATCGCCGTCGACGAGACGCTGAAGCGCGCCACCGGCGGCCGAGCCCACCTCGCGCCGCTGGCCGTGGGCCTGGGCATCTACCTGCCGATGAACAGCACGCTGATGATCGTCGTCGGTGCCGTGGCCGGCTGGTGGTTCGAGCGCCGCTCCGCGCTGAAGCGCGACCCCGAGGCTACCAAGCAGCTGGGCGTGCTGATGGCCTCCGGGCTGATCGTCGGCGAAGGCCTACTGGGCGTCGTGCTCGCGGCCATCGTCGTCTTCTCGGGCCAGGGCGCGCCGCTGGCACTCGTGGGCGACGGCTTCGCCGCCACCGGCCAGGTGCTGGGCCTGCTGGCCTTCGCCGGCATCGGCGTCGGTCTCTACGCCTGGCTGTTGAAGAAGCAGTCCTGAGCCGAGCCGGCCTGACAGGCCGAGCCCCGGGCCGGCCCGCATGGCGATGCTCGGGGCCCAATGCCGCGAGCATCGTCGTCCCCATGGGGCTGATGCGCCTGCCGGGGAGCTGTGGCGTGGGCCACAGCGAGGTCTGCAAGACCGGCCGAGGGGCCTCAATCGTCCGAGCTCATGAAGCCGAACAGCTGCAGCAGGCTCGTGAATAGGTTGAAGATGGACACGAACAGGCTGACGGTGGCGAGCACGTAGTTCGTCTCGCCGCCGTTCACGATCTGCTGCGTCTCGTACAGGATCAGGCCGGCCGACAGCAGGGCCACGACGGCGGAGACCGTCAGCGCCAGCGCGGGGATCTGGAAGAAGATCGCAGCCAGGCCGGCCAGCATGGCGACGATCATGCCGGCGAACAGGAAGCCGCCCAGCCACGACAGGTCGCGCTTGGTCGTTGTCGCGTAGGCGGACAGCGCCAGGAACACGGCGCCGGTGGCGCCCAGCGCCAGCATGACCGCCTGGCCGCCGGCCGGCAGGGCCAGCGTGCGCGTCAGCAGCGGGCCCAGTGTCCAGCCCATGAAGCCGGTCAACGCGAACACCAGGCCCACGGCGGCGCCGCGGTTCTTCAGCTTGTGGATGCCGAACAGCAGGCCGAAGTAGGCGACCAGCGTCAGGATGATGCCGGGCGAGGGCAGGCTGAAGGCGACCGCCGCCCCGGCGACGGCAGCACTGAACAGCAGCGTCATGGCCAGCAGGGCGTAGGTATTGCGCAGCACGCGATGGGCGCTGCCGCGGTCGAGCGCGGCGCCCTGGGGCAGGGCGATGGCGAGGGGGCGGGTTTGCATGGCAGACCTCCGGTGACAGGAACGAGCGCAGGTTAGAGAGTCAATCCATCAAATAAAAGCAGAGAATAGAGAAGTATTCATTCGGTATAACTTGTTGCGTCTGCCATGAGCCTGAGCTACAGCTACCGCCATCTCTACTACTTTTGGGTTGTCGCCAAAGAGGGCGGGCTGACGCGCGCGGCGGCCAAGCTGGGGCTGTCGGTGCAGACCGTGTCCACGCAGGTACGCGAGCTGGAGCAGGTGCTGGGCGCGGCGCTGCTGAAGCCGGCCGGCCGCGGCCTGGCGCTCACCGACGCGGGTCAGGCGGCGCTTGAGATCGCCGAGCAGATCTTCCAGATCGGCGAGACGCTGCCCGAGCGCGTGCGCGACGCCGCGACCACGCCGGCCGTGCGGCTGGTGGTGGGCATCTCCGACGGTCTGCCCAAGCTCGTCGTGCAGCGACTGCTGCAGCCCATCATCGACACGCCCCACCTGCGCCTGCTGTGCCACGAGGACGAGTTCGACGATCTGCTGGGCGACCTGGCGTTGCACCGGTTGGACGTCGTGCTGGCAGACCGGCCGGCGCCGCCCAACCCCAACCTGCGTGTCTACAGCCATGCGCTGGGCAGCTCGCCCATGGCCTGGTTCGCGAGTCCGCATTGGGCAGATGCGGCAGCTCGTGACTTCCCGGCCTCGCTGGCCGACGTGCCGCTGCTGCTCCCCACGGCGCATGCCGCGGTGCGGCCGCGGCTGGACCAGTGGCTGGAGCGCCATGGCGTGCGCGGCCGCATCGCCGGCGAGTTCGAGGACAGCGCGCTGCTGGCGACCTTCGGCGCCGCCGGCATGGGCGCGTTCCCGGCGGCGGCGCTGATGAGCGACAAGCTGGTCGAGCGCGACGGCCTGGTGCGCGTGGGCGACTGCGATGGCGTGGACGAGGCCTTCTTCGCCATAGGCACCGACAAGAAGATCGCCCATCCGCTGGTGCGGCGGCTGCTGCCGGCTACTGGCCGCAACGACGGCTGACGGGGGCTGTCTCGGGCCGCTTGCTACAGTTGACGTTTACGTCAATCAAGAGCGCCCGCGCATCGAGCCGTCGGGCCGACAGGAGACCCTCCATGAATCTGCCCGGCCTGAACTTCCAGCTCGGCGACGACATCGATGCACTGCGCGACGCGGTGCGTGCCTTTGCCGACGAGGAGATCGCCCCGCGTGCGGCCGAGATCGACCGCAGCGACCAGTTCCCGATGGACCTGTGGCGCAAGATGGGCGAGCTGGGCGTGCTGGGCATCACCGTGCCCGAGCAGTACGGTGGCGCGGACATGGGCTATCTGGCCCACATGATCGCCATGGAGGAGATCAGCCGCGCGAGCGCCTCGGTGGGTCTCTCCTACGGCGCGCACAGCAACCTGTGCGTCAACCAGATCAAGCGCAACGGCAACGACGCGCAGCGCGCCAAGTACCTGCCCAAGCTCATCAGCGGCGAGCATGTCGGTGCGCTGGCGATGAGCGAGCCCGGCGCGGGCTCGGACGTCCTCAGCATGAAGCTCAAGGCCCAGGACAAGGGCGGCTACTACCTGCTGAACGGCAACAAGATGTGGATCACCAATGGTCCCGACGCCGATACCCTGGTGGTCTACGCCAAGACCGAGCCCGAGCTGGGCGCGCGCGGCGTGACGGCCTTCCTCATCGAGAAGGGCATGAATGGTTTCAGCATCGCGCAGAAGCTCGACAAGCTGGGCATGCGCGGCTCGCACACCGGCGAGCTGGTGTTCCAGGACGTCGAGGTGCCGGCCGAGAACGTGCTGGGCGCCGTGAACGGTGGCGCCAAGGTGCTGATGTCGGGCCTGGACTACGAACGCGCCGTGCTGACCGGCGGGCCGCTGGGCATCATGCAAAGCGTGATGGACAACGTCGTGCCCTATATCCACGACCGCAAGCAGTTCGGCCAGAGCATCGGCGAGTTCCAGCTCATCCAGGGCAAGGTGGCCGACATGTACACCGTGCTGCAGGCCGCGCGCTCGTTCGCCTACACCGTGGCCAAGAACCTCGACCTGCTGGGCGCCGAACACGTGCGCCAGGTGCGCAAGGACTGCGCCTCGGTCATCCTGTGGACGGCCGAGAAGGCCACCTGGATGGCCGGCGAGGGCGTGCAGATCTTCGGCGGCAACGGCTACATCAACGAGTACCCGCTGGGCCGGCTGTGGCGCGATGCCAAGCTCTACGAGATCGGCGCGGGCACCAGCGAGATCCGCCGCATGTTGATCGGCCGCGAGCTGTTTGCCGAGACCATGTAATCCACCATTGCGACAATCCGGGTATGACGACGAACACCAACGAACTGCAGGACCTGCTCGACAACAACAAGCGCTGGGCCGCGGAGACCGAGGGCCAGTCGCCCGGCTTCTTCTCGCGCCTGCTCAAGCAGCAGACGCCGCAATACCTTTGGATAGGCTGCGCCGACAGCCGCGTGCCGGCCAACGAGCTCGTCGACCTGCTGCCGGGCGAGCTGTTCGTGCACCGCAACGTCGCCAACGTCGTCGTGCACTCGGACCTGAACTGCCTGTCCGTCATGCAGTTCGCCGTCGACCAGCTCAAGGTGCGCCACATCATCATCGTGGGCCACAGCAACTGCGGCGGCGTGCGCGCGGCGCTCTACGACATCCGCGTCGGCCTGGCCGACAACTGGATCCGCCATGTGCAGGACGTGCGCAACGACCATCAGGCCTGGCTGGAAAGCTTGCCCGAGGCGCGGCGCGTCGACGCGCTGTGCGAACTGAACGTGCTGGAGCAGGCGCGCAACGCCTGCCGGACGACGGTGGTCCAGGACGCCTGGACGCGCGGCCAGGAGATCGTCGTGCATGGCTGGGTCTATGGCCTGCACAACGGCCTGCTGGATGACCTGCACATCACGGCGGCCCAGGCCGAGGACGTCGAGCCCGCCTACCGGCGCGCGCTGGACGGCGTCAAGGCGCGCTATGGCGTGGCCGGCTGAGGGCTGCTGCTTCCGCCAGCCGGCGCCGAAGCGGTCCCCTGGCGCAGGTCGAAGCTGAAGTCCTCCTCGAACACGTGATCGCCCGGCGGGCACTTGGCGTCTCTGAGCATGAGTTGAATGCTCATCACCAGGCCGCGCTGCGCCCGTCGCTCCACGCCGCCCGTCAGGGGCGTGACTTCCAGCTGCACCATGCGACCATCCTTCACGGTGTACCGCGCGCGATACGCCGCGATGCCGCGCCAGTCCACCACCGGGATCTGAGGCGGGGCTGCCTGGCAGGCCTCGGGGCGGACCGCTGGCGGCGCGGCATCCGGCGCCAACTGCGCCAATACCGGCGGGCCCAGCAGCAGCAGGCCCAGGGGCGCCAGGGCAGGGCTCACTCGTCTCATGGAGAGTTCCTCCATAGGGATCCGATACCGAGGCCGGCATCGACGCGACGGCGCGCATGCCGGCCGGGTGGCTTCAGGGCTTGTAGACCTTGAACTCCCCGAAGGCCTTCAGTTGCTCGCCGATCTTTTCCGGGTCGCCGACGACCACCCAGCTCTGCTCGTCGGGGTTGAAGTACTTCCTGCCCATGGCCTGAACCTCGGCGGCGCTGACCTTCTGCAGCGCCGGCACGAACTTGCCGAGGAAGTCGGCCGGCAGACCCACCATCCAGTTGCCCGCCAGCTGGCGCGCCACCGAACCCTGCAGCTGCGTGCTGATCAGGTAGCTGCCGGCCATGTAGCGCTTGTTCATCGCCATCTCGGCCTCTGGAACCGGCTCGGTGCCGATGCGGCGGTACTCGTTGACGTACTCGGTGATGGACGCGCCCGTCACCTCGTTGCGCACGTCGGCGCCACCGGTGATGGCGCCGCCCACGCGCCACGAGACGGCACCGGCGCGGGCACCATAGGTGTAGCCCTTCTCCTCGCGCAGGTTCTGGTTGATGCGGCTGGAGAAGCCGGTTCCCAGGATGGTGCCCGTCAGGCGCAACGCGACCTGCTCGCTGTTGCTGGCGGCCATGCCGGGGCGGCCCAGGCGCAGCGTGGACTGCACGCTGCCGGGGCGCTCCAGCAGCAGGTGCTGCACGGGCATGGTGGCGGGCGGCGCGGCGAGGTCGGTCGCAGCCTCGCCGGTGGCCTGCCAGTCGCCAAAGGCCTCGCGGGCGAGCTTCATTGCCTCGGCCGCGGATATGCGGCCGGTGATGACCAGCAGCGCATGGTCGGGCCGGAAGCGGCGTGCATGTTCGGCGCGCAGGCTCTCGGCGGTCAGGCCGTTGATGGCGGCCTCGGTTTCCTGCGTGCGGCCGTAGGCATGGCTGCCGTAGATGGCGCCGTCCAGCGCCTTGGCGGCGCGGAAGCCGGGCTGCGCGCTGCTGGACTTCAGGCCCTGCAGCGCGTTGGTCTTGGCGAGTTGCACCTCGTTGTCGGGGAAGGCCGGCTTGCGCGCCACGTCGGCCAGCAGCCGGGCCATCTCGCCGGCATGCGAGGCCAGCGCGTACGCCGACAGGCTGATGCCGTCGTTGCTCGCGCCGGCGGACAGCCCGCCGCCCATGGCCTGGGCGGCCTCGGCGATCTGCTTGGAGCTGAGTCGGGCGGTGCCGCCGGACAGCAGCCCGGCCAGCAGCTTGGCGCGGCCCGGTTCGTCGGGCGCGTCGGCACCGAAGCCGGCGCCGCGCACGGCGAGCACGAAGTCCACGCGCGGGATGCCGGTGCGCGGCACCACCCAGACCTGCAGCCCGTTGGGCAGCGTCTGCTGGGTGATCTTGGGCACGGTCAGCGGCTTGTCCTGGCCGAACGGCGGCAGCTCCTTGGGCAGGGTCACGGTGGCGGCGTGGGCGGCGCCAGCCAGCGCGCAGGCGGCAGCGACCAGGGCCAGGCGGAAGGAGGAGGTAGAGGTTGTCATCGTCATCGGTCCTTCGGCATCAGGGCTTGGCGGCGGGCTGGGAGGCCGCCGGCACGGCCAGCATCGCGGCCGGCTTGCGGTCGATGACCGAGCGGTTGGCGCTGGTCAGGTAGGTGGCAGCCACGCGTTGCACGTCGGCCGAGGTCACGGCGTCAATCCAGACCGGCACCTGGTTGACGACGTTGGCGTCGCCCCACAGCGCCTGCAGCTTGGCGAGGCGGTCGGCGCGGCGCAGGAACATCTCCAGGTCGTTGTACCAGTCGGCCAGCAGTGCGGTCTTGAGGTGCTTCAGCTCGGTGTCGCTGACGCCTTCCTTGACGATGCGGGCGATCTCCTCGTCCATCGCGGCGAGCAGCGCGTCGGCCGTCGTCGTCGGCTTGTACAGCGAGTAGACGGTGAAGAGGCTCGGGCCGTCGTACTCCCAGATGCCGGTCAGTCCGTAGAACGAGTCCAGGTTGAGCGCCAGCTCGCGGCCCTTGACGAGGCCCTGGTACAGGCGCGATGCGTCGCCGCCGCCCAGCAGCTGGCCCAGCACGGCGAACGGGGCCTGGTCACGGCTGCCCCGGCCGGGCAGCTTCCACGCGGCGGCGATGGCGGGCACCTGGGCCAGCTTGTCGGGTTGGGTCAGGCGGCGCTCCTTGGTGTTCAGGCCCTCGCTGAAGTCGCTGGGCTTGGGCGTCGGGCGCGCGGCGATCTTGCCGAAGTACTTCTCGGCCAGCGCGAAGCCCTGGGCCGGCGTCACGTCGCCGGCGATGGACAGCACCGCGTTGTTGGGGCCGTAGAAGTCACGGTGGAAGGCGCGCACGTCGTCCAGGTTGGCGTTCTCCAGGTCGACGAAGCTGCCATAGCCGTCGTGGGCGTTCTCCCACTTGTCGAAGGCCAGGGCCGAGATGTCCAGCCACATGAAGCCGCCATAGGGCTGGTTCTGCACGTTGACGCGGATCTCCTCCTTCACCACGTCCTGCTGGTTCTTCAGCGTCGCGGGGTTGAAGTCCAGCGTGGTCATGCGGTCGGCCTCCAGCCACAGCATGGACTCCAGCGACGACGACGGGGCGGTCTCGATGTAGTTCGTGAAGTCGGGGCGGGTGGAGCCGTTGTTGTTGCCGCCGCCGGAGGTGATGACCTTGTCGAACACGCCCTTGGGCGCCTTGGGCGTGCCCTGGAACATCAGGTGCTCGAACAGGTGGGCGAAGCCGGTACGGTTCCGGGGCTCCAGTCGCATGCCCACCTTGTAGACGACGCTGATGCCCACGGTCGGGCTGCTGGCGTCGGGCGAGACGACGACGGTCAGCCCGTTGGCGAGGGTCTTCACGTGCACGGGAATCTGCCAGCGGTCGGCCGACGTGGCGGCGTCCGCGAGGGTGGCGGTCAGGGCGAGGCCGGCGGCGGCCAGCATTCCCAGCGCCTTCAGCGTCGTTCGGCGGGTGGTCTTCAACATGGGTTCTCCAGGATGGGATCGCTGCGCAGTGTCGTGCCTCGGATCGAGGGTGCCGCTTGGCATGGCGGGTTAACCCGGCGCCGCGACGACAATCACGGCTGCAAATCTTCGCCCGTCCACCATGACCGATATCCGTCCCGACCTGCCCGACCACCTCAGCGTGGACCCGCGCAGCCCCCACCACGTCGCCGCCGTGTTCGAACACGACATCGGCATCCGCTTCAACGGCAAGGAGCGCCACGACGTCGAGGAGTACTGCATCAGCGAAGGCTGGATCAAGGTGCCCGCCGGCAAGACGCTGGACCGCAAGGGCCGGCCGCTGTGCATCAAGCTCAAGGGCGTGGTCGAGGCCTTCTACCGCTGATGCGGGCCTTGCTGGGCGCCCTGCTGCTGGCGGTGGCCAGCCTGCCGGCCCTGGCCGCGCCCTGTCCGAAGACGCTGCGCATCGGCTTCGGTGACGTGCCGCTGCCGCCCATGCTGCTTGGCAACGGCACGGGATTCGAGGATCCGCCAGGCTGGGCAGTGCAGGTCGCGCGTGACACGCTGCGACGGCTGGGCTGCCAGGCCGAGATGGTGCGTCTGCCCGGGCGGCGCCTGCTGCGCGGCCTGGAGAGTGGCGAGCTGGACTTCGCTCTGTTCTTCAGCCCTACGGCCGAGCGCCTGCGCAGCATGCGCTTCCCCGTCGACGCGGCCGACCGTGCGGACGCTGCCTGGGCGCCCGTCCTCGGCCACCTGGCCTTGTACGGCCTGACGGGCAGTCCGGCGCTCAAGTCCTGGGACGGCCGCACGCCAGCGGCCGGCGTGCGGGTGGGCGTGGTGGCGGGTTCCGCACAGGAGGTGCTGGCACGCGACCGGCGCTGGGCCGTCGAGCCAGCGAGTTCCTACGAAACCAGTGTGCTGGCCCTGCGCGCACGCCGCTTCGAGCTGCTGCTGAGCCCGCGCGAGTCCCTGCCGGCGGCGCAGTTGAGCGGCGAGGATGCCCTGGTCGAGCTGGCGCCGCTGGTCGAGCGGCTGCCGTACTTCGCGCCGGCCAGCCGTACGGTACAGGCGCAGCATCCGGGCTTCGTGACCGATTTCTGGCGCGAGCTCTGCCATGCCACACGTCGCCGTGCGCCCGAGGCCCGCGGCCAGGACTGCGGTAGCCGGCCGTCGCATTAGCGCGCTAGGGCCGTGCCGTCAGGCGCAGCCGCAGGCCGTGCGCCGGCCGCAGCGTGACACCCATGCGCGGCAGCGGCGGCTCGGCTCCGGCCAGCGTGAAGCGCTGCAGTACCAGCGCCGCTATCAGCATCATCTCCAGCATCGCGAAGTGTTGGCCCAGGCAGACTCGCGGCCCAAGGCCGAAGGGGATGTAGGCGCCGCGCGGAATCTCGGCCGCTCCGGGCATGAAGCGCTCGGGGCGGAAGGCCTGCGGCTCTTGCCACCAGCGCGGGTCGCGGTGAAGCTGCCAGGGCGTCACGCGCACCAGCGTGCGGGCCGGCAGGCGCACTCCGCCCAGCGTGATCTCGCGCGTCAGCCGGCGCGTCATCAGCGCAGCCACCGGTGGGTATAGCCGCATTGCCTCCTTCAGCGTGGCCGTCAGGAACGGCAGCGAGTCCACGTGCGCTGCAGTGGGCGTGTGGCCGGCCAGTTGGGTGTCGACCTCCGCCCTTGCGCGGGCCTGCACCTCGGGATTGGCCGCCAGCAGCGCGCTCCACCACAGCAGGGCCGTCGCGCTGGTCTCGTGGCCGGCCTGGAAGCTGACCATGCACTGGTCGTACACCTCCTGCGCCGATAGCGCCTCGCCCGTGGCCTCGTCGCGCAGTGCCTTCAGCATGCTGAGCAGGTCCGGGTGCGCGCCGGTCGACGGCAGGTGGCCCTGGATGCGTGCCGCCAGCAGCCCGTGCAGCAGCCGCTGCGCGCGTCGCTTGGCGGCCTTGCCTGGCAGCGGCAGCCAGTCCGGCAGTGTCATGGGCCAGAACATCTCGGCCAGCGCCGTTGCGCTGAGTACTTGCACGGCATCTGCCGCCGCGGCGGTGTCGTCGCCTATGGGCGAGCTGAACAGCGTGCGCGAGATCACGTCCATGGTCAGGTGGCTGTAGAGGTGGTCCAGCACCACCTCGCCCGGCGTCACGCGGTCCAGCCCGGCCATGGCCGCCTCGGCCATCAGCGCGGCATAGCTGGCCACGCGCTTGGGCGTGAAGGCCTGCATCAGCATGCGGCGCTGGCGCTGCCAGGTGGCGCCCTCGGTGACCAGTACGGACTGCCCCATCAGCCCGGCGAACACTTCGGGGCCGCGCTCCCAGCGCTGCAGCGCGTCAGCGTGCTCCACCATCAGCGCGCGCAGCAGCTCGGGGTCGAACACGTCGACGATGCGCTCTCCCAGGATGCGCTGGCGCACCAGATCACCGTGGCGCTGCTGCCGGACGATGCCGGCCAGGTAGTCGCGCCGCAGAGCGAACAGCGTGGGGAGGCCCAGCCAACGCGTGGTCGGGCCTGGCAGGTCGTTCCAGGTCAGTTGTGTCATGGCTCGCATGGTCGGTGCGGCGGCACGGGCCGGTCTTGAACGAATGCGACACTGGCCCGCATGCACCAGCCTTCCGCCCGTCTCTGGCTGCCGCCGCTGTCGTTGGCCGGCTGCCTGCGCGGCGTGCTGCTGCGCGATACCCGCGGCCTGGGTCTGCAGGGGCCGGCGCTGGACAGCTACCTGCCGGCTACGCCGCTGATGTCGCTGTACGTGTTGGCCCGCAACGATGCTCAGTGGCTGGCCACGCCCGGGTTCTCGGTGCCGCCGCCGGGCTATTCGCCGGCGCCGCTGCTGCTGGCTGGGCCCTTCACCCAGCCCACCCATATGCGCAGCCGTGGTGAGGAGCGCTGCCTGGTGCTGCTGTTCCTGCCCGACGCGCTGCGCGCGCTGACCGGCATCGACCCGGCCTCCTGGCGCAACCTGGCGGGCGACGCCGGCCCGGTCCTGCCGGTCGAGTGGCGCGACTGGGCCGGGTCGCTGAGCCGCATGGACAGCGAAGCGGCGCAGCTGGCCGCCATCGAGGCCTTCTTGCAGCCGCGCTGGCAGGCGCTGGGTGCCCAACGGCCCAGCGGCCGCTACGCCGACTGGACCGAGGCCCTGGCCATGCGCGCGGCCACCAGCGCGGCAGGCCGCAGCCTGCGCCAGCTGGAGCGGCGCATCAAGGCCTGGGCGGGCCTGCCGATGCGCGAGCTGCGCGCGGTGTCGCGCGCCGAGGCCGCCTTCTATGCGGTGGCCGCAGCGGAAGACCGCCCGGGCTTCAGCTGGGCTCACATCGCTGCCCAGGCCGACTACGCCGACCAGAGTCATCTGTGCCGCGAGACGCGTCGGCTCACCGGCTTCAGCCCCGAGGAGCTGCGCCGCCGCATCGCGACGGACGAGGCCTTCTGGGCCTACAGGCTTTGGCGCGGTTGACGTGAACGTCAACCAAAAGGCCGACAATGCCGGCATCCCGTTCATTTCAGGAGCCCTTCATGTCCGACCCCATCGTCATCGTTTCCGCTGCCCGTACTCCCATCGGCGGCTTGCTGGGTGATTTCGCCGGCCTGGCCGGCTGGGAGCTGGGCGCCATCGCGATCAAGGCGGCCGTGGAGCGTGCCGGCGTGCCGGGCGATGCCGTCGACGAGGTGCTGATGGGCAACTGCCTGATGGCCGGCCAGGGTCAGGCGCCTGCGCGCCAGGCGGTGCGCAAGGCCGGCTTGCCGGACTCCGCCGGTGCCGTCACGCTGAGCAAGATGTGTGGCTCGGGCATGCGCACGATGATGTTCGCACACGACATGCTGGCGGCCGGTTCGGCGGAGGTCATGGTGGCCGGCGGCATGGAGAGCATGACCAATGCGCCTCACCTGATGTTCGCGCGCAAGGGCATCAAGTACGGCGCGAGCGCCGTCTATGACCACATGGCGCTGGACGGCCTGGAAGACGCCTATGAGCGCGGCAAGGCCATGGGCGTGTTCGCCGAGCAATGCGTGGCCAAGTACGCCTTCAGCCGCGAGGCCATGGACCAGTACGCGATCTCGTCCACCCAGCGCGCCAAGGCCGCCAACGAAAGCGGTGCCTTCGACTGGGAGATGGCGCCCGTGACGCTGTCCGGCCCCAAGGGCGACACCGTCGTCAAGTTCGACGAGCAGCCCTTCAAGGCCAAGCTCGACAAGATCCCGACGCTCAAGCCCGCCTTCAAGAAGGACGGCGCGATCACGGCCGCCACCTCGTCCAGCATCTCCGACGGCGCCGCGGCCCTGGTGCTGATGCGCGCGAGCACGGCCAAGGCGCGCGGCCTGCAGCCCATCGCCCGTATCGTCAGCCATGCGGTGCACGCTCAGGCGCCCGACTGGTTCACGACCGCCCCGGTGGGCGCGATTCAGAAGGCGCTGGCCAAGGCCGGCTGGCAAGCCGGCGACGTGGACCTGTGGGAGGTCAACGAGGCCTTCGCCGCCGTCACGATGGCCGCGATGGCCGAGTTCAAGCTGCCGCACGACATCGTCAACGTGCATGGCGGCGCCGTGGCGCTGGGCCACCCCATCGGCGCCAGCGGCGCGCGCATTGTCGTCACGCTGCTGGGCGCGCTGCGGAAGCGCGGTCTGAAGAAGGGCATGGCCGCGCTGTGCATCGGTGGCGGCGAGGCGACCGCGCTGGCCGTCGAGCTGCTCTAAGCCATGCCGCTGGGCGTCCACGACCTCGGGCTGTTTGCCGCGACGGTGTTCGTGCTGAACGCGACGCCCGGCGTGGACATGGCCTACACGGTCGCCAGCACGCTGCGCGGCGGCTGGCGCCAGGGCCTGGCGGCGGCGCTGGGCATCATGGCCGGCTGCGTGCTGCACACGCTGGCGGCGGCCTTCGGCCTCGCGGCGCTGCTGGCCACATCGGCCGAGGCCTTCACGCTTGTCAAGCTCGTGGGCGCGGCCTATCTGCTCTACGTGGCATGGGGCATGGCACGGGCGGGGCTGAGGCCGCCGCCCGCTGCCGCGGAGGTCACAGCCCCGTTGTCGCTGTGGCGCACCGCGCGTCAGGGCTTCTTCACGAATGCGCTCAACCCCAAGGTCGCGCTGTTCTTCCTCGCGCTGCTGCCGCAGTTCATCGATGCTGCCGCCCCGAGCAAGACGCTGGCCTTCCTGGTCCTGGGCGCGTGGTTCATCGCGCAGGGGCTGCTCTTCCTGCTGGCGCTGATCGCCCTCGTCGCGCCGCTGCGCCGCAGCCAGCCGCGACCCTGGGTGGGCCGCAGCCTCCATCTCGGCGGCGCCGGGCTGTTCACTTTGCTGGCCGCGAAGCTGGCCCTCACCAAACCATGAATGTCCTCATCATCGGTGCCTCGCGGGGCCTCGGGCTCGAATTCGTCCGCCAGTACCGCGCCGCCGGTGCGCGCATCACGGCCACGGCACGCGACGAGGCCGCACTGGAGCGCCTGCGCGCGCACGGCGCCCGCGCGCTGAAGCTGGACGTGGCGGACATGGCCAGCGTGTCCGGCCTGGCCTGGCAGATCGATGGCGAGGCCTTCGACGTCGTCGTCATCAATGCCGGTGTCTACGGCCCCGCCACGGCCGGCCTGGAGACGCCGACGGCGGCCGACTTCGATGCCGTCATGCACACCAATGTGCTGGGCCCGATGCGCGTGCTGCCGCAGATCGGCGAGGCACTGGCGACCGGCGCGCGGGTGGCCATCATCTCGTCCAAGATGGGCTCCATCGGCCTGCGCGCCGGCACCAGTGGCTGGCTCTACCGCGCGTCCAAGGCGGCCGTGAACTCGGTGATGAAGGACGCGTCGCTGGCCCTCGCTGGCAAGGCCATCGTCGTCAGCTTCCACCCAGGCTGGGTGCGCACCGACATGGGTGGCGCAGGTGCTGACATCGACGCGACGACCAGCATCGCCGGCATGCGCACTGTGCTGGCCAGCGTGAAGCCGGCGGACACGGGCAGCTTCTTCAACTACGCCGGGCAGCGCCTGGCCTGGTGATCTGCCGCCAGCGCGGCGATACGGCGCCAGGGGCATTCGACAATGGCGCCATCCCAACGTTTGTCGGAAAGCGCCACCCATGCTCCTCCCCGAAGACCACCTCGCCGTGCAGGACGCCATCCGCGCCTTTGTGCAGGCCGAGATCGCCCCCCATGCCGCCGCCTGGGACAAGAACCATCATTTCCCCGCCGAGCAACTGAAGGGCCTGGCCGCCCTGGGCTGCTATGGCGTGGCCGTGCCAACCGAATGGGACGGTGCGGGCCTGGACTACCTGGCGCTTTCGGTCATCCTGGAGGAGATTGCGGCTGGCGACGGCGGCACCAGCACGGTGGTCAGCGTCAACAACTGCCCGGTCTGCTCCATCCTGATGGCCTTCGCCAGCGATGCGCAGAAGGAACGCTTCCTGAAGCCGCTGGCGCGTGGCGACATGCTGGGTGCCTTCTGCCTGACCGAGCCCCACGTGGGCTCCGAGGCCGGCGGCCTGCGCACGACGGCGGTGCGCGATGGGGACGACTATGTGCTCAACGGCGTCAAGCAGTTCATCACCAGCGGCAAGCAGGGCGACGTGGCCATCGTCATGGCGGTGACCGACAAGGCCGCCGGCAAGAGGGGCATCAGTGCCTTCGTCGTGCCGACGAGCACCCCTGGCTACCAGGTTGCACGCATCGAGGAAAAGATGGGCCAGCACAGCAGCGACACGGCCCAGATCCTGTTCGAGAACTGCCGCGTGCCGGCCGCCAACCGGCTGGGCGACGAGGGCCAGGGCCTGAAGATCGCTCTGTCGGGCCTGGAGGGCGGGCGCATCGGCATCGCATCGCAGAGCGTGGGCATGGCACGCGCGGCGTTCGAGGCAGCGCTGCGCTACAGCCGTGACCGCGTTACCTTCGGCCAGCCCATCTTCGAGCACCAGGCCGTGCAGTTCAAGTTGGCCGAAATGGCCACGCAGATCGAGGCCGCGCGCCAGCTGATCTGGCATGCCGCCAGCCTGAAGGACGCCGGCCGGCCGTGCCTGAAGGAGGCGGCCATGGCCAAGCTGTTCGCCAGCGAAATGGCCGAGCGCGTCTGCTCCGAGGCCATCCAGATCCACGGCGGCTACGGCTACCTCAGTGACTTCCCTGTCGAGCGCATCTACCGCGACGTGCGCGTGACGCAGATCTACGAGGGCACGAGCGAGGTGCAGAAGATCCTGATCGGGCGGGCGCTGGCGGCGGGCTGAACCGCCGCGGCCTCCGCCCGGCCGCGCGGCTACTTCAGCATCATCTCGCGGATCAGTTCGCTGCCCAGCACCTCGCGCAGCGAGCCGCGCTCAGCCGTGGCCTTGTTCTGCGCGGACATGCTGCCCATCACCTTGGCGGCGACTGCCTCGCTCTCATCGATCCTGTCCAGCGCTGCCATGTTGGGGAAGGTGATGGTCAGGATGAGGTCGGGCTCGTTCGGGTGCCGGGGTTGAGCGGAGAAGATGCGGTAGCCCACGATGAGGCCGGCCTTCATGTTGGCCTCCATCAGCGGCCGGTAGGAGGTGGCCAGCCACTGCATGTAGTCGTCGAAGCGGCCGGGCTTGGTCCGGATTAGGACACCTCGACCACCTGCCCCTCCTTGTAGGGCTTGGCCTCTTGTGCCTGGATCAGTGGTGTCGTGCAGACCAACGTGAGCGCGAGCAGGCCGGCAGAGAGCTTCTTCATGGGATCCTTGTATGGATGCCTCCCGGCGATAGGCATTAACCCGCATCGTGTCGTGAAGAAGTCGGCTGCTGCCTTGTATCCGGCCTTGTATGGATGCCTCCCGGCGATAGGCATTAACCCGCATCGTGTCGTGAAGAAGTCGGCTGCTGCCTTGTATCCGGCCTTGTGCGTGGATTTGCCAAGTTGCCCCGGCTGGCCCACTGGCCCCGATGTACTCCGCTGACAAGCGCCTCATCTCCTAGACGGACTGTTGAAGTCCATGAGCCCATGCAGGTTTGGCTTGTCTCGGTCTGACCTGTTTCACATCACTTTGCTTCGTGCTGCCTGATCGCCT
>NZ_JAFAGT010000006.1 GCF_019237615.1 Roseateles sp. | reverse complement strand
GGGGTGGCCACGGACTACCTGGAAAGCCACCTCGGCTGGTTCCGGGCGCTGGACCGCGCCAGCAGAAAACCACGCAAGTCCGCGCCACTGTTGGCTTTGGCATTGGGGCTGAATGACCATCACTAACTAACGATCAAAGAGCCCCTTCGTGGCCCGCGCAGCCCGGCATTGCCGCTTGGGCAACCGCCGTCGCGACCAGGCCGGGTTCAGCTCAGCAGATCCAGCAGAGTGCGAGCCACGACCTTGGTGGCACGACGCAGGTCCTCCAGGTCCAGCCGCTCGTCGGCGCGCTTGGCGTGCGACTCCAGCACCGTGCGCGGGCCGGCGCCGTAGATCACGCCGGGGATGCCACGTTCCACGTAGAGGCGCACGTCGGTGTAGAGCGGCGTGCCTACGGCCGGGATGGGCTCGCCGAACAGCTCGGAACCATGTTTCTGGATGGCCTCCACCAGCGGGCGGTTGCCGGGTAGCGGCTTCATCGCATTGGCCAACAGCAGGCGGCGCACCTCGACCCGCAGGGTCTTGCCGCCGCGCGGCGGGTTGAAGCCGGCCGCCGCCTCGGCGATGGTGCTGCGGATGGCGGCCTCGACCTCGGCCGGGTTCTCCTCGGGAATCATGCGGCGATCGAGCTTGAACACCACCTTGCCGGGCACGACATTGGTGTTGGTGCCACCACTGATCTGGCCCACGTTGAGGTAGGGATGGCTGATGCCCTCGACCTGCGAGCTCACCCCGAGATAGTCGCGGTTGAGCGCATGCAGCGCGTTGAGGATATGCACGGCGCCCTGCAGCGCGTCGGTGCCGCTGTCCGGAATGGCGGCATGGGCCATCTCACCCTGCACCGTGACCTCCATCTGCAGGCAGCCGTTGTGGGCAGTGACCACTTCGTAGCTGAAACCGGCGGCGATCATCAGGTCCGGCTTGGTCAGGCCGTTCTTCAGCAGCCAGCCGGGGCCCAGCTCGCCGCCGAACTCCTCGTCATAGGTGAAGTGCAGCTCCACCGCGCCCTTGAGCGGGGCTTGCAGCGACTCGAGCGCACGCACCGCGAAGGTGAAGCTGGCGAAGTCGCTCTTGCTGACGGCCGCTGCGCGGCCGTAGAGCTTGCCGTCCTTGATCTCGGCGCCATAGGGATCGTGAGTCCAGCCCTCGCCGGGCGGCACCACGTCGCCATGGGCGTTGAGCGCGACGATGCGGCCGCCGTCGCCATAGCGGCGTCGCACGATCAGGTTGGTGATGGCCTCGAGGCCGGCCGCGCGCATCTCCTCGGCCGGCACGGCATGCTTCTCGGCCGCTAGACCGAAGCCTTGCAGCAGCTCGGCCGTGCGCTCGGCGTGCGGCGCGTTGTTGCCAGGCGGCGTGTCGGTGGGCACGCGCACCATCTCCTGAAGGAAGCGCACTTCCTCGTCGAAATGGGCGTCGATCCAGGCGTCGAGTGCTTGGTAGCGGTCTTCAGTAATCATGACAGTTCGGTGGCGAGTTGTTCGAGCAGGTTCTGGAAGGCCAGGACGCACAGCTCGCTGTCGTCGTTGGTGATGGACTCCAGCGGGTTGTGGCTGATGCCGGCGTTCAGGCCACGCAGGAATAACATGGCCTGCGGCATCAGCTCGTGCAGCTTCATTGCGTCGTGGCCAGCGCCGCTGGGCATGCGGTGGACGGGCAGGCCCAGCGACTCGACGGCGCGTTCCCAGCGCCGCTGCCAGGCCGCAGCGCTGGGCGCCGCGGCGGCGCGCATCGTTTCCTCGAGCTTGAAGTGCAGGCCGCGGCGCGTACAGATGCGCTGCAGTTCGGCCCGGACGTCGTCGGCGCAGGCGTCGCGCACGGTGTCAGTGGTGGCGCGGATGTCGAGGCTGAACTTGCAACTCCCCGGCACGACGTTGATCGAGCCGTTGGGCACTTCCAGCATGCCGACCGTCGCGACCAGGTGGGGCTGGGCGGCGCCGCGCTTCTCGACATAGAGCAGCAGTTCTGCCGCCGCGGCCGCGGCGTCGCGGCGGCTGTCCATGGGCGTCGTGCCAGCGTGGCTGGCCATGCCGATGATTTCGCCGATATAGCGCACGCTGCCGTTGATCGAGGTCACGATGCCCAGCGGAAGGTCTAGCTGGTTGAGCACCGGCCCCTGTTCGATGTGGGTCTCGACAAAGCCCAGGTAGCGGCTGGCGTCGCGCTTGAGCTTGCCGATGTCGGCGATGCAGAGACCGGCATGCGTCATGGCGTCACGCATCGTGATTCCATCGGCGTCCTTCTGTTCCAGCCAGCCCATGTCGAAGTGGCCGGTCAGCGCGCCGGAACCGAGGAAGACCGCCTTGTAACGCTGGCCCTCCTCCTCGGCGAACCCGACTACCTCGAAACCAAAGGGCAGGCGCCGCCCCTGGCGGTGCAACTCGCGCACGCAGGCCATGGGCACGAAGATGCCCAGCCGGCCGTCGTACTTGCCGCCGTTGCGCACCGTGTCGTAATGGCTGCCGGTAAGCAGGCGCTTCGCGCCGCGGTCGGTGCCATGGTAGATGCCCACCACGTTGCCCACCGAGTCGATCTCGACCTCGTCGAAGCCGCAGTCGGCGCGCATCCAGTGCGCCAGACGCTGGGCACAGACGCGGTGGGCGTCTGTGAGGTAAGTCACGGTGAGCTGGCCATGCTCGGCATAGCCCGGATCGCTGTGGGCGGCCAGGCGCTCGGCCCAGTCCCACACGAGGTTGCCCAGCTCGGGCGCATGGCCGAACTTGTCATTCAGTCGGATCTCGGCGATGCGATGGATGTTGCGCAGCGCTTCGGCCAGCTCGAAGTCCGGGTGGTTTTCCAGGCGGCGCTCGAAGGTCGCGATGATTTCGGCCTTGAACAGCCCCTGGCCGCGCGGCCCGCGCACCGCGAGGATGAAGGGGAAGCCAAAGCGCGCGTTGTAGTCGGCGTTGAGCTGCTGGATGCGCGCGAACTCCGCCGGCGTGCATTCCGTCAGGCCAGCCTTGCCCTGCTCGTTCGTCGATTCGGCGGTCAGCGTCTTGGCCACCATGGCCTTGCCGGCAAGCTCCGGGTGGGCGCGGATCAGCGTGAGCTGGGCGTCGCGGCCGGCTTCGCGCACGACCTGTACCAACGCGAGCTTGAGCTGGGCCAAGCTGGCGAAGGGGCGCGCGGCCGCGGCACGCTCGGCGATCCACGGCGAATGCTCATAGGTACCGTCCAGCAGTGCAGCGAACTCGGCCGGCGTGGCGGCGTTGACTTGGGCGAGGGTCAGGGTCACGGTTTACTCCCACACAAAAGCGGTGGCGGGGTCGAAGGGATGCGCCGCCTTCCAGTGGCGGGCGATGTCGATGCGGCGGGTGATCCAGACGCGGTCATGCTTCTGAACATGGTCCAGGAATCGCTGCAGCGCGCGCATGCGGCCCGGGCGACCCAGCAGCCGGCAATGCATGCCTATGCTCATCATGCTGGGGAACTCGGCGCCTTCGGCGTACTGCACGTCGAAGGCGTCGCGCAGGTACTCGAAGAACTCGTCGCCATGCGAGAAGCCCTGGGGCAGCGCGAAGCGCATGTCGTTGCAGTCCAGCGTGTAGGGCACGACCAGATGGGGCGCGAGAGCGCCATCGGTCTTGCGCACCTGCAGCCAGAAGGGCAGGTCGTCGCCGTAATAGTCACTGTCGTACTCGAAGCCGCCGAAGTCCGCCACCAGGCGGCGCGTGTTGGGGCTGTCGCGGCCGGTGTACCAGCCAAGCGGCCGTTCACCGGTCAGGCGCTGCAGGATCTCCATGCCACGCTGCATGTGCTCGCGTTCGACGGATGCCTCGAGGTTCTGGTAGTGGATCCAGCGCCAGCCATGGCAGGCGATCTCGTGGCCCAGCTCCATGAAGGCCGCCGTGACCTCGGGGCAGCGCTGCAACGCCATGGCCACGCCGAACACGGTGAGGGGCAGGCCGCGGCGCTCGAACTCCCGCAGGATGCGCCACACACCCACGCGCGAGCCGTACTCGTAGATGCCCTCCATGCTCAGGTGCCGCGCCGGGTAACTGGCCGGGTTGAACATCTCGGACAGGAACTGCTCGCTGCCGGCGTCGCCATGCAGCACCGAGTTCTCGCCGCCTTCCTCGTAGTTGAGGACGAACTGCACGGCCACGCGGGCCGCGCCGGGCCAGCCGGCCTGGGGCGGGCGCGGGCCGTAGCCCTTCAGGTCGCGTGGATAGGCGAGGGCGTGGCTCATCGTGGGAGGGCGGCGGTGGGGTGGCGCAGGGCGCTGGCCAGGTCGGGCGTGTGCGGGTCGAGGCGCAGATTGCTCTCCACGCTGACGATGTGTTGCTCCATCAGGCGCACGGCCGCGCGGGCATCGCGCCGCTCCAGTGCGTCGACGATCTCGACATGCTCGGCCTGCGAATGCTCGGCCGAATGCGAGGACTGGTACATCAGCGCGATCAGCGACGAGCGGCTGAGCAGGTCGGCCAGCACCTGGGCCAGCACGCCGTTGCCCAGCATCTGCGCCAGCACGACATGGAAATCGGCCAGCAGATGGGTGCGGCCGGAAACGTCCGTGCGCGTGACCGCCTCGCGCTCGGCGCGCAGGTGCTCGCGCAGCTGCGCGATCTGCGCGTCGGTGATGCTGCCGCAGAGCTGGCGCACCAGCGCCGTCTCCAGCATCGCGCGCACCATGAACACCTGGCGCGCCTCCTCCACGCTGGGCATCGCGACGAAGGCGCCGCGCGCCGGCTCGAGCACCACCAGGTGGTCGCGGCTGAGCTGGTTCAGCGCCTGGCGCACGATGGTGCGCGAGACCTCGAAGATGTCGGCGATCTTCTGCTCGGCCAACTTCGTGCCCGGCATCAGCCGGCGCTCGACGATGGCGGACGTGATCGACGCGACGATGCGCTGCGTCATGTTTGCCGGCGTCGCCTCGCCGCTGCGGCGGGGACGTCGCGGTGGTGTCGAAACACCTTCGTGGGCTATCACTTGGAGCTTGGCACGGCTGCGGGTCATGGCTCTTGCGGGTGATTTGCGTTTGACTGGTATGCCAAAGTGTATACACTTATTCAAAACCCACAAGGCAAATTGCGCGACCGTCGCCGGGCGCGCGACATCCATCACTCACGCGTCGGACCGCCGGCGCCCACCCACAGAAAGGCATTCCATGGGACATCTCAGCACCCACGTCCTCGACACGATGAACGGCTGCCCCGCCGCCGGCATGAAGGTCACGCTGCAGCGCGTGGAGGGCTCGCAGGTCGAGACCCTCAAGTCGCTCACCCTCAATCAGGACGGCCGCAACGACGGCGGCCCCCTGCTGGACGCGGCCACGATGGCGGCCGGCCGCTACCGGCTGCTGTTCGAGGTGGCGCCCTATTTCCGGGCGCGCGGCGTGGCACTGCCTGAGCCGGCCTTCATCGATACGGTAGCGCTGGACTTCGGCATCGCCGACTCGGCCGGGCATTACCACGTACCGCTGCTCGTCAGCCCCTGGGCCTACTCGACCTACCGCGGTTCCTGACGGCAGAGCCTCGGATCGGGGTTTTTACGTATACAAAGAAAACGCCTACTGTATACATTTTATTCACGTCGCCGCGGAGCCCGACGTGCCGTGACCTCCAAGGTCCGGCCGGCGGTCGCGATGTCAACTCCTTACAGAGCCCGCTGTGGTGAGGGGAAGGTGCAGGTCTTGAACCCTGCACTTTCCGCACTCTGGAGGACGCGATGGACGCATATCTTCTCGACTGGGCCAACCTGCTGCTGCGCTGGGCCCACGTCATCACGGCGATCGCCTGGATAGGCTCGTCGTTCTACTTTGTCTTTCTCGACAACAGCCTGACCCCGCCCACGGCGCCCGACCTGAAGCAAAAGGGAGTAGACGGTGAGCTGTGGGCCGTGCACGGCGGCGGCTTCTACCACCCGCAGAAGTACCTGGTCGCGCCCAAGCAGATGCCCGAGCACCTGCACTGGTTCTACTGGGAGAGCTATTCGACCTGGCTGACCGGCTTCGGTCTGTTCACAGTGCTCTACCTGTTCAACGCAGGCACCTTCTTGGTCGACAGCAGCGTGCACGCCTGGTCGCCGGGCGCGGCCATTGCGACGGCACTGGGCTTCCTGGTCGCGTTCTGGTTCGTCTACGACATCATCTGCCGCGCCTTCGGCCGCCGCAAGAACGGCGACCTGATCGTCGGCGCCGGCGTGTTCGTCTTCGTCGTCCTCGCGGCCTGGCTGGCCTGCCAGCTGTTCGCCGGGCGTGCCGCCTTCCTGCTGATGGGCGCGATGCTCGCCACCTCGATGAGCGCCAACGTCTTCTTCTGGATCATCCCGGGCCAGCGCAAGGTCGTGGCCCAGCTGAAGGCAGGGCAGCCGGTCGACCCCATCTACGGCTGGCGCGCCAAGCAGCGCAGCGTGCACAACACCTATTTCACGCTGCCCGTGCTGGTGGCCATGCTGTCCAACCACTACGGCTGGCTCTACCAGGGCAAGCACAACTGGCTGGTGCTGGTGCTGCTGATGCTGGCCGGCGCGCTGATCCGCCACAGCTTCGTCGCCCGCCACAAGGCGCTGGTTCAGGGAAGGCGCGCGCCCTGGGAGCATGCCGCGATCGGCACGCTGGCCCTGGTGGGCCTGGCGTTCTGGCTGGCGCCGGCGCCGCAGTCCGCCGAAGCCAAGGCGGCTGCCGTCAAGCCGGTCGCCTTCTCCGACGTCAAGGCCGTCATCGACCAGCGTTGCGTGATGTGCCACAACGCGCAGCTGCCCAACAAGGGCGTCATGCTGGACAAGCCGGAGCTGATCAAGGACCACGCCCAGCTGATCTACCAACAGGCAGCGGTGCTGAAGCAGATGCCGCTCAACAACGCGACCCAGATCACCGATGCTGAACGGGCGCTCATCAAGCGCTGGTACGAGGCGGGGGCGCCGGCCCAATAGGCCGGGCAACCCGCCCGCACAAGAGACAGGCCCGGGTCAGACGGCGCCAGCCGGCCCCCGGGCATCCACCACCAATCCCGCAACCACGAAGGAATCGCGGAGATGCAACAGAAACTCAAGCAGCACGCCGTGCTCGCCGCCCTCGCGGCCTGCGGTTTGGCGGCCCACGCGGCCGACTGGAGCGACACCTCCATCGGCTATCGCTACGGCACCCAGTTCCGCGAGCCGTTCAACGCCAACGACATCAAGAAGAACATCTTCTTCCTGACTCATGCGGACGGCTACAGGTACGGCACGAACTTCTTCAACGTCGACATGCTGATGTCCGACGGCAAGGACCCGGCCAGCGCCGGCTCGACCAACGGGGCGCACGAGGCCTACGTCACGTACCGGCATTTCCTGGATTTCGGCAAGGTTTCGGGCAGCGACTTCAAGTTCGGTCCGGTGCGCGGCATGGGCCTGACGGCGGGCTTCGACTGGAACACCAAGACCGACGCCGGCTACAACTCCAAGAAGCGCATGCTGGTGCTCGGCCCCACCCTGCAGCTCGACGTGCCTGGCTTCCTCAGCGTGAGCCTGCTGCAGATGTGGGAGAGCAACGCCCCCTACAACACCTTCACCCAGACCAGCACGCCGCGCTACAGCTACAAGCCGCATCCGATGCTGAACCTGGCCTGGGGCATCCCCATCGGTTCGCTGCCGCTGTCCTTCGAGGGCTACGCCAACTTCATCGCCTCCAAGGGCAAGAACGAGTTCGGCGGCGACACGGCGCGGGAGACCAACATCGACATGCAGCTGATGGTCGACGTCGGCAGCTTCTGGGACAAGCCCAAGACCTTCAAGCTCGGCTTCGAGTACCAGTACTGGAAGAACAAGTTCGGCAACAACAGCAGCGGCCCCGCGGGCAGCGGCGCCTTCGCGAAGACACCGATGATCCGGGCCGAATTCCACTTCTAAGCCACGACAGCACGACATGGGCGAGCCCGCCACAGAAGCAGGCCCCATCAACTTCCCCTAGCGCCCCGATGCGGGTGAGGAGACAAGCATGACAGCGACAACTGTTCCTGCCGTGGACGAGAAGCTGCCCGCCGGGCGCCTGACGGCGCTGGGCCTGCAGCATGTGCTGGTGATGTATGCCGGCGCCATCGCCGTGCCACTCATCGTCGGGCGCGCACTGAAGCTTGCGCCCGAGCAGGTGGCGATGCTGATTTCGGCCGACCTGCTGTGCTGCGGCCTGGTCACGCTGATCCAGTCCTTCGGCCTGAACCGCTGGTTCGGCATCAAGCTGCCCGTCATGATGGGCGTGACCTTCGCTGCGGTCGGCCCGATGGTGGCGGTCGCCAACGGCGTGCCCGGCGTGGACGGCGCACGGGCCATCTTCGGCGCTGGCATCGGCGCCGGCCTGCTGGCCATCCTGATCGCGCCGCTGATGAGCCGGCTGCTGCGCTTCTTCCCGCCCGTCGTCACGGGCACCACGATCGCCATCATCGGCATCAGCCTGATGCGCGTGGGCGTGGGCTGGGCGGTCGGCGGGCCGGCCAACCTGGCGCAGTTCACCGACGTGCCGCAGCTGGTCGCCATGGTCCAGAAGGCCGAACTCAGCGCCGCCGTCGCCGCGGCGACGGCGGCATCCGGCGCCGACGCAGCCATGGCTGCTCCGGCCCCTTCGGCGGTGGAGCCCGCCTCCGCACCCGAAGCAGCCGCTTCCGCGCCCGCCCGCACCGGCATCTTCAAGTTCCTGCCGCAGATCACCATCACCAAGCTGCCCGGGCCCGTGCCCATGAGCGACAACCCGGCCTACGGTGCGCTCGACAACATGGCGGTTTCCGGCGCGGTACTGCTGTTCATCCTGCTGCTGGTGAGGTTCTGCAGCGGCTTCCTCGCCAACATCTCGGTGCTGCTGGGCATCGTGATGGGCTGCGTGGTCGCCATCGCGATGGGCAAGATGAGCTTCGCCAAGGTGGGCGCGGCGCCCTGGTTCGACGTCGTCACGCCATTCGCCTTCGGCATGCCCACCTTCGACCTCGTCTCCATCCTCACCTTCACGGTCGTCATGATCGTCGTGATGATCGAGTCCACCGGCATGTTCCTGGCGCTGGCGGACATCACCGGCAAGAAGGTGGGCCAGAAGGAGCTGGCGGCCGGCCTGCGCGTCGACGGCCTGGGCACGGTGCTCGGCGGCATCCTCAACACCTTCCCGCACACCAGCTTCTCGCAGAACGTGGGCCTGGTGGCCGTGACGGGCGTGAAGAGCCGGTGGGTCTGCGTGGCCGGCGGCATCATCATGATCGTGCTGGGCATGCTGCCCAAGATGGCCGCGCTGATCGAGGCCATCCCGCAATTCGTGCTGGGCGGCGCCGGCCTCGTGATGTTCGGCATGGTGGCCGCCACGGGCATACGCATCCTCGCGACGGTGGACTACAAGACCAACCGCTACAACCTCTACATCGTCGCGCTGTCCATAGGCTTCGGGCTGGTCCCGCTGGTGGCGCCGCGCTGGATGCAACAGATGCCGCACAGCCTGCACCCGCTGCTGGAGTCCGGCATCCTGCTGACCTCCATCTCCGCCGTGCTGCTGAACCTGTTCTTCAACGCGGGCCGGCCCGCGACCGCGGAGGAGACCCAGCAGCAACCCCTGGGAACCCATTGATGGCGGCGCCGTCCACGCGCGGTGGGGCGAGTGAGCAGGAGGTGCGCGTCGACCTCGCCGCGGCCTACCGGCTGGCGGCCCTGCAGGGCTGGGACGACACGATCTACACCCACCTGTCCGCGACGGTCCCGGGCGAGCCCGGCGTCTACCTGATCAACCGCTTCGGCCTGCTGTTCGAGGAGGTCTGCGCCTCCAACCTCGTCAAGGTGAACCTGCACGGCGAGGTCGTCGACGGCTCGGGGGCGGTCGTGAACCCGAGCGGCTTCGCGATCCACGGCGCGGTGCATGCGGCGCGGCCCGACGCGGCCTGCGTCATCCATGTGCACAGTCCCTGGGCGGTGGCTCTGGCGGCGCTGCCCGAAGGCTTGCTGGCAACCTCGCAATGGGCCATGCGCTTCTCGGGCCGCCTCGGCCGCCATGCCTACGAGGGCCTGGCGCTGGGTGCCGACGAGCAGGCGCGGCTGGTGGCCGAGCTCGGCAGCCTCGACGGGCTGCTGCTGGAGCATCATGGCCCGCTGGTCGTCGGGCGCAGCGTGGCCGAGGCCTATCTGCTGATGCACATCCTGGAGAAGGCCGCGCAGGCACAGTTGCGCGCGATGGCCGCCTCGCCGTCGCTGCGCGGCGCCGGTGCCGACGTGGCCGCGCTGACCTATCGACAATGGGTGGGCGACGGCGCCGTCCGGGACGGTGACCTCGAATGGCCGGGCCTGCTGCGCCGCGTCGAGCGGCTCTCGCCCGGATTCCGCGACTGAAAGGAGAAACCCATGCCAACCCTGCGTGTCGAACTTTTCGAGGGCCGCACGGCCGAACAGAAGCGCGCCCTTGCCAAGGAGCTCACCGAGGCCTGCGTGCGCGTGCTCGGCGGCAGCGCCGACGGCGTCGATGTGCTCTTCTTCGACATCGCCCGTCATGACTGGGCCACGGGTGGCGTGCTGTGGAGCGACAAGGCGGCGCCCCCGCCGGCCCGTTGAGCCTGGATGGCCATGCAAGGCCTGGTGCTTCTCTATGTGGGCGCGGTGCTCTTCATCAACGGGCTGAGCATGCTCGGCCGGATCGCGCCCAAGGAGGCGGCGGTCATGAACCTGCTGACCGGCGGCCTGTCGCTGTTCGTGAGCCTGCACGGGGCGGCGAGCGGGCAGGGCGCCGAGATCCGAGCCGCCGCCTTCGGGCTGCTGTTCTCCTTCACCTACCTCTGGGTGGCCTATGTCAACCTGAGCGGGCAGGACGGCCGCGGCCTGGGCTGGTTCAGTCTCTTCGTCGCGGCGACGGCCGCACTGGTCACCTGCGACCAGTTCGCCGCTGCGCAAAGCGCCACCGACTACGTGCTGGCCGCCTGCTGGGCCGCCTGGGTGCCGCTGTGGCTGGGCTTCTTCGTGATCGGCGCGCTGCGCCGCATGTCCTGGACACGGCCGGTGGCCTGGCTGGCGATCGTGCAGGCCGTGCTCACGGCCTGGCTGCCGGGTTACCTGTTGCTGACCGGGCGCCTGTAGCGTTCAGAGGTCCTTGCGCCACCACTCGCCCTCCAGCTCCCGCTGCAGGAAAGCGATGAAGCTCTTGACCTTGAGCGGCACCAGCTTGGGCGAGGGGAAGACCACGTGCACGTCCTGCGCCGGGAGGCCGTGGTCGGCGAGCACCTGGCACAGGGCGCCATCCGCGAGGGATTCGCGCGCCACATACCAGGGCAGCACCGCCAGGCCCATGCCGGCACGGGTGGCGGCCAGCACGGCCGAGAGGTTGTTGGAGCGCATCGGCCCTGCAACCGGCGCCGAGATCTCCTCGCCGGCCGGCGTCGTCAGCGTCCAGCGGTCGTCGCCCTGCACGCTGCTGTAGATGACGCAGGCGTGTTGCGCCAGGTCGGCCGTGCCCTGCGGCGTGCCACGGCGGGCGAGATAGTCCGGCGCTGCCACCATCAACCAGGGGTTGGTGCCCAGATAGCGCGCGCCCAGCGTCGAGTCGGCCAACCGGCCCATGCGGATCGCGAGGTCGATGCCCTGCTCGACGAGGTTCACGTAGCGGTCGTCGAAGCTCAGGTCCACCGTCACTTCGGGATGGGCCTGCATGTAGCGCAGCACCAGCGGCACCATCGCGCGCCGCCCGAAGGCGACCGAGGTGCTGACGCGCAGCGTGCCGCCGATGCGGCTTTGCAGCAGCGTCGCGAGGTTGTCGGCCTCGTCGATCTCGCGCGCGATCAGCTTGCACTTGTCGTAGTACAGCGCACCGACTTCGGTTGTCGTGACGCCGCGCGTGGAGCGATGCAGCAGCCGCGCGCCCAGGCGCTGCTCCGTCGCCGCCACCGCCTTGGTGGCCGTCGGCTGCGTGATGCCGAACTCCTGGGCCGCCTTGCTGAAGCTGCCGGTTTCGACGACGCGGATGAAGAGCTGCACACCGGTGACGCGATCCATGACCCGCACTGTAGCCGCGGCCGGCCGGGTCATTCCGTCACGGAATAGCACTTATCCCCTGACTGGCATTCACAGGTGCGGTCGTCGCGCCCACCATGCAGCCCATCGACGAACAGGCTTCAGACACAGGAGAACGCGATGGCGAAGATGAAGGCCGCGATGGCCGCCGTGCTGGTGATGGAGAAGGAAGGCGTGACCCAGGCCTTCGGCGTGCCCGGGGCCGCAATCAACCCGCTGTACGCGCAGCTGCGAGAGCGCGGCACGATCGCCCATGTGCTGGGCCGCCACGTCGAGGGCGCCTCGCACATGGCGGAGGGCTATACCCGCGCAAAGGCCGGCAACATCGGCGTCTGCATCGGCACGTCCGGCCCGGCCGGCACCGACATGATCACCGGCCTGTACTCGGCCCAGGCCGACTCCATCCCCATCCTGTGCATCACCGGCCAGGCCCCGCGCGCCCGCCTGCACAAAGAGGACTTCCAGGCCGTGGACATCGCCTCCATCGCCAAGCCGGTCACCAAGTGGGCCACCACGGTGCTGGAGCCGGCCCAGGTGCCGCGCGCCTTCCAGCAGGCCTTCCACCTGATGCGCTCGGGCCGCCCGGGCCCGGTGCTGATCGACCTGCCGTTCGACGTGATGATGGCCGAGATCGAATTCGACATCGACACCTACGAGCCGCTGGCCGTCTACAAGCCCGCGGCGTCGCGCAAGCAGATCGAGCGCGCGCTGGAGATGCTGAACGAGGCCGACAGGCCGCTGATCGTCGCCGGCGGCGGCATCATCAACGCCGATGCCTCCGAGCTGCTGGTGCAGTTCGCCGAGATCGCCGGCATTCCCGTCATCCCGACGCTGATGGGCTGGGGCACGATCCCCGACAACCACCCGCTGCAGGCCGGCATGTGCGGCCTGCAGACCTCGCAGCGCTACGGCAACGCCAACCTGCTGGCCAGCGACTTCGTGCTGGGCATCGGCAACCGCTGGGCCAACCGTCACACCGGCTCGCCCGAGGTCTATTGCAAGGGCCGCAAGTTCATCCACATCGACATCGAGCCGACGCAGATCGGTCGCGTCTTCGCGCCCGACTACGGCATCGTCTCCGACGCCGGTGCCGCGCTGCAGCTCTTCGTGGAGGTGGCGCGCGAATGGCAGGCCGCCGGCAGGCTGCGCGACCGCTCGGCCTGGGCCGCGGAATGCCGGGGCCGCAAAACCGACCTGCAGTACCTGCGCAAGACCAACTTCGACACCGTGCCGATGAAGCCGCAGCGGGTCTACCAGTGCATGAACAATGCATTCGGCGAGGACGTCTGCTACGTCTCGACCATTGGCCTGTCGCAGATCGCCGGCGCGCAGTTCCTGCATGTCTACAAGCCACGCCACTGGATCAACTGCGGCCAGGCCGGCCCGCTGGGCTGGACCGTGCCCGCGGCCCTGGGGGTACGCGTGGCCGACCCGCAGCGCAAGCTGGTCGCGCTGTCGGGGGACTACGACTTCCAGTTCATGATCGAGGAGTTGGCCGTCGGCGCGCAGTTCAAGCTGCCCTACATCCACGTCGTCGTCAACAACAGCTACCTGGGCCTGATCCGCCAGTCGCAGCGCGGCTTCAGCATGGACTACTGCGTGCAGCTGGGCTTCGAGAATATCAACTCGCCCAGCGACGAGGTGACCGCGCAGGGCTATGGCGTAGACCATGTCAAGGTGGTGGAGGGCCTGGGCTGCAAGGCCATCCGGGTGCACAGGCAGGAGGAGATCGCGCCGGCCATCAAGCAGGCCGAGGCCTGGATGGCCGAGTTCCAGGTTCCCGTCGTCATCGAGGTCATCCTGGAACGCGTGACCAACATCGCGATGGGCACCGAGATCGACAACGTGGTCGAGTTCGAGGAACTCGCCACTGGCAAGGCCGACGTGCCGACGGCCGTGGCGCTGCTCGACTGACACTCGCCCCATCACCGGAGATCCGCCATGCCCCGCTTTGCCGCCAACCTCACGATGCTGTTCAACGAGGTCCCGTTTCTCGATCGCTTCGAGCTTGCCGCCAAGGCGGGCTTCGATGCGGTGGAGTTCCTCTTCCCCTACGCCTTCAGTGCCACCGAGATCAAGCAGCGCCTCGATTCCCACCAGTTGACGCTGGTGCTGCACAACCTGCCGGCCGGCGACTGGGATGCCGGCGAACGCGGCATCGCCTGCCACCCCGACCGCGTGGCCGAGTTCCGAGACGGTGTCGCCAGGGCCATCACCTACGCGAAGGCGCTGGGCGTGAACCAGCTCAACTGCCTGGCCGGCAAGGTGCCGGCCGGCGTGCCGGAAGACGTGCTGCGCCAGACCTTCGTCGAGAACCTGCGCTATGCCGCCGCCGAGCTTAAAAGGGCCGGGCTCAAGCTGCTGATCGAGCCGATCAACACGTACGACATCCCTGGCTTCTACCTGAACCGCACCGCCCAGGCCGCGGCCCTCCTCGACGAGGTGGGCGCCGACAACGCCTTCATCCAGTACGACATCTACCACGCCCAGCGCATGGAGGGTGAGCTGGCGGCCACGGCGCTGAAGTACCTGCCGCGCATCGGCCACATCCAGCTGGCCGACAACCCCGGCCGCAACGAGCCGGGTACCGGCGAGATCAACTACGCCTTCCTGTTCGCCCACCTCGACCGCATCGGCTACGCCGGCTGGATAGGCTGCGAATACAAGCCCGCCGCCGCGACCGAAGCCGGCCTGGGCTGGCGCCAGCGCCTGGCGCAGTGACGACATTCAACACGGACAAGGACCGGAGAGAGACATGAGCACCCAACCCCTCAAGATCGGCTTCATCGGCCTCGGCATCATGGGCACGCCCATGGCCGGCCACCTCATCAAGGGCGGCCACTCGTTGTTCGCCTACACGCTGGGCAAGGTGCCCGAGGAGCTGGTCGCCGCCGGCGCGACGGCCTGCCCAAGCGCGCGCGCCGTCGCCGAGCGCGCCGACATCATCATCACGATGGTGCCCGACACGCCCGACGTCGCAGCGGCCCTGTTCGCCGACAACGGCGTGGCCGCGGGCCTGAGCAAGGGCAAGGTGGTGGTGGACATGAGCTCGATCTCGCCGGTCGAGACCAAGGAGTTCGCTGCCAAGATCAAGGCTTTGGGTTGCGACTACCTCGACGCACCGGTCAGCGGCGGCGACGTCGGCGCGAGGAACGCGACGCTGTCCATCATGGTCGGCGGCGACGCCGCCGTGTTCGAGCGCGTCAAGCCGGTGTTCGAGCTGATGGGCAAGAACATCACCCTGGTGGGCGGCAACGGAGACGGCCAGACCTGCAAGGTAGCCAACCAGATCGTCGTCGCGCTGACCATCAATGCAGTCGCCGAGGGCCTGCTGTTCGCGTCCCGCGCCGGCGCCGACCCGGCCAAGGTGCGCCAGGCGCTGATGGGTGGCCTCGCCACCTCGCGCATCCTCGACATCCTCGGCGACCGCATGATCAAGCGCACGTTCGACCCGGGCTTCCGCATCGCGCTGCACCAGAAGGACCTCAACCTCGCGCTCGGCGCCGCGCGCCAGCTGGGCCTGGCGCTGCCGGCGACCGGCACCGCGCAGCAGCTGTTCTCCGCCTGCGTCGCCCACGGCGGCGCGGCCTGGGACCACTCCGGCCTGGTGCGGGCGCTGGAGAAGCTGTCCAATTTCGAGATCGGCCAGCAGGCCCACTGACCCACGACACCCGAGATGACCGTCTCCGCCAGCCCCGCGCAGGCCCTGCTGCGCCGCATGTTCGATGCAGCTATCGCGTCGGCCCAGCCCTCGCGCTGCATACCGGCGCACCTGCCCACGCCCGAGGAGCTGGGTCGCGGGCGCCTCGTCGTGATCGGCGCCGGCAAGGCCTCGGCCGCGATGGCGCGTGCCGTCGAGGACCATTGGCAGGAGCCGCTGTCGGGCCTTGTCGTCACGCGCTACGGCTACGCCGTGCCCTGCGAGCGCATAGCGATCGTCGAGGCCGCTCACCCCGTGCCTGACGCGGCCGGCCTGGCCGCCGCCCAGCGCATGCTGGATCTGGTGCAGGGCCTCGGCGAAGACGATCTGGTGCTGTGCCTGATCTCCGGCGGCGGCTCCTCGCTGCTGCCGCTGCCACTGCCCGGGCTCACGCTGGCGCACAAGCAGGCCGTCAACCGCGAACTGCTGAAGTCGGGCGCCACCATCAGCGAGATGAACTGCGTGCGCCGCCACCTGTCGGCCATCAAGGGCGGACGGCTGGCCGCGGCCTGCCATCCGGCGCGCGTGCTGACGTTGCTGATCTCCGACGTGCCGGGCGACGATCCCATCGACATCGCCTCCGGCCCCACGGTGGCCGACCCGACAAGCTGCGAGGATGCGCTGGCCATCGTGCGCCGCTATGGCATCGCGCTGCCCGCCGAGGTGCGCGAAGTGCTGGAGAGCGGCCGAGGCGAGTCCGTCAAGCCGGGCGACCCACGCCTGGCCCGCGCCGAGACCCGCATGATCGCCACGCCGCAGATGGCGCTGGAGGCTGCGGCCGAAGTCGCGCGCGAGGCGGGCTACGCGGCCCACATCCTCGGCGACGCGATCGAGGGCGAGGCGCGCGACGTCGGCAAGGTGATGGCCGGCATCGCACTGCAGGTGGCCGAGCGCGGCCAGCCGGTGGCCGCACCCTGTGTGCTGCTGTCCGGCGGAGAGACCACCGTGACCGTGCGTGGCCAGGGCCGCGGCGGCCGCAACGTGGAGTTCCTGCTGTCCACCGCCATCGCGCTGAACGGCCATCCGCGCATCCACGGCCTGGCCGGCGATACCGACGGCGTCGACGGCCAGGAGGAGATCGCCGGCGCCTGCCTCGCGCCCGACACGCTGGCACGCGCCTGGGGGCAGGGCATCAAGCCACGCGACAGCCTGGCCGACAACGACGGCCACGGTTTCTTCGAAGCGCTGGGCGACTCGGTCACCACCGGCCCCACGCTGACCAATGTCAACGATTTCCGAGCCCTCTTGATCGAGGCCTGACTCCCATGCGCAGAACCCGCAACGCCAAGATCGTCGCCACGCTGGGACCCGCCAGCTCCGACCGCGACACGGTACGCCGCCTCTTCCTGGCCGGCGTCGACGTGTTCCGGCTCAACTTCAGCCATGGCAGTGCCGACGACCACCGCGCCCGCTTCGCGATCCTGCGCGATCTGGAGCAGGAGACGGGCCGTCCCATCGGCATCCTGGCCGACCTGCAGGGCCCCAAGCTGCGTGTCGGCACCTTTGCCGACGGCCCGGTGATGCTGGCCGAGGGCCAGGCCTTCCGCCTCGACCTCGACACCGCGCCCGGTGACGTGCGGCGCGCCGGCCTGCCGCATCCGGAGATCTTTGCCGCGCTGGTGCCCGGCGCCGAGCTGCTGCTGGACGACGGCCGGCTGCGCCTGGTCGTGGAGCGATGCGGCCCCGAGTTCGCCGAGACGCGCGTCGTCGTCGGAGGCAAGCTGTCCGAGCGCAAGGGCGTCAACGTGCCTGGCGTCGTGCTGCCCATCACGGCACTGACGGCCAAGGACAGGCGCGACTTGGCACTGGCGCTGGAACTGGGCGCCGACTGGATCGCGCTGTCCTTCGTGCAGCGGCCCGAGGACGTGGCCGAGGCACGCGCGCTGATCGCCGGCCGCGCGGCCATCGTCTCCAAGCTGGAGAAGCCCTCGGCCGTCGAGCGGCTGGACGAGATCGTCGAGCTGTCGGACGCCGTCATGGTGGCGCGCGGCGACCTCGGCGTGGAGCTGCCGGCCGAGCGCGTGCCGGGCATACAGAAGCGCATCGTGCGAGCCTGCCGCCACCTGGGCCGGCCGGTCATCGTCGCGACGCAGATGCTGGAATCGATGGTCGAGGCGCCGGTGCCCACGCGTGCTGAGGCTTCCGATGTCGCGACCGCGATCTACGACGGCGCCGACGCCGTGATGCTGTCGGCCGAATCGGCCTCGGGCAAGCATCCAGTCGAGGCGGTGGACATGATGAACCGCATCGTCCAGCAGGTTGAGGCCGACCCGCTGTACCGCCAGCTCATCGACGCCTCGCACAGCGCGGCCCGGCCCGGCGGCGACGTGGCCGAGGCCGTCTGCTGCGCGATGCGCCGCGCCGTGTCGCTGCTGCAGGCATCGGCCATCGTCTGCTACACCAGCTCCGGCCACACCAGCCTGCGCGCGGCCCGCGAGCGACCCGAGTCGCCCATCCTCAGCCTCACGCCCAGCCTCGCGGCCGCGCGCCGTCTGGCGCTGGCCTGGGGCGTCCATTCGGTGCACACCGAGGACGCGGCCGACGTGGGCCAGATGAGCGAGATCGCCTGCGAGATCTCGCGCCGCGAGGGCTTTGCCCGGTCCGGCCAGATGATCGTCGCCATCGCCGGCGTGCCCTTCGGCACGCCGGGCACCACCAACCTGATGCGCATCGCGACCGTTTGAGCGTTGCCGCGGCGCGCTCCGGCTGCCGCGGCCGCACATCGATTGCGCTCCCAGCGGCAAGGCCAGTCCTTGCCGCTTTTTGTCCTTCCCGACGATACCCGCAAGGGCAGGGGAGAGCGGCTGTCGCATCGATTCGCTTTCACCAAGCTGCCAGTGCCGTCGGGCTAGGGTATGCACTCATGGGAGTCCGGATTCTCTTGCCTACATTTCTTGTATGCAAGCTTGTGGTCAACAGAAGACACGGCTCGCAACCCTCCTAGGAAAGACCATGACCCGCTTCCTGCGTTCCCTGTTCGGCCAGGTCGTACTGGCGCTGATCCTCGGCACCATCATCGGCATCGCCGCGCCGGACTTTGCCGGCAAGCTCAAGCCGCTGGGTGACGGCTTCATCAAGCTGATCAAGATGATCATCCCGCTGCTGGTCTTCTGCGTCGTGGTGCACGGCATCGCCGGCGCCGGCGACCTCAAGCGTGTCGGCCGGGTAGGCGTCAAGTCGCTGATCTACTTCGAGGCCGTGACGACGATAGCGCTGGGCCTGGGCCTGCTGCTCGCCTTCGTCTTCAAGCCTGGCGTGGGCATGAACGTGGATCCCCGCATGCTGGACGCCGGCGCCATGAGCGCCTACGCCGAGACCGCGGACAGGCTCACCCACGGCGGCACCGTGGAGTTCCTGATGAAGCTGATCCCGACCACCGTGGGTGACGCCTTCGCCAAGGGCGACGTGCTGCAGGTGCTGCTGTTCGCCGTGCTGTTCGGTTGCGCGCTGTGCCTGCTGGGCCCACGCGGCCGCCAGGTCGCCGGCTTCGTTGACCAGCTGTCGCACGTGCTGTTCAAGGTCATGGGCATCCTCATCAAGCTGGCACCGCTGGGCGTGCTCGGCGCGATCGCCTTCACGGTTGGCAAGTACGGCATCGGCTCGCTGAAGCAGCTCGGCATGCTGGTGGTGCTGTTCTACGCCGCGGTGCTGATCTTCGTGTGCGTGGTGCTCGGCGCGATCCTGCGCGTGGCCGGCTTCAACATCTTCAAGCTGCTGCGCTACCTGCGCGAGGAACTGATGATCGTGCTGGCGACCACCTCGTCCGACAGCGTGCTGCCGCAGGTCATGTCCAAGCTCAAGCGCATGGGGGTGCGCGACTCGACGGTGGGCCTGGTCATCCCCACCGGCTACTCCTTCAACCTCGACGCGTTCTCGATCTACATCACGCTGGCTGCCGTGTTCATCGCGCAGGCCACCAACACGCCGGTCTCGATGACCGATCTGCTTGCCATCCTTGCCATCTCGCTGGTCACGTCCAAGGGCGCGCACGGGGTGCCGGGCTCGGCCATCGTCGTGCTGGCCGCTACGCTGCATGCGATCCCGGCGATTCCGGCGGTCGGTCTTGTGCTGGTGCTGTCCGTCGACTGGTTCATGGGCATCGCACGCGCGCTGGGCAACCTGATCGGCAACTGCGTGGCCACCGTCGCGATCGCGGCCTGGGAGGGCGATATCGACCGCGAGCGCGCCCACGCCGTCCTCGACGGCCTGGCCCCACCGTCCACGGAGGACGACCTTGACGCTGAGGTCGGCAAGGCGCCTTCGGGTGGGCTGATCGAGGCCTGAACCACAGCCGCTATGCTCCCGCGCTTCTTGTTTCTGCCCAAGCCATGAGCGCCAGCCCGACCCAGATCGCGCAGCAAGTCGTCGAGTCCATACTGGCCCAGAAGCTGGCTCCCGGCGAGCGGCTGGGCGAGCAGGAGCTCGCCGACCTGTTCGGCGTCAGCCGCACGCTGGTGCGCGAGGCGCTGATGCAGCTGCAGGCGCGCGGCTTTGTCGAGGTGCGCTCGCGCAAGGGCTGGTTCGTCGTGGAGCCATCGCTGGACGAAGCCTGCGACGCCTTTGCGGCGCGCCGCGTCGTCGAGGCCGGCATGCTGCGCAATGCCGAGCTGGTGCGCGAGGCCGGCCTGCCGCTGCAAAGCGCGGTGCGCAAGCTGCGCCAGCACATCGCGCAGGAGAAGGAGGCCATCCGCAGCGGCGACGCGGCGACGCGCACCTTCCTGCTGGCGGACTTCCACGTCTGCCTCGCGGAATGCCTGGGGCATCGGCTGCTGTGCGACGTGATGCGCGACCTCACTGCGCGCACCACGCTGGTGGCCTTGCTCTATCAGTCCAAGCATGACGCGCGCCAGTCCTGCGCCGAGCACGAGGGCATCGTCGCGGCGCTGGCGGAGGGAGACATCGCGACGGCCGAGCAGCGCATGCTCAGCCACATCGGCAATGTCGAGGATGCGCTGGATCATTCGGCCGCGGGTGCTGCGGTGGATGCGCGCGAGAAGCTGCGCGCATCGCTGGCGCCGCTGATTCCGATCTCCAGCGCGGGCGGAAGGCGCCGTCAGTAGGTGTAGGTGAGCATGACGCCGCCCTCCGGCGCCGTCCTGCGGCGCGCCAGCGGGCTCTTCGCCGCCTCGCCCAGCAACCGTCCCATGCCGCCTGCGGCGGTGATGCCCCAGTGCTCGTCCAGGCGCAGCGTCCACAGCAGCGTCAGGTCGGCCTTGTAGAAGCCGGCCTTGGGTGTGTAGGCCGCGTAGCCGGAGTCCTGGGACTGCTGCGGCGTGACGCCGAAGTAGGTGCGCAGGTATTTCCTGTCGCCGTAGTTCAGCGTCGCGCCCAGCGACAGCGATTGCTGCCCCTGCTGCAGCAACAGCAGGTGCCCCCCAAGGTGCAGCGCGCCTCCGTTGTTGCGCTGGGTCAGCGGCAGCTCGGCGGTCGCGCTGAGCTCGGCGCGCTCCCCCAGCCGCAGGCTGACGCCAGCCAGGCCCAGCACCGAGGCCTTCACGCTGCCCATGCCGCGCAACTCCTTGCTGCCGCCACCCGCGCCGAGCACATGGCCGGGCTTGTCGGTGCGCTCGCCGCGCCCACTCAGCGCGAGGCTGAACTTCAGCGCGTCGCTGCCGCCTCCCCAGCCCAGGCCGCGCTGCGTGCTGGCAAAGAAGCCGCTCTCGTGCTGATAGTCCAGCAGCGGGGCGAAGACGACCTGGTTCTCCTTGGAGCCCATGAAGGGCGGGGCGACGCCCAGGCCTGCACCGACGGTCAGCGTGGAGTCCTTGGCGGGGGAGGGGGCGTCGGCCGCCGAGGCGCCCGGGGGCAGGGTGGCCAACGACAGGCCGGACAACAGGAAAAGCAACTTCATGGATCGATGTATGAGCAGGCTGCGAAGGCATCCCGTGGACCGGCATGCTGCAAAGCCCGGCTGAAGCTTCCCTGGGGAATGGATGAAGAAAGCATGAAGACGGGCCGGCGGCGGCCCCAGCCGCGTCACCTGGCTTGCCGATACTTCCAGCCGGACGACCCCGATGGAGGAGGGTGATGAGGCTGCTGCTGGTCGAGGACGATCTGGATCTGGGCGATGGCATACGCATCGCGCTACGCGACCAGGGCGTGGACGTGGTGTGGGTGCGGCGGCTGGAGCAGGCAGCCACGGCGCTGGAGGCGGGGGGCTGGGACATGGTGTTGCTGGACCTGGGCCTGCCCGACGGCGACGGGCTCACGCTGCTGCGCCGGCTTCGCACCGGGCAGCGGCTGCCCGCCATCATCCTGAGCGCGCGCGACGCGTTGCGGGACCGGTTGCGCGGTCTGGACGAGGGCGCGGACGACTACCTCGTCAAGCCGTTCGCGCTGGAGGAGCTGCTGTCGCGTGTGCGCGCGCTGGCACGCCGCAGCGGCCTGGGCGACGCGGACGAAGGCTTGCGGCTGCGCGGCCTGGTCGTGCACGAGGCCACGCGCCAGGCCGGCCTGAACGGCCAGCCCGTCAGCCTGTCGCGCAGCGAGTTCGACCTGCTGGCGCTGCTGCTCAAGCGCAGCGGGCGCGTGCAGACCCGCCATGCACTGGAAGAGCATGTGCTGCGCGGCGGCACGAGCAACGACAGCAACGTGCTGGATGTGCACATCTCCAACCTGCGCCGCAAGATCGGCCCGGGCTACATCCGCACGGTGCGCGGCATCGGCTACGTGATCGACGCGGTGCCGCTGGAGGCCGCATGAGGGCCGCCGCCGGCCTGCACGCCTGGTGGCTGCGCGCAGCCGGACCGTCGCTGGTGCGGCGGCTGCTGTTGGCCCAGCTCGGCATGCTGGCTCTGCTGTGGGCGCTGCTGCTGGGTGCGCTGGTATGGTCGGTCAGCGACGGCAAGGGCGTGCTGGACGACGACACCACGCTGGACGCCGTGCTAACCGTGGCCCAGGAGCTGGCCGACCGGCCCGAGCCGCTGCTGCGCAGCCTGCGGGCCGCCGACCGGGCCCTGTACCGCAACTGGGGCGACAACCCGGATTCAGCCCGGCTCGCGCCCGAGCTGCAGGTCTGGCGCGGCGGGCAGCTGCTGTACCGCAGCGAGGGCGCCGCGCCGCTGCTGCGCGTCGCGCCGGGCGCGGCGCCGGTGCGCGTGACGCTGGACGGCACGCGCTGGCTGGCGCGCTCGCGTGCCAGCGCCGATGGTCATCTGGTGGGCACGCTGGTGCTGGCCGATGCGCGCCAGCTCGCGCTGACGCTCAACTCCCGCGGCCTCTACCTGGTACCGCTGGTGATCAGCCTGCCTTTGCTCGCGCTGCCGGCCTGGGGTGCGGTGCATCTGGCGCTGCGCCCCTGGCGCCGGCTCAGCCAGGACGTGGCGGCGCGCGGCCCGCGCGACCTGCAGCCGCTGGCATCCACGCCGCCGCACCGCGAGTTGCAGCCGCTGGTGGGCGCGCTGAACGACTTGCTGGCGCGGCTGCGGGCCGGCAGTGCGCGCGAACGCAACCTGATCGCCGACGCCGCGCACGAGCTGCGCACGCCGCTGGCGGCCATGCATGTGGGCGTCGAGGCGCTCGGCCGTCATGACGTGCCGCAGGAACTGATGGCCAATCTGCTGCGCAGCACCCGGCGCGCCGCGCGGCTGGTGGACCAGTTGCTGCGGCTGATGCGCAGCGAGGCCACGGCCGAGGACGCCCAGCAGGCCGGAATCGCGCTGGACGAACTGGTGCCCGACAGGCTGGCCGCGTTCGACGCTCTGGCGCGGGCGCGCGGCGTGGAGCTGGAGTACGACGGCGACGCCGGCCTGTGCGTCCACGGCGAACGCGAAGGCCTGGAGTCGCTGGTGGACAACCTCGTCGACAACGCGATCAAGTACAGCCCCACGGGCGCCGCCGTCAGCGTCGAGGTGCGCGCGGCCGGGGACTGGGTCCGAATCGAAGTGGCCGACCGCGGGCCGGGCATCGCAGCGCAATGGCGGGAGCGCGTGTTCGACCGGTTCTTCCGCGTGCCTGACCAGAGCCAGAACGGCTCGGGCCTGGGCCTGGCCATCGTGCGCTCCGTGGTATTGCGACATGAGGGCCGCATAGAGTTGTTGCCGCGCGCGGGTGGTGGCCTGCGTGTGCGGGTGGAGCTACCTTGGTTGGGCAACGCACATTGTTGACAGGAGGGTCGCGAGCAGATCAGAGGCCTTCCGGTCGTCCCCAGGTCATCACAGGTGTACCGTCCAGTTGGCGAAGGGGCCATCGCTCTACGTGACAACGCGATCGCGGGGCGTGGCTGCAGCGGCTAAGCCACCGCTCGCCGGCATGACGAGATCGAAAGACCTTGCTGAGCAGTTTGACTAGATTCGTATTTATTCTTTTGAATCAATAATTTACCAGATTTAGAATCTTGTCATGCCAAAGACGGTCGAGGAGATGATCCGTGAATCGGGGCCTACCGGCATCGCGCCTGCGCGCTTGATGGAACTGGTTGGCGGCGAGATGAGCCGTTCAACGCTCAATCGGGCATTGACATCCCTCGTGAGGCGAGGCTCCGTGGCGCCGATAGGCCGTGGTCCGGCAAGGCGCTACGTGACGCTCAGCCCCTTCAGCTTGGCAGATGTCGAAGCCTTCTTTCAGCGGTCCGCCAGCATGCGGCCTCTCGCCCCATTTCGCGAGGAACTGCTGAATCCGACGCCCAACATCGACCCGGAGCGGGCGAAACGGTGCGCCCAGATTCAGGCTTTAGCCAATCCGATGGATCGAAAATATCTGCCTCGGTTCCTCGTGGACTACTCCTGGGCTTCAGGGGTTCTGGAAGGCAGCAGCTACAGCGAAATCGACACCGAGGCTCTCGTGGTGTACGGAGAGCGCGAGCCAGACAAGCCGCTGGAGGACGCTGTCCTCGCGTTGAACCACAAACAAGCCGCCGAGCATCTTTGGAATCATCGCGAGCTGAGCGTCGAGAACATCTGCGTCATGCATGCTCTCCTGACCAATGATCACGATGTGGCAGAGCTTGCCTCCTCCGACCACTTTCTGCGGAAGGAACAGCGGGGAGTCCCGCGGATCTACGAAGACGTGAACCTGGCCAACTCGGCCTACCTGCCGCCTTATCGGCCCGGGACGACTCACGCTCGCGACATGTTGGAGCGTATCGTCGATACCGCCAGGACGCTTGGGGAGTGTCAGGAACTTTGTGTGTGAGGCATAGCATGTCGACTTGGAGCATGAATGCCACGCAAGAAGAAAACCGAGGCCCCAACGGGCAAGGCCGCGCAGCCGCAATTCTCAGCCGCAGCGCTTGAGCAGTTGATCCCCGGGCCGGTGACGCCGGCCGAGCTGGAGGGCCTCTTCCAGCAGTTCAAGAAGGCCGTGATGGAGCGCGCGCTGGGCGCGGAGATGAGCCATCACCTGGGCTACGCGCCGGGCCAGGCCAAGCCCGAGGGCGGGTCTTCCAATCACCGCAACGGCAAGAGCACGAAGACCGTGCTGACCGACGTCGGCGCGCTGCGCATCGACGTTCCGCGAGACCGTGAGGGCACGTTCGAGCCGCAGCTGATCGGCAAGCACGAGCGGCGCTTCACGGGCTTTGACGACAAGATCCTGGCCATGTATGCCGTAAGCGGTAAGCCTGCAGCGTTCTTTCGCCGCGCGATGTCGTTACCCAGAATGCCTGCATCGACAACAGCGGTGAGGCAGGCCAATGCAAGAGTGGCGAGGACGACGGCGCCTGGGAGAGGCGAGGTGGCGTGAGTTGCTGCGGCA
>NZ_JAFAGT010000076.1 GCF_019237615.1 Roseateles sp. | reverse complement strand
CTGGCGGCGTTGTTCATCGCGCCTGCGGCATCAGCGTCTCGCCTTCCTCAAGGCGCCTGTCCTTCCCGATTCGTCCTGGGACACCCCGCTCGGTTCGCCCTCGAATAGCTTGGGACCGGGCGTCGAGATTTACGCGGGACGTAACAGAGGGGACGCCAGCGTCCCCCAAGCGAAGGCCTTACTCCTTGTCGTCGTCACGCCCCTCTCGGCCTTTATGGCCATCGCGGTCGGGAACGTCCTCTTGGGCCGACAGCACAGTGCCGTCGGTCGCGCTCACGCGCACGTCGAAGACTTTGTTGCCGTTGATCACCTCGATTTCGTAAACCCAGCCCTGCTTGGAGCTTTCGTACTCCGCGCGGCGGGCCTTGCCTGAGGCGCGCAACTCGGCGGTCTGGATCGCTTGAACCATGGAGATGGCCGCCTGCGAAACGGGCACGGCGTCGTTGGCCGGTTCGTCCCCCTCGTCAAAGGCCATGGCTCCTGCGGCCATGGCGCCGGCGGCGACGAGGAGGGCGCCGAAAACGGCGAATCTGTGGCGGATGGTCAGTTTCATGATGTGCTCCAGCTGGCGCGCCTCGCGGGCCAGGTCGATGTGGATGTCGGCGATTGCCGTCGACGGCAAGGGCACGCGCCGGCTCTGTATCTGCAAGAGTTATCGGCCGTATCCTGCGAGCAGTTTGTCGCGGTGCGACTTATTGGTCGCTTAAGGCCGTAGCCGTTTGCACCTCGTAGGGGCTTCAACGGGTGGTGTTCAGCCGCGTTCGAAATGGTCGGCCGGGGGGAATACCACACGGACCTCCAGTCCCGGGCTGCCAATCCTGTCCAGCAGCTTCACGACCGCATGGTGCTGATCGGCAATCGCCCGGACAATGGCCAAGCCCAGCCCGCTACCCACGATTGCGCGCTGCGACAGCGCCGACTGCTCGCCGCGGTAGAAGCGGTCGAACACACGGTCGCGTTCTTCCTTGGGAATACCCGGCCCGGTGTCCAGCACGAACAGGACGGGTCTGCCGTCGCGCATCTCGGTGCCGACATCGACCACGCCCCCGGACGGTGTGTAGCGCATCGCGTTCTCGACAAGGTTGTTCAGCAGGATGGCCAACTGAGCGCTTTCGCCCATCGCGATCACTGGTTGTTCGAGGCTTGCGCCGAGGTCGATCTGCCAGACCTCTGCTCTCAGGGCCTGGGCACCTACGACCTCACGCACCACCTCGTTCAGGTCCGTCGGCACCAATGGCTTGTTGACGGCTTCGGGTCCGGTGCGTGCGAACTGAAGTAGCTGCTCGACCAGATGTTGCGCTCGCGCAATGCCATGGCGCAACTCGCTCCTGGCCGTCTCGACAGCGCCGACGTCGGTGCTTCGCTCGAGCACTTGCAACTGCAACCGCAGAGCCGTGATCGGACTGCGGAGTTCATGGGCCGCATCCGACAGAAACTGCCGTTGCACCGTGAACGAATCGTCCAGGCGCGCCATCAGCCCGTTGATGGCGGCCACCATGGGCGCAATCTCCACGGGCAGGAACTCGCTCTTGATCGGCTCCAGGGATTTGACGCTGCGCCCCGCGACTTCGCGCGCCGCCAGATCCAACGGTCGCAGGCCATATCGAAGGCCGTAGATCAGCAGTGCGCCAATGCCCATGGCCAGCAACAGCATGGGAGGCAGGATGCGGGCGGCCGACTCCCGCGCCATGATCTGCCGTGAATCCAGTCGCTGGGCGGCCTGGGCGAAGCCCTCGCGGTGCCGAGCCGTGTAGACGATCCATTTCTCCTCGCCGACGTTGACGCGCGTGAGTCCTTCGCCGTTGATAAAGGGGATGCGGCTTTGCGGCTCAGAGGCGTAAACCAATTGCCCCTTGCCATTCCAGGTAGCTGTCGCGATTTCGGCACCATCCATGTCGGGGGGGCCTTCTATCGGCTTCGATAGGCGTCCGCGCGTGCCTGCAGGGTTCGCGTCCTGATACTGGGCCAAGCTCACGGCGACATGCTTGAGGTCGGCGTCCAATGCTTCGTTGATTTCATCAAGCGTCGTGAAGTACGCAGCCGCGGAAACGAGCACGGTCCCCAGCAGCAATGCCGCCATGACGGAACGCAGCAATGTGCGTTCGATGGAGCGCATCAGTTGTTGGCCATGCGATAGCCAAGCCCACGCACGTTCTTGATGACCTCGGCACCAAGCTTGCGACGCAGGTTGTGTACGTGCACCTCGATGGCATTGCTGGCGACCTCCTGGCCCCAGCCATAGACGGCCTCCTCCAGTCGCTCTCTGGACAGCACGGCACCGGGCTTCTGCATCAACGCCTCAAGGACCGCGAATTCGCGCGGCGACAGCTCGACGGGGAGGCTGCCCTTTGTGACCTCTTTGTGGGCGGCATCGATCACAAGGTCGCCCTGGCGCAGCAGGGGATTGCTGCTTCCCGCGCGCCGCCGGAGCAAAGCGCGCACGCGTGCAGTCAATTCGTCGAGATCGAAGGGCTTGAGCACGTAGTCGTCGGCGCCGGCCTCTAAGCCCGCAATGCGGTCGCGCACCGTGTCCCGGGCAGAGGCGATCAAGACGGGCACGTCGTTGCCGTTGGCACGCAGTTTGGCCAGCAGCAGCATGCCATCACCGCGGGGCAGGCCCAGGTCGAGGATGGCAAGGTCGTAGACGCCGTTTCCCAGCGAGAGCTCTCCGGCTCTGCCGTCGGTGACCCAGTCGACGGCGAAGCCGGCCTGCAACATGCCCTCGCGCACGGCGCGGCCGATCATGGGGTCATCCTCGATCAACAGGAGTCGCATGGGTTGTCAGGTACCAGTGCGGCCTGTTGGCCGGTCCGAAGGGAGTTCGAATCTTCGCGATCTCACCTTAATAGAGCCTTAAGGCATGTCCAGGCTGCTGGCATCGGGCCGTCGCGCTTCCCGTCTGCGGCGTTCAACCGATAGATTTGATGCCAGCACGGCGAGCGGGCTATGCCCTCTGCTCATTGTCATAAATGGCTTGCCTGTACTGCGCCGCAAGATCCCTGAGTTCGCCCAAGAACGATTGCCAGGCAAAGAAATCGTCACCAAGCGAGAGAGTTTCATGATGGGGGCGCCCCAACGACAGAGACCGTGCACGGGGAATGTCGGGCCGCAGAGGGGGCTGCGGGGCCCGAGCTCAACCCACTTTGCCGATACCAGCGGCTTGCTCAGGGACAAACGCTGGGAAGAAGGAGGCAGCGTAAGGCCCCCCGGTGGTACTCAGTACCGCGCCGCGTCATTCGGCGGCGCCCCCCACCAAGCTGGCGTGGCCTGGCCGTTGACCGTCATGCTGTGATTGATGACGGAGTCGGCCAAGCCAGCGAGCTTCGTGACGAAACTCATCGGTGGCGTTGACAGCGCGTCCAGCCAAGCGATGTCCTCCGCGCTCAGCTTGACGTCCAGCGCCTTGATGTTGACGTCCAAGTGCGCCACGGTGCGCGCACCCAGCAGCGTGGAGCTCACGCCGGCGCGCGACCGCACCCAGGCCAGTGCAATCGCCGCCACCGTCGTCTCGTGGCTGTGAGCGATGCCGCTCAGCGCGTCGATGATGGCGAACTCGTGCTCTCCGAAGGGCAGGCCGAACGCCGTCGCCCGGGAGCCTTCGACCTGGCCCGCGTTGGCCCGGTTGTACTTGCCCGACAGCATCCCATTGGCCAGCGGCGACCAGACCACCACGCCCATGCCCAGTTCCTGCGCCATGGGCATCAGTTCGGCCTCGACGGTGCGCTCCAGCAGCGAGTATTCGAGCTGCAGGCCGGCCAGGGGCGTCCAGCCACGCAGGGCGGCGATGGTTTGAGCCTGCGCCACCTTCCAGCCCGGCGTGTCCGAGAAGCCGATGTAGCGCACCTTGCCCGAAGACACGAGGTTCTCGAGCGCGCGCAGCGTCTCCTCGATGGGCGTGAGCCGGTCGGGGACGTGCATCCAGTACAGGTCGATGTAGTCCGTCTGCAGGCGACGCAGAGACTGCTCGCAGGCGCGCATGATGGACTTGGCACTGGCGCCACCGCCGTTCGGGTCGCCGGTGTAGATGTTCATGCCGAACTTCGTGGCCAGCACCAGGCGGTCTCGCAGCGCGCGGTCCCGGCCGATGTAGTCGCCAATGATCTGCTCGGCATGCCCGAAGGTGTAGCCATTGGCCGTGTCAATGAAGTTGCCGCCGAGTTCGATGTAGCGAGCCAGGATGGCTTGAGCCGTCTCGGCATTGGCGCCCCAGCCCCAGTCCTCGCCGAAGGTCATGGTGCCGAGGGCGAAGGGGCTGACGCGAAGGCCGGAGCGGCCCAGGGAAACGTAGGAAGAGAGCGACATGGTCGTCCTTTCAGAAGGCAGGTGAAGAGGTCTTCGGCGCGCGCCTTGTGCGATGCGCGCTGCGCTGCGCCCTGATGTCCCGACCGCCCTCCGGATGGTGGCCCTGACATCTTGACGCTTGATGTCAGTTTGACATTTTTCGCCCGAATGTCAATGACGATTTGACGTTTTCTTTCTAAATGTCAGAATGCCTCCATGCGCACCGACAAAGAACAGCAGGTCATCCAGGCCGCCTACGGCGTCTTCTTCCGCTATGGCTTTGCCCGCACCACCATGGGCGACCTCGCCAAGGCGGCGGGGATGTCGCGCCCGGCCCTGTACCTCGTCTACCCGGGCAAGGGGGAAGTCTTCCAGGCGGTCGTGGAGTGGATGAGCGACAGCCTGCTCGCGAGCATCGAGTCCAGCCTGAAGCCCGATTGGTCGCTGGAGCGCAAGCTCACGCACGTGCTCGAACTGTCTGTGGCCCAACCCTATGAGCAGGTCAAAGCCAACCCCGACGCCCAGGACCTGCTGGCGCTGGACAGCCAGATGCCGGCTCTGGAGAGTGCCTACGGCAAGCTGCAGGCCTACCTGGAAGGGTTGCTGGAAGGCCCTATGAAGCAGTCCGGCCGGAAGGGCAGCGCCAGCGACCTGGCTCGGACGCTGATGTCCGCCATGCGGGGCTTCAAGCTGGTGGCCGCGGATGCCAAGGACCTGAGGCGACTGATGGCCATGCAGGTCGGCCTGGTGACCGCCGCACTCGAAGCAGGCATCGCAGGTGCCGCGAGCACGCGCCCGCCGCGCAAGGCGGCCTGAGAGACAGGCCTCGCGTGGCCTGTCCAGCCTAGGCCACAGGCACGGTCCCGCCGTCAATGACATATTCGGTGCCGGTGATGGCCGCAGCCCGAGGCGACACCAGGAAGGCGATGAGGTCCGCCACCTCTTCCGGTTTGTTGGGACGCCCCAGCGGGATGCCGCCGAGCGAATCCATGATGACCTGCCTGGCCGCCTCGGTGTCGATGTTGCCCTGGCGCGCGATCTCGGCGACAAGGCCGACGGCGGCATCTGTTTCCACCCAGCCGGGCGCGACGCGGACCACGCGCACGCCCTGCGGGCTCACCTCCTTGGACAGCGCCTTGCTGTAGGTCGACAGCGCGGCCTTGGCGGCGGCATAGGCGGTGGTCGCCTCGGGCAGGGGCAGCCGGCTCTGTATCGACGTCACGTGGATGATGACGCCCGAGCGTTGCTCGAGCATGGCGGGCAGCAGCGCCCGGTCCAGCCGCACCGCCGCCAGCAGGTTCAGGTCCAGGGCCTTTTGCCACTCGCTGTCATCCAGCACGCGGAAACCGCCCGCCGGCGCCGTCGAACCGCCCACCACATGGACGAGGATGTCTACGCCGCCCCAGCGCCGCATCACGGCGTCGACCACCGCCTGGCAACCACCGGGCGTCGCCACATCGGCGGCAATGAAGTGTTCGCTGGCCGTGTCTTCCGCCTTCGTGCGGGCCGTGGTCATGACATCGGCTCCGGCTTCGAGGAGGCTCGCGACCACGGCGCGCCCGACGCCTTTGGTGCCACCGGTAACGAGGGCCCGCATGCCTTGGAGCTCGACGGGGCGGGTCATGCGTGAATCTCCAGCGCGACGATCCCGTCCTGCCCAAGCTGGAAGTCGTAGCGGAGCTCCACCGGGCTGCCGGGGAAGTCGCCCGTCAGCCGGGCCCACACCTGCACGCCATGCGCTACGGGCTGCGAGCACAGCGGCTCGACGCGGTAGCGGTACTTGCGCTTGGCGGCGACCTTCCATGCCTTGATGGCTTCGAGGCCACGGTGGGCCTTGCCCTCGTCGTGAACGACGGCGTCGTCGGAGAAGCAGCGCCCGAGCGCATTCGTCTCGGAGCAGGCCTCTGCCTTGAAGTAGTCCGCCACGGGCGGCGGTAGTGCCAAGTCCATGTCCTGTCTCTGGTGTCCGTTCGACATGGCACCATGGTCTGACTATGCTTACCCGACAGCAAGAACCCACCGAAAGGTAAGTGACCCCCTTGAGCCCCAGGAAGCAATACACACCGCTGTCGGCGGCGGTCGACGTGGAAGCCCTCTTCAGGCTGCTCGAGGGCCGCTGGAAGCTGGTCATCCTGTTCCAGCTCTTCGGCGGGAAGGTGCAGCGGTTCTCCGACCTCGAGCGCGCTATCACCGGCATATCGCAGAAGATGCTGGCCCAGCAGCTCCGGCAACTCGAGGAGGACGGCATCGTCACCCGGACCGTTCACGAGCAGGTACCGCCCAAAGTCGACTATCGACTCACGGACTGGGGGCAGCAGCTGTGTCCGGCGCTCGATGCCCTGCTGAAATGGGCCGAATGTCGTGATGACTATGTGGCCTCCGCGTCTTCGCGTTAGCGAAGCCAAGACCACCGGGACCTGCAACCTGGCTGCCGGCCAGCGACGAATCGGCGCGTATGGCAATCAAGAGGCCGGGTGGGCCTTGGACGCCTGACTGCTTCTCGAAGAACTGCACCACGGCAAGGACGGTTTCGAGACTGGCGACAGAAACCAGGCGCCGACTGGGGCCTTCGCCAAAGATTCGGGGGCTGCTTGCGTCGGGCGCATGTCACCCATCCGCCGCCGTCGAGACGTGTGTCTGCAAGAAGTCCACCCATGTACGGACCCTCCGTGAATGGCGCCGATTTGGAAGATAGGCCGCATAGACACAGATGGTCTGGTCCTGCGGGTTGACGTCGTACTTCTCGAACAGGCGTCTCATTCGACCCGCCCGCACGTCATCCTTGACGAGCCATTGAGGGAGTAGCGCGATGCCGAGTCCGCCAAGAACGGTCTCGCGCAGCACGTCAGAGTTGTTGACCGCGAGCCGCCCGTTGACCTCGACGTTGTCGACTGCGTCGTTCTTGCGGAACGACCAACGCTGGGGTCCAGCTTGATAGGCGAATCGAAGACACTCGTGCTCGACCAATTCCTGGGGAGACTTGGGGACGCCGCGCTGCTCAAGGTATTCGTGACTGGCCACGACGAACCGGTGATGCTCGGCGAGCTGCTTGACGATGAGATTGGGTTGACTCGCCGGCGCGCCAATCCGGACTGCCACGTCAATGCGGTCAGACGCCAGGTCGACGAACGAGTCCGAAAGCACGAGGTCCAAGGAAACTCGCGGGTTCTGCTGAAGAAATCCGGCGATGTGCGGTCCCAGGCACAGGCGCCCGAACGTGACCGGCAGCGACACGCGCAGCGGCCCGACGGCTTCCGTGCCGGTATCGGAAACGCTACCGTCGGCCTCGTCCAAGTCCGACAGGATGCGCGTGACTTGGTCGAGATAAATCGTGCCGGCATCGGTGAGCGTCACCTGGCGCGTGGTTCGCGTGAGGAGGGCACTTCCAAGCGCCTCCTCAAGCCCATCCATGAGCCGTGTCACCGATGAGGTTGCAACGCCCAGTCGTCTGGCTGCCTTCGAGAAGCCCCCTGACTCCGCGACGTCCACGAATGCTCGCAGAGCCTGCAACTTGTCCATGCCTGGCCTTTGCAATTCTCGCAACGCTAGTTTGCGAATGTGGCGTATTCATTCATTTCATCGCAAAGACTAATCTCCTTCCATCGTCAACGCAAGGAGCTCATCCATGAAACCCGTCGAGATTCAGGTCACCTACGACTTCATATGCCCATGGTGCTGGATTGGCCACGAGCACCTCAAGGCCGCACTCAAAAAAACGGCGCTCACCACCGCTCCGACGATCAAGTACGTGCCGTACGAGCTGAACCCGAACATGCCCAAGGACGGCAGCAATCGCAAGGTCTACCGCAGCGCCAAGTTCGGTAGCTGGGCGCGCTCGCAGGCCATGGATGCCGACGTGACGGTCGCTGGCAAGCGCGCGGGTGTCGAGTTCAACTACGACCGCGTCGAGATGACGCCGAACACGCGGCTCGCGCACCGCATGATGTTCTTTGCCGAAGGCAGGGGCGACGCCCGCAAGACCGAAACCCTGTTCGAGGCCGTGTTCTTCGCGTACTTCTCGGAAGGGCAGGACATCGGCAAAGCGGACGTCCTGGTCGCGCTGGCAGCCAAGGCAGGTTTCGATGCCGAGGAAGTGCGCGCCTTCCTCGCGTCGAATGCCGGCGAGCGCGAGGTCGTCGCGGCCGAACTGCAAGCTCAGGTCGACGGCGTTCGCTCGGTGCCGACCCTTCGAATTGCGGGCACGCCCATCAGCGGCGCGCAACCTGCCGATGTGCTTGCCGAAGTTCTCAGGCAAGCTGCCACAGTCGAGGCGGCCGCGTCGACGGTGTAGTGCCGGGTTCTCGAGCAGCGAAGTGCCCCATGGACGACTTCAACATCGCACACGACCGCGTGCTGGCCTCGGGCCGGCTGACACTGGGGCTGATGACGCCGTTGGCGCGTCAGCCAGGTGCATTGGCCGATTTGGACTTGGAGCGGCTCGCGGCTAAGGAGGCTGACCGACAGGGCTTCGCTTCGCTCTGGACGCGCGATGTGCCGCTGATGGTGCCACAGGGGGCGGACGGCGAATCGGCAGCGCTGGACGACCCATTTCTGTGGTTGTCAGCTTTGGGTGCCGTGACTCGGCAAACTGCGCTCGGCATGGCGGCAGCGGTGCTCCCGCTGCGCAGCCCTCTTCATCTGGCAAAGTCGTCGTTGTCCCTCGACCGCATGACCGGTGGTCGCTTCATCCTGGGCCTGGGTTCGGGCGATCGCGAAGCCGAGTTTGCGGCTTTCGGCATCGACGCCGCGCAACGCGCCGAAATCTTCCGCGACCACTGGAACATCCTCAGAGCGGCGCTGTCACCCGTCGCCCATGAACGCAAGGCTCTTCGCGATGCGACTGGCGGCTTTGACGTGCTCACGACACCCGCGGCTCGCGTCCCCATGCTTGTCGTGGGGTCCGCGAGGCAGACGCTTCAGTGGATAGCCGCCAACGCGCAAGGGTGGGCCAGCTACCACCGCGATGAGGTTCGCCAGCAAGGCCGCGTCGCCCTTTGGCAGTCGGCCCTTGCAGAGCGGGCGGCGGGGCTCAAGAAGCCCTTCATTCAGTCCTTGCACCTGGAGCTGGTCGATGACCCCAGCGCGCCGGTGGAGCCGATTGAACTCGGCGTTCGCACCGGACGTATCGCGTTGACCGACTATCTCCAACGACTGGAAGTGGTCGGTGTGGCCCATGTGTTGCTCCATCTTGCGCGCGGACCGCGGTCGGTGCTCGACATCGTCGAGGAGCTTGGTGCCGAGGTACTGCCGCACTTTCGTTCGCCCATGGCAAGGGGTGCGCACGAGGCCGCAGTGCCGGCGTGAGCCGATCCATCGTGGCCATGCCGCCGGAGCCGGGATTGGCGGACGAATGCTCTGACGGGGTTTGCCGCGTCGGCGGTTGAACCACGACCACCGACCTGCGTCAGCAGTTCGCGCGCGGCTTCGAAGTGCTTGTCGGGCGAGGCCGACCCGCGGTCAAACTCAGCTGCAAATGCGTGGCGTCGAGACCGACCTCGAGGGCGCGTTGGAGGGCGCATTCAGCGTCTGACCTTGCGTTGCCGATGGCCGGCGCCACTGTGGGAGTGGTATTGCGTGGGGCGCAACGCCAGATTGCGTACCGCCCGTATTCCGCCATCAGGTCGCAAAACCTAACCTCCGTGCATCGAACAACTCGACGCGCAGAGCATCATGACAACGAGCACCAAAACCAAACCCCGGGCCCTCATCATTGGTGGCTCGCTGGGTGGCCTGTTCACGGCGACCACGCTCCAAGCCATCGGCTGGCAGGTCGACATCTTCGAGCGCTCGCCACATGTCCTCGACAGCCGTGGTGGTGGCGTCGTCCTGCAGGGCGACGTCCTTCGGGCGTTCAACTTCGCGGGCATCGAGACTCCCGGCGCCCTGGGTGTCCAGTCCGGCGACCGCATCTACCTCGACCGCGAGGACAAGGTTGTCAGCCGTACGTTCATGCCTCAGACGCAGACATCGTGGAACATGCTCTACGGTGCGATGAAGCGGAAGCTGCCTCCAGAGGTGTTCCACCCGGGCGAGCAGTTCGTGCGCTTCGAACAGGAAGGCGAGCGCATCACGGCCCACTTCGCGAGCGGTCGTGTTGAAACGGGTGACCTGCTTGTCGGTGCGGACGGTGCTCGCTCAGCTGTGCGTCAACAAGTCATCCCAGGCCTGGGGCCCAACTACGGCGGCTACGTCGCTTGGCGGGGTCTCGTGGAAGAGAAGGATTTGCCCAAGAGGGCCGCCGACGTCCTCATGGGGACGTTCGCTTTCCAGCAAGGCCCCGGCCACCTGATGCTCGAGTACCTCGTGCCCGGTGAAGACGAATCGACGCAGAAGGGGCATCGCCGTTGGAACTGGGTCTGGTACCAGAAGGTCGCGCACGGCGCAGAGCTGGCTGCGCTCCTGACGGACCGCCATGGTGTTCGCCACGCTTTCTCGCTGCCGCCCGGCACGCCGAAAGATCAGGACATCGCGAAGCTGCTGCAGACGTCGCGGGGCTTGCTCGCTCCGACGTTCCAGGACCTCGTCGCGGCGACCAAGGAGCCGTTCGTTCAAGCCATCCTCGACCTCCAGGTCGAGCAGATGGTGTTTGGACGAGCCATCCTGGTCGGCGATGCCGCGTTCGTGCCGCGTCCCCACACGGCCGGCAGCACCGCCAAGGCCGCTGCAAACGCACTTTCGCTTGCCAAGGCCCTGCATCCGATGGGCTCTGGCATCGATGAAGCCCTTGCGGATTGGCAAACCAGGCAGCTGCGCGATGGCATCGGCATGACCGAGTGGGGCATGAACATCGGTGACCGAATCATGGGCATCTCGCGCAGCACCGTGAAGCTGCAAAGCGCCTGAAGGAGTCGATATGGCCACGCTCATCGCCAATACCAATACGCCGCAGATCGCCGAAGGCGTCTCACATCAACTGGAACCAGCCTCGCTCGTGGTGTGCCATGAGGTTCGCCCTGGGTCCGAAGATGCCTATGAGCAATGGCTGAAGGGCATTCGCGCTCAGACCCTTCGATTCGAGGGCCACCGCGGTGCTGACGTTCTTCGACCCGTGCCGGGAACCCACGCGTACACCGTTGTGGTGCGATTCGACTCCATCGACCACTTGAACGCATGGCTGAGTTCGCCCGACCGCCGGCGAGCTATTGCCGAAGTCGAGCCGCTGCTGCTCACTCCCGACCGGATAAGCGTTCGGCAGGGCTACGACATCTGGTTCACGCCAGCCGCCCCGGCTTCTCGGGTGCCGAAAAAGCCCAAGCAATACCTGATGACCGCAGCGGTCATCTTCCCTCTCACGCTCATCGTCCGCTGGGTTCTGGATGCCATCGCCGCCGGCGCAGGGCTGCAGCCGCCGCACATTGCCATGCACTTGCTGACGGTCATGTTGGTCGTCGCACTGATGGTGTGGGCCATTTTTCCCACGCTGACTGCGCGCCTCTCGCCCTGGTTGACCAGGTAGCAAATCGCTCGGCACTGGCGAACAGCCATGGAAAGAAACCCGACGCGCTTGAGCAGTGGGCACTTCAGCGAGCGAAAGGCTGCGAGTGCAAGGACAGGCGACGTTCAACAACGCGCAGCTGATGCTGGGTGCAGCGCCCGACGGCCTGGGCCTTTGCTATGTGCCGCGGACCTGATGCAGCCCCATTTCAAAGCGCGCCGGCTCGTCCCCGTGCTGAAGGACTGGTGGCCTCTACGAGACGCGTTCCTGGCGTTCAAGCGCCGTGCCGCGCCTGGGGTCGATGGCACGACATGGCAGGACTATGAGGCGGACCTTGAGGGTAACGTTGAATAAAGCTGTCAGATCTGAGCACTGTTGCAAAGTGCCGCCCGGGTTGCTCCAGCGTGACCTGTGACGTCAAAGCGTCTACGCTGAGAGCGCCGCAGCGGTAAAACCGGCGGGCATCCTGTGTCTGCGCTGTTCCGACACCGCCGCGGGGCGCGTGTCCTCCTGCTGGGCATGTCATGTCGATTTGGCCTCCCGTCGTTCGTCGACGGGGTACGGGGCGCCCTCAGGCGGGTGCGCCGACCGGTTAACTCAACAGGAGTGAAGAGATGTCGTACATCGACGGTTTTGTGATCGCGGTCCCCACCGCCAACAAGCAGAAGTTCATCGAACATGCGCGCCATTTCGACGCGATGTTCATTGAGCTGGGCGCAATCCGCGTGATCGAAGGCTGGGGCGACGACGTCCCCGACGGCAAAGTCACCGACTTCCGCCGCGCAGTCCAGGCCACGGCCGAGGAGACTGTGGCCTTTTCGTGGGTCGAATGGCCGGACAAGGCCACGCGCGACGCAGGCATGAAGAAGATGATGGAAGACCCGCGCATGGATCCTTCAACACCCGGCAACCCGCCCATGCCCTTCGACGGCAAACGCATGATCTTCGGTGGCTTCGAACCGGTGGTCGAAGTGAAGGCTTGAGGGGAGGGGGGCGGATGTGCCACCGCCTCACGGCGGGCCAATGACACAGTTGTTGGCCCGCAGGCACTGGCTCCGGGAGATCGTGTAGGGCGCCCGCTGCAGGTACCAGCAGGCTCGCCGCGCCTTCCGTTGCCGTTCCCGGTCTGTCGGCTCCCGGGAGGTTGCGGCTTCACGCTCGCGGCCAACGGCCGCTGCCCCAACGGGCGGGATCCGGGCGGGTTGTCCAGCCGCCCTGAGCATCACGCACTCTGGCTTGGCCAATACGAGCATTGGATCAGGCAGGTGCAAGTGCCCGGACCAACAGCTATGGCCAGCGAGGAGGTGCTCCGGCTCAAGGCCGATGACAGTGAGATCGGGCACCTCTCCTGAGTCGGATTGCCCTGGAGAGTCGACGAGGACTTGCATCGCTACCCCGTCGAGCAGGGCTGAATACACGCTGCCCGACAAAGCGGGGGATCGTCTATGCAGGTGGCGCCCTGGGGTGAAATCGGCCCCGTCGTAGAATGCTGCCCCGCTCATCTGCCAGGTCTCTCGGCGAAATCCAAATGGAAACAACGACTTACGACATCGCCGAAGCAGCCAAGGTGCCCAAGATCGGCTTCGTTTCACTCGGCTGCCCGAAGGCGCTGACCGATTCCGAGCTGATCCTGACCCAACTCCGGGCCGAGGGCTACGAGACCTCCAAGACCTTCGCCGGCGCCGACCTGGTGATCGTCAACACCTGCGGCTTCATCGACGACGCCGTCAAGGAAAGCCTGGACACCATTGGCGAGGCGCTGGCCGAGAACGGGAAGGTCATCGTGACCGGCTGCCTGGGCGCCAAGGCCGGCGCCAGCAGCACCGATGCGGGCAGCCTGGTGCGGGAGATCCACCCCAGCGTGCTGGCCGTGACCGGCCCGCATGCGACGCAGGAGGTCATGGACGCGGTGCATACCCATGTGCCCAAGCCCCACGACCCCTTCGTGGACCTGGTGCCCAGCTATGGCATCAAGCTCACGCCCAAGCATTACGCCTACCTGAAGATCAGCGAGGGCTGCAACCACCGCTGTTCGTTCTGCATCATCCCCAGCATGCGCGGCGACCTGGTGTCCCGTCCCATCGGCGACGTGCTGAACGAGGCCCGCGCGCTGTTCGAGAGCGGCGTCAAGGAATTGCTCGTCATCAGCCAGGACACCTCGGCCTACGGTGTGGACGTGAAGTACCGCACCGGCTTCTGGGACGGCAAGCCGGTCAAGACCAAGATGCTGGACCTGGTCGCCCAGCTGGGCGAGCTGGCCAAGCCGTATGGCGCCTGGGTGCGCCTGCACTATGTCTACCCCTACCCGCATGTGGACGAGGTGCTGCCGCTGATGGCCGAAGGCCTGGTGCTGCCGTATCTCGACGTGCCCTTCCAGCATGCACACCCGGACGTGCTCAAGCGCATGAAGCGGCCCGCCAACGGCGAGAAGAACATGGAGCGCATCCTGCGCTGGCGCGAGGCCTGCCCGCAGCTGGTGATCCGCTCCACCTTCATCGCCGGCTTCCCCGGCGAGACCGAGGCCGAGTTCCAGTACCTGCTGGACTTCATGCAGGAAGCGCAGATCGACCGCGCCGGCTGCTTCGCCTATTCGCCGGTGGAGGGCGCCAGCGCCAACGACATCCCCGGCGCGCTGCCGGACGACGTCCGCGAGGAGCGCCGCGCGCGCTTCATGGCCGTGGCCGAGGCCGTGTCTGCCGCCAAGCTGCAGGCCCGCGTGGGCCAGACCATGCAGGTGCTGGTGGACTCGGCTCCGGCGCTGGGGCGCAAGGGCGGGGTGGGGCGCTCCTATGCCGACGCCCCCGAGATCGACGGCACCGTGAAGATCCTGCCGCCCGAGAAGGCCAGCAAGACCATGAAGGTGGGCGACTTCGTGCGTGCCCGCATCGTCGCGGCCGATGGCCACGACCTGGTGGCGACGCTGGCATGAAGCGCGGCCCGTCCACGACGCTGATCCACCACCCCTACCGCGCGCCGGAAGGCTGGAACGCGGTGCCGGTGCCGGTGGCCAAGGCCTCCACGGTGCTGTTCAAGGACACGGCCGACCTGCATACCCCCCGCCCGCGCGACGGGCTGAGCTACCGCTACGGCTTGCACGGCACGCCCACCAGCTACACGCTGGCAGCGAGGCTGGCGACGCTGGAGCACGCCGAGTATTGCCTGCTGGTGCCCAGCGGCCTGGCCGCGGTGACGCTGCCGTCGCTGGCCATCCTGCGCCCGGGCGACGAGGTGCTGGTGCCGGACAACGTGTACGGACAGAACCGCTATCTCACCGAGTCCTGGCTGCCGCAATGGGGCGTCACGCACCGCTTCTACGATCCGCTGACGGTGCCCGAGCTGCGCCACAACACCAAGCTGGTCTGGCTGGAAGCCGCGGGTTCGATCACGCTGGAGTTCCCGGACCTGCTGGGGACTCTCGCCGCCTGCCGGGCGCGCGGCGTCGTCACTGCACTGGACAACACCTGGGGCGCGGGCCTGGCCTTCAACGGCTTCGAGCCGGCGCCCGCGACGCATCCGGGGCTGGGCGCCGACATCGTCATGCAGGCGCTGACCAAGTACCCCAGCGGCGGCGCCGACGTGCTGATGGGCTCGGTCTGCACCCGCTCCGCGGCCTTGCACGACCGCCTCAACCATGCGCACGAGCACCTGGGCTATGGCCTGGGCCAGAACGACGTGGAACTGGTGCTTCGCGGCCTGCCGACGCTGCCGCTGCGCTACGAGGCGCAGGACCGCGTGACGCGCCAGCTCGCGAGTTGGATGGCCGGCCGGCCCGAGGTCGCGCGTGTCCTCCACCCGGCGCTGCCCGGCTCGCCGGGGCATGAGCACTGGCTGGCCGTGGGCGGGGCCGGCGCGGCCTGCCTGTTCTCGGCGGTCTTCAAGCCCCAGTACGGTTCGCGGCAGGTCGATGCCTTCGTCGATGCGCTGCAGCTGTTCGGCATCGGCTACTCCTGGGCCGGCCCGATGAGCCTGGCCGTGCCCTACGACATGAGCCGCAGCCGCAACCTGCCGCTGCCCTTCGACGGCGGCACGCTGGTGCGCTTCGCGATCGGCCTGGAAGACGTGGCCGACCTGAGGGCCGACCTGGAGCAGGCGCTGTCAGCCCTTGCTTGAGACCTTGTGTCTCATCAGCTGGCCCTTCTCCCTTTCCCAGTCGCGCTTCTTCTCGGTCTCGCGCTTGTCGTGCTGGGCCTTGCCCTTGGCCAGCGCGATGTCGGCCTTCACGCGGCCGCCCTTGTAGTGCAGGTTCAGCGGCACCAGCGTGAAGCCGCGCTGCTCGACCTTGCCCACCAGCCGCTTGATCTCGGCCTTGTGCATCAGCAGCTTCTTGGTGCGGTCGGCCTCGGGGTTGACGTGGGTGGAGGCGCTGCGCAGCGCGTTGATGCGGCAGCCGATCAGGAACAGCTCGCCGTCCTTGATCATCACGTAGCCGTCGGTCAGCTGCACCTGGCCCGCGCGTATGGCCTTGATCTCCCAGCCGGCCAGCACGACGCCGGCCTCGAACTGTTCCTCGATGTGATAGTCGTAGCGGGCGCGGCGGTTCTCGGCAATGGACATGGGTCGGGATCTGGGGCTTGGTGCCCTTCTTACAATCCCGCCATTCTATGAAGCAGGTTAAAAAGTCCGTTCTGCTCTGGTACACGCCGCGGGAGATGTACGAGCTGGTCACCGCGGTCGAGCACTATCCCGAGTTCCTGCCCTGGTGCAACAAGGTCGACGTGCTGGCCCGCGACGGCGACATGGTCACGGCCCGCCTGCACCTGGCCTACGCGGGCGTGCGCCATGCCTTCACGACGCGCAACCGTAACGAGAACGGCCGCAGCGTGCGCATGGAACTGGTGGACGGCCCCTTCTCGCATCTCGAGGGCCTGTGGCAGCTGCTGCCGCTGAACAAGCCCGGTGCCGACGGCGAGGCGACGGCCTGCAAGATCGCCTTCGAGCTGAGCTATGCCTTCAGCAGCGGCGCGCTGGAGGCCGTCGTCAGTCCCGTCTTCGACCGCATCGCCAACACCTTCGTCGACAGCTTTGTGCAGCGCGCCGAAAGCCTGTATGGCCCGCGTTGAGCTGGTCTGGAGCCCGCGGGCCGGCGACGTGCAGCAGCGCTGGCTGGACGTGGAGGCGGGCAGCACCGTCGAGTCGGCGCTGCGGGGCTGCGCCGACTTCATGGCGGGGCAGAGCCAGCCCCTCGATCGGCTGCGCATCGGCATCTGGGGCCGCGTGCGGCCGCTGGCGACGCCGCTGCGCGAGCGCGACCGCATTGAGGTCTATCGCCCTCTGACCGTCGATCCCAAGGAGGCGCGGCGGCTGCGTTACGCCAAGCGTGGCGAGCGCATCGTGTCTCGGCACCGGCCGAAGTCGCGCAGCGAGTAGCGCCCGCCTACTTGCACTCGCTGGTGATGACGTCGCGGGCGCGGCCGACCTCGGCGGCGATCTGGGCTTCGTCCATGAAGACACGCTCGCCCTTGTCGTTGGTGCGGGTCAGCCGCGTGCCGCTCTGAAGGTCGCGCAGGTTGGCCTGGGCGCGGGCGCAGTTCTCGCGGCGCTGGGCGGCGACGCGGCGCTCCTCTTCCTTCTGCCGGGCGGCCTCACCCTCCTGCTCCTTCTTCAGGCGCGCCGCCGCCTCCAGTTCAGCCTTGCCGGGTGCACTGGCGGCGGGCTTGGGCGCGGACGCCGCGCTGGCCTGGGCCGCCACGGGCGAGACGACGATGGTTGGCCGGGCGGTGCTGGGGCGCTGAAGCACGTCCTTCTCTGGCGTGCCGGGCGGGGGCGGCAGGTCGCTGTACTGCACATTGCCCTTGGCGTCACGCCATTTCCACTGTGCCTGGGCAGCGCCCGCGGCGGCGAGGCAGAGCAGGGCGAGCAGGGCGTGGCGAAGGGCTTTGCGGGGCATCCGGTCAGTGTAGCGGCGCAGCCCTCCGTATAATGCCGCTTTGCGTCTGGAGCTTTCCTCATGCGCCTTCTCGGCAAAGCGCTCACCTTCGACGACGTTCTGTTGGTGCCAGCGTTCTCCCAGGTGTTGCCCCGCGACACCAGCCTTGCGACCCGCCTGTCGCGCAACATCCCCCTGAACCTGCCGCTGGTGTCCGCCGCCATGGACACCGTGACCGAGGCCCGTCTCGCGATCGCGATCGCGCAGGAGGGCGGCATCGGCATCGTGCACAAGAACCTCAGCGCCGAGGCCCAGGCGCGCGAGGTGGCCCGGGTCAAGCGCTACGAGAGCGGCGTCGTGCGCGAGCCGCTGACCATCACTCCGGACGCCACCGTGCGTGACGCCGTCGAACTGACCAAGCTGCACGGTTTCTCCGGCTTCCCGGTCGTCGAGGGCAGGCGTGTCGTGGGCATCGTCACCGGCCGCGACCTGCGCTTCGAGACGCGCATGGACGCCAAGGTCCACGAGATCATGACGCCCGCCGACCGCCTCATCACCGTCAAGGAAGGCGCGTCGCTGGACGAGGCCAAGGCGCTGATGCACAAGCACAAGCTGGAGCGCGTCGTCGTCGTCAACGACGCCTTCGAGCTGCGCGGCCTGATGACGGTGAAGGACATCACCAAGCAGACCAGCTTCCCCAACGCCGCCCGTGACAGCCACGGCAAGCTGCGCGTCGGCGCCGCCGTCGGCTTCGGCGACGACACCGAGCAGCGCGTGGAACTGCTGGTGCGCGCCGGCGTCGACGCCATCATCGTGGACACCGCCCACGGCCACAGCGCCGGCGTGCTGGAGCGCGTGCGCTGGGTCAAGCGGACCCATCCCCAGGTCGACGTCATCGGCGGCAACATCGCCACCGGCGCGGCGGCGCTGGCCCTCGTCGAGGCGGGGGCGGACGGCGTCAAGGTCGGCATCGGCCCTGGATCCATCTGCACGACCCGCATCGTCGCGGGCGTCGGCGTGCCGCAGATCACGGCTATCGACAACGTCGTGACGGCGCTGAAGGGCACCGGCGTGCCGGTCATCGCCGACGGCGGCATCCGTTACTCGGGCGACGTGGCCAAGGCCATCGCGGCCGGCGCGGACTGCGTCATGATGGGGGGCGCCTTCGCCGGCACCGAGGAAGCCCCGGGCGAGACCATCCTCTACCAGGGCCGCACCTTCAAGAGCTACCGCGGCATGGGCTCCATGGGCGCGATGGCCAAGGGCAGCGCGGACCGCTACTTCCAGGACACCTCGGCCAACAACCCCAACACGTCCAAGCTCGTGCCCGAGGGCATCGAGGGCCAGGTACCCTACAAGGGCTCGGTCGTGCAGGTCATCTTCCAGATGGCCGGCGGCCTGAAGGCGTCGATGCACTACTGCGGCTGCGGCACCATCGCTGACATGCAGAACAAGGCCGAGTTCGTCGAGATCACGACGGCGGGCATGCGCGAGAGCCATGTCCACGACGTGCAGATCACGAAGGAAGCGCCCAACTACCGCGCCGAATGAGCGTGGCACGGCAAGACGGGGCTTAGGCCCCGTTTGCCGTTTCTTGACCGTGGAGATCGAGTGAGCAGTCGCGTCACCTCCCCCGTGCAGCCCGGCAGGTCCGCGGGCATGGGTTTCATCATGCTGGCCGTGTTGATCGACATGATCTCCATCGGCCTCATCATCCCGGTGCTGCCGCCGCTGGTGGGCACGTTCACGCACAGTGAGTCCGAGCACACGCTGGCGCAGCTGTCGGTGACGCTGGCCTTCTGCGTCGCCAACTTCTTCGCGTCGCCCATCCTGGGCGGCCTGTCGGACCGCTTCGGCCGTCGCCGCGTGCTGTTGATCGGCTTCTGCGGGCTGGCGCTGAGCTTCTTCGTCACGGCCATGGCCTCGGCGCTGTGGATGCTGGTCGTCGTGCGGCTGTTCAGCGGCGCGATGCAGTCCAACATCGCCATCGCCAATGCCTACGTGGCCGACATCACGCCGCCCGAGCAGCGCGCCCAGCGCTACGGCCAGCTGGGCGCCACCTTCGGCATGGGCTTCATCCTCGGGCCCGTGCTCGGCGGGCTGCTGGGGCATGTCGACCTGCACCTGCCTTTCTACGTGGCCGGCTGCCTGGCGCTGCTGAACTGGTGCTATGGCTTCTTCGTGCTGCCCGAGTCGCTGCCTCCCGAGCATCGCCGTCCGTTCGACTGGCGCAAGGCCAACCCGCTTGCCGTGCTGGCACGCGTGCGCGGCCTGCGCGGCGTGGGCGCGCTGATCTACGTGATCTGCTTCAGCGGCCTGGCGCAGGTGATCGTGCAGAGCTGCTGGGTGCTCTACACCGGCCACCGCCTCGGCTGGGGTCCGCTGGACAACGGCCTGTCCCTGCTGACCGTGGGCGCCATGTCGGTGCTGATGCAGGGCGTGCTGCTGAAGCCGCTGATGAAGCTGCTGCCGCTGAACCGCCTGGTGACGATGGGGCTGGGCCTGTCGGTGCTGAGCAACCTGGGCGTGGCGCTCGCGACCCAGGGCTGGATGATCTACGCCAGCATCATTGTGGGCGGGCTGGGCTATGCCATCGGCCCCGCCCTGCAGAGCCAGATCTCCAGGGCCGCCAGTGCCAGCAACCAGGGCGAGACCATGGGCGCCGTGGCCGCGCTGAACAGCCTGATGGCCGTCATCGCGCCGCCGCTGGGCCTGGGCCTGATGTACCTCGTGGCCGACCTGCCCAAGACCGACATGCGCATAGGCGCACCGTTCTTCTTCATCGCCGCCCTGCAGGCGCTGTCGCTGTTCTTCGCCGTGCGCTACTTCGCCGCGCTGGCCGAACAGGGCGCCTCCGCCTCCGCTTCACCTGCCTCTTGAACCGCGCTATGCAACACGACAAAGTCCTCATCCTCGACTTCGGCTCCCAGGTCACCCAGCTCATCGCGCGCCGAGTGCGCGAGGCGGCCGTGTACTGCGAGATCCACCCGAACGACGTGTCCGACGACTTCATCCGCTCGTTCGCGCCCAAGGCCATCATCCTCAGCGGCAGCCACGCCTCCACCTACGAGGACCACGAGCTGCGCGCGCCGCAGGCCGTGTGGGACGCCGGCGTGCCGGTGCTGGGCATCTGCTACGGCATGCAGACCATGGCCGTTCAGCTGGGCGGCAGCGTCGAGTGGAGCGACCACCGCGAGTTCGGCTACGCGGAGGTGAGGGCGCATGGCCACACGCGGCTGTTGGACGGAATCCAGGACTTCGAGACGCCCGAGAAGCACGGCATGCTGAAGGTCTGGATGAGCCATGGCGACAAGGTCGCCGCGCTGCCGCCGGGCTTTAAGCTGATGGCATCCACGCCCAGTTGCCCCATCGCCGGCATGGCCAACGAGGAGAAGGGCTACTACGCCGTGCAGTTCCACCCCGAGGTCACGCATACGGTGCAGGGCGAGGCGCTGCTGCGCCGCTTCGTGCGCGACATCGCTGGCTGCCGTGGCGACTGGCAGATGGGCAGCTACATCGACGAGGCCGTCGCCAGGATCCGCGAGCAAGTCGGTGACGAGGAGGTCATCCTGGGCCTGTCCGGCGGCGTCGATTCCAGCGTGGCTGCCGCACTGATCCACCGCGCCATCGGCGACCAGCTCACCTGCGTCTTCGTCGACCATGGCCTGCTGCGCCTGAACGAGGGCCAGATGGTCATGGACATGTTTGCCGGCCGCCTACATGCCAAGGTCGTGCATGTGGACGCCAGCGCGCAGTTCCTTGGGCAGTTGGCCGGCGTGACCGACCCCGAACGCAAGCGCAAGATCATCGGCGCCGAGTTCGTCGAGGTCTTCCAGGCCGAGGCCAGGAAGCTGAAGAACGCCAAGTGGCTGGCTCAGGGCACCATCTACCCCGACGTGGTGGAGAGCGGCGGCACCAAGACCAAGAAGGCCACGACGATCAAGAGCCACCACAACGTCGGTGGCCTGCCCGAGACGCTGGGCCTGAAGCTGCTGGAGCCGCTGCGCGAGCTGTTCAAGGACGAGGTGCGCGCGCTGGGCGTGGCCCTGGGCCTGCCGCCCGACATGGTCTACCGCCACCCCTTCCCCGGCCCGGGCCTGGGCGTGCGCATCCTCGGCGAGGTCAGGAAGGACTACGCCGACCTGCTGCGCCGCGCTGATGCGATCTTCATCGAGGAACTGCGCAACACCATCGACCCGGCCAGCGGCAAGAGCTGGTATGCGCTGACCTCGCAGGCCTTCGCGGTGTTCCTGCCGGTGAAGAGCGTGGGCGTCATGGGCGATGGCCGCACCTACGACTACGTCGTCGCGCTGCGCGCCGTGCAGACCAGCGACTTCATGACGGCCGACTGGGCCGAACTTCCCTACAGCCTGCTGAAGAGGACGTCGGGCCGCATCATCAACGAGGTGCGCGGCATCAACCGCGTGACCTACGATGTGAGCAGCAAGCCGCCCGCGACTATCGAGTGGGAATGATCCCAACGCCTTCCGGGGCTATCGGGGACTATCGAAAATTCCTGATAAGTTGTTGACGTTCATGGAGCGAGATCGGGGATTCAGGGCATTGCGGCAGGGTGGCCGGCTGCCAGGCTCCGGCGTCGGCGTCGGCGTCGGCGTCGGAGGCGAGGTGGTGCCCCCTGGCGGGAAGGCGTCACCGCTCCCCAACGGTGGTGCTGGCTCGTGAGTTGGTGTCCGAAAAACGTCTACAGATTTGGGAAGTGGCCACGATACCCATCGCGCCGCGATCTCTGGGCCTTTGGTTTTGGAAAAGTCATATATATCGTAGCCAAACTACGGTTCATTGCATCAAGCCAAATTGACAATCGTTTGGAAAAGATGTATCAATCGCAGTATGGCTACGACTGGATCGAGCAAGTTAAACGCGCTCTACACCCGCCTGACCCCTGGAACGCCGCTGACCTCCGAGGATCTGGCGGCGCTGGGCATCTCGGCGGACCTGGCCGTGCACTACGTGCGTGCCGGCTGGCTCACGCGCCTGACGCGTGGGGTGTTTTGCCGCCCCAATGAGGTTCTCGCTTTGCACCCCAGCCTGATGCTGTTGCAGCGCCGATTCAAGGGCCTTCACGTGGGAGGCAAGACGGCGCTGGACTGGTATGGGCTGCGCCAGTACGTGGCGCAACAACCGGTGCTCCAGTTGTACGGCTGGGCGGCGGGCCATCTGCCGGAATGGTTCACCGAGCGCTTCCCCGCCGAATACCACCGCAAGCGTCTGTTCGATGAGCGCCCCGATGCCTTGCTGTACGTGGGGCCGTTCGAGAAGCGCAACGGGGCGCCGCAGGTGTCGGGGCCTGAGCGAGCGCTCTTGGAGTTGCTGAGCGACGTTGGCGTGCGACAGCCGCTGCAGGAAGCCCGGGAACTCGTGGAGAGCGCCTACAGCCTGCGCGCCGACGTGCTGCGCGAGTTGCTGCAGCGCTGCACGAGCGTCAAGACCGTGCGGCTGTGCCTGCAACTCGGCCGTGAGGCATCGCTGCCCTGGGTCGCCAAGCTCGATCCGGCTCAACTGCCCACGGGAAGCAGCCGGCCGTGGGTGTCTCAATCGGCCGACGGCCTCCTGGTCCTCAAGCCATGAACCAGACCTACCTCGACACTGCGCGCTTGTTGACACAGGTGGCGCCGCTGGTTTTCGTCGATGAGACCTTCGCGCTCAAGGGTGGCACGGCGATCAACCTTTTCGTGCGCGACATGCCGCGTCTGTCGGTGGACCTGGATCTGGTCTTGCCAGACCACACGCTGCCGCGCGATGAGGCGCTGGCGCGCATCAACGACGGGATTCGGCAGGCAGCCGAACGACTGAAGAAGCGAGGCTTCCAGATCCACGTGCCGGCGGCGGACGCGGGTGAGACCAAGCTGTTGGTGCGCCGCGGTTCTGTTCAGGTCAAGATCGAAGTGAATTTCGTGATGCGCGGGACCGTGCAGCCCGTACGTCAAGCGTCCCTCACACAGGTCGCTCGCGACGTGCTGATGGCCGACCTGGAGCTCCCCGTGGTGTCGCTGGAAGACGTGTACGGCGGGAAGCTGGTCGCGGCGATGGATCGGCAGCACCCGCGCGACCTGTTCGACGTCATGCAGCTCTTTGCGCACGAGGGCATCACACCAGGCATTCGGCGGGCTTTTGTGGTCTACCTGGCCAGCAGCAACCGTCCTGTCCACGAGGTGCTGTTCCCGCCGCTACGCGACGTCCGGCACGACTACGAGCACAACTTTCGGGGCATGACCACCGAGCCGGTGTCACTCGATGCCTTGCTCGCCGCCCGCGAGCGGCTGGTGCGCGAGCTTCAGCAAGGACTGGATGCGAACGAGCGGCGCTTCCTGTTGTCGCTGGTCACCGGTGTGCCTGAGTGGCCGCTGCTGGGCATCGCCCATCTCGAGCATCTGCCGGGTATTCGCTGGAAACTGCACAACCTGGCGCAACTGCAGAAATCCAATGCGAAGAAATTTGCCGAGCAGGCCGATACGTTGGCTGCGAAATTGGCTACTGTCGCTTTGCCAACTTCGGGAGCGACTCAAGCATGATTTCGCGAGAAGCACATCGGCGAAGTGTTATGAGCATTGGTGGTACCGTTCTCGCAGCTGACTATGGGTTCCTGTTCGCGCGTTGACCTATTTCTCCCGCGAGTGCTCCGGAGATACTCGTCGAAAAGAAACAATCGCTGCCAATTCCTTGAGCGGATCGCTAATTTTCATGACGCGTTCTAGATCTTCCGCTGAGGCCGCAAAGGTCCAAAGGTGATGCCCGGTCGCAAAGTACTGAATCTCGACTGAAGTCCCAGGAAATCGATCGGCAATTGTCGCTATGAACTGAGAGTAGTGTACTGGTCGTTCATACCCTTCACTAGGTGCAGCATCCTCCAGAACTGCTAGAGATTGTCCATTTCCCGATTGCAGATCGAGTAACCGAAATCCTTGCGTTGCAAAGGCGGCTATGAGTGCTGTCGCTTCGCCGTAATCACTGGGATCAGTATCCGGAAGGTACGCCTGCAGGTCGCCTGCATGGTTCAAATGAACAAGGCTACGGGATGTCCTCAACGCACCCACGCGGCAGACCAACTCTCGTGCCAGGTCCAGAAGTTCTGACCGTGTTAGAACGATCTGTTTTTGCGGTTGGGACTTTCCATATCTTGCGGCGATGGCATCACCTTGAATGCTGTAGGAGTGATGCTGGGCGATATTGCGCCACTGGTTGACACGAACTCCCCATGCGGCGGGTGTCAAGATCGAGGTGTCATTGAGTATTTTTTCCAGCCGTTCGCAAATATCACCAAAATCCTTTGCCGCTGTAGCTGCTTCATCCACGTTCTCGCCATGGGCGAGCACAAGAAGACAATAAAGCTCTTTGACATAGGGCTGCAGGTTCGATTCAATTAGTGTGCCCAGTGTTCGAAGCAATTCAAAGGCAAACTCGTCAAGTGAAAGCTCATCCTTTGGAACCTCGAATATGACCTGCAACGCATAGTTCCGCTGAGCCTCTTGGATCGCAGGTTCAAAGTGAGCCATGACCTCAAATGAGCGTTCACGATTCGCCGTGATCGCCTTCTCGCGGATGAGAAAGAGTCGATCAAGGATGTCTTTCCAGTCCTGCCGCGAAGAGAGGTGCGCAACATTTATCGCTTCACCTGCAAGGAAGTGCACTCAATGCCCGTGAATGCTGATGACAAGGCATAGAACCTTCCAGCTTGGCATCCGGGCCGAGCGATCGATAACGGAGTTTTGCACGATAACAGCACATATGTTATCGTGCGAGCATAAAGTTGATATCCAAAGTGCATGTCCGTCCTAGCCACCGCTGCTCGGCACTATCTCCAGGAGGTCTTGGGCATTGACGCGTCGGGCGGGAAGCCGTGGGCGCGTGCAAGCGAATTGCCGTACTTTCTGCGCGATGCCTTTCAGTTCAGCGAGTTGGAGTTGCTCGGGCAGCCCGTCGTCCTGGCGATAGGGCGCGGACAGTCCAAACAGTCCCTCAGCGACGTGCGCACATGGCTGTCCAAGGTCAAGGTCCTGGCCGGTCGGCCGGCGGTCTACGTCACTGACGCCCTGGCATCCTATGACCGTCGGCGGTTGATCGAGCAAAAAGTCCCGTTCCTTGTGCCGGGTAACCAGCTTTATCTTCCCGATCTGGGCATCGATCTGCGCGAGCACTTTCGCCAGCCTGCTCCGGCCGCAGAGGCGGGGTTGAGCCCATCTGCGCAGGCCATGCTGATCACGGCCTTGCTTCACCAGCCATGGCAGTCCGATTGGCAGCCCTCCAAGGTTGCCGTCGCCCTGGGCTACACGCCCATGACCCTGTCGCGCGCGGTCAGGGAACTGACCGCGGCCGGGCTGGCAACCAGCTACACGGTGGGCCGCTCGCGCTGGCTGCGAATGGAGCTCCCACCGAAGCAACTCTGGGAACGCGCGAAGCCTGCAATGCGGACGCCGGTCAGACGCACGATCTGGGCGGCTGCCAATGGAATCGTTGCCTCCCGGCTTGGTCGCATCGCGGGTCTGAGCGCACTCGCGCGCTACTCCATGTTGGCCGAGCCAAAGTGGCCGGTGTACGCCATGACCACCGCAGGCTGGAGGGCCGCGACAGATGCTGGTCTTCGGGAGTTGCCTGAGCCCGAAGCGGGCGCACAAGAGTGGCAGCTGTGGAATTACAGCCCGGCTCTGAAGCCAAATGCCGATACGGTGGATCCACTCTCGCTGATGCTCAGCCTGGAAGACAAGGTCGATGACCGAATCCAAATTGCGCTGGACGAACTGAAAGGGCAGCTTCCATGGTGAGAGGGCTGGACGTTTTCAGGAATGGTTTGCGGCATACGCCGATCAGTACGTGCTGATCGGCGGCACCGCCGCGAGCATGGCGATGGAAGAAGCCGGGCTGCCGTTCCGCGCCACCAAGGACCTGGACATCGTCCTGCACGTGGAGGCTCTGACCCCCGAATTCGGCGAGGCGTTCTGGAAGTTTGTCGAGGCTGGTGGCTACGAGATCCGCCAAGCCAGCGACACGGGGAAGCCAGTCTTCTATCGGTTTCAGAAGCCCGCCGATGAGCGATACCCGGTGATGGTCGAGCTGTTCGCGAGAGCACCGGATGGCTTGAAACCGGCCGAAGGCAGTCAGCTCACACCGATACCGCTGGACGAAGCCGTCTCCAGCCTGTCCGCCATCTTGCTGGAAGAGACCTACTACGCCTTCATCATGGCGGTGTGAACGGCGGTCAGGATCCGCTCTTATTCGGCGGTAAGGACGCGGTTTTGTTCGAAGGAGCGGCTCTCGACGGGCGGACGTCATCGATGACAGCGTCTTGAGTTCGCCCGTAGTGCCGCCCTGCAGGGCGGCACTACGGGCGCCGGGGCGGTAGGTCGCAGCCTCGTCGTGGCGACAATCAGAGTGAACGTCGGACCCACCACGCACGCGGTTCCCCAGCGGCGCGGTGCCTCAAGGAGTGCGCTTGGTCGATGCCGTCGGTCGCCTGTTCCTTTGCGCTCGCTGTCGTGAGCAGGTTGTGCCGTGCAGCAACTGCGACCGCGGCCAACGCTACTGTGGCCGGACTTGCTCCGAGGCTGTGCGCCGAGAGCGTCAACGCGAAGCCGGCCGACGGTATCAACGCAGCAGCAACGGTCGCGCCAATCATGCCGAGCGCTCTCGGCGATGGCGCCTGCGCCAAAGGGAGCAACGGCAATCGCCGGGCGCCACCGACGCCTTCTCAGCAGCTCCCGTGACGCATCACGGTTCGTCGGATGCGCGCGGCGCGGATCCAGGACCGCTGCCCAGCACCGAACCAGAACCCGCTCCCGCCACTGCCACGGGCGCAGCGCTGCTGCAGCTGTGTCCGAGTTGCGCCGGGTGGCTGCAACCGTTGGTGCGGCAAAACTTCCTTCGCCCGCGCCGCGCTGTCGCCAGCAAGCGCTTGGCAAGGGCTGGGCCGTGCCCTGCCCCGGACGACAAGGCGACCGAGCGCGGCTCGCCTCCTTCAAGACCATCCCCGTATCGAGTGCTGACATCGGGGGCGCTGCCGTGCTCGGTCGCGGCCAAAACCGCCTCCTCACCGCCGAATAAGCGCGGATCCTGACCGCCGCCTACATGGCGGGCCGCCGTGAAGTTGATGGCCTCCCCTGGGTCGGCGAAGACCGCTTGATCCCACTCAAGGCCATCGCGTGGCTGGAACTGACCGCGCGGAAAGAGCAGGGCGCCAAGGTGGACGCAAAGGACGTGCGCAAGCACCTCAACGACGTGCTGCGCCTGTCGCAACTGCTGGCGCCAGCCACACGTATTCCGGTCGACAAGAAGATCGGCGACGACATGACGCGGTTTCTTGTTGCCGTCGTCGTGAGCCGCCGATACGACCATCGACCCGAAGGCGCTGCAACTTGGCAGTGTCACCGCCGCCGAACTCGTGGCCCGCATCGCTCAGGCGTACGAGATTGAGCTGCCGCAGCAGAACGCGGCATGACGAGTAGAAAGAAAGCACTCCGAACTTACTCGGAAGCCGGCAGCCACGCAGGGCTGACAAAGCGGCGGCAACGCACCCTGACCAGCCCGCCAACCCGACGCGCCGCATGGTGTTTTACAGCTCCGAGTCGGGACGGTAAAAGCGCGCGGCATCACGTAGGCCCGTATAGTGATGTTTCGCGGTCGTTTTCGCAGCGGATGCGCACGTCGATCGCGCGATCAGGCGGCCGGCGATAGTTGACGATTGATGCGCTGGAGTAGTCGCCCGTCAAACCGGGGCCATCTCCTTTGCCAGGCAAAGCGCTCGTCTTCGGACGGTAGAACTGACGGTAAACACCGATGCTCAAGACAAGCAAAGCCAGTGTTCATGCGGGTTTCCGGCCCTCGGAAACCATCGAGTGGGAGTGAGGAATCGCTCGGCATTCCGGGCGCTGACTTGCGCCCATGGTGAGTGGTTGATGACGCAATACGACGTCTATCCCAACCCAAGCAACAGCGCAGCCAGCGGTATACCTTACGTGGTAGTGGTCCAGAGCGACCTGCTCGATGCTCTTGCCACACGGTTGGCCATACCGCT
>NZ_JAFAGT010000054.1 GCF_019237615.1 Roseateles sp. | reverse complement strand
GGGCCGGCCAGGTTGCCGCGGTCGAGCACGTCCACGCCGCGCGCGCGCAGCGCCTCGGCGAGGCCGGCCACGCGCATGGCCTCGGGGCCCATGCTGGCACCGCGCGCGCCGGCGCCGATGTCGGTGGGGGCGCCGATGAGGGAGACGATTTTTTGCTGGGTCATTCAGTGTGCTGGATAGAGGAGCGCGGGAGAGCGCAGCTGGCATTGCATCGTGGCCAGGCCATGCTTCATGGCGGCAGCCGCACTCAGCCATGCCGAACCGCCGAAGATCGACGGTTGGCAATTGACGACGACGGATCAGGCGGCTTGCATTTGTCCTGACAGACGAAGTTCCCCGAACAAGTCTTTGGGATCATCCAAGTCAGGGATCAGTTTCAGCGGGGCGCCCAGGCACAGCTGACGGCTGACGTCGTGCAACAGGCGCAGTGCGGAGAAGTCCTCCAGCGCGAATCCGACCGAGTCGAACACAGTCACCTGCTCTGGCGACTCGCGGCCTGCTAGCTCGCCGGACAGCACGCGCCAGAATTCGGTCACGGCGAAGTCGGCCGGCATTTGCTGCATGTCGCCCTCGATGCGCGACTGCGGCTCGAACTCGCAAACGACCCGTGCCATCTCCAGTACGCCCCGGTGCAGCTCGGTCTTGCCCGGGCAGTCACCACCGACGCCATTGACGTGCATCCCAGGCTCGATCATCTCCGGCGTCAGGATCGTGGCGTTGCTCTTGTCCGCTGTGACGGTGGTGACGATGTCTGCGCCACGCACTGCCTCGGCGATGGAGTTGCAGAGGGTCAGCGTGAGGCCCGGCGTGCCTTTGAGGTGGCCCACGAGCTTGGCGGTTGCCGCGGCGTCAATGTCGTAAAGGCGCAGCTCGTGGATGCCGAGCAAGTGGTGGAAGGCCAACGCCTGGAACTCGCTTTGTGCGCCATTGCCGATCAGGGCCATCACGCGGCTGTCGGGGCGGGCCAGATGCTTTGCCACCATCACCGATGTGGCTGCCGTGCGCATTGCGGTCGTCAGCGTCAGCTCGGACAGCAGCACCGGGGCACCAGTGGCGACGTCCGCGAGGACGCCGAAAGCCATCACCGTCGGCAGGCCGAAGCGATGGTTTTTGGGGTGGCCGTTGACGTACTTGAAGCTGTAGAGGCGGTCGTCGGCGATGGGCATCAGCTCGATGACTCCCTCCGGCGAATGGGCCGCCACGCGCGGTGTCTTGTCGAACTCGGCCCAGCGCAGGTAATCGGCCTCCAGGTAGCCGACCATGCGGCGCATGAGATCGGGCAGTCCCACGCGCTGCACGATGCGGGTGACGTCTTGGGGGGTGAGGATGGTGGTCATTGATGTCTCCGGTGATTTCGAAAGGCCTGAAATTGATTCTTCCGAAGCCACGCGCCAAGCAGAAGGTCAACTCCTGATCGGTAATGCATATTGATTTGTCAAAATGCAAATGACGATTGACGAAATGCATTAAATGGACGCCCTTGACCAGCAACTCCTTGCCCTACTTCGCACCGACGCGCGTGCGAGCATCGCCACGCTAGCGACCAAGCTCAAGGTGTCACGTGGTACGGTCACCAACCGCATCGCGCGGTTGGAGGACGACGGTGTCATCACCGGGTACACGGTGCGCCTGCGGCCTGACTCGGTGCCCGATGAAATCGTGGCCTGGATGAGCATCACCGTGGAGGGCAACCGCACGCGGGAGGTGGTGTCCATGCTGCTGGGGGAGCCGGGCATCACCGGCTTGTTCGACACCAACGGCCGTTGGGACCTGCTCGCCGAGATCCGCAGCGGCAGCCTGCAGGAGCTGGCCGACGTGCTGGAGCGCGTTCGGCTCATCAAAGGCATCGCCGGCACGGAAACCTCCATCCACCTGCAAAGCTACAAGCTGGGATGAGCCTGTCCGTTGGCTCAGCAACGGCTTGGGCCATCAAGCAAAGGCTTGGACTTTCGATAGCCGTTGCGCGTCATTCAGACCATCTGCGGCGGCCAGAACCGCATCGCCCAGAAGGCGTCAGGCGGGTCAGCAAGGCCTGGCTGCGGTCAGGTTGGATCGAGGGCGGGCCCTGACTCGGCCATCACCCGTCGGACAGCCGTCGACGGAGCACAGGCCCACCATCATTGATGCGCACATGGCACGATGCCTTGAAGCCGCAGGCGGCCAACGCCGCCGCGATGGTGGCTGCCGATGTGTCGGGCTGACCGAGGCGTGCCTCGGCTTCACCACCGAGAAACGACAAGTAGATGGTTTGGCGCGGTAGCAGCGCAGCCAGGTGGCTGCGCCATGCCTCGCCCAGGCGCAGCTGTGCCGTGGCCGGGTCTCCGCGATAGAAGCGAGCGCCAAGGGCATGCCAGAACGGCGACTGTCCTCGCGCATCATGCCAGCCTGGCAGTTCGGCGACCAGGCTGTCGCCGCGCTCTGCCATGCTGTCTGCACGCGCAGTCGCCGCGCTGACGAGACGGGTGAAGGCCTCGGCCTGCGCTGTGTCGTCAAGGTCTGGCCTGGCCTGAAAGTCGCTCAGCTCGGCGCTGCCGGTCAGGTCGTTGCCGAGCAGCAGCGTCGTCTGCACGCGGAACAGGTCGAGTTCCTGCGATGCGTGCACGATGCGGCCGACGTGAAAGTGGTAGCGCGGCAACTTCAGCCCCAGCCGCGGCACGAAGCGCATCGAGGCCGAGCCGTCGGCCAGGGCCAGGCGCTCGCTGTCGGCCTCGGGGGTGATGATCAGTCGTTCGGTCATGCCGCGCCTCCCGGGTTCAGCGGCGTGGCCAGCAGGCGTTCGCCGACGCGGGCGCCGAGGGCTGCGGCGTCGTCGACGCCGAGGGTCTCGCCCACCTCGGCCAGTACCGCGCCGAAGCTCGCGCGGGACGGCCGCACCAGCAGATGCCAGCGCCGCGGCCCGGTGCCGGCGCCTGGGCGCACCTGCAGCTCGCGCGCATGGCGCACGCTGCGCAGCGAGGCCAGCGGCGCCTCCACGGTTGGGCCTCCGTCGAAGATGTCGACGTAGGTGTCGGCATCGAAACCCTCATCCTGCAGGATGGAGAAGGGCAGCTCACCCACCGGGTGCAACTGTCCCAGTGCCCATTGCGCGGCTTCCGGAAGCAGGGCCACGTAGATAGGCGATGGTGGCATCAAGTCGGCGATGCAGGCGCGGCTGCGGCCGCCGATGACGGCCTCGGCCTCGGGATAGTCCATGCCGAAGAAGCGCCGGCCGACGGCATCCCAGAAGGGGCTCTGGCCCGCCGCGTCGGTAATGCCGGGACTTTCGGCTGCAATGCGCCCCGAGAAGCGCGCGGCGTTGGCATGGATGAACAGCAGGCGCGCCCGTGACAGCAGCTGCGCGGCAGGGCCGCGCTCGTAGGCCGGATCGAGGAAGAAAGAGGTCAGCAGCGTCGTGCCGGTTAGGTCGTGGCAGAGGTGGAGGGTGTGCATGCGCTGAGTGACCTCCAGCGCGGCGCTGGCGTGCACAACGAACTCGTTGCGGTAACTGTAGAAGCGGTCGAAAAAGCCTGCGCTCGCGGCGATACCAGAGCAGCCGACGATGCGGCCCGCGTCCTCCAGCACGAAGAGGTAGGTCTCCTCGCCGCTGGCATCGTCTGGACTGGCGAAGGATTGCAGCGAGGCTTCTATGCGCATGCGCAGCTTGGCTTCGTCATTGGGCAGCGAGCTGATGCCGTCGTGGCTGGCGGCGGCCATGCGCATGAGGTCAGGCAGGTCGGCAGCTGCCACCGGGCGCAGCAGCAAGGGGTTCATGGCAGTTCTCCCTGAGGTGTCGCGGCGCGGCGCCAGGCCTGGGCGCGCTGACTGCGTTCGTCGCGTGGCGTATGGCCGAAATGGGCCTTGTAGGCGTTCGAGAAATGTGGCCCCGACGAGAAGCCGCAGGACAGGCCGATCTGCAGAATGGACTGCGACCCCTGCTGCAGCAGGCGCTGCGCGCGGGCCAGACGCAGCTCCAGGTAGTGGCGCGAGGGCAGGCTGTCCAGGTGTTGCTTGAAGAGGCGTTCGAGCTGGCGGCGCGATACGCCCACGAGCCGCGCGACCTCGTCGGTCGGCAGGGGCTCGGCGAGGTTGGCCTCCATCAGCGACAGCGCTTCGGCCAGCTTGGGGCTGCCGGCTCCGCGACGCTCGCTGTAGCCGGCGCGCTGACGCTCGTCCCGCGGGCGCAGCGCCTTCTGGCCCAGCGCATGGATCAGTTCTTGACCAACGCGCTCGCCATGCCGCGCCGCGAGCCAGGCGCAGCAGAGGTCGACGCTGGCGGTGCCGCCCGCGCAGCTCAGCCGCGGTGGTGCTGTGCTGATCTCCCACAGGCCGTTAGCCCAGGCGACGCCGGGATGGTCCTCGGCCAAGCCGTCCAGCAGCGCCCAGTCGGCGCATGCACGAAGCCCTTCCAGCAGCCCGGCACCGGCCAGCCAGGCCGCGCCCGCGTCCACGCCGGCCAGTACGACGCCGCTGTCGGCGCAATGGCGCAGCCAGGTGAGCGTGGCTGCGTCGGGCTGCGCGGCGTCTGCTGCAATGACGAAGACGGCGAGCAGACCGGCTGTCGTGGTGGGCTGCGTCGGCAGCGCGAGGCCGCTGTTGCTCGACACCAAGCCGCCGGCAGGGCTGAGGCAGCTGGCGCGGTAGACGGCTCCGTCCTGCAGCGTATTGGCCGCCTGCAGGCAGTCCAGCAGCCCACCCAGTGCCAGCATCGAAAATCCTGGCACCAGCAGCAGGCCGATGTGGTGGACGGGCGCGGTGTTCATCGCCGCGATGTTCTCATTGCCATTGCATCAACGCTGGCGCAGCGAGCAGGGTCAGCGCCATCACGAGGTAGAGCGCCTGCAGCGGCAGCATCCAGCGCACCCAGGTGCCGAAGCGCACGCCGGCCAGGGCGAGCACACCGACGGTGATGCCGGAGGTGGGGATGATGGGCGTCGTCAGCTCGCCGAATTGGAAGGCCAGGATGGCCGTCTGGCGACTGATGCCGACAAGGTCGGCCAGCGGCGCCATCAACGGCATGGTCAGTGCCGCCTGGCCGGTGCCGGAGTGGATGAAGAAGTTGATGGCCGATTGGATGGCGAACATCTTCTGTGCGGCGAACACCGGGCTGTCGGACGCCACCAGCGGCGCCAGCGCATTCAGCATCGCGTCGATGATCTGGCCATCGCGCATCAGGATGACAGTGCCCTTGGCCAGCGCGATGACCAGAGCAGTGCCGATGAGATCCTTGGCGCCGTTCAGGAAGGCGGCCATGAACTCGTCCGCCGATAGCCGCGCAACGAAGCCTACGGCCACCGCCATCACGAGGAACAGGGCGGCGATCTCCTCGATGTACCAGCCAAAGCGGACGACGCCGAAGATCATGCCTGCCAGCGTGGAGGCGAAAAGCCACAGCACCAGGCGATGGCGACGCGTCATGCCCACGAAGCTCTCGAAGCTGGCGAGATCCAGCGTCTGGCGGCGCTGTTGATCCAGCTCGTAGGTGGGGCTCAGTTCGGGGCAGCGGCGGATGCGCGAGGCCCACCATTGCAGGAAGGCGATGGTGATGCCGGTGGCGATGAGCCAGCACAGCGCCCGATAGCCCACGCCCGAGAACAGGGGCACGCCGGCGATGCCCTGCGCGACGCCGACATTGAAGGGGTTGAAGAAGGCCGTGGCAAAGCCGATCTGCGAGCCGACGAACGGGATGGCCATACCGGTCAGCGTGTCCAGCCGCAGCGCCAGAGCCAGCGGGATGAAGATCAGCACGAAGGGAATGGCTTCCTCAGCCATGCCGAAGGTGGCGCCGCCCAGCGAGAACAGTGCGACAAAGACTGGGATGGCGATGGCGCGCACCAGGGCCGAGCGGCTGTGCGCGCGGGCCACGGACTTGATCATCGAATCGACGGCCTCGGTCTTTTGCAGCACCGCGAAAGAGCCGCCGACGATGAGGACAAAGCCGATGATGAGCGCGGCCTCGACGAAGCCCCTGATCGGTGCGGTCAGCAGTGCGGTGATGCCCTGGGGGCGCGACTCGACGACGTGGTAACTGCCGGCGACAACGACCGACTTGCCGTCAACGAGCGCCGTCTCGAACCGGCCGCCGGGCACCCACCACGTGGCCAGCGCGATCAGCGCCAGCAGCGAGGCCAGCAGCACATAGGTATTGGGCAAGCGCAGCTTCATGGCTGCCTCACATCGACAGCAGCTTGCCGCTGCGGAAGGGCTTGGCGCCCGCGATCTTGGCCAGGCGCATGCCCCGCGTGGCGTAGCGGCGTGCGCTGCGTGCGAAGCAGCGGCCGCTGACGCTGGCGTGGAGCGCGGTTCGGGCGTCGGTGAGCGGGTCGATGATCTCGGCCACCAGTTCGCCCGCTTCCACCCAGTCGCCCGGCGCCTTGGCGAAGACGACGATGCCGGGCGCCGGCGCTGTCACCGGTTCGACGCCTTCCAGTGGCGTGGCTGGGCATGAGGGGGGCAGTGCAGGGGCAGCGCCGTCGATGTGGCCCAGATGCCGCAGGAAGTTCAGCAGCGCCTCGGCATCCTGTTCGGCCAGCTCGTGGCTGACGTCGGTCTCGCCGCGCAGCTCCACGGTGGCGGCCAGGCAACTGTGTGGGTCGATCGGGAAGTGCTCGCCGAAATGAGCCGATAGCTCCCACCAGATGCGGCTGGCCGATTCGTCAAAGGGCTCGTCGCCCGAAACCTCGCTGGTCAGCAGCGCTTGGGCGCTGAGGTAGGCGGCCAGCGGCGCGAAGGCCTCGGCCTGGGCGGTGCCGGTGTAGAGGTGCACGACGGCCTGGTTGTCGCAATGCAGGTCCAGCACAAGGTCGGCATCGTGGGCGAGCGTCTGCAGCAGGTGCTTGAGCGCCTCGGTTTCGGAGGTGGGCAGCCATTCCGTCAGCAGCTCGTGGCTGCAGGCCCGGATGGTGCGCGTGTTTTGCTTCGCGTCCGGGCTGAGCCGGCCGGACAGGCGGGCGATCAGTGCTGGGGTCAGGTGCCGGAACTGTCGATTGAAGTTGACACCGCTGCCGAGGTCGAAGCGGCCGAGCAACGAACCCTGCAGGTCCTGCGCGAGGCCGATGGGATTGGCCATGGGCACGAGGACGATCTCGCCCATGATGGCGCCGGCGTCGTCAAGCGCCGCGAGGCGTGTTGCCAGCTTTTGGGCAACGAGCAGGGGCGGGACTTCGTCCGCATGCAGGGCGGCCTGAAGATAGGCCTTGCGGCCGGAAGCGCCGCGGCCGAAGTGCAGGCTGCGCAGACGTCGGAAAGTGCCGGCGCTGGCGGCCGGCAGGTCATGGAACTGGGTTTGCATGGAGACAATGGAGTGAATCAATTCACTGGAAGCGGCGTGTACAAGGGGCTGGCGACGCGCACGGGCGTCACGTCCAGGCGCGCCCCCAGCACGGTGTAGTCCTCGCCGCCCAGGGCGCCGCTGAACCAGCCCACCAGGCCCGGGCCCTTGTAGAGGCGGAACTCAAAGCCAATGTCGGGCGCCGTGTCGTCTGCGCGGGCGCGCACGCGGTAGGCCAGGCCGCGAACTTCTGGCGCTGGGCTATCAAGCAACTGGGCCATGGCACTGACGATGGTGCCGTCGCCGAGGATGTCCAGCACATAGCCGTCGCTCGACAGGTAAGGCTTGTAGTCGGTGGCCGTTGGGTCGATGCGGGCCTCGCGCACCTTGTGCGGTGCTGGGGTCGTCACGCCGCTGGCGAGGTCGTGGCGGTCACCGCGGTCGAGGTAGCTGAGTAGGGCTCCGCGCAGGTTGAAGTGAGGCTGGCGCGCGTCGCTGCTGGCCTGGCTCAGGTCCACCAGCAGCGCGCCGCGGGCGCCGATGATCTCGACCGCCGAGCCCTTAATGACGGCCGCTGAGTTTTCTTCGATGCCCAGGCCTCGCGTGAAGCCCAGGGCGCGCATGGCTGGCAACATGCGGCCGATGCGGCCTCGCTTCAGGAAGTGCTGGTCGATGAAGAGGTCGGGGCCAACGAAGCCGAGGCCGCGGTCGTACTCCTGGCCCTCGCGCCAGCGGCCCTTGAGGATTTGCAGGTTGTCCTGCGCGTCGCGGAACATCATGCGGCTCATCACTGCAGCCCCTGCGCTGGTGCCGGCAATGACGCCGCCGCCGGCGAGCACCTGGCGGATCGCCTTCAGCATGGCGGTGGGTTCGCCTTTCGGCTGCAGCGTGTCGACGATGAGTTCCTGGGCGCCGCCTGAGAAGAAGACGCCGCGTGAGGCGGCGACCTGGGCGATCAGCGCCGGGTTGTTCAGGTTGTCCTGCAGGTCTGCCTGCTTCAGGCGAGGTGCGACCGGTACGGCCTCGGCGCGGGCGCCGCGTCGGTTCAGGGCGGCCACGATCTGTGCGGCGCTGCGTTCCGGGTTGGCGGCGGCCGTCGCGAACACGGCGATGCGTGCGCCGGCACCACCAGCTTCGTCGACGATGCGCTGCCAGACGGCGTCGTTGTCGAGGTTCAGCGCGCCGCCGATGACGATGGCCGTGCCCTGGGCCTGCGCGGGGACGGTAAGAGCCAGCACCGTGGCGGCGAGGCAGGTGGAGAGGAAACTTCGCATGAAGTCATCTTGTCAGCGCCCCTTGCCGCATGACAGCGGGTTGCACGTCGACGGGTCAGCGCACGCAATTCCATGTCGCATCTGCGCAAGAAGAAGGTGAGGCCGTGGTGCACGCGCCAAGCGCGATTGCGGCCAAGCGACGCGCATTTGCGTGCAAGCGACTTGCACGCCGAAACCCCATAGGCAAGGTCCCGAAGCCCTCCCTAGAGTGAATCGCAAGGCGGTCGTTCGTTCGCCGCCTATCCGCCATTTACCCGAGGTCTTCATGACAACAACCCGTTCCTTCACGCTCACCGTGCTGGCGCATGCCGCGCTGCTGAGCGTCGCGTCCATGCCGACAGCCCATGCACAGGAGCAGAAGCTCGAGCGCGTGGAGATCACCGGCTCCAGCATCAAGCGTCTTGACGGCGAGGCTGCGCTACCGGTGGACATCATCAAGCGCCAGGACATCGACAAGGCTGGCGTGACGACCGCGGCCGAACTGCTGCAAAAGATCACGTCCAACGTTGGCGGCCTGACCGATGGCGCCAGCATCACCGACCAGTCGGGCGCGCAGCGTGGCTTCAACGGCGCCAACCTGCGCGGCCTGGGTGTGTCCAGCACGCTGGTGCTGCTGAACGGCCGTCGCTTGGCCAATTTCGCCAGTCCCGGCGACAACGCGGGTGTGGACCTGAACAACATTCCCGCTGGCGCCATCCAGCGCGTGGAGGTGTTGAAAGACGGTGCCTCCGCCATCTACGGCACCGACGCGATGGGCGGTGTGATCAACTTCATCACGCGCAAGGACTATGCAGGCGCCGACCTCAGCGTCTATGCACTGCGCACCGAAGATGGCGGTGCGGGCAAGACGACGTTCAGCGTCTCGGGCGGATGGGGAGACCTCGCCAAGGACCGCTTCAACGTGTTCGCCGCGGTGGACGTGCAGAAGCTCGACGCGCTGGATGCCAGCCAGCGCAAGTTCATCCAGGACAACGACCTGCCTGGCCGCCTGCCCGCGCAGACCTCCAGCAACAGCTTTCCAGCCAACGTCGACCTCACCGCCGCTCAGCTGGCGGCATTGAACGCCTTCGTGCTGGCCAACCCCGCCACGGCGTTGAAGGGCTCCAACGCCAACGGCACCTGGAATCCGGGCGGCGCCAACTCCGGCTCGCGCCGCGTGAACTTCGGCAAGGCGTCCTGCACAGGTGGCCTCAACCCGAACTCGGTGCAGTCGCTCGGCCTGGGAGGGCGCGAGGGCTGCTCCTATGACTATGTCGCGGGCTCCGAGATCTACCCCGCCTCCGACAAAGCCAGCGTCATCGGCCGCGCAACGTTCCAGGTGAGCGAAGACCATCAGGTCTTCCTCGAGGCGCTGTTTGCCAAGACTGACACCGACTATTCAGCTTCACCGGCCACGGCGCGATTCCGCACTGCTTCGGGCATCACGCTGCCGGCCTCACTGCAAGCCGTGACAGGCGTCACCGGCCCGGTGGATTTCCGTTTCCGCCTGGAGGACGCAGGCAAGCGCGTCAGTCGAGTGGAGAGCGCGGCGACGCGTGTCGTGGCTGGCGCGGTTGGCCGCTTCGGCGAATGGGACTACGACGCCGCGCTGAACCACAGCGTGAACAAGGCCACCGACACCGATCTCGATGGCTGGGTGTCGCTGAGCAGGCTGGAGGCCGGCATCAAGGCGGGGCAGTACAACCCCTTCCAGCGGGCCAATGATTCCAGCGCCGGCCGCGCCTTCATGAACTCCATCCGCATCGACGGCGCTGCTCGGATGGCCGAAGGCAGCAGCACCAGTGTCGACGGCAAGCTGACGCGCGCGCTGGCTGCACTCGGCGGCGGCGATCTGATGCTGGCCGTGGGCGCCGAGCTGCGCCGCGAGAAGCTGAGGTTCGGCGCCACCGATGCCTTGAAGAGCAACGACGTCAATAACGACCGATCCAGTTCCGGCCCATTGCTGGCGGACACGAACCATCAACGCAATGTGATGGGCGCCTTCGCCGAGCTGAGCGCGCCATTCACCAAACAGTGGGAGGGGCAGTTCGCGATCCGTCACGACCGCTATGACGGCATCTACGACGAGGCCACCAGGATCACCTCACCTAAGCTCAACACGACCAACCCCAAGATCGGCCTGAGCTTCCGCCCCGACCGCGCGCTGCTGGCACGCGCCTCCTATGGCACAGGCTTCCGCGCGCCTACAGTGTCGGAGCTGTTTCGTCCGCTGCGCTCCGGTATCACGGCCAGCTTCGTCAAAGATCCGGTCTCGGGTGAGGTGGCGCAGATGGCGGTGGACCGCTACGCCAACCCCAACCTCAAGCCAGAGAAGTCCAAGCAGTTCAACCTCGGCGTGGTGTTCGAGCCGTCTCGCAACTGGAACGGGAGCATCGACTACTGGGCTATCCGCAAGACCGACATCATTTCGGAGATCGGCGAGGAAACCATCTTCACCAACCCGGTCTATTACAACGACCCGGCCATCGTGAAACGCTTCTCCGACGGCTCCGTCGACTTCGTGACCGTCAAGAAGGAGAACCGCGGCAAGCTCAACACGGCGGGCGTGGACGTGTCGCTGACCTGGCGCGGCGAGCCCACGGCCTACGGCCGTTTCGGCGCGAGCCTGGGCGGCACGTTGGTGACCGAATACAAGTTCAACACCGATCCGCGCTCCGGCATGGTTGATGGCCTAGGCAAGTTCCGCGACGACAAGGCTGTCCAGCGCTGGCGCCACAAGCTGACGGTGGACTGGGACCTTGGTGACTTCGGCCTGACCGTGACGAACAACTACATGTCCGGCTACCGTGACCAGAACACGCCCGGCCTGGCCGTTCCGGAGTGGAACGACCGCGACGTGAAGGCTTATTCACTGTGGGATGTGGCGGCCAGCTACCGCTTCACGCCTGCGCTGCGCCTGCGCGCCGGCATCCTCAACGTGGCCGACAGCGCGCCGCCGTTCACCAACCAGTCGCGTTATTTCCAGGTCACCTGGGACCCGACCTACGGCGACCCGCGTGGCCGCAGCTTCTATGTGAACGCCCAGTACAAGTTCTGACCAGCGGCTAAGCCTGACCCCGGTCTCACGGTGTTGGCCAGCGTGCAAGCCCAGGCGCTTGTCGGTGCGATGGCAGCGCTCACCCCTTTGGGGCGAGCATTGCCATGGTGCGGGAGCCTGAGCAACATCTGCTCATGCCCATCGGTTTTGCGGTCTCAGCGGCTGCCTGATCCATGGATAGAGGGGTGGGATGCCGCAGGCTGTCACGGCCAAGCTGGCATGCTACGAGGCCATCGCCTCCACTGGCCTGTACGAAAGCTGGGGCAATTCAGTTGCCCCGGTAGGTGGAGAAGCCGAACGGGCTCAGCAGCAGCGGTACGTGGTAGTGCTGCTCGGCGCTGTCCACGCGGATGACGACCGGGATCTCGGGAAAGAAGCTGGGCTGCTTTTGATGGGCGTAGAACTCGCCGGTGCGGAAGACGACGCGGTACTCGCCCGCGCTCCAGCCGGCCAGCGCAGCGGCTGGCACCAGGGCCGGGATGCGGCCCTGCGCGTTGGTGACGCCACTGCCCAGGGGCTGCCAGCGGTCGGTGCCGACTCGGCGTTCGAGGTCGACGCGGATGCCGGCGCTGGGTTCGCCGGTCTGCAGGTTGAGCACATGCACGCTCAGCGGGTTGGTGTCCGCGGCGTGGACAGGCAGGCCGGCGAGGGCGAACGAGACGGCCAGAGTGGCCAGGGACAGGGAACGAAGCGACATGGGTTGACTCCAGGCGAGGGGTTGAGATCAGGGGTGGTGCCGCAGGCTGTCCACCGCAGTGCGGGCGCAGGCGTCGTCGTTCTCGGGGCCGCCACCGCCGGCCACGCCCACCGCGCCGGCCACATCGCCCCCCGCGCCGGCCACATCGCCCCCCGCGGCGCGCCACGGCACGCCGCCACCCAGGAGCAGCAGCTCCGGCAGGTATTGCAGGGCGGCGGTATCGGGCTGGCTGCGGACCTGGCGGCCCAGGGTGAGCGTCGCTAGGCGGGTGGACAGGGCTGTGTAGGCCTTGCGTCGCGCTGCCTCGAGGTTGTGCGGGCCGACGCTGGCCGAGCGAGACATCAGCAGCGTCTGGCCGCTGGCGTCCACCACCGCCACGGCCACCTCGCGGCCAAGAGCCCGGCAGGCGGCTCGGGCCGCGCTGGCCAGGTGCTCGGCGGTGGCAAGCGCCGCGTCGGAGGCAGGCTCAGCGTGCGCAACGACGACGGTGGTCAGCAGGGAAGTGATGAATAGAGAGCGCATGCCATCACTCTAAAAACCAGCCACCGCCGGCTCGCTGACCATTTGATGACATCTTTGCCATCGAGCGCTTTGGGCGGCTGCGGCATGCTTGCGGTCTTGCCAATGACGAGGGGATCAGCTTGCGCATCCTGGTGGTGGAGGACGAGGCCCGTGCGGGCGACTACCTGAAGCAGGGGCTCACCGAGGCCGGCTTCGTGGTGGATGTGGCGCGCGATGGCCACACCGGCCTGCACCTGGCCTTGGAGCAGGCCTACGACCTGATCGTGCTTGACGTCATGCTGCCCGGCCTGGACGGCTGGACGGTGCTGCGCCGGTTGAGGCTAACGGGCGTGGGGCGGCAGGTCCCGGTGCTCTTCCTCAGCGCGCGTGATGCGCTGGCCGACCGCGTGCACGGCCTGGAGCTGGGCGCGGACGACTACCTCGTCAAACCCTTCGCGTTTGCGGAACTGCTGGCGCGCGTGCGTACCCTGCTGCGCCGCGGGCCTCCGCGCGAAGACGACCTGCTCACGCTGGGCGACCTGCGCCTGAACGTGCCCGCTCGCACCGCCACGCGGGCGGGCCAGAGGCTGAACTTGAGCGCCCGCGAGTTCAACTTGCTGCACCTGCTGATGCGCCGCCAGGGCGAGGTGCTGTCGCGCAGCGAGATCGCGTCGCAGGTGTGGGACATGAACTTCGACAGCGACACCAATGTGGTGGACGTGGCCATCCGCCGCCTGCGGCTGCGCCTCAACGATCCCGTGCCCGGCCGCCTCATCCACGCGGTGCGCGGCATGGGCTATGTGTGCGAGCTTCGCCCGTGAACCGGTCAACGTCGCTGGGCTGGCGGCTCGGGGTGTCGGTTGCGCTGGTGGCGGCGCTGGCCAGCGCGCTGCTGGGCGCCTGCCTGTACCGTTCCTTCGAGCAGCAGTTGCTGCGCCGCGACGACGTGCAGCTGCTGGGCAAGCTGCGGCAGTTGCGCCAGCTGCTGGGCCATAGCGGCACGCCCGAGCTGCTGCGCTCGCAAGCCGACTACCTGCGCGACACCATGAGCGGCGAGAGCAATGCGCTGATCGAGATCCGCGCCGATGCGGCCGCGGGCAGCGCCGTGCTGCTCGCCATCAACCCGTTGCACCTGCCGTTGCTGGAGGCACCGCCGCTGCCGTTGCGGCAGGAGCCTCGCCCGGAGCACCTCACCCACTGGACCACGCCGGCCGGCGTGCCCGCCGCGGGGCTGAATGCGTGGGCCGAGCTGGGCGCTCAGCGCGTGGAGATCCGACTGGCGCGGCTCTACCCCGAGCGCAGCACGCTGCTGGCCGAGTACCGCTGGCGCATCGCCGGCAGCAGCCTGGCCGCGGGCGGCGTGGCCGCCGCGCTGGTACTGGCCCTGGTGTGGAGGGGCCTGGCGCCGCTACGCCGGCTGAGGGAGCAGACCGCCGGCATCGGGCCGCAGAGCTTGTCGCGGCGGCTGGAGGCGGCGGATGTGCCCGGCGAGGTGAAGCCCCTGGTGGACGACGTCAACACCATGCTCGCGCGGCTGGAGCAGGGCTATGCCCAGCTCAACCAGTTCTCGGCCGACCTTGCGCACGAGCTGCGCACGCCGCTGGCCACGCTGACCGGCCAGACCCAGGTCACGCTCAGCCGCGTGCGCGATCCTGCCGATTACGCCCAGGTGCTGGAGGCACAGCTTCAAGAGCTGGAGCGGCTCAATCGCATGGTCGACAGCCTGCTCTTCCTGGCCCGCAGCGAGCACGAGGCACTGATCGGTCGCCTGCCGCGTCAGCCGCTTTCGGCGGCGACCGAGCTGGCACGACAGGCCGACTACTTCGCTGACCTGGCCGAGGAGCGGGGGCTGCACCTACGCTGCGAGGGCGACGCACCGCTCTGGGCCGAGCCGGCCATGCTGAGGCGGGCCCTGGCCAACCTGGTGGCCAACGCGGTGCGGCACGCCCGGCCGGGCAGCGACATCGTGCTGTCGGCCCATCGCGAGGCTGGCAGCGCCGGACCGGTCACGGTGCTGGCGGTGACAAACGACGGCGCGCCCTTGCCGGCCGAGGTGCTGCCAAGGCTCTTCGACCGCTTCTACCGCGCTGACGCCTCGCGCGAAGGTGCCGGCAGCGGCCTGGGCCTGGCCCTGGTGCGCGCCATCCTGACCCTGCACGGCGGAACGGTCGAAGCGACGCTGCGAGAACGCGGGCGAATCGCGTTTGTGATGCGCTGGCCGGCGGGGCCGACCGCCTGATCGAGACATCCGGCCGCCGTTGGGTAGCTACCGCTGCGGGAGTCGCGCGGCCCAGACTAGCCGATGCGACGATCTTCATGAACAACAGCCGCTACACGCGACAAGCGTTGACCGTCTGTCGCAGACTCAACCAGAACGCTGGTTTTCTGAACATCGTCAGCTCTCGGCCTGCGACGTGACCGCGTGAATCAGTCTTCATCGCCCACCGGATGGCTTACTTGGTTTGCGGTGCTGGAGCGGGCACCGGCGGCGGCGTTGGCCAGGTGGGTACGCAGGGGTCGATGCTCGGCGACGGCATGCGCTGGCGTGCGGCAGGAATCAGGCAAGCTACGAGCGCAGGGTCGCGCCGCGGCGGAAGGACTTCGCTGATCTGAGGCGACTCGGCGCGCTGAAGGACCGGCAAGTTCCTCGGTGGCGGAAGATTCTGGCGGATCCCATCAGCGTGCGAGTCTCCGCGCATCCTGCGGCGGGAACATCCTGGCTCAACCCGGAGGTGTTCTCTGCTGCGAGCTCCAGCGGGGCGAGATGCCGTGGTCTTCGCACCAGCGCCGAGCGATCACCTCCATCGCTTCACGCTCGAAGGCAAACCATGCGTCGCGCTGCTCAGGGAATGCGGCGAGAGTGTCCTTGAAGCGGCGGAAAGGTTTTCGCTGTTGCAGGGTCCGCGCCAGCGCCTGGGCCAGGCGGGCGTCACGGCATCGCCTGGTGAAGTCGTCCATGATCTCGAAGGCCTGCGAAGACTCGACCGGCTCGACGCGCAGCCATTGACCGCTGTCGCGGGGGGACTCGTCGGCTTCGTCTTCGGCGTCGAAGCCGCAGTGGTACAACAATTCGCCGGACTCGAGGTTCAACCAGTGGCTGTATTCGCCGAGCGCGTCGTGAGAATTCAGCGCCCAGATGAGCTCGTCCAGGTCGATGGTCAGCCGTCGGGCCGCGAAATCGTCGCGGTCCGGCAGGCTGACGCTCGGGTTCACCGCACGATCCCCAGTGCATCCCACAGGAACTGGAAGGACACCGCTGGCCGACCCTGTGCGTCGGACTGCAGCCGTTCGCCATCCTCGTATTCGCGCAGCAGGCCCTTGACACGCTCCAACCCGGCCGGCGTCGTGATTGCCTTGCGCGGCGTCAACCCGCCCAGCGCGGGAATCGCCTCGTCGGACCAGTTGGCGTAGTGCCGATGGAGGACTTGTTCGATCACCTGCGCCATCGCCTCGGGTGTCAGCGATTGAGTGTTGGCTGAGTCACCCTGCGGCGCAGGGGGCGCGCCAGCGTTGCCGCTTCTCGTCAGGTCGCCCACCGGATCGGTGATCTCACGCGTGAGGTGATGCACAGCCAGCCCGGCCAGGGTCTCGAACCAGGCGCGCCCCTCGTCGGCTAGTCGTTGCGTGCGGTGAAAGACCTCGATGCGGTCAGCCTCGTGTCCAGGGTTGATGGAGGTCAGGCTGCGCCGCGCCCCGTCGCCGCCCTCAATCACGCGACTCCAGCCTTGCCGGGCATCGCCCTCGACATCGACCTGCGCCGCCAAAGCCCCGGCGAGCGCCGCCGCATCTCGTACGCGGTAATGGTCGGTCACCAGGAGCAGCGGTTCACCGGTCGACGCATCGTGAATCCGCGGCAGCGGTATGGGCCCGAACCACTGATCCAGCCATGACCGGGCGATCTCCATCTCCATGAGGTCGCGCTGGTTCTCGTCGTGCAACTTCAACTCTGCCGCACCGGCCAGCACATGTCGGACATGGGTCAACGCGGACGCCTCACGCAATTTCGAGAATGGATAGAGGGCGCCGGAAAGTTCCCAGTGGGCATCCGTGCCGGCTCTGCCCGGCACCTGCATGATGCGAGCACCCAGCAGAATGCCCGGCGTGGCGGTGCGACTGCCGCTTATCTCGCGGACGTGCCTTGGCTCGGCATCTAGGTCGAGCTCGTCGACCAGCGTCATGCCTTCTCCAGGACGGACGTCTGTTACCCGGTGCAGGCGCAGCGGCCGCGCGCGCAACTGTGCGATCCAGTCACGCTGGCCCGGCGTGAGGAAAGGGCCATCGCGGCTGAGCAGGTAGGCGTTGATTTCGCGCAGACCGCCGCGGGCGTGGATCTCGCCGCGCGCGATCAACCACTCGCCGGCATTGATCGACACCATGGTCATGCCGTCTTCGTCGAGTTGCCAACCGTCTTCGGGGCCTTCCGGCCGCCACTGGTCCAGCAGGGCCCCGAAGGCACTGCGCCAGCCCTTCCGATGTCGTTCCGCCAGCCAGGTGATGGCCACGCCGACGGCGTCCTCGTCGTCGTGTGGACGCAGGGGATGTATGTTCATGGGTGAAGTTAAGGGTATGCGGATGGAGCTTAGTCAGTCGAATCGCCGTGCGCCAGCTTGTTCATCCCGCCAGCCAGCAGAGCCAGCCCAGTTCTCCGTCGGCAGGCCGGGCACGCGTTCGAATTCAGCGAGGCTGTTGGTGACCAGTGTCAGCCGCTCGCTGCAGGCGTGGGCGGCGATGTGCACGTCATTGACGCCGATGGGGCGCCCCGCTTGCTAGAGAGCCGCTCGGATGGCGCCGTAGTGCCGACACACTTTGACTGAGTAGGGTAGCACCTCGAGCAGACGGGCGAACTCCTGCGCAACAGCCAGGTTGTGCGCCACCTTTGCGCTCTTCTCGGCGACGTGAAAGAGTTCGCTCAGGGTGATGGGCGAGATGGCCATGCGGCCGGCGTTATCGTTGAACACGCCCAGCTCCAACGGTCGCCGCTTGATGGCGTAGATGACGATGCTGGTGTCGAGAAGCTGCTTCAGCGTCGCGTGGACGGCGTCAGAGGGATTTGCGCTCGGCTAGCTGCTGCGCGGCGCGGCTCACCATGAAGTCGCCCGTTGCCTGCGGCCCACTCGGGAAGAACTCATCCCAGGTGTGACCTACGGGCGAAATGATTCGGTCCGCGCCGCGGGCGCGAACCTGCACGTTCTTCACGCCTTCTTGCAGGCGCACATCTGCCGGCAGGCACACGGCCTGGGAGCGGTTGCTGGTGAAGACGGAAGTGATGCTCACGGGGGGGTATGGGTGTTGGATATGGCAGAAGCATATGCCTCGGGCGTGCCCGCCGATTGGTGAGTAAGCATGCTGGCGGCAGGCGGTGAACGTCCGCTTGAACGGCTTCGGGTGCGTGCAGCGAGGTCAGCCTGATTGGCGTATCTGGCGGCGTGCGGGCCGGGCAATCCTGCGCGCTGGAGAATACTCGTAAGCGGTGAGCCGCTGCCGGCAGGCGCGGTGCGCGAGGCGTGTAGCCTGGGTGCTCCTGAATGGACTTGGGCAGGTGCGGCTGGGGTCAGAGCGTCCTTGCAGGCCGGGCCTGCGCCAGCGTCACGGCGGGCGACGCGGCCCGTGGTTGCTCGATGACTACGCGCGGCAGCCGGACCACCGTCACCTGCATCACCTGCGCCGTGGGCGCGGCCATGCTGTCGGCCAGGCCGATACCGATGGCGGCGGCCGCGACCACGGAGGCCAGGGCGATGGCGAAGGTCTGTGCGGCGGCGTTCATGATGGGTTCCGGTCGTCAGGGAGCGTGGCGGTGACGGGAATGTCGCCGCGCGCGGCCGACCCTGCGAGCCCCGCGCGACGGATTGACGCCGGAGCCGGACGAGTTGCGGTTTCCGAGGGCTGACCGCAGGGGCGGCCTCAGGCCACGTAGCTCAGTGGCAGCGCGGTCGTCAGCTTGAGTTCTTCCATGGCGAAGCTGGAGCTGACGTCGTGCAGTTGCGTGCCGGCGATGAGGCGCTTGTAGACACGATCGTACGCAGCAATGTCGGGCACCACCACGCGCAGAAGGTAGTCCACATCACCGCTCATGCGGTAGAACTCGACGACCTCGGGAATGGCCTGCACCGTGGCCTTGAAGGTGTCGAACCACTCCTGGCTGTGCGTGCTCGTGCGCACGGAGACGAATACGGTGACGCCGACGTTGACCTTCTGCGCGTCCAGCAGCGCCACCTGGCGCGTGATGACGCCGGTCTCCTTCAGCCGCTGGATACGCCGCCAACAGGGCGTCGTGGACAGGCCCACGCGCTGCGCGACCTCGGCGACCTGCAGTTCTGCGTCCTGCTGCAGGATTTCTAGAATCCGTATGTCTATGGAATCCAATTTCATGGATTCAATTATGTGAGGCATCTGTTGCTCACGTTGTGGCGACGCGAGCCGGATTTCGCAATCGGTTTTCGTGCGCGACTTGCCAGAATGCACCACACCGCTTTCCCCGCCGCCGCTCCTCGCACCATGGAAATCTATCTCGACGCCAATGCCACCACGCCGGTGCTACCGCAGGCCCGCGAGGCTGCTCTGGCCGCGATGGCCGAAGACTTCGGCAACCCCAGCAGCATCCACAGCACCGGCCTGAAGGCGAGGGCGCTGATGGACGGCGTGCGCGCCCGCGCGCGCCGCGTGCTGGGCGCGGATGGCGGCCGGCTGCTGTTCCTCAGCGGCGCGACCGAGGGTATACAGACGGCGGTGCTGTCGGCCCTGAGCGCGCTGCGCGACCATGCCGAGCGGCCAGAGCTGCTGCTGTACGGCGCGACCGAGCACAAGGCCGTGCCGGAGGCGATCCGGCACTGGAACGCGCTGCTGGGGCTGAACCTGCAGGTGCTGGCCATTCCCGTCGGCCGCGACGGCCGCCATGACCTGGCCTGGCTGCGCGAGCATGCGCCGCGCGCGGGCCTGGTCTGCACGATGGCGGCCAACAACGAGACCGGCGTCATCAGCGACCTGGACGGCATCGCGGCAGCACTGGCCGGCAGTACCGCGCTGTGGATGGTGGACGGCGTGCAGGCGCTGGGCAAGCTGCCGCTGCGGCTGGCCGAGCGACGCATCGACTACGCGCCTTTCTCCGGCCACAAGCTCTATGCGCCCAAGGGCATAGGCCTGCTGTACGTGCGCGACGGCGCGCCATTCACGGCGCTGCTGGCCGGCGGCGGCCAGGAGGGCGCGCTGCGCGCGGGTACGGAGAACATGTCCGGCATTGCCGCGCTGGGCGCCGTGCTGGCCGCGCTGGAGGAGGGCGGCAGTTTCCGCGACCACGCCACCCTCGTCGCCTACCGTGGCCAGTTGGCGGCCGCGCTGCAGAAGGCCTTCCCTGGCATGGTCTTCAACGCGCCGCCCGAGGCCTGCCTGCCGACCACGCTGAACTTCGCCGTGCCGGGCCTGAGCTCCAAGCTGCTGCTGGACCTGTTCGACGCGGCTGAGCTGCGTGTCAGCGGCGGCTCGGCCTGCAGCGCATCCAAGGCCCAGCCCAGCTACGTTCTGGAGGCCATGGGCCTGCCTGGCTGGCAGACGGCTTCGGCCGTGCGCCTGTCCTTCGGCCCGGTGGCGGACCGTGCCTTCATCGACGAGGCCTGTGCGCGCATCCGCGTCTGCGGCGAATCGCTGCGCGAGAGCTGCCTCGATCCAAGCGCCCCCGGCCAGGCCCTGCCGGCCGATGGCCTGACGCGTTTCATCGTGGATGGCGCCTGCTGCTACCTGCTGGCCGATGCCGCAAGCCGCCGCGCCGTCGTCATCGACCCGCTGCCCGAGCTGACCGGGCGACTGGCCCAGTGGCTGCGCTGCCAGGACTACGAACTCGCCGCCGTGCTGGACACGCACAGCCATGGCGACCATGCCTCGTCGGCACCGGCGCTGGTGGCGGCGGTCGAGAAGGCCCGTGGCGACGTGGACGCGCTCGGCTGGCCGCACGGCGCCGATGCCGTCGAGCTGGGCGCCTTGCGGCTGACGCGCCTGGCCTTGCCTGGCCATACGCAGGACTCGACGGCCTATCTGCTGCAAGACGAAGGCAAGCCGGGCGGCGGCCCGCGCCTGGCCTTCGTCGGCGACACGGTGATGCCCGGTGCGCTTGGGCGCAGTGACTTCGCGCAGAGCGCGCCGCGGGCCTATGGCGCGTCGCTGCGCCGGCTGGCGCAGGCCGTCGGCCCGCAGCTCCTGCTGCTGCCCGGTCACGACTACGACGACCGCTTCGCCACCACGCTGGCCGTCGAATGCGCGGCCCAGCCGCTGCTGGCCGACGTGCTGGCGGGCCGCCTGGACGACGCCGGCTTCGCTGCCGCCAAGGCGCGGCTGGAGCAGGGCCTGGCGCTGACCGAGTACCAGACCGTCGCCTGCGGCGCGCGCATCGACAGCGGCTGCCCGCTGGTGGCCAGCGAACTCAGCCCGGAAGGCCTGCGCAACCTGCTGGGCGGGCATCCGGACCTGCTGCTCGTCGACGTGCGCGAGCCCTACGAGCAGCGCCTGGGCCAGGCACCCGAGTTGGGCGGCGCAGTGCGGCGCGAGGCCGTGGCGCTGTCCGGCCTGCCCGATGCGCTGGGCCGCTGGCTGGCGCTGCCGGCCGGCACGCCGGTGGTGTTCTTCTGCCGCAGCGGCAACCGCAGCGCCCAGGCGGCCCAGGCGCTGCGCCGCCTGGGCCATGGGCAGGCCTGGAGCCTGGGCGGCGGCCTGGCGCTGTGGCCGAGGCCGCCGGCGGGCGCGGATGCCGCCTGCGCGATCTGAGCGCCCGCCTCGCCGGCCCAAGGCCCCGCTCCGGCGGGGTCTTTTGCTTTCCGGCGTCGCTCATCCTAGAATTAAATAGAAGGCTAATGATTAGCTGAGAAACAAGTAGGCGACAAACCATGCCTTCCACCGAAGAGCGCTTCTCGTTGGCGCTGCATAACACCGCCCGCATCTGGCGCCAGGCCATCGATCGCAGGTTGAAGGACCAGGGCGTGGGCCAGGCCGGCTGGATGGCCATTGCCAACATCGCCAAGTCCCGCGAGCCGCTGTCGCAGATCGAGCTTGCCAACCGCCTGGGCGTCGAAGGGCCGTCGGTCGTCAGCCTGGTGGACCGGCTCGTCAAGCTGGGGCTGGTCGGACGCGTGCCGTCCGAGACTGACCGCCGCATCAAGCATGTGGTGCTGACCGAGGCTGGCCAGCAGCTCTACGCCAAGGTGCGCACGGCGGCCGATGGCTATCGCAAGGAACTGCTGGCCGGCATCGACCGCGAGCGCCTGCAGGCCGCCACGGCGCTGCTGGAGGAGTTGCAGTCCAAGGTCGAGGCCAGCCTGTGACCACCGCCGCCATGCCGGGCGCCGCGCGGCCGGCGCCCGATCTCAACCGCGTCATGATCACCTTGTCGATCATGCTGGCGACCACCATCCAGGCGCTGGACGGCACCATCGCCAACGTCGCGCTGCCGCACATGCAGGGCAACCTGTCGGCGTCGCAGGACCAGATCACCTGGGTGCTGACCTCGTTCATCGTCGCCTCGGCGATCACGATGCCGCTGACCGGCTGGCTGTGCGACCGCTTCGGCCAGAAGAACATCTTCCTCGTCTCGGTGGGCGGCTTCACGCTCGCATCGGTGCTGTGCGGCCTGTCCGGTTCGCTCACCGAGATCGTGTTGGCGCGCTTCCTCCAGGGCGTGTTCGGCGCCGCGCTGGTGCCGCTGTCGCAGGCCGTGCTGCTGGACATCAACCCGCGCGAGAAGCATGGCCAGGCCATGGCCGTCTGGGGCATGGGCGTCATGATCGGCCCCATCCTCGGGCCTACGCTGGGCGGCTGGCTGACCGACGCCTACGACTGGCGCTGGGTGTTTTTCATCAACGTGCCCATAGGCGCCCTGGCGCTGTACGGCATCTGGAAGTTCATTCCCGGCGCCCGGGCCGCGCGCAGCATGCGCTTCGACGTGTTCGGCTTCGCGACGCTGTCGCTGGCCATAGGCGCGCTGCAGATGCTGCTGGACCGTGGCGAGCAGAACGACTGGTTCGCGTCGACCGAGACCTGGGTCGAGGCCGTGCTGCTGGCCATCAGCGTGGCCTACCTGGTCGCGCACACGGCGCTGCGCCCGGCCGGCAAGTCCTTCTTCGACTACCGGCTGCTGAAGAACGCCAACTACGTGAGCGGCCTGCTATTCGCCGCCATCGTGGGCATGGTGCTGTTCGCGACGCGGGCGCTGACGCCGTCCATGCTGCAGGGCCTGATGGGCTATCCGGCCACCATCGCAGGCCTGGTCACGGCGCCCAGCGGCTTCGGCACCATGCTGTCCATGCTGGTCGTCGGCAAGCTGGTCGGCCGCGTGGACGTGCGTGTGCTGCTGACCGTGGGCTTCTCGCTCACCGCCTTCTCGCTGTGGCAGATGAGTCAGTACACGCTGGTGCTGTCGCGCAGCGACATCGTCTGGCCCGGCATCATCCAGGGCATAGGCCTGGGCCTGGTGTTCGTGCCGCTGAGCACGGCCGCGTTCACGACGCTGGCGCCCGAGATGCGCGCCGCCGGCACGGCCATCTACAGCCTGGTGCGCAATATCGGCAGCAGCGTGGGCATTGCGCTGGTGCAGGCCTTCCTGACGCGCAACGTGCAGGTGGCGCATGCGTCCCTCACCGAGCACATCAACATCGCCAACCCCACGCTGCAGGACCCGACGGTGACGGCCGTCTACGGCTCGGGCGGCGTCGCCGGCGCGACGCTGCTGAACGCCGAGATCACGCGCCAGGCCACGATGCTGGCCTACATCGACGACTTCTGGATGATGTTCCTCGTCACGCTGGCCGTCATCCCGCTGCTGCTGCTGATCCGCCCGTCCCGGGCCCAACCCGACCCGGCCGCCCAACACGCGGCCATGGAGTGAGCATGCTGCCCCGCCCCCATCCCCTGCGGCATTCCTTCGCGCTGACGGCGCTGCTGGCCTCGCTGTCGGCCGCGACGCTGGGCGGCTGCGTCAGCGTCCCGCCCGAGCCGCATGCCGTGGCGCAGCCCGATGCCGTCGGCGCCGAACTGCCCGACGACATCCGCCTTGCCGGTGACCGGGCCTGGCCCGGCGACCGCTGGTGGACGCGCTACGGCGACGCCCAGCTCGACGCCCTCGTCGACCACGCGCTGCAGGACAGCCCGACGCTGGCCGCCGCGGCCGCCCGCGTCGACGCGGCCCTGTCGGCCCTGGTTGTCAGCCGCGCCGCCGCCGGGGTCGAGTCCGGCGCGACGGCCGACGTCAACCGCCAGCGCTACTCGGCCAACGGCCTCTTCCCTGCGCCCATAGGCGGCGGCACGTTCAACGACTTCAGCGTCGGGCTGCAGGCCCGCTACGACTTCGATCTGTGGGGCCGCCAACGCGCCCAGGTCGCCGCGGCCGCCGGCGAGGCTTTTGCGCGCCGCGCCGAGGCCGCCCAGGTGCGCCAGGCCCTGGCCGGCTCGGTGGCGCGCAGCTACTTTGAGCTGCAAAGCCTGTGGGCGCTGGCTGCCAACTTGCGCGAGCAGGCCGCGGCGCAGCAGCAACTGGTGGACGACCGCGCCCGCCGCGTCGCGCATGGCCTGGCCGCCGCCGATGAGCCGCGCACCGAGGCCGCCCGGCTGGCCGAGCTGCGCGGGCGCATCGCCGAGGCCGGGAGCGCTGCCATCGGCCAGCGCGAGGCGCTGCGCGCGCTGCTGGGCCCGGGCGAGGACGCAGTGGCGGCGCTGCGGGCGCGGCCGCTGCCCGCCGGCCGGGCTACGCTGCCGGCGCACCTCGGCTACGAGCTGCTGGCCCGTCGGCCCGACCTGCAGGCCGCGCGCTGGCGCGTCGAGGCGTCCATGAACCGCGTCGACGCGGCCAAGGCGGCCTTCTATCCCGACATCAACCTTGCCGGCTCCATCGGCCTGGACTCGCTGACACTGCCCGGCCTGCTGAAAACCGCCAGCCGCACCTTCTTGCTGGGCCCCTCGCTGGCGCTGCCGCTGTTCAACACCGGCACGCTGAAGGGCCAGCTCGGCGGCGCGCGCAGCGCACGCGACGAGCTGATCGCCGACTACGACCAGCGCGTGCTGGACGCCGTGCGCGACGTGGCCCAGGCCGCCAGCGCGCTGCAGGGCCTGGCGGAGCAGGCTGGCGCGCAGCACGAGGCCGCAGCGCTGACCGAGGCCCAGCAGCGCAGCAGTGAGGCCCGCCGGCGCCAGGGCCTGGCCGACCGCGCCACCACGGTGCAGGCGGACCTGGCCGTGCTGCGCGCCCATCAGGCCGAGCTGCAGCTGGCCAGGGAGCGCCTGCAGACCGAAGTGACCCTCACACAAGCCCTGGGCGGCGGCTTCCATGCCGAGGCCAGTGCCCAGGCGCCCCTCCAGATCACGCGGAACTGAATCATGTCCACGACCGAAGCCCCCACGTCACCCCCGCTCGAGCGCAAGCGCCGCCGGGCCCTCGTCGGCATCACGACGCTGTTCGTCGTCGCCGGCCTGCTGTATGCCGTCTATGCCGCGCTGGTGCTGTCCAAGCGCGAGACCACCGACAACGCCTACGTCGGCGGCAATATGGTCACGCTGTCCTCGCAGGTCAGCGGCAACGTCGCCGAGATCCGTGCCGACGAGACCCAGCTGGTGCAGGCCGGCGCCGAGCTGGTGAAGCTGGACCCGGTCGACGCCGAGGTCGTGCTGGCACAGGCCGAGGCCCGCCTGGGCGGCGCCGTGCGCCAGCTGCGCGAGCGCTATGCCGGCGTGCCGCAGTACGAGGCCGGCGTCGAGCTGCGCCGGCTAGACCTGAAGCGCGCCCAGGACGACCTGGCCCGCCGCCAGCCGCTGGCGGCCGACGACACGCTGCCGGCCGAGGAGATCGCCCACGCGCGCCAGGCCGTCAAGACCGCGCAGGCCGCGCTGGACGTGGCGCTGCGCCAGCTCGATGCCGCCCGCGCCGGCGTGCAGGGCGTGGCGCTGGCCCAGCACCCCAGCGTGCTGGCCGCACGCGCCGACTATGTGCAGGCGTGGCTGGCGCTGCGCCGCAACGCGGTGGTGTCGCCGGTGTCCGGCTATGTCGGCAAGCGCAGCGTGCAGGTGGGCAGCCGCGTGATCCCGGGCACGGCGCTGATGTCCATCGTGCCGCTGGAGCAGCTGTGGGTGGAGGCGAACTTCAAGGAGTCGGAGCTGCGCAACCTGCGCGTCGGCCAGCCGGCCGCGCTGGAAGCCGACACCTACGGCGGCAAGGTCGAGTACCACGGCAAGGTGCTGGGCCTGTCGCCCGGCACGGGCAGCGCGTTCTCGCTGCTGCCGGCGCAGAACGCGACGGGCAACTGGATCAAGGTCGTGCAGCGCGTGCCGGTGCGCATCGCGCTGGACCCGGCCGAGCTGCGCGAACACCCGCTGCGCGTGGGCCTGTCGATGAACGTGAGCGTCGACACGCACGACACCGGCGGCCCCATGCTGGGCGCGCCGGCGCCTGCCAGCGCGGCCTACAGCACGCAGGCGCTGAGCCAGCCGCTGCAGCAGGCCGAGCAGGCGGCAGACGCCATCATCGCGAAGCAGTCGGCCCGGGGTTGAGTCGCCCGGCGACGACCTCTGCGACGACCTCGGCGAGGGCCAGCGACGCCGTCAGCCCCGGCGACTCGATGCCCAACAGGCTGACGAGGCCGGGCCGCACGTCGATGCGGAAGTCCGTCGCCGGCTCGCCCGGGCCGCTCAGCTTGGGGCGGATGCCGGCATAGGCCGGCGCCAGCGCACCCGCCGGCAGGTCGGGCCAGTAGTGGCGCACCTCGGCCTCGAACGCTGAGGCCAGAGACGGGTCGATGGCGTAGTCCAGCGTGGCCGGGTCGGTGTCCGGCAGCCACTGCACGTCGGGGCCGAAGCGGGCCTGGCCGCCCAGGTCCAGCGTCAGGTGCACGCCCAGGCCTCCATCGACGGGCAGTGGATAGACCAGCCGCGAGAATGGCGCGCGGCCGGCCAGCGCGAGATAGTGGCCGCGCGCAAAGCGCAGCGGTGGTGCCGCGATGCCCAGCGATTCGGCCACCTGGCCGGCGAACAGGCCGGCGCAGTTCACGACCCGGCGCGCGCCCAGCTCGAAATCCTCCACCCGCAGCCGCCAGCCATCGCCAACGCGCGCACCGCCGCCCACCGTGCTGGCCAGGGCCAGCACGGCGCCGGCCCGCTCGGCGTCGCCCAGCAGGGTTGTCATCAGCCCGTGGCTGTCGACGATGCCGGTGGACGGCGACGACAGCGCGCCCTCGGCCCGCAGCGCCGGTTCCAGTGCCTGCAGCGTCGCGCGGTCCAGCAGTTCGAGATCGTCGACGCCGTTGGCGGCGCCCTGGGCGGCCAATGCCTGCAGCCGCGGCAGGTCGGCCGCGCGCGTTGCGACGACCAGTTTGCCGCAGCGTCGGTGCGCGATGCCGCGCGCCTCGCAGTAATCGTAGAGCAGCCGCCGGCCGCGCAAGCACAGTCGCGCCTTCAGGCTGCCCGCGGGGTAGTAGAGCCCGGCATGGATGACCTCGCTGTTGCGTGCGGAGATGCCCGTGCCGATGGCGCCCGCCGCCTCGATGACGACGACCTCGTGCCCGCGCTGCGCCAGCTCGCGGGCCACTGCGAGCCCCACGACCCCGGCGCCGATGACGGCGACTTCCACCTCTTCCATGCCCGCAGTGTGCCTTGCCTAGAATGCGGGCCGCGCCGCGGCTGGTCCCGCGGTGCCGTCCTGCCGAGGGGTGCTGCGACGGAGGCCGGGACGCTTCCGCCACGCTCGGTGATGACGTCAGTACAAGGGCGCCCTCTGTGAAGAAGAGGCGCTCTTGCATCCGTCTACGTCCGCATCAATACGCACCATCCTGCCGCTGGCCTTCGTCACCGGCGTCAGCATGGCCGCGATGGATCTCTACCTGCCCGCCGTGCCGGCGCTGCAGGCCGGCCTGGGCATCGGCGTGCCGCTGGCCCAGGCCACCATCGCCGTCTATCTCGCCGGCCTGGCCGGCGCGCAGCTCTTGTGGGGAGAGCTGCTGAACCGCCTGGGCCCGCGGCGCTGCCTGGAGCTGGGCCTCGCGCTGCTGGCGCTGACCAGCCTGGGCTGTGCGCTGTCACCCGGCATCGAGGTGCTGCTGGTGCTGCGCCTGCTGCAGGGTGTGGCGGCCGCGGCGGCCACTGTCGTCGCACCCAGCGTCGTGCGCGCCACGCTGGGCGATGCCGACGTCGTGCGCGGCATCGCCGCCATCTCCATGGTCGAGGCCATCGTGCCCGCGGCAGGGCCGGTACTGGGTGCGCTGCTGCTGCGCGTCGTGGACTGGCGCGGTTGCTTCTGGGTGCTGGCCGTGCTGGCCCTGTTGGTGCTGCCCTGGGTGGTGAAGATCGCGCCGCGCCGCCTGCCGGGGCTGGACCTCGCTCAGGACGCCGGCTATCTCGGCATCCTGCGCAACCGCCGCTTCCTGCGCCTGGCCGCCTCGCATGCGCTGTGCATAGGCGCGCTGCTGAGCTTCCTGGCCAGCGCGCCGCAGTTGCTGCAGAACGCACTCGGCCTGGGCGCGGCGGCGTTCTCGGCGCTGCAGGTGCTGGGCGTCGGCGCCTTCATGCTGGGGGCGTCGCAGTCAGGGCGCTGGGCGGCGCGGCTGGGACATGCCCGCGTCGTGCAATGGGGCAGCGCGATCCAGATCGTCGCCTGTGCGCTGGCGCTGGGCACCGCGCTGGCGGGGCAGGCGCTGCCGTTTGCGGCCGTCGCGGCCTACTGGGTCTGCTTCTGCGGGGCGCTGGCCATCCGCGGGCCGGCCACCTTCGGCGATGCGCTGGCCCTGCCGCCGGCGCAGATGGGCCGGGCGACGGCGCTGTTGGTGCTGGCCCTGCTGGCAGCGGGTGCGATAGGCACGCAACTCGTCGCGCCCTTTCTGGACCGGGCCGACAGCGCCGTCCCGCTGTTCGGCGGCCTGCTGCTGATGCTGCTGGCCAGCGCCGCCCTGGTGTGGCGCTATCCGGCCGTGCCGCCGGCGGGCGGCCGCTAGCTCGCCGGGCCGCTGCGGGACATGTCAGGCCACCAGCGGCTCGGTGCGCGCCATCAGCCAGGCCAGAGCCGCGCCGCCAAGCTTGGGCGCCAGGCGCTTGCGCACGGTGGCGTGATAGTCGTTCAGCCAGGCGATCTCGTCGGCGCGTAGCAGGCCGGTGTCGATGCAGTCCGTGGCGATGGGGCACAGTGTCAGCGTCTCAAACGCCAGCATCTCGCCGAAGGCGTTGTTCTCCGGCGTGTCGATGGCGACGTTGAGCACCAGGTTCTCGATGCGCACGCCCCACAGGCCCGGCCGGTACAGACCTGGCTCGATGGAGGTGATCATGCCGGGCTCCATGGCCATGGCCGGCTCGGCGACGGCCTTGGAGATGCTCTGCGGGCCTTCGTGCACGTTCATGAAGTAGCCCACGCCGTGGCCGGTGCCATGGCCGTAGTCCAGACCGTGCTCCCAAAGCGGAGCGCGGGCGATGGCGTCCAGCATGGGGCTGAGCGTGCCGCGCGGGAAGCGGGTGCGCGACAGCGCGATGGTCCCCTTGAGCACCAGCGTGTAGTCGCGTTTCTGCGCGGCGTTGACGCTGCCCACGGACCAGACACGGGTGATGTCCGTGGTGCCGCCGAGGTACTGGCCGCCGGAGTCGATCAGCAGCAGGCCGTCGCCCTCGATCTGCGCATGGGACTCGGGCGTGGCGCGGTAGTGGGGCAGGGCGCCGTTGGCCATCCAGCCGGCAATCGTGCTGAAGGACAGGCCCACGAAGCCAGGGCGGCGCTTGCGCGCAGCGGTGAGCCGGGTGTCGATGTCCAACTCGCTCCAGCGCTCGCCGCGAGCCAGCGAGGCCTCGAACTCGGCGTAGAACTCGCACATGGCCGCGCCGTCCTCGGCCATGGTCTCGCGGATGAACGCGGCCTCGGCGGCGGACTTGCGGCTCTTCAGCAGCGTGCTGGGGTTGATCTGCTCGACGACGGCCACGGTGGCCGGCACGGCTTCGCGCAGGCCCAGCGTCACGCGCCTGGGGTCGAGCAGCAGCCTGGCTGCGGCGGGCAGGGCGGCCAGAGCGCCGGCGGCCTGCGCGTAAGGCGCGAGCTGGATGCCGTCGGCCGCGAGGCGGGCGGCGACGTCGGCCGGCACCTTGCCATCGGCGACGAAGAGGCGGCCGCCGCTCGCGTCCAGCAGCAGGTGGGCGATGAAGACGGGGTTGCACTCCACGTCCGAGCCGCGCAGGTTGAGCAGCCATGCCACGTCGTCCACGGTGGACACGAGGTGGTGGCTGGCCTGCAGCGACGCCATCGCGGCGCGCACGCGGGCCAGCTTGTCGGCGCGGGCCACGGCGGCCTGGGGCGGCTGGTGCTCGTAGATGGGCTCGACGGGCAGGCCGGGTCGGTCCTCCCAGGCGTCCTGCACGAGATCCAGGTCGGTGCGCAGCGTGATGCCGGCGCGCTGCAGCGCCGTGCGCAGCGCGTTGGCGAGCGATAGGCCCAGCACCTGACCGTCCACGGCCAGCACCTGGCCGGGTTTCAGGGTCCTGGCGATCCAGTCGATGTAGGTCGTCGACGCGCCGGTGGCCATCTTCTCAAGCGTGATGCCGCTGCCGGCGATCTGCGCCTCGGCCTGGGTCCAGTAGCGGCTGTCGGCGAAGACGGCGGCCCGGTCGTGCGTGACGACGAGACTGCCAACCGAGCCTGTGAAGCCCGACAGGTACTGCCGGCCCTGCCAGCGCTCGGGGAGGTATTCCGACAGGTGCGGGTCGCTGGACGGTACGAGTACGGCATCGACGCCATGGGCGCCCAGGGCATCGCGGACGCGCTCGATGCGCAGGCGGGTTTCGGAGGTGCGGGTGTCCATGGTGGCGGACCTTGTCGGCTGAAACGGTTGGGGGATTCTAGGTTTGCATTTCCAGGCGCTCACAGGTCCGTTCGCAGCGCCCACAGCTCCGGGAACAGCACCACGTCCAGCATCTTGCGCAGGTAGCTGACCCCGCCCGTGCCGCCGGTGCCGCGCTTGAAGCTGATGACCCGCTCCACCGTTGTCACGTGGCGGAAGCGCCAGAGGCGGAAGGCGTCCTCCAGGTCCACCAGTTCCTCGCCCATCTGGTAGAGGTCCCAGTGCTGCTGCGGCGAGCGGTAGACGGCCAGCCAGGCGTCCTTGACGCCGTCATCGGCCACATAGGGCTGGGTCCAGTCGCGCTCCAGGTGCGAGGCCGGCACCGCGATGCCGCGGCGCGCCATCAGCTTCAGCACCTCGTCGTAGAGCGACGGCGCGTCGAAGGCCTCGCGCACCTGGGCCAGCAGGTCGGGCCGGTGCTCATGGGGCTTGAGCATGGCGGCGTTCTTGTTGCCGAGCATGAATTCGATGCGCCGGTATTGCGCGCTCTGGAATCCGCTGCTCCTGGCCAGGTAGGGGCGGATGGCGCTGTACTCGGGCGGCGTCATCGTTGCAAGCACGTCCCAGGCATGGACCAGTTGCTCCATGATGCGCGACACCCGGGCCAGCATCTTGAAGGCCTCGGGCAGCTTGTCGTCCGCCACATGGGCCACGGCCGCATGCAGCTCGTGCAGCATCAGCTTCATCCACAGCTCCGAGGTCTGGTGCTGCACGATGAAGAGCATCTCGTTGTGGTCGGGCGAGAGTGGCTTCTGCGCGTTCAGGATGGCGTCGAGCTGGAGGTAGTCTCCGTAGCTCATGTCCTTGGAGAAGTCGAGCTGGGCGTCGTGGTGTTCGATCTTGTTCATCAGGTCACTGCACTGCGGCGTTGGAACTCGGGGGTGCGCCAGGACTCGGTGGCCAGCACGTCGACGAGCAGGGCGACGGCGTCCACCACGTCCACATGCCGCGTGTACAGAGGCGTGAAGCCGAAGCGAAGCAGGCCCGGTTCGCCGGCGCGGAAGTCGCCGACGACGCCGCGGCTGATGAGCGCCTGCATGACCGCGTAGCCGTCAACCTCGGCCGGCAGCGCGATGGACACCTGCGAGCCGCGCAGCGCCGCTTCGCGCGGCGACTGCAGGCTGGCGCTGGGCACGTGCGTGTCGACCGCGGCGATGAAGGCCTCCGTCAGCGCCAGCGACTTGGCGCGCAGCGCGGCCATGCCACCGAGCTTGCGCGCCAAGTCGAACACGTCCAGCGACGCGTCCAGTGCCGTCATCGCAAGGACCGCCGGCGTGCCGCACTGAAACTGCTGGATGCCGTCCGCCGGCCGGTAGTGGGTGCCGAACTCGAACGGCGCCGCATGGCCCAGCCAGCCGGTCAGCGGCTGGCGGGCACGGCCTGCGTGGCTCGGGTGCATCCACACGAAGGCCGGTGCGCCGGGGCCGCCGTTCAGGTATTTGTAGCTGCAGCCGATGGCGAAGTCGGCGTCGGCGCCGCGCAGGTCCACCGGCACGGCGCCGGCGCTGTGGCACAGATCCCAGAGCGCCAGCGCGCCGGCTTCGTGGGCCAGGCGCGTCAGCGCGGCCATGTCGTGCATGCGGCCGCTGCGGTAGTTCACATGCGTCAGCATCAGCACCGCGCAGCGCGCGTCGAGCAGGGCCGGAATGTCCTCGGGTGCGTCGGCCAGCACCAGCTCGCCACCATGGTCGCTCACGACGCTCTGCGCGATGTAGAGGTCGGTCGGGAAATTGCTGCGCTCGCTCACCACCACGCGCCGCCCTGGCGGCTGCATCTGAAGCGCTGCATGCAACACCTTGTAGAGGTTGATCGACGTCGAATCGCCCACCAGCACCTCGCCGGGCTGCGCGCCAATCCAGGGCGCCAGGCGGTCGCCCAGGCGACGCGGCATGTTGATCCAGCCGGCGTTGTTCCAGCTCGCGATCAGGCCGTCGCCCCATTCCTGCTGCACGGCCCGGGCGAGGCGCGCCGGCGTGGCCTTGGGGAGGGCACCGAGGGAGTTGCCGTCCAGGTAGATGACACCGGGCGGCAGCGCGAAGTGCTCGCGCAAGGTGCCGAGCGGGTCGAGCGCGTCGAGCGCAAGGGCTTGTTCTCTGGAGGTCATGTAAGTTCTCGGAGGATGGCGCGCACCGGGGAAGCGCAGGCGCCTTGAAGCTTCAGGGGCAGGGCGATCAGCTCGTAGTCGCCCTCGGGCACTTCGTCCAGGACCAGGTTCTCCAGCACGCGCAGGTCCAGGCGGCGCAGTTGCTGGTGGCTGTCCAGCACCTTGGAGTCGGCCGGGTCCACGCTGGGCGTGTCGATGCCGATCAGCCGTACGCCGCGGGCGGCCAGCCAGGCGATGGCCTCGGGGGCGTAGGCGGTGAAGGCGGGGTTCCACACCGTGTCGGCGCGCTCGCAGCAGCGCACCAGCACGCGCTGCGGCAGGTCGGCCTCGGCGTGCTTCAGGTGCTCGACGGTGATCAGCGGCGCGGCGCCCAGGGCGTGGATGACGCGGCAGCGGCCCAGATAGGTGTCCAGCGGCACCGCGTCGATGGCAGGCGCGTCGTTGGCGTAGTGCAGCGGCGCGTCAGCGTGCGCGCCTACATGGGGAGACATCGTGATCGCGCTGAGGTTGACCGGGCAGCCGGGCGACAGGCGGGTGGTCCAGCGCAGGCCGTAGGGCTCGTCGCCTGGGAAGATGGGTGCATCGGGGGCGACCGTGGGGGAAATGTCCCAGAGCCGGGGAGAGGTGGTGGAGGGCATGGCGGGCGGCACCATAGCTTTGCCTGGACGGTCATGGTGTCGGTTAATTCCAACTGGCTGTCAATCTGCGCCTGGGCAGCGTCCACGGACGACGCTCCCGCCAGCGGATGCGTTTTGCCAGGGTCCGCGGTTGATGGCAGGGTCACCTCCGTGGACCACGGCACTCGCGTCGCTCTGCCTCTAGCGCGATCGAGGGGCGAGGGCATCACGCGGCACGGCGCGCGCGCTGCCGAGCCGAAGTCGCGCCAAGGGCGACAACGCAAGTGGAGCCTGGCCTGAGAGCCTGAGAGTTTTTCTCCACCGCCCTTTGCTGGCACGAAACTGGCATGTGCTGAGGCATGAGTGATGCCAGGCACCAAGGTGATGCGTCGGCCGGTCTGTTCGAGGACCTGGCGACGGTGGACGAACAGCAGCTCAGG
>NZ_JAFAGT010000051.1 GCF_019237615.1 Roseateles sp. | reverse complement strand
CCAGACCAGCCGGGCCCGGTGCTCCTCGCCCAGCAGCGACTCCAGGTCCGAGGCCCGCAGCTCGATCTGCTTGCGATTGGGTTGCAGCAGCCGCGCCGCGCCTTCGCGCCGAGCCACGGCCCGGGCCTGCGCCGCCGCCCTGAGCTGTTGTTCGTCCACCGTCGCCAGGTCCTCGAACAGACCGGCCGACGCATCACCTTGGTGCCTGGCATCACTCATGCCTCAGCACATGCCAGTTTCGTGCCAGCAAAGGGCGGTGGAGAAAAACTCTCAGGCTCTCAGTCACCCTCACCGCCCAAGGGCTTGAGCTGTCGGCCGGCCGGCAGCGCGCGCAGGTACTTGAAGGTGCCGGTGGCGTGGGCGCAGAGCTTGCCGTCCGCGCCGAACACCGAGCCCTCGCAAAACGCCATGGTCGTCGAGCGGTGCAGCAGCTTCGCAGTGGCCCGCAGCTCGCCCTCGCCGGGGCGCATGAAGCTGGTCTTCATCTCCACGGTGACGACACCCGGGCCCAGGTCCGGCAGATGCCGGTGCACGCTGCGCGCCGCATGGGCCATGGCGACGTCCAGCAGTGTCATGACGACGCCGCCGTGCGCGACGCGCCAGGAGTTCAGGTGCTGCTCGACGATGCTGAGCCGCAACTCGGCCTCGCCGTCACCAATGGCATGCAGCGTGAGACCGAGTTGTTCAACGAAAGGGATGTGGACAGGAAACTCCATGGACCTCAGTTTCCATGAACGGCGCTGACGCCGCCGTCCACCGCCAGGATCTGGCCTGTGATGTGCTTGCCGGCGCGCGACGCGAACAGCAGCGCCGCACCCTTCAGGTCTTCATCGTCGCCCAGCCTGTTCAGCGGCGCATGCGCGGCCATCTTGTCGGCGCCCACCGTGCTGAGCAGGCCTTGCGTCATCCTGCTGGGGAAGAAGCCCGGCGCCAGCGCGTTGACGGTGATGCCGTAGCGGCCCCACTCGCCGGCCAGCGCGCGCGTGAAGTTCACGGCCGCGCCCTTGCTGGTGTTGTAGGCGATGGTCTTCATGGCACCGGTGTTGCCGGCCAGGCCGGCGATGGACGCCACGTTGATGATGCGGCCCGAGCGGCGCGGGATCATGCTGGCCTTGGCCACCGCCTGCGCGAAGACGAACAGGCTGCGGATGTTCAGGTCCATGACCTTGTCCCAGGCCTCGATGGGATGCTCCTCGGCCGGGGCGCCCCAGGTGGCGCCGGCGTTGTTGACGAGGATGTCGATCTGGCCGAGGCGCTCCATCGTTTCGTTGACGACGCGCTGGGCCTCGTCCGCCTTGGCGGCGTCGGCGGCGATCCAGCGCGCGTCTATGCCGCGGGCCTGCAGCAGGGCCGCGGCTTCCTCCAGGTCGCCCGCCTTGCGCGAGGTCAGCATGATCTTGGCGCCGGCATCTCCCAGCGCCTCGGCGATCTGCAGCCCCAGGCCGCGCGAGCCGCCGGTAACCAGGGCCACGTGGCCGCTCAGGTCGAAGAGGTCTTGGACTTTGGTGCTCATGTGGTCTCCTTAGAAATACTCGGCTTTCATCTCGCGGCACAGTGGCTCGCGCCGGGCGACGACGTCGAGCCAGGCGCCGATCTTGGGCAACTCGTAGGCGAAGAAATAGCGCGCCGCGGCACGCTTGCCGTGAGCGAAGTCGCTGTCACCCTCAACCGCGAGCACCACGTCCAGCCAGATCCAGGCCAGCACGGTGTGGCCGAAGGCCTGCATATAGGGTGTCGCGTTCGCCAGCGCCTCCTCGGGCTCGCCGCTGCTCCAGGCCTTCTTGGTGGCACCCCCCACCTGGGCGAGGGCCGCGGCGAGCTGGTTGGCCAGCGGCGCCCAGTCGGTCTGCATCGCACGGGCTATGGTGGCCTGCACGCGGTTGGCCAGCGCCGCGAGCGATGCCCCGCCCTGCTGCACGACCTTGCGGCCCAGCAGGTCCAGCGCCTGGATGCCGTGCGTGCCCTCGTGGATCATGTTCAGGCGGTTGTCGCGCCAATGCTGCTCGACGGGGAAGTCGCGCGTGTAGCCATAGCCACCCAGCACCTGGATGGCCAGCGAGTTGGCCTCGAGACACCATTCGCTGGGCCAGCTCTTGGCGATGGGAATGAGCACGTCCAGCAACGCCTGGGCCTCGGCCCTGTCCTCGCCGGTGTGCAGCTCGTCGACGAGGCGCGCGCAGTAGAGCTCGAAGGCCAGCGCGCCTTCGACGTAGCTCTTCTGCGCCAGCAGCATGCGGCGCACGTCGGCATGCTCGATGATGGGCCGCTGCGGGCTGGCAGCATCCTTGCCTGCCGCCGTCATGGGCCGGCCTTGCGGGCGCTGCCTGGCGTACTCCAGGCTGGCCTCGTAGCCCGCGTAGCCCAGCATGGTCGCGCCCAGGCCGACGCCGATGCGCATCTCGTTCATCATGAAGAACATGCAGCGCAGGCCCTCGCCGGGCCTGCCGACGAGATAGCCCACGGCACCGGCCTTGCCACCCGGCTGGAAGCGGCCCTCGCCGAAGTTCAGCAGGCAGTTGGTGGTGCCGCGGTGGCCCAGCTTGTGGTTGAGGCCGGCCAGCGCGATGTCGTTGCGCTCGCCGGTGAGCTGGCCATCCGCACCCACCATGCGCTTGGGCACGATGAAGAGGGAGATGCCCCTGGTGCCGGGAATCAGCTTGCCGTCCGGGCCGGGAATCTTGGCCAGCACCAGGTGGACGATGTTCCCGCGCAGCTCGTGCTCGCCGCCCGAGATCCACATCTTGTTGCCGCGCAGGCGGTAGCGGGCACCGAGAGGATCACTCTCGTCTTCCAGTTCGGCGCGCGTCGTCACGTCGGACAGCGACGAACCCGCCTGCGGCTCGGAGAGGCACATGGTGCCGAACCACTCGCCGGCCAGCAGCGCCTTGGCGAACACCTCGCGCTGGCGCTCGCTGCCATGCTCCATCAACAGGTTGGCGTTGCAGGTCGTCAGCACCGCATAGGAGCCGACATGGACGTTGGTCATGCTGACGAAGGTGTTGGCCGCCGTCTCGACAAGGCAGGGCAGCTGCATCCCGCCCACGCCGTAGTCGTGTGTCGCAGCCAGCATGCCGGACTCGACCAGCGCGTCCACCGCCTCCAGCGTGGCCGCTGGCAGGTGCACGCGCTCGCCGTCGAAGCGTGGCTCCTCGGTGTCCATCAGCCGGTAGCTGGGCGCGAACTTCTCGCGGGCGATGCGCTCGCAGGTGTCCAGCACGGCAGTGAAGGTCTCGCGCGAATGGTCGGCAAAGCGCTCGCGTGCCGTCAGGTCTTCGGCGCGGAGCCAGTCGTAGAGCAGGAATTCCAGGGTTGCACGCATCACGGCTGTTCCGCCTTGGTCACGGCCATCGTGCCGCTGGCCTTGGCCACGAGCCGGCGCTCGCCGCCGGCCACCGCGTACACCTCGGCCTCGGTGAAGGAGACTTGCCGGCCGGGCTTGACGACCCAGGCCTCGCATTCCAGCCGCTCGCCGCCGGCGCCGCGCAGCAGGCTGGTCTTGAACTCGGCCGTCAGCACCCAGTGGCCGTCGGCGGCCAGGGTCTGGGCCGCCGCGCCCATGGTGTGGTCGGCCAGTGCCGCAATGACGCCGGCATGCACGACGCCGGTGTGCTGGCGGTGGCGCGGCTGCACGGCCAGCCCGGTCCGCACGCGACCGGGTTCGACGGCCGTGGGCTCCACGCCCAGGTCGGCCATGAAGGGCGCCGAGCGGAAGAAGCCGCGCAGCGTGTCGAGGTCGACCTGCATTTTCAGTCCTGGGTCAGCTTGACGATGGTGCCCTGGGCCACGGCGCAGAGCTTCTCGACGCCGTCCCTGACCGCGAACACGTCGCAGCGGCAGACGGCCTGGGTGCGCCCCGCGTTCACCGCCTCGGCGCGCGCGATCAACAGCTCGCCGACGGCGGGGCGCAAATAATTGATCTTGTACTCGCTGGTCAGCGCATCGGACGCCAGCGCCGTGCCGCCCGCAAAGGTCAGCGCGTTGTCGGCCAGGTAGCTGAGCACGCCGCCATGCGCGAAGCCATGCTGCTGGAGCAGCTCCGGCTTCATCGCCAGCCGCAACTCGACGCGGCCCGGTGCCACGGCGCCGATCTCCACGCCGAGCAGGCGGCTGAAGGGCTGCGCGGCGAGGATCTCCGCGCCGCGCTTGACGAAGGCCTCAGGGGTCACAGGACCTCGAACACGCCCGCCGCGCCCATGCCGCCGCCGATGCACATGGTCACGCACACCTTCTTGGCGCCGCGGCGCTTGCCTTCGATGAGGGCGTGGCCCGTCAGGCGCTGGCCCGACACGCCATAGGGGTGGCCCACGGCGATGGCGCCGCCGTTGACGTTGAGGCGGTCCATGGGGATGCCCAGCGTGTCGGCGCAGTACAGCACCTGCACCGCGAAGGCCTCGTTCAGCTCCCACAGGTCGATGTCGGCGACCGTCAGGCCCAGCTTCTTCAGCACCTTGGGCACGGCGAACACGGGTCCTATGCCCATCTCGTCGGGCTCGCAGCCGGCGACGGCGAAGCCGAGGAAACGGCCCAGCGGCTTCAGGTTGTGCGTGGACGCGTACTGCTCGCTGACCAGCGCGCAGGCGCCCGCGCCATCGCTGAACTGGCTGGCATTGCCAGCGCTGATGACGCCGCCCGGCAACGCCGTGCGCAGGTCCTTGATGCTCTCGAAGGTGGTGCCCTCGCGCAGGCCCTCGTCGGCGCTGACGGTGACCTCCTTGCTCATCAGGCCCATGACCTTGTCGGCCACGCCCATGGTCGTCGTCACCGGGATCATCTCGTCGGCGAACTTGCCGGCGGCCTGGGCCGCGCAGGCCTTCTGCTGGCTGCCGGCGCCATAGTGGTCCATGCGCTCGCGCGAGATGTTGTAACGCTTGGCCACGTTCTCGGCGGTCTGCAGCATGGTCCAGTAGATCTCGGGCTTGAGCTTCAGCAGCGCCGGATCCGTCAGCATGTGCTTGTTCATCTCCTGCTGCACGCAGGAGATGCTCTCCACGCCGCCTGCGATGTAGACCTCGCCTTCGCCCGCGATGATGCGCTGGGCCGCCATCGCGATGGTCTGCAGGCCACTGGAGCAGAAGCGGTTGACGGTGACGCCGGAGACCGTGACCGGCAGGCCGGCTTTCAGCGCGATCTGGCGCGCGATGTTGGCGCCGGTGGCGCCCTCGGGGTTGGCGCAGCCCATCAGCACGTCTTCGATGGCGCCGGCCTCGATGCCGGCGCGCTCGACGGCCGCCTTGACGGCATGGCCGCCCAGCGTCGCGCCATGGGTCATGTTGAACGCGCCCTTCCAGCTCTTGGTCAGCGGGGTGCGGGCGGTGGAGACGATCAGTGCATTGCTCATGTCTTGTCCTTGATCAGGTGAAGCTCTTGCCTTCGGCCACCAGGCGCGCAAGCAGCGGCGCCGGCGTCCAGAACGCGCCGTCGTCCATCGGGTTCTTGGCAAAGCGCTTCATCGCCTGCACGACGTTGAAGAGGCCCACGGTGTCGGCGTAGCACATCGGGCCGCCGCGCCAGATCGGGAAGCCGTAGCCAGTGAGGTAGACCATGTCCACGTCCGACGCGCGCTGGGCGATGCCCTCCTCCAGCAGGTGCGCCGCCTCGTTGACCAGGGCGAACACCAGGCGGTGCACGATCTCCTCGTCGCTGATGTCGCGCGTCTTCGCGGCGATGGCCTCGCGGTGCTTGGCCAGCATCTCCTCGACGACCGGCGACGGGATCGCGTCGCGCTTGCCGGGCTGGTAGTCGTACCAGCCCGCCCCCGTCTTCTGGCCGAAGCGGCCCAGCTCGCACAGGCGGTCGGCGCTGGCCGAGTACTTCATGCCGGGCTTCTCGACATGGCGGCGCTTGCGGATGGCCCAGCCGATGTCGTTGCCGGCCAGGTCGCCCATGCGGAACGGCCCCATCGCGAAACCGAACTTCTCGGCCGCCTTGTCAACCTGGCTGGGGCTGCAGCCCTCGTCGAGCAGGAAGCCGGCCTGGCGGCTGTACTGCTCGATCATGCGGTTGCCGATGAAGCCGTCGCAGACGCCGGACACGACAGCCGTCTTCCTGATCTTCTTGGCCAGCGCCATGACCGTGGCCAGCACGTCCTTGGCCGTGGCCTTGCCGCGCACGACCTCCAGCAGCTTCATCACGTTGGCCGGGCTGAAGAAATGCATGCCCACCACGTCCTGCGGGCGCTTCGTGAACGAAGCAATCTTGTCGACGTCCAGCGTCGACGTATTGGACGCCAGGATGGCGCCGGGCTTGGCGACTTCATCCAGCTGCTTGAACACCGACTCCTTGACGGCGATCTCCTCGAAGACCGCCTCGATGATGAGGTCGGCGTCGGCCAGGTCGGCGTAGTTCAGCGTCGTGGTCAGCAGCGCCATGCGCTGCGCGTACTTGTCTTCCTTCAGCTTGCCCTTCTTGACCTGGGCCTCGTAGTTTTTCCTGATCGTCGCCACGCCGCGGTCAAGCGCTTCCTGCTTGGTCTCCAGCATCGTGACCGGGAGGCCCGCGTTCAGGAAGTTCATCGTGATGCCGCCACCCATGGTGCCGGCGCCGATGACGCCCACCTTGGCGATGGCGCGCAGCGGCGTGTCCTCGGGCACGTCGGCGATCTTGCTGGCGACGCGCTCGGCGAAGAACAGGTGGCGCAGCGCCTTGGATTCAGGCGTCAGCATCAGCGCGGCAAAGCCCTCTCGCTCCGCGCGCATGCCATCGTCGAACTTCAGCTTGACCGCGCCGGCCACCGCCTCGAGGCAGCGCAGCGGCGCCGGGAAGTTCTTGCTCATGCCGCCCACCATGTTGCGGGCGAACTGGAAGTAGGCGTCGGCATTGGGGTGGCGGGCCTTGAGCTCGCGCACCTTGGGCAGCGGGCGCTTCTCCGACACCTCTTCGGCGAACTTGACGGCCGCGTCGACCACGTCGGCATCGACGATCTTGTCGAACAGCTTCTGGCCCGGGACCATGGCCAGCATCTGCGCCTCCACGGGTTCGCCACTGACGATCATGTTCAGCGCCGGCTCCACGCCCAGCGCGCGCGGCAGCCGCTGGGTGCCGCCGGCGCCGGGCAGCAGGCCCAGCTTCACTTCGGGCAGCGCCACCTTGGTGCCGCTCTGCGCAATGCGGTAATGGCAGCCCAGGGCCAGCTCCAGGCCGCCACCCATGCAGACGCTGTGGATGGCCGCGACGATGGGCTTGTTGCAGGCCTCCACCAACGCGATCAGGCTCAACAGGTTGGGCTCGGCCAGCGCCTTGGGCGAGCCGAACTCCTTGATGTCCGCGCCACCGGAGAAGGCCTTGCCGGCCCCGGTGATGACGATGGCCTTGACGGCCGCATCGGCCTCGGCGCGCTCCACGCCGGCCGCCACGGCGGTACGGGTGGCGAAACCCAGGCCGTTGACCGGCGGGTTGTCGAGGGTGATCACGGCGACGCTGCCGCGGACTTCGTAATGGGCTGTCATGGGCACGACCTCGGTTGGCGGACCCCGCGTCTCCCGCGGCCGGCCCGGAAATAGAACGACCGTTCGATTCTAGGCAGCGCGGCTCGCGCCGGTTTGTCCCGGCAGTGACAACGCCTCAGCCCGGGCCGCGTCGCAGCACCACCGTGTCCTTGAAGGCCTGCGGCTTGTCCGTCGCTGGCGGGGGCTTCAGCAGAGACTCGGCATACTGCCGCGCCGCCTCGGCGGCGTCCTGCGCCGGCGCCGGCACGGGCGCATGGCGCGGCGCGGGCCGGATCGCGAGACGCAGCTCATGGGATTCGCGCTGCAGCTGCTCGATCTGCCGGCGCGCATGCGTGACCTGCTCCAGCACCTGCTGGCGCGAATGCTCGACATGCAGCACGCGCTGGCGCTCCAGCCGCAGACGATGCGAGCACCACGCGTACACGGCGCCCGCCGCCAGCACCGCGCCCAGCAGGAAGGCGCCCCCCATTTGCATGATCTGGCTGCCCGTCATCTTGTGCTCCCCGGCGCCCATGCCGGCGCCTGCGGGCTACTGTATCGACCGCCCCCGGCCTGTGCATGCAGCGGCAGGCGCCAACGAGCAGGGTTTCCCACGAGACATCATCAACCCGCAGCTCCCCGGGCAGCCACAATGCGGCCCGCCATGTCCCGCCTGATCCGCTTCGCCACCGCCCCCGGGCAGCGCCGCCTGTGGCGCGTGCTGCTCGCCGTCCTCCTTGTCGCCATCACCTGGCTGGCCCTCGTGCCCAACCCACCCCGGGCCGTCAGTACCGGCTGGGACAAGTCCAACCATGCCCTCGCCTTCGCATCGCTGGCATTTGCCAGCGTCTGGGCCGTGTGGCCGCGGCCGCGCCAATGGGGCTGGCTCGCCGCGACGCTGCTGGCCTACGGCGGCGCCATCGAGATCGCGCAGAGTTTCCTGCCACCGCGCACCGGCGACTGGTGGGACCTGCTGGCCGACGGCTGCGGCATCGCGCTGGGCCTGCTGGCGGCCTGGCCCGTCGCGGCCGGCGCGGCGCGCCAGCGCTGACGGGCCGCGCGGCGAGGCACGGCCGCCCGCCGCGAGCGCCACCACGCACCCAGGGGGTGCCGTCCTACAGCCAGCCGCCCTTCACTGACATACCGTTGGCAGCAGTTTGCGATACGGTCGCTGTCCATGCTGAACGAGCTGCTCCGCACCACCCGTGCCCACACGCTGGCCCTGGCTGCGCCCTTGTCCGACGAAGACGCCCAGTTGCAGTCCATGCCCGACGCCAGCCCGGCCAAATGGCATCTGGCCCACACGAGCTGGTTCTTCGAGACCCTGGTGCTGACGCCGTATCTGGACGGCTATCAGGTCTTCGACGAGCGCTGGCCCCGTCTCTTCAACTCCTATTACGAGAGCCTGGGTCCCCGCCATGCACGCCCGCAGCGCGGCCTGCTGAGCCGGCCCTCGCTCGCCGAGGTCAAGGCTTACCGCGCCCATGTGAACGCGGCCCTGGCCGACCTGCTGCCCCAGGCCCCCGCCGAAGCCCGCGCGCGGGTCGAGCTGGGCTGCCACCATGAGCAGCAGCACCAGGAGCTGCTGCTGACCGACATCCTGCATGCGTTCTCCTGCAATCCGTTGCTGCCGGCCTATGAAGCTACTGCGCAGCCCCCGACCGCGGCGCCGGAGCGGGCCTGGCTGGCACACCCGGGCGGCATCGTCGACCTCGGCCACGACGGCCATGGTTTCGCCTTCGACAACGAGGGGCCAAGACATCAGGCGCTGCTGACGCCCTTCGAGATCGGCAATCGCCTCGTCACCTGCGGCGAGTACGCCGACTTCATCGCCAGCGGCGGCTATCGCGAGCCGCTGCTGTGGCTGTCCGACGGCTGGGCCACCGTGCAGGCACAGGGCTGGCAGCGGCCGGCCTACTGGCTGGAGGATGGCCGTGTCTTCGGCCTGCAGGGTGCGCAGCCCATGGACGCGGACGCACCCGTCATGCAGCTCAGCTTCTACGAGGCCTGTGCCTTCGCCGAATGGGCCGGTGCCCGCCTGCCCACCGAGTACGAGTGGGAGGCGGCATGCGGCATGCCCGGCTTCGCGCAGGCCGCGACGCAGGCCTGGCAGTGGACACGTTCGAGCTATTCGCCCTACCCTGGCTTCCGGCCCGCGGCGGGCGCAGTCGGTGAATACAACGGCAAGTTCATGGTCGGCCAGCAGGTGTTGCGCGGCGGCAGCCTCGCGACGCCGCCTGGCCACGCGCGGCCGACCTACCGCAATTTCTTCCCGCCAGCCGCGCGCTGGCAGTTCAGCGGATTGAGGCTCGCACGATGAAACCAGGTATCGAATGGCAGCAGCCCCGGGCCGACGCCGACTGCGAACAGTTCGCGGCCGACCTGCACGAGGCCCTGGCCCGGGCACCCAAGGCCATCTCGCCCAAGTATTTCTACGACGAGACCGGCTCGCGCCTGTTCGAGCAGATCTGTGATTTGCCCGAGTACTACCCGACGCGCACCGAACTCGCGCTGCTACGCGGGCATGCAGCCGACATGGCCGCGCAGATGGGCGGGCAGGTGCAACTGGTGGAATACGGTGCCGGCGCGCTGCGCAAGGTGCGCCTGCTGCTGGACGCCATCCCGCGCGACAGCGTGCAGTTCGTGCCAGTGGACATCTCCGGCCCGCATCTGCTGGCCGCCTGCGATGGCCTGGCCGCTGACTACCCCGGACTCGCCATCCAGCCCCTGGTGGCCGACTTCACGCGCCCGCACGCGCTGCCGCCCTGTCCCGACGGCAGCCGCCGCGTGGGTTTCTTCCCGGGCTCCAGCATCGGCAACTTCACGCCCGCCGAGGCCGACGCCTTCCTGCGCCTGGCGGCCAGCGAGCTCCAGGGCGGAGGACTGCTGATCGGCATCGACCTCGTGAAGGACCACGAGGTGCTGCACGCGGCCTACAACGACGCGGCCGGCGTGACCGCGGCCTTCAACCTCAATGTGCTGGAGCGCGCGCGCAAGGAGCTGGGCGCGCAGTTCCCGGTGGACGGTTTCGAGCACCTGGCCTTCTACAACCCGGCCTACCGGCGCATCGAGATGCACCTGCGCGCGAGGCGGCCGCTGGAGCTGCGGCTGGGTGGCACCGCCTACGCCTTCCACGAGGGCGAGACGCTGCACACCGAGCATTCGCACAAGTACACGCTCGAGGGCTTTCAGGCACTCGCCGCACGGGCGGGATTCAGGCCGGGCAAGGCATGGACGGACGCGAACGGCTGGTTTGCCCTGCTGTGGCTGGAGGCGCTGCAGCGCGGGTGAGGCGCCGCTTCACCCGGCCGGCTCAGCGGGCCGGCAGGATGACGCCGTCGCAGGGCCCGAATCCGATGCGCCGGAATCCCGGCTTCTGCGCAAACGCGCGCAGGCCCAACTGGTCGCCGTCCAGCAGGAAGCTGCGCTGCTCGCCCTTGCCATCGGCGGTGGGCAGCGTGAGGGGCTGCTTGCCACCCTGTGTCAGCTCCAGCAGCGACCCCGCCTCCTCGGGCGACGGGCCGCTGATGGTGCCGGTGCCCAGCAGGTCACCGGGCTGCAGGTTGCAGCCGTTGCTGGCATGGTGGGTCAGCATCTGGGCCAGCGACCAGTAGGCGTGGCGCAGGTTGGAGCGCGAGATGCGCGTCGGCTCGGCCATCGCCGGCGTCCTGACCCAGACCTCCAGCTCGATGTCGTAACTCGCGCGGGAGCGGTGGGCCGGCGAGTCGAGATAGGGCAGCGGCTGGGGATCGCCCTCGGGCCGCGTGAACGGGATGCGAAAGGGTTCCAGCGCCTCCATCGTGACGATCCACGGCGAGATCGTCGTGCCGAAGTTCTTGGCCAGGAAGGGCCCCAGCGGCTGGTACTCCCAGGGCTGGATATCGCGGGCCGACCAGTCGTTCAGCAGCGTCAGGCCGAAGGCATGCTCGTCGGCCTCGTCGATGGAGAACGGCTCGCCCAGCGCATTGCCGGGGCCGACGAACAGGCCCATCTCCAGCTCGCAGTCGATGCGCGCGCTGGGCTTGAACACGGGCGCGTCGGCGTCAGGTGGCTTGACCTGGCCCTTGGGCCGGCGCAGCGGCGTGCCGCTGACGACGATGGACGAGCTGCGGCCGTGGTAGCCGATGGGCACCCATTGGTAGTTGGGCAGCAACGGGTTGTCGGGGCGGAACAGCCTGCCCACGGCACGGGCATGGTGGATGCCGGTGTAGAAGTCGGTGTAGTCGCCGATGCGGCAGGGCAGCGTGTACTCGGCCGCCGCCTGCGGCAGCAGCTCGACCTCGGGCGCGCCGGCCTTCAGCGTGTCGAACAGGCGGTGGCGCAGCGCGCGGCGCTCGCTGCTGGGGCGAGCCATCAGCCCGTTCAGCTCGGTGATGCCCCAGGCGCTCAGGTCCAGGATCTGGTCGCCTATGCCCACGCCCACGCGCCAGGGCTCCAGCGAGCCGGCGCGGCGGAAGCTGCAGAACGGCAGGTTCTGCAGCGGGAAGTCGGTGGCCGGGTCATTGGCCGAGGCGACCCAGGAGAGGGCCGCGGCGTCATGGGTGTGATCGATGCTCATGCTTTGAATTCTTCCTTCAGGCCTTGCCAGCAGTCGGCGTAGCTGGTCTCCAACGGCGCATCCTTCAGCGCCCAGGCCGTGGGCCTGAGCGGCCAGCGCGTTTCGAACATGAAGGCCAGCGTGGCCTCCAGCTTGTGCGGCTTCAAGTCGGCATGGCTGGCCTTGTCGAAGGCCTCGGTGTCGGGGCCATGCGGCACATAGCTGTTGTGCAGGCTGGCGCCGCCGGGCTTGAAACCCTCGGGCTTGGCGTCGTACTGGCCCAGCACCAGGCCCATGAACTCGCTCATCACGTTGCGGTGGTACCAGGGCGGCCTGAACGTGTCCTCCGCCACCATCCAGCGCGGCGGGAAGATGACGAAGTCCACGTTGGCCCAGCCAGGCGTGTCGCTGGGGCTGGTCAGCACCGTGAAGATGCTGGGGTCGGGGTGGTCGAAGCTGACGGTGTTGATCGTCATGAAGCGCGCCGTGTCGTAGCGGTAGGGCGTGAGGTTGCCATGCCAGGCGACGACATTGAAGGGGCTGTGCAGCTGCGTCGCGCGCCAGAGCTGGCCGCCATGGCGCTTGACGATCTCGTAGTCCCCCTGCTCCTGTTCATGCCAGGCCACCGGCGCCTCGAAGTCGCGCGCATTGGCCAGGCCGTTGGAGCCTATGGGCCCCAGCTCCGGCAGCCGGAAGGCCGCGCCGAAGTTCTCGCAGACGTAGCCGCGCGCCGTGCCGTCCAACGGATCGACCTTGAAAGCCATGCCGCGCGGCAGCAGCGCGATGGAGCCGGGCGCCACCTCCAGCCGGCCCAGCTCGGTCGTCACCAGCAGCCGGCCCTGCTGCGGCACCAGCAGCATCTCGGCATCGGCATTGACGAGGGCGCGACGCCCCATGGCCCGCGTCGCGACGTAGGCCAGTGCGCCCATGCCATGGAGGCCCGCCTCGCCGTTGACCGCATAGCTTCGCAGGCCGTCGACGAAGTCGCCCTCGCCTGCCGGCGGCGTCGGGCCCCAGCGCAGCGGGTCGGGCGGCGCGCTCTCGCCGGCCGCCGCGCCGCTCTTCCACAGCGCATGCGCCAGCGGCGCGTAGCCGCCGACCACCACGGAGGGCCGGCGACGGTACAGCCACGTGCGCTGGTTGTCGGCGCGCGGCGCGGTGAAGGCGCTGCCGGACAGCAGTTCGGCATAGAGGCCCAGCGGCGCGCGCTGCGGGCTGTTGCGGCCTATGGGCAGCGCGCCGGGCACGGCCTCGCTGCTGTGCTGGTTGCCAAAGCCGGTGAGGTAGGTCAGTTCAGTCATGGTGTTCGCTGACGAGGACATCGCTCGAATCGCGCGCGAGCGCGAAGGCCTGTCTCAGCACCTCGCGGTCGCCGATGTGGTTGCACAGGATCAGGGTCAGCCGGGCCAGCCAGTCGGCGGCCTGCTCATCGCTCAGGCCGGCCTGGGCGGCGATCAGCTCGGCGTAGAAGGCATCCGCCTCGCGGCCGAAGTTTGGAGTCAGGTTCAAGGGGCTCACAAGGCTCTCCCATGGGCGCGGGCCAGCGCGGCGCGCAGGGCTGCGGCATCGAAGTGCCGCCAGCGCGCGGCCACGACGGCGTCGGGGCGTATCAGGTAGACGCTGCCCGGCTCGGCTGCATAGCGCTGCGCGGCAAGGCCGTCGAGGGGCAGCGTGAGCAGGCGGCCGTTGAAATCCGCCGCGGCGCCGAAGGCCAGCAGCGTGAAGCCGCCATGCCGCAGCTGCTCGCCGAGCCAGCCGCCGTCCAGCGGCGCATCGGGCGCGTGGCAGCCCGGCGCGGGGCCGCCGGGCCAGGCCTCGATGTCGGGCGTGTTCAGCGGCGAGTCGGGGCAGTCGGTCGGCATGGACAGCCGCCCGCTGTTGACCAGCGGCTTCGCGAACTCCGCGTGCGCCGCCAGGTCCAGCGCCGCCCGGCGCAATCGCCGGCTCAGCGCGCTCTTGGGACTGATGAAGTCGGTGGCGCGCGTGGAGTGGCCGATGTTGTCCACGGCGGCCGTGATGCGCTCGGCTTCGTAGCTGTCCAGCAGCGCCTCGCCCGCCTCGCCCCTCAGCATGGCGGCCAGCTTCCAGCCGAGGTTGTCGGCGTCCTGCACGCCGCTGTTGGCGCCGCGCGCGCCGAACGGCGAGACCTGGTGGGCCGCATCCCCCGCCAGAAGAACGCGGCCGACGCGGAAGCGCTCGGCGCGGCGGCAGCAGAACTGGTAGATGGACGACCAGACCAGCTCGAACCGATGGGTGTCCAGCATCGCGGCGACGCGCGCCCTGATGCGGCCCGAGTCGCGCTCGACCTCGACGTTGGCCTCGCGGCCCAGCTGGAAGTCGATGCGCCACAGGCCGTCGGCCTGCGCATGCAGCAGCACGGACTGGCCCGGGTGGAAGGGTGGATCGAACCAGAACCAGCGCTCGGGCCGTGTCGGGTCCAGCCCGCGCGGCCGCTCGCCCGCGCCCAGGCGCACGTCGGCGATCAGGAAGCGGTCCTCGAAGACCTGGCCCTGGAAGCCCAGCCCCAGCAAGGTGCGCGTGGGGCTGCGCGCGCCGTCGCAGGCAACCACCCAGTCGGCCCGCATGTCGAACAGGCCGTCGGGCGTCCGCACGTTCAGCGTGACGCCCGCCTCATCCTGCTCCAGCCCGATCAGCTCGTGCCGGCCGCGCAGCTCGATGCGCGGGTCCAGTTGCACGGCTCGCACGAGGCGCGCCTCGACCTGGTCCTGCTGCAGGTTGACCATGGCCGGCATCTTGTGATGGCTCTCGGGCAGCAGGTCGAAGGCGTAGGCCTCGCGCTCGCCATGGAAGACGCGGCCGCGCTGCCAGCGCACGCCCTCGCGCGCGACGCCCTCGCCGACGCCCAGCCGATCGAACACCTCCAGCGTCTTCTTGGCCCAGCAGACGGCTCGCGATCCCTCGCCGATGCGGTCGCTGTCGTCGATGACAACGACCGGCACGTCACGCTTGGCGAGGTCCAACGCCAGCGTCAACCCCACCGGACCGGCGCCGACGATCACGACGGGCCGGCGCTGCGGCTGGCCCGAGCGTTGCTCCAGGCTCTGGTGATAGGGATAGCGAGGCAGATCCATGTCAGCGCTTCCGTTTTGCAGGCCGGGCGCGGGGGCGCCCCCGCGCCGGTCCGCACACGTGATGTGCTTGCGGCGCCATGCCGCAAGCATTGCCGTCCCCTCGGGGACCGAGACCGGGCATGGGGAGTCCTGTGGGCTCGGCGTGCCTGCCGAAGAGCAGCGGGCTTGCCTGTCGCGCGGCCTTTAAGGCCGGCCAGGGCGTGCCTTGAACGAGGGGCTGCATCTCACGCGCCTTCGAGAGCCTTCCACATCTCGACGTCGCGCTCCGCCGTCCAGATGCGCGGATGGCTGGTGCCGCCGGCCTCGTCGTAGGCACGCGTGACGTCGAAGGGCATGCAGTGGTCGAAGATGACCCAGTGGCCGTACTTGGGCCTCAGCGCCTCGACGGTGCGCTGGTAGACGGCCTTCAACTCCTCGCCGGCCTTCACGCCAGACTGCACGGCCGCGTACAGCTCGCTGACGAAGGCACGCGTGCCGCCCAGGCCCGCGGCGACCTGCTCCGCGCCCTTCAGCGCAGGGCCGCGGCCGGGCACCAGGGCAGCTGCATTCAGCTTGGTGATGGCGTCCAACGTGGCCGGCCAGTCGGCGAAATGGGCATCGCCGCAGTAGGGCGTCGCATCGAACTCGACGAGGTCGCCGCTGAACAGCACCCTCTCTTCGGGCAGCCAGGCCACCGTGTCGCCGGCCGTGTGGCCGCGGCCGGGCGAGAACATCTCGACCTTGACACCGCCCAGGTCCAGCGTCAGCCGGCCGGAGAACGTCAGCGTGGGCCAGGTGAGGCCCGCCGGCACGGACTCGACGTTGCGGAACAGCCGCGGGAAGCGGCCGATCTCGCTGGCCTTGTCCTGCTCGCCGCGCTCCCGGATCAGGGCCAGCGTCGCGTCGCTGGCGATGACCTGCTCCAGGCCCTCGGCCTTGAACGCCGACGCGCCCAGCACGCGCACCGCGTGGTAGTGGCTGAGCAGCACGTACTTGATCGGCACGTCGGACACGGAGCGGATGCGGCGGATCACGTCGGCCGCCATGACGGGCGTGGCCTGGGTGTCGACCACCATGGCCGCCTCGCGGCCGATGACGATGCCGGTGTTGGGGTCTCCCTCGGCCGTGTAGGCCCAGGCATGTTCGGACAGGCGCTCGAAGCTGACCTTCTTTTCTTCCAGGTCGGCTTGAGAGGCAAAGGCTTTGGCGGTCATGGGCGGGTCTCCAGGGGCAGGCGCCAAATTTAGCCTATTCCAAATGAATTCACCAATATAGAATTTCAAACATGGACGACACCAAGGGTCCGCGCGGCATCCAGAGCATCGAGGTGGGCGGCCAGCTGCTGCTGGCGCTGGCCCACCACGGCCGCCCCATGCCGCTGAAGGATCTGGCCCGCGAGGCGGGCATGACGCCGGCCAAGGCCCACCCCTACCTGGTGAGCTTCATCAAGCTGGGCCTGGTCGAGCAGGATGGCGGCAGCGGGCGGTCGGGCCTCTACGGCCTCGGCCCGCTGGCGCTGCAGCTGGGCCTCATCAGCCTGCAGCAGTACGACCCGGTGCGCCTGGCCACGCCGGTCATCGAGGACCTGGCCCTGCAACTGGGCCATACGGTGGCCATCGCCGTGTGGGGCACGCGCGGCCCCACCATCGTGCGCGTGGCTGAGGGGCCGACGCCCGTGCACGTCAGCATGCGCCATGGCACGGTGATGAGCCTGGCGGGCACGGCGTCGGGGCGCTTGTTCGCGACCTGGCGCGCCGAGGAGGCTGCCGCACTGGGCGAGCCCCTGCCCGATGCCGACACGATCGCCGCGGTGCGCCGGGACGGCTTGGCCACCTCGCGGGACGGCGTCGTCGCCGGCGTCAGCGCCGCGGCGGCTCCGGTCTTCGAGGCGTCGGGCCGGCTGGTGATGGCCTTGACCGCCATCGGGCCAAGCGCCAGCTTCGACACTGCCCTCGAGGGCGAGCTGGTCGTTCCGCTGCGGGATGCGGCGGCCCTGCTGTCGCGCCGCCTGGGGCGCTAGTTCCGGGCCAGTCGCCCGACAGTCTGGCGACAGCATGTTTTGCGGAAACCCGCGCAAACTATTTTTGCAAGCTGGAACATTGGTTCAAAAGCCGGCGAATCCCAATGTCACATTTGATCGAATGCGTAGAAAAGTATCAGATGTGATTTTTGAAAGTCATTAATTTCTGCGCAATCCATAATGATTCCATGTGGTGTAGAACTGTGAAGATTGGTTGCTGAGCAACAAACTGCAGCATCCAAGCCACACCCCGTACGCCTCGGGGTTTCAGCAAAACCCAGCGATATCAATAACTTGGGTTTGATAGCAAGACCCCCGACTCCCGATCATTAGGGGCCGCTAGGGTTTTCCCAAGTCGGTACGAAATTCACACGCCCAGAAAATTTGTGTCAGCCGTCGCCCGACCGGGCGAATCATCTTTGGCTGAGTCGTTTGGCAACACACCCGCTTGCCAATCTTTTCTGGAGCAGTGATGCATAAGCAAACCAAAATCGCCGCCGCGGTCCTGTTGACCTTCGGCGGTCTTAGCGCCTGGGCCCAACAAGCCGAGCCGCAGCAGATCGAACGGGTGACCGTCACCGGTTCCGCCATCAAGCGCATTGATGCGGAAACCGCGGTCCCCGTGACCGTCATCAAGATGGCCGAGCTGAAGTCGCAGGGCGTGACTTCGGTCGAGCAGATCCTGGGCTTGCTGTCGTCCGTCCAGGCCACCCAGAACATGGCGTCGTCGATCGGCTCTGGCACGGGCGGCGCGAGCTACGCCAACATGCGTGGCATCGGCGCCGACAAGACGCTGGTGCTGCTCAACGGCCAGCGCATCGCCAACAGCGCCACCGGCGCCGAAGCGCCGGACATGAACATGATCCCGTTCGCGGCCATCGAACGCGTCGAAGTGCTGCGGGATGGCGCCTCTTCGCTGTACGGCACGGACGCCATCGGCGGCGTGATCAACTTCATCACCAAGACCAGCTTCACCGGCGGCACGCTCAGCGTGGGCTATGACGCCCCCAAGAAGGCCGGCGGCGACACGAACAGCGCCAACCTGGGCTATGGCCTTGGCGACCTGTCCAAGGACGGCTGGAACATCTTCGGCACGCTGAGCCTGAAGAAGCGGGACTTCATCAACGGCGACCAGCGCGACTTCAACAAGCGCATGGTCGGCGGCCTGTCCAACAGCACCTTCCCGGCCAACTACCAGGTGACCGGCGGCGGCGCCTACTACAACCCGATCGCGCCGGGTTGCAACGCCCCCAACCTGATCCCCAATGCCGGCGCCACGGGCTGCCGCATCGTCACCCCCCCGTTCGTCAGCATCAACCCGCGCAGCGAGACCATCTCGGGCCTGCTCAAGGGCACCGTCGACGCGACCTCCAGCCTCAGGCTCGGCGCCGAAGCCTTCTACTCGAAGAACACGGTCGAGTCGAAGATCGCGCCTGTGCCCTACGGCGGCTACTGGATCAACCCGGGCACTAAGTACTTCCCGACGGCGGCGCTGAGCAACCCGAAGTACAGCCCCAACTTCGACTACTACGGCGCCGACGGCGAGCCCTTCAACAACCCGACGGCCCAGTTCCCGAAGCCGGTGAATCTGCAAAAGGGTGGCGTCCTGGTCTGGTGGCGCGACCTCGTCAGCGGTCCGCGCCAGGAAAAGAACAACGCCAAGCAATATCGCGGCATGTTCACGGCCGAAGGCAATGCCGCAGGCTGGGACTACAAGGCAGCCCTCGCCTACAACCACACGCAGAATGACCGCTACCTCACCGGCGGCTATGCCGACGGCGACGTGATCGGTGAAGGCCTCATCCGAGGCATCATCAATCCGTTCGGCGACCAGACCCCGGAAAGCGTGGCGCTCATCCAGAGCGCAGCGCTGAAGGGCCTGCTGAGCACCAGCATCGGCAAGGTGAGCAGCCTCACGGCCAGCGCCAGCCGCGAACTGGGCGACTGGTTCGGCGCGACGCGTCCGGTGCAGATCGCCGTGGGCGGGGAATTCCGGCATGAGGACTTCCGCGACTTCAACCACCATGATTTCGCGGTCGCCGCGTCCTCCAGCACCGGTGTCGACCCCGACGCCCACTCCGAAGGCAAGCGCAACGTGTCCGCTGCCTACACCGAGCTGAACATGCCACTGACGAAGGAGCTCGAGCTGACGGCATCGGTGCGCTTTGACAAGTACAGCGACTTCGGCAACACCACCAACCCCAAGCTCAGCTTCCGCTACCAGCCGAGCAAGGAGCTGCTGCTGCGTGGTTCGGCGTCGACCGGCTTCCGCGCGCCGACGCTGTATGAGCTCAACGCAAGCACGGGCTTCACCAACACCAACAACTACGACAACCCGCTGAACTGCCCGGGCGGCGTGCCGAAGGACCCCGCCACCGCGGGTGCGAACTGCGCTGCACAGTTCCAGGCCTACTTCGGCGGCAACAAGGACCTGAAGCCTGAGAAGTCCAAGAGCTTCACGCTCGGCATGGTGTTCGAGCCCGTCAAGGGCCTCAGCACCAGCGTCGACTTCTGGTCGATCCGCGTGAAAGACCTGATCGGCTCGATCTCGGAAGCCACGCTGTTCGGCGACTACCAGACCTTCCAGCAGTACTTCCACTTCGTGCAGCCGGGCAACATCCTGCCCCAGAACACGCGTGCCTGCCAGAACGGCCCGACCTCGCCCACCTGCGGCTACGTCGACGAGCGCACGCAGAATCTGGGCGGCGTGAATACCCAGGGTATCGACCTGGGCATGCAGTACCAGCTGACCACGTCGTTCGGTCGCCTGGGCTTCGAGTACCAGTCCACCTACGTCAGCAAGTACGAGTACCAGGACTACAAGAACGGCCCCTGGCACCAGAACGTCGGCATCTACTCGGGCAGCGGCCCGGTCTTCAAGTGGCAACACAACCTCGCCGGCAGCTGGTCGCAAGGTAGCTGGGGTGCTGGCCTCGCGCTGCACTACAAGTCCGGCTACAAGGACATGACGCCGACGAACACGGTCAAGGCCTATGCAACGGCCGACGCCTATGTCAGCTTCAGCCCGATGAAGGCCTTCACGCTGGTGGCCGGCGTGCGCAACCTGACGGACAGGGACCCGCCGTTCTCTAACCAGACGGCCCTGTTCCAGGGTGGTGGCTGGGATTCGCGCTTCTACGATCCGATCGGCCGCACCGTCTACGTGCGCGGCACGCTGGACTTCTGATCGACAACGCCTTAGCAGGCACACAAGCGGGAGGCGCAAGCCTCCCGTTTTTTTTGGTTCGTCGCCGGCCCGCCTGCCTCGGCGTGCCGACAGCACAACACTCAAGGCCGCGTGCGGACTGTGGTCATGCCTCATTTGCTGGCCCTGCGGGGGCGGTATCGGAAGAATCGGCGGCACCGGACCTAACCCGCATTGCCATGGATTACCACGCCCCCAAACGCGCGGTGAACAACCTGCTGCTTCACTACGCCGGCCACGAGCAACGCCCCGTCTTCTTCGACATCGACGCCGTCTACCCCGAACTGCGCGCCCTTGACCGGGCCTTCCCGCAGATCCAGCGCGAGTGCGACGCCCTGCTCGCCGAGCGCGTGCCCATGCCGCGCTACCACGACGTCAATCGCCCGGCCACCGAGATCTCCGCAACGACGGCAGGCGACTGGAAGGTCTACATGCTGGAGTTGCTGGGCCACAAGCCCGCGGCCAACCGCGCGCGCTGCCCGGCCACCTGCGAGGCTCTGGCCCAGGTGCCGCGCACGCTGCAGGCCTTCTTCTCCGTGCTGGACCCGGGCAAGTCCATCCCAGAGCACGAAGGTCCCTACGTCGGCTATCTGCGCTACCACCTCGGCATCCGCGTGCCCAAGCTGGACCCACCGCACATACGCGTCGCCGGCCAGCCCTATACCTGGAAGGAAGGCGAAGGCGTCATGTTCGACGACTCCTGGCCCCATGCGGTCGTCAACCAGGCGACCGAGCCGCGCGTCGTCCTCATCGTCGACGTGCCCCGCCCTATGCCGCTGCTGCCGCGGCTGGTGAACCATTTCGTGCTCTGGGGCCTGGCCGCGCCGCTCTACGGCAAGAAGGTCATGCAGAAGGCCGACCGCTACAGCGGCGACCTGTTCTAGGGCTTGCTGACGAGGACGATGCCGGCCAGCACCAGCAGGCTGCCCGCGACGAAGCTGGGCGCCAAGGCCTCGTTCAGCAGCCAGGCGCCCAGCATCACGCCGAACAACGGCGTCAGGAAGGCGAAGGCACCCAGCCGCGACGCCAGGTAGCGGCGCAGCAGCCAGCACCAGGTCAGGAAGCTCGCGAACGACACGACCAGGCTCTGAAAGCCAAGGTGGGCCCAGACGGCAACCGTGGGCTCGAAACGCCATTGCCCCGTGAGCCAGGCGCCCGGCAACAACAGCAGGAAGGCGCCGAGCAACTGGTAGAGCAGCGTCTCCGTGGCCGGCGCGGCGGCGAGCGCCGTGCAGCGTATGGTGAGCGTCGTCGCACCCCACGCCATGCCGGCCATCAGGGCCAGCCCGTCCCCCAGCAACGCCCTCGAATCGCCTCCGGGACCGTCCAGGCCGCCGAGGAAGGCCAGAGCGACGCCACCGAAAGCCAGTCCTATGCCCACCCATTGCCGCCCCCCAAGCCGCTCCGCCGGCAGGCGGAGATGCAGGCCCAGGGCCGCGAACAGCGGCGCGGTGTACAGGAAGATGACGACGTGCGAGGCCTGCGTCAGCCGCAGCGCCTCGGCCACCAGCAGGTACTCCATGCCGAACAAGGCGCCCGCGACGGCACCGGTCCTCCAGCGCTGGCGCTGCGGCGCCTCGCCGCGCCAGCGCATCAGCCCGGCCAGCAGCGCCAGCGCAACGCCCGAACGCAGGGCCACCATCAGCATGGGGCTGGCCTCGTCGGCGGCGGCCTTCAGCGACACCTGCTGCAGGCCCCACAGCAGGCACAGCAGCAACATCAGGCCGCCGGCGCGGGCATCGAGGGGGCCGGCCGCGATGACGCGCGGCCGCGTGGCTGCGGCCGAGAACGCGTCCACGGTAGGGCTGGCAAGGGACTTCACGGCGCCCAATGTGCCGTCCTCTGACGAATCCGAAAATCACATAATTCGACAAACAACCATCCGATTGTCGAAACCATGCGCGACCTGCAGATCGACTGGCTGAAATGCTTCGTCGCCACGGTGGACGCAGGCTCCCTGTCCAGCGCGGCCGGCGAGATCCACCGCTCACAGTCCGCCGTCAGCATGCAGCTCAAGAAGCTGGAGGCGGCCATCGGGCACCAATTGCTGCTGCGCGGCGCGCGCCAGCTGGAGCTGACGCATGAAGGCCAGACGCTGCTGGGCTACGCCCGCCGCATGCTGGACCTGCAGGCCGAGGCCCAGGCGGCGCTGCGCGAGGACGACATCTCGGGTCTGGTCAGGCTGGGCGTGCCGGACGACTACGCCAGCAAGTACCTGACGCCCGTGCTGAAGCGCTTCGCGCCGCGCCACGGCGGGGTGGAGATCCAGCTGGACTGCGAGCAGTCCACGCTGCTGATCCCGCGCGTGGCCCGCGGCGAGCTCGACCTGGCCCTGGTCTCGCGCGACCATGCGCGCCGCGGCAGCCTGCTCTTCCACGAGCCCATGGTCTGGGTCGGGTCACCGCAGTTCGACGTCTGGCGCCGCAACCCGTTGCCCATCGCCGTCTACGAGGAAGCCAGCCTGGGCCGGCGCAGCGCCCTGCGCTCGCTGGCCTTGCAGGGGCGCCCCTACCGCATCGTCTACAACAGCTCCAACCTGGCCGGACAGATCGCCGCCGTCGAGAGCGGGCTGGCTGTGGCCGTGCTGACGCAGTGCAGCGCGCCGCCTCATCTGCAGCTGCTGGGCGCCGAGCAAGGCCTGGGACCGCTGGCACCCATGGAAGTGGCTGTCTACCGCAGCCCCGCCTCCAAGGGCAACCTGGCGGCGGACGCCCTGCAGCGCATGCTGGTGCAGACGCTCAGGGCCAGAGCGTGAAGCGCGGCACATGGCAATGGCCCCGGGGCGGCTGAGTCTCGTCAGCGAGCCGCGCGACATGCCCACCGGCAGCGGCAGGCCAGTACCGACGCCTGGCCCGGCTGGCTGAGGCAGGCCGCCGCGCGCGACCTGGGGCGACTGTTTCCCGTCGCGGCTCCCCTGCGCCGGTGGCCGCGACGAGCCGCGGATGCGCTGGCAGCGCACCTTCCTGCCCGCCAGGCCGTGACAGCGTGCACAGGGAATGAGCTCATGACGAAAGCTTTGTTGGCGTTTCTGTCATCCGCCACCAGACTTGCGGCGTTGCAACCTGCACCGACAGCTTCCGCCCCAGTCCGATGTGTGAGCTTTTCGCCCTCAACAGCCGCCAGCCGGCCGCCGCCACCTTTTCGCTGAGCGGCTTCGCCGCCCGCGGCGGCCGCACCGCAGACCATGTCGACGGCTGGGGCGTCGCCTTCCACGACGGCGAGCACTGCGAAGTCAGCGTCGAGGACAGCCCGGCCGCCGAGTCCGAACTGGCGCGCCACCTGGGCCACCACCCGGTGCGGGCCCGCAACATCCTGGCCCATATCCGCAAGGCCACCCAGGGCGCCCGCGCCGTGGAGAACTGCCATCCCTTTCGCCGCGAATGGGCCGGCCGCACCTGGGTCTTCGCCCACAACGGCGACCTGAAGGACTTCCACCCCGAACTGGACGGCAGCTTCACGCCTGCCGGCCAGACCGACAGCGAGCGCGCCTTCTGCTGGCTGATGCAGCGCCTGCAGCAGCGCTTCGGCCACCGGCTGCCCGGCTGGCCCGAACTGGCCGAAACGCTGACGCCCTGGATCCACGAGATCGCCGAGCATGGCCGCTTCAACCTGCTGCTGACCGACGGCCGCGCGATGCTGGCCCACGCCTCCACCAAGCTGCACTGGCTGCAGCGCCGCCCGCCCTTCGGCCATGTCAGCCTGCGCGACGGCGACCTCAGCGTGGACCTTGCCACGGTCAACAACCCGGCCGACCGCATGGCGCTGGTCGCCACCGAGCCGCTGACCCACGGCGAGGCCTGGCAAGCGTTTGCGCCCGGCGAGGTGCGCGTGTTCGAGCACGGCGACTGCGTGTTCCTCAGCGCAGGCGTGACCGAACTGGCCGCAGCCTGATGCGCGACCTCAGGTCACCGGCGCCGGGTTGAACAGCACCAGGCTGTTGTGCAGCTTCCAGTGCTCGGCCCAGGTCTTCCTGCGGCCGCTGGCAACATCCAGCAGCAGGCGGAATAGGGCCCAGCCTGTCTCCTCGATGCTGGCTTCGCCGTCGGCGATCTGGCCCGCGTTGACGTCCATCAGGTCATGCCAGCGGCGTGCCAGCTCCGTGCGCGTGGCGACCTTGACGACCGGGCATTCCGCCAGGCCATAGGGCGTGCCGCGGCCCGTCGTGAACACATGCAGGTTCATGCCGGCGGCCAGTTGCAGCGTGCCGCAGATGAAGTCGCTGGCCGGCGTGGCGGCATAAACCAGGCCGCGCTGGTCGCGGCGCAGCTTGTCGCCCGGCGACAGCACATGCGAGATGGCCGAGCTGCCGCTCTTCACGATGGAGCCCATGGCCTTCTCGACGATGTTGCTCAGGCCGCCCGCCTTGTTGCCGGGCGTCGTGTTGGCGGCACGGTCCACCCGGCCGCGCTCCAGGTAGCGGTCGTACCAGCCTAGCTCGCGCACGATGGCCTCCGCCACCTCGGGCGTCGCAGCGCGGCTGGTGAGCTGTTCCACCGCATCGCGCACCTCGGTGTTCTCGCTGAACATGACGGTGGCGCCGGCGCGCACGAGAAGGTCCGCGCAGAAGCCCACGGCCGGGTTGGCCGTCACGCCGGAGAAGGCATCGCTGCCGCCGCATTGCACGCCGACGACCAGTTCGCTGGCCGGCACCGTCTCGCGGCGGCGGGCGTTCAGGCGTTCGAGGTGCGGCCGGGCGCTTTGCACGATGTCGTCCAGCATGGACATGAAGCCCACATGCACGTCGTCCTGCAGGCAGATGGTCTCGGGGCCGGCGTCGGCAGCGCGCCCGTCGGTGATGGGGAAGGAGCCCGGCGGCAGCAGCCGCGCGGGCTGCAGCTTCTCGCAGCCCAGGCTCACCACCATGAGCTCGCCGCCGAAGTTGGGATTCAGCGAGATGTGCTTCAGCGTCCGGATGGGAATGACGGCATCCGGCGCGTCGATGGCCACGCCGCAGCCGTAGCTATGCTCCAGGCCGACGACATCGTCGACGCCGGGGTACAGCGGCAGCAGCTCGGCCTTGATGCGCGCCACCGCCTGCGCGACGACGCCGGCCACACATTGCACCGTCGTCGTGATGGCCAGGATGTTGCGCGTACCCACCGAGCCGTCGGCGTTGCGGTAGCCCTCGAAGCTGTAGCCGTCCAGCGGCTCGGCCAGCGGCGGCTTCACGGTGGCGGCGGGCAGGCCCTGCAGCACGCGTGCCGACGGGAGATGCAACAGGCGCTCGTGCACCCAGCTGCCGGCCGGGATGGGCTTGAGCGCATGGCCTATGGGCACGCCGTAGCGCAGCACCGCCTCGCCCTCGGCGAGGTCGCGCAGCGCAAACTTGTGGCCTTGCGGCACCTGCTCCCGCAGCATCAGGCCTGCACCGGGCACACCGGCGGGCAGCAGGGTGCCCGCCGGCAGGCCGCCATCGTTGGCGACGATGGCGACGTTGTCCTCATCGCGCATGCGGAGGGTCAACGGCGGACGGGGGGAAACGGCATCCATATCCGGCGTCGGAGTGGCTAAAGTGCAAACAGATCTTGTTGTACGTCGTCTTGTCGTCGTACAACCAACCCACTTTAGATGTCTCGCGCAAGGCAAAACTCCGGGATAACCCGCAAATTCACGCCCCTGTCGCCCGCCGTCGGCCGCGCACGCTGACCCTGGAGCGGGTCGAACGCCTCGGCGAGCGCATCCGCACAGGCCAGTTGCAGGCCGGCGACAAGCTGCCCACCGAGGCGGCCATCATGGCGGCCTTCGACGTCAGCCGCGCCGTCGTGCGCGAGGCTGCAAGCCGCCGGCCTGATGGAGACGTGCCACGGCATCGGCAGCTTCATCATCGGCCCGGGCGAGGGCCCGCCGTTCAGCATCACGCCTGAGCAGCCCGGCACGCTGCAGGACGTCGTCGCCGTGCCGGAGCTGCGCATGGGCGTGGAGACCGAGGCCGCCGGCCTGGCGGCCCAGCGTCGCACCGCGGACAACCTCGCCGCGCCGCGCCGCGCCGGGCGCTGGATGCGCTCATCGCGGCCGTCGAGGCGGGGCGGGACTCGGTCGCGGCCGACTTCCAGTTCCACCTGGAGATCGCCAGCGCGACGCAGAACAGCCATTTCGCCGACCTGATGGCGACGCTGGGCGCCCAGATCATCCCGCACGCCCGGCCGGAGCCGGCGGCGGACATGAGCGCCGAGCGGCTGGCCTACATGCGGCGCGTGAACGCCGAGCATGAAAGCATCCTCGACGCCATCGCCGGCCGGGACGCCGAGTCGGCCCACGCGGCCATGCGCCCCCACCTCAGCAACAGCCGCGAACGCCGCCGGGCCCAGGCCGACGCGGCCTGAGCGCCGCCGCGCAGAACTCTCCGTCACGGGCTATTCCGAGCGCCTTGCCCCAACCTTAGTTGTGCGATGACACACAACAAGACAAACAATGGAGACCCGCCCATGTCGCCCCAGGAACTCAAGGCCGTCCTGCAGGCCGGCCTGCTTTCCTTCCCGCTGACCGACTTCGATGCGCTGCTGAACTTCGCACCCAAGGCCTATGCCGGGCGCCTGGAATGGCTGCAGCCCTATGGTGCGTCTGCGCTGTTCGCGGCCGGCGGCACGGGCGAGTTCTTCTCGCTGGAGCCCAGCGAGTACGGCCAGGTCATCCAGGTCGCACTGGACACCTGCGATGGCCTGATCCGCGACTTCTTCCTGCCCTACATCGCGCCGCGCAACCAGGGCGAGGGCTACGCCGTGTCCATCGTGAAGGCCGGCGCCACGCTGCTGGGCCACTCGGCCGGCCCGGTAAGCCCGCCACTGTCCGAGCTGAGCGCGGCCCAGGTCGAGCAGCTCGGCGCGCTGATCGCCAGGCTGGGCCCGCAGTAGTCCTGCTGCCACCGCCTCGTCGCCGGCAGCGGCGCCTGGCGGTCGGCCCGAACGCATCCGTCGCCGATGCGGCGGCACCACGGCAAGCTCCGTGCAAGCACGGCGTCACGGGCACTTCATGGCGGCTTTCTAGTCTGCCGGGCTTTTGCAACCAAGCGGCCCTGCCGCACAACGAGAAAGCCCGCCTCCCATGCGCCGCCCGATGTCCCTGCATGACCTGTCCCCCCTCAACCGTGGCCTCGCGCTGGCCGGACTGATGCTGTCCGTCGGCGCCCACGCCGCCGACGAGGCCCGGCCGGCCGGCGACGTCGTCACGCTGGAGCCGGTCACGGTGTCGACCCAGTCCGGCGCCTACCGCAAGGAGAAGAACACCGCGTCGGCCGTCGCCCCCACCCAGGCCAGCCTGACGGCAACCCAGCCCCAGTCCGTCATCACGCGGGAGTTCATCGAGCAGTCCGTCGCGCCGACGGCCGAATACAGCCGCATCGTCGCGATCGCGCCCAGCCTGTCGGGCGACTCGGCCAACGGCCCCGGCCTGTCCGAGACGAAGACGACCATGCGCGGCTTCAGCGATGACCAGTACAACATCACCTTCGACGGCATCCCCTGGGGCGACACCAACAACCCCGCTCACCACTCCACGTCCTTCTTCCCGGCCGGCGTCATCGGTGGCGCCGTCGTCGAACGCGGCCCCGGCAACGCCAGCAACATCGGCCACGCGACCTTCGGCGGCTCGCTGAACCTGTTCTCCAAGCAGGCAGGCAAGGAGGCCGGCGGCACCGTCTACGGCTCGTTCGGCCGCTGGAACACCAAGCTGCTGGGCGTCGCCCTGGAGTCGGGCGAGCTGCCCCAGTTCGGCAAGGCGACGGTTCAGCTCAACGTGCAGCGCCTGGAGTCCGACGGCTATCTGACGCTGAACCATATCGCCAGCAACAACGTGACGCTCAAGGTGGACGTGCCGCTGTCGGCCGACCACAAGCTGACGGCCTTCTCGTCGGTCAACCGCATCCGCTACGTCCAGCCCGACAACAGCAAGGGTCCGACGCTGGACCAGATCGCCAAGTACGGCAAGAACTACAGCCTCAACAACGACCCGACGAGCTTCAACTATGCCGGCTTCAACTACACCGGCAAGGCGACCGACTTCGAATACCTGCGCCTGCGCTCGCGCTGGTCGAGCGGCTTCACGACCGAGGCACAGATCTACACCTACAGCTACGACAACCAGACCATCTCGTCCACCGACCCGACCGGCCTGACCAAGCCCGGCACCGTCGTCGGCCCCAAGGGCAATGCCGACATCCCCGGCATCGACAAGCAGAACAAGTACCGCGTCTATGGCGGCATCCTGCGCGCCGAGAGCCACTTCGACGCGGGCACGCTGCGCACGGGCGCCTGGGTCGAGAGCTCCGACACCGACCGCCACCAGTACGACCTCGACCTGACGCTGGGCCTGCGCGACCCGCGCGAGACCAAGCCGACGCCGGTGAAGTACCCGGACATCCTGTTCGACCAGCAGTCCAAGATCTCGTCCTTCCAGCCCTTTGCCGAGTTCGAGTGGGAGCCGCTCGCCGGCACCACGGTGACGCCCGGCGTCAAGCGCGTCGAGATCACGCGCTCGGTCAACGCCCTCGTCAACCAGACGACGCGCACGCCGCAGAACGCCAGCGTCGGCTACAGCAAGACCCTGCCCTTCCTGACGCTGAACCAGCGCCTGGGCCAGGATCTGGCCGTCTACGCGCAGTACGCCCAGGGCTACCAGATCCCCGACCTGAAGTCCTTCTACATCGCCGACCCGACGAAGAACAGCAGCGCCCCGCAGACCTCGACGAACTACCAGCTCGGCATCGTCGGCAAGAGCGCCGCGCTGACCTGGGACGCCGACATCTACCGCATCGACTTCAAGAACAAGTACGTCTCCAACGGCCTGGCCGGCGCGGACGCGGCCTACGTCAACATCGGCGGCGCCGCCTACCAGGGCGTCGAGGCCCAGGCCACCTGGCTGGTCGGCGGGGGCTTCGCGGCCTATGTCAACGGCTCCGTCAACAAGACCCAGTCCAATGACACCGGCAAGCGCATCGCCAATGCGCCCAACATGACGGCCGCCCTCGGTGCCCTGTACAACATGGGCCCCTGGGGCGCCTCGCTGATCTGGAAGCGCACCGGCGGCATCTATCAGCAGGACTACGATGCGAGCAATCCGGCCGCCTACGACCGCTACCACACCGCTGCGACGACCAACACCGACCTGAGCCTGTCCTACCGCTTCACCGGCCTGGGCATGGGGCTCAAGGCCCTGAAACTGCAACTCAACGTCTTCAACCTGATGAACAAGCAGGACATCACTTCGATCAGCCCGGGCAAGACGGTGGCCGGCGACCAGTACATCTTCCAGGCGCCGCGCAGCTACCAGGTGTCGGCCAAGGCAGAGTTCTGAGCATGTTCAAGGGCTGCCTCGCCGTCGCGTTGCTGGCCGTGCTCGTGGGCTGCGCCCACGACGCGCAGCCGCCCGCCGAACCCGCCACGGGCCTTCAACAGGCCTGGGTGCAGGCCGTCGCCGGCCCGGGCTGGGCGGTGCGCGCGCTGACCGACGAGGCCGCCTGCCCCACGCTAGGCTGGGCCGGCGGCAGCGTCGCCATGCAGGAGCGCAGCGCCCCCGGCGACGAGCCGCCGCCGCCCGGCAACGCCGAACCCGAGCGCAAGCCCAGCCGCTTCACGCTGCGCGCCTGCGAGGCCGCGTGGCCGGCGGGCGCCGCCAGCGTGCAGCTCGGCGCCCTCACGCTGCGGGCCCCGGTCGCCGAGCCTCACCGCATCCTCGTCCTCGGCGACACGGGCTGCCGCCTCAAGGCCTCGGGCCGCGAGTTCCAGCCCTGCGACGACCCCAGCGGCTGGCCCTTCCCGCGCGTGCTGGCGCGCGCGCTGGCGCTGGCGCCCGACCTCGTCATCCACGTCGGCGACTATCACTACCGCGAGAGCCCCTGCCCGGCCGGCATGGCCGGCTGCGCCAACAGCCCCTGGGGTTATGGCGACGACACCTGGCAGGCCGACTTCTTCCGGCCCGCCAGGGACTTGCTGGCCGCCGCGCCCTGGGTGTTCGTGCGCGGCAACCACGAGGCCTGCAACCGCGCCGGCCAGGGCTGGCTGCGCTACCTGGACGCGCAGAGCGGCCCGGTGCGCGCCTGCCAGGCCGAGGCGGGCGCCGGCGGCTTCAACGACGGCGACTTCACGATGCCCTTCGCCGTGCCGTTGTCGCCGCGCAGCCAGCTGATCGTCTTCGACTCCGCCGCGATCGGCGGCCGGACGCCGCCGCAGGACTCGCCGGCATGGGCGCGCTGGCGCCAGCAGCTGGACCGCGTGGCCGAGCTGTCCGGCGAGCGGACGCAGAGCCTCTTCGTCAATCACCACCCCAGCCTGGCCTTCAGCCCCAGCCTGCTCGGCACGGCCGCGCCGGCCCGCTCCGGTCTCACGCCGCTGCTGCAGGATGCGTTCGGTGCGCGCCTGTTCCCGCCGGGCATCCAGGCCACGCTGCACGGGCATCTGCACATCCACGAGTTGCTGGGCTTCGCGAGCAACCAGCCGGCCAGCCTCGTCATCGGCAACGGCGGCTCGGCGGCGGCCGGCCGCCTCAACGCGGCGTCCGCTCTGAAGGCCGAGCCGCTGCCCGGCGTGCGGGTGGAGACCTTCCAGAGCCACACCGAGTTCGGCATGGCGCTGCTGACGGCCACGCCCCAGGGCTGGCAGCTGCAGGCCTTCAATGCTCTGGGCCAGCCGCTGGCGACCTGCAACCTGGCGGGCCAGAAGCTGCGCTGCTGATGGGCGCATCGGCGATGACCTTCGTCACGCCACGGCACCGGCCACGCCCGCGCATTCCGTCACTGCGACCCCGATTTGAAGGGTTTCCGCAGGGTAAATCGGGTCAGTGACTCGGGCCTGCCCGCTACACTCGGGGCACCTGTCAAGCAGTTTCGGCAGGATTCCGTTGATCACAGGACTCGCCTTCATGAGCTCCAAACTGAAAGTCGCCGGCTGGGTTGCCCTCGGCGCCGTCGCAGGTGCCCTCACCACGATGCAGCTCCAGGCCAATGCGCGCAGCAGCCTGTCGCCCCTTCCCCTGGACGAGATGCAGCAGCTCGCCGCGGTCTTCGGCCTCGTCAAGAGCGACTACGTCGAGCCGGTCGACGAGAAAAAGCTGATCAACGACGCCATCTCGGGCATGGTCTCCGGCCTGGACCCCCACTCGCAGTTCTTCGACAAGAAGAGCTTCAAGGAGTTCCGTGAAGGCACGACCGGCAAGTTCGTCGGCGTCGGCATCGAGATCGGCATGGAGGACGGCCTCGTCAAGATCGTCTCGCCCATCGAAGGCTCGCCCGCCTTCCGCGCCGGCCTGAAGAGCGGCGACCTGATCAGCCGCATCGACGACACCGCCGTGCGCGGCCTCTCGCTGGACCAGGCCGTCAAGAAGATGCGCGGCGACCCGGCCACCAAGGTCAGCCTGTCCATCTACCGCAAGAGCGAGAACCGCACCTTCCCCGTGACCATCACGCGCGAGGAGATCAAGGTGCAGAGCGTGCGCGCCAAGGTCGTCGAGCCTGGCTACGCCTGGATCCGCGTCAGCCAGTTCCAGGACCGCACCGTCGACGACTTCGCCAAGAAGCTCGAGGAGATCTACAGGCAGGAGCCCCACCTGAAGGGCCTGGTGCTGGATCTGCGCAACGACCCGGGCGGCCTGCTGGACGGCGCCATCGCCATCTCCGCGGCCTTCCTGCCCAAGGACGTCGAGGTCGTGTCCACCAACGGCCAGATCGCCGAGTCCAAGGCCAGCTACAAGGCCAACCCCGAGGACTACCGCCGCCGCAGCAGCGACGACCCGATCAGGCGCCTGCCCGCCGCGCTGAAGACGGTGCCGCTGGTCGTGCTGGTCAACGAAGGCTCGGCCAGCGCCAGCGAGATCGTCGCCGGCGCGCTGCAGGACCACCACCGCGCCACCATCATGGGTGCCCAGACCTTCGGCAAGGGCTCGGTGCAGACCGTGCGCCAGCTGGGCCCCGACACGGCACTGAAGATCACCACGGCGCGCTACTACACGCCTAGCGGCCGCTCCATCCAGGCCAAGGGCATCGTGCCCGACGTGATGCTGGACGAGACCGCCGAGGGCAATGTCTTCGCCGCGCTGCGCATGCGCGAGGCCGACCTCGAGAAGCACCTGAACAACGGCCCCGAGGCCGAGGACAACGAGGCCCGCACCAAGGCCCGCGAGGAAGCCCGCCAGAAGCTGGAAGCCGAGTACGCCAAGCGTGCCGAGCCGCCCAAGCCGCTGCCGGAGTTCGGCACCAGCGAAGACTTCCCGCTGGTCCAGGCCCTGAACAAGCTCAAGGGGCAACCCGTCATTGCGTCCAAGACGGCTCTGGAACGCAAGGCTGAAGCCAAGACCAACGACTAACCGTCGCTCCTGACCTCAAGCACCACGGGCCTCGCAAGAGGCCCGCTTTTTTGCTCAGCGCGATCGCGCAATGGCCAGCGCCGCGAGCGCGGCCACGGCGCCCAGAGCCGGCACCGCGCGCCAGCCCCAGGCCGCGAGCAGCGCCGAGCCCAGCGCCGCGCCGCTGGCCATGCCGACGAACATGGCGCTGACCAGCACCGCGTTGAGCCGGCTGCGCGAGGCCGGGTCCAGGCCATAGACCACGCTCTGGTGCGAGACCAGCGCCGCCTGCACGCCCAGGTCGAACAGCACGGCCACCCCCACCAGCAGTGCCAGCGAGGCCGGCGCCAGCGCCTGCACCGCGAACGACAGGAAGACCAGCAGCGCCGCGACGCGGATCACCGCCTGCGGCCCGCGCCGGTCGGCCATGCCGCCGGCCAGCGGCGCCGCCAGCGCGCCCGCGGCGCCCGCCAGGCCGAAAGCGCCGGCCACGGCGCTGCCCTGGCCGAAGTCCGGCCCGGCCAGCACGAGGGCCAGCGTCGACCAGAAGGCGCTGAAGGCCACCGACAACAGACCCTGGGCCCAGGCCGCGCGCCGCAGCGGCGCATGCTGTCGCCACAACCCCACCATGGAGGCCAGCAGCGCGCCATAGCCGGCCTGCGTCGCGGGCACGAAGCGCGGCAGCGCACGCCACAGCAGCGGGATCAGCAGCGCGACGGCGACGGCGGCACTTGCATAGACCGCCCGCCAGCCGGCCAGCGCCGCCAGCGACCCCGCCGCCACACGCGACAGCAAGATGCCCAGCAGCAGCCCCGTCATGACCTGGCCCACGCGCTTTCCGCGCTGCGCCTCCGGCGCCAACGTCGCGGCAGCGGGCACCAGGTCCTGGGCCAGCGTCGCCGTCAGGCCGATGACCACGCTGGCCACGCACAACGCCGCGAAGCCGGGCGCCAGCGCCGCCAGCGCCAGCGCCGCCACCAGCGCCCCCGCCTTGACGACGATGATGCGGCGGCGGTCAAAGCGGTCGCCCAGCGGCGACAGCAGCAGGATGGCCGCGCCATAGCCCAGCTGGGTCAGCGTGGGCAGCAGGCCTATGGCCGCGCTGCCCACGCCGAACTGTTCGGACAACAGGCCCAGCAGCGGCTGGACGTAATAGATGGACGCGACGGCCAGGCCGGTGGCGGTGGCGAGCAGCAGCGTCAGGGCCGGACCCAGGGTGGCGGGCACGGCGGCAGGAGCGGGAGTGGACTTCATGGCGCCGCAGTGTGGCCAGCCCGGGCAAGACCCGCTAGACGCAGAGCCCGCCTGACTGCCATACGCTACACGTATGAGCACCACGTCCGACCGCCTGCAGCTGATGCAGACCTTCATCCGCATCGTCGAGGCCGGCAGCCTGTCCGCCGCGGCGCGTCAGCTGGGCACCACCCAGCCCACCGTCAGCCGGCGGCTGCAGGCGCTGGAGCAGCAGTTCGGCCAGCCGCTGATCCAGCGCTCCACGCATGCGCTGCGCCTGACCGATACCGGCGAACGCGCGCTGGAGCGCGCCAAGGCGCTGGCTGCCGATTGGGAGGACTTCGAGCATTCGCTGCGCGCCGAGCCCGCGCGGCCCACCGGGCTGCTGCGCGTGCAGGTGCCGCATGCCTTCGGTCAGGAGCAACTGGTCGCGCCGCTGGTGCGCGCGCTGCAGGACGCGCCGGGCCTGCGCATCGACTGGCTGCTGAGCGACGCCGCGCCCAACTTCATCGAGCAGGGGCTGGACTGCGCCATCCGCGTCGGCGGCCGGGCCGAGGGCGCCGTCGTCGCCATCCCGCTGGCGCGCGTGCCGCGCGTGCTGGTGGCCGCGCCCGCGCTGCTCGCCGGGCGCAGCTTCGATGAGCCCGAGGCGCTGGCCGAGCTGCCCTGGATCGCGATCTCGACCTTCTACCGCCAGGAGCTGCAGCTGGAGCGCGACGACGGCGTGCGCCAGCGTCTGCCCATCAGCCCGGTGCTGGCCACCGACAGCCTCTACGCCACCCGCGAGGCCGCGCGCCTGGGCCTGGGCGCCGCGCTGCTGTCGGGCTGGGCGGTACGGCAGGACATCGCCGACGGCCGCCTCGTGCAGTTGCTGCCGCGCTGGCGCGGCCCGGCCCTGCCGGTGCAACTGCTCTACCCCAACCCGCCGGCGCCGTCGGCGCGCCTGCGCTACTTCATCGAGGCCATGCGACGCAGCATGCGCGAGCCGCTATGGCCCGATATGCTGGCGACGCCATGACCGACGACGAACTGCTGCGCTACTCCCGCCACCTGCTGCTCGACGAGATCGGCATCGAGGGCCAGCAGCGCCTGCTGGCCGCTCGCGCCCTCGTCATCGGCGCAGGCGGCCTGGGCTCGCCGGTGGCGCTCTACCTCGCCTCGGCCGGCGTCGGGCACATCACGATGGTCGACCACGACACCGTGTCGCTGACCAACCTGCAGCGCCAGATTGCCCACGACATGGGCAGCCTGGGCCGGCTCAAGGTGGAGTCTGCCGCGGCACGCATGGCGGCGCTGAACCCCGGCGTTCGCACGCGCGCGCTGGCCGTCCGCGCTGACGCCGCGCTGCTAGACGCCGAGGTGCCGGCTGCCGACGTCGTCATCGACTGCACCGACAACTTCGCCACGCGCCACCTTGTCAACGCCGCCTGCGTGCGCCATGCCAGGCCGCTGGTCTCCGGCGCGGCCATAGGCTTCGATGGCCAGATCAGCACTTATGCAGCTCACGGCGACAGCCGCTGCGGCGAGCGCCCGCCCTGCTACGCCTGCCTGTTCCCGCCGGAGGCCGGCTTCGAGGACGCAGCCTGCTCCACGATGGGCGTGTTCGCGCCGCTGGTGGGCATCGTCGGCAGCGTGCAGGCCGCCGAAGCGCTGAAGCTGCTGGCGGGCGTGGGCGAGCCGCTGGCCGGGCGCCTGCTGATGCTGGACGGCCGGCGCATGCAGTGGAGCGAGATCGCCATGCTGCGCGACCCCGACTGCCCGGTCTGCGGTAGCCGATGAATTCCGGCGACCGGCCCGAATGAGGCTGAAAATCCGCCCCCGACACGACACGACGCCACCGCCCATGAAACCCACCGACGTCCCGACGCGCAACTTCCCGACCGCTCGGGAAGAATGCCGCGCGCTGCAGCCCCATCCCGACTACGACCGCCCGGGCAGCGCCTACGAGCTGGCGTTCAAGGACGAGAGCTTCCTGCTGCGCGAGGACATGCGCGCCGTGCGCATGCAGCTGGAGCTGATGAAGCCCGAGGTCGTGCAGAACGAGCAGGGCGTCAAGTCCACCATCGTCATCTTCGGCAGCGCCCGCATCCTGCCGGCCGAGGCGGCACAGGCCCTGCTGACGGCGGCCGAGGAACAGGGCGACGAGGCGGGCGCCGCCAAGGCCCGCCGCCAGCTCGCGATGAGCCGCTACTACGAGGAAGCGCGCCGCTTCGCGCAGATCGCCACCAGCGCCTGCGCCGACCGTGGCCTGCCGGTGGTCATCGCCACCGGCGGCGGCCCCGGCATCATGGAGGCCGGCAACCGCGGCGCCTACGAGGTGGGCGGCAAGAGCGTGGGCCTCAACATCGTGCTGCCGCACGAGCAATACCCCAACCCCTACATCACGCCGGAGCTGTGCTTTCGCTTCCACTACTTCGGCCTGCGCAAGATGCACTTCCTGATGCGCTCCATCGCGCTGGTGTGCTTCCCCGGCGGCTTCGGCACGCTGGACGAGCTGTTCGAGACGCTGACGCTGATCCAGACCGGCAAGAGCCGCCGCCGCCCCATCCTGCTGTTCGGACGCGAGTTCTGGACCCGGCTCATCAACATCGACCTGCTGGTGGAGACCGGCATGATCAGCCCGGGCGACGAGAAGCTCTTCCATTACGTCGAGACCGCCGAGGAGGCTTGGGGCCTGCTGGAAGGCCAACCCGAACTCTCGAACGCGAATCCCAAATGACGCAACTCAGGAACGTCTCCCTCATCGGCGCCCCCACCGACATCGGCGCCGGCGCGCGCGGTGCCAGCATGGGCCCCGAGGCCATGCGCGTGGCCGGCCTCGCCGAGGCGCTGCGCGCGCGCGGCGTGGACGTGCTCGACCGCGGCAACCTGGCCGGCCC
>NZ_JAFAGT010000059.1 GCF_019237615.1 Roseateles sp. | reverse complement strand
GCGCCCCGAAGGCCCGCGGGGCGGCCCCTGTAGGCCCTGCGCCGACCCCGATCACCCGAATCCGCCAGCACATCGCGGGCAACTGCATCCCATGGCTCGCCAGCCACTCGGCTAACGGCAATCAAATGCTTCTCAGGCTCTGAGGCCGGCGCGCTCTCAGTCCAGCGCCGTCACCCGGTCGCCTTCCCGGGGCACGCAACCCGGCGCCAGCGGCGCGCCGCCCTCGCGCAGCACGATGCCTTGCGGCCCGTGGCAAAGCTCGATGCGGCGCGCCTCGGGCCAGCGCCGCAGCGCGAACGCCTCCAGGCTGGCGGGCAGGCTGGTCTGCACGTCGCCGGCGTCGAGCTGCTCGAGCGGGTGGTCGTCGAAATGCAGCCAGGGCACGAAGCGGCCGGCCAGCAGCAGCCAGGGCGAGACTCGCACCGGCTCGGGCGCATAGCCTTCGGTGCGCAGCCAGGCCTGGGCCTCGGCGCGGTCGGCGCTGCCCGTGAGGGCTGCGGCGAGCAACTCGGCCACCCACTGGTTGCAGTTCTGGTAGTGGGTGCTGAAGGGGTAGGCGTTGGCGCTGTAGCGCGCGTTCAGCAGGCCCAGGGCGAGCGGCTTGTCCAGCGTGGCCCGGGCGAGCGCCGTGGCGGCGTCAGCGGGCAGCAGCAGCAGGCTGACATAGCCCAGGTCGGCGTCGTCGCTGCCCAGCACGAAGCCGGCCAGGCCCTGGTCGAACAGGCGTGGCCGGCCCTCGGCGCAGGCGTAGTAGAGCTGGCGCACGGCCCAGGGCATGTCCAGCCCATCGGCCAGCGCGACGGCGGCGTGCGAGTAGCGCAGGCCGAAGCGCGATAGGTCGGTGCCCGAGCGCGCGATCAGCGCGGCGGGACTGCCAGAGGAGGAGAGGGCGTCGCGCACGGCGGCGGCAAAGCGCAGCAGGTGGTCCTGCTGGGCGGCGGTGACCTGGGCGGGGCGGTCGCAGCCGCGTGGCGGTAACGAGCCGGCCTGGGCCTGGGCCTGGGCCGCGGCCAGCGCGAACGCCAGCGCGGCGAGGGGGCGGATCAAGGCTGGACGACGCGCGCCGCAAGCCCGCGATGCCAGGCGTCCTCCAGCACCAGGTAGAAGGCCTGGCCGGTGTCGGCATGCGCGAAGGCCACGCCATAGGGCTGGGGCGTGGCCTGCACCTCGTCGCCGACGTGGACGGTGCGCGCGGCCAGCGCCTGCTCGGGCAGCGTCAGCTCGACGGGGGCGGCGCCGTCACGGGCCAGCGTCAGGCGCAGCTTGCCGGCCTCGTCGGCGCGAGCCACCTCGGTGACGCGGTAGCGGCCCTCGGCGCGGCGTTCGCCGCCGCTGCTGCTGCCGGAGGACTGCTTGAAGGAGTCGGACACGCTGCCCGACGAGGCCGAGCCGGCGCCGGCCGCGGAGGAGACGAAGGAATCGGCCCGGGCCGCCACGGCCGCGGCCAGGGCGAGGGAGGCGAGGAGGACGAGGCGCATGGTGGGACTCGCGAACTGCTGGAGGGGCCGACGATAACGCGGATGGGTGCCGCCCTTCAGTGCGCCGTGCCGCGCCAGCGCTTCAGCGTCAGCGCGTTGGCGACGACGCTGACGCTGCTGAAGGCCATGGCGGCGCCGGCAATGACCGGGTTCAGCAGGCCCAGCGCCGCGAGCGGGATGCCCACCACGTTGTAGGCAAAGGCCCAGAACAGGCCCTGGCGGATCTTGGCGTAGGTGCGGCGCGACACGTCCAGTGCATCGGCAACCAGGCGCGGGTCGCCGCGCATCAGCGTGACGCCGGCGGCCTCGGTCGCGACGTCGGCGCCGCCGGCCATCGCGAAGCCCACCGAGGCGGCGGCCAGCGCCGGCGCGTCGTTGATGCCGTCACCGATGAAAGCGACGACTGCGCCGCCTTCGCGCAGGCCTTGCACGACGCCGGCCTTGGCCGCCGGCAGCACCTCGGCATGGACCTCGGCGATGCCCAGCTCCCGTGCCACGCCCGCCACCGCGCCGCGGCTGTCGCCGCTGACCATGACGGTGCGTATGCCGCGCGCCTGCAGCTGCGCGACAGCCGCCGCCGCGGTGTCCTTCACGCGGTCGCCGAAGGCCAGCAGCGCCAGCGCGCGGCCGTCTTCCACCAGCCAGGAGACCGTGTGCCCCTGGGCCTCCAGCCGGCGCGCCTCCTCGGCCAGCGCGGCGTCGTCCACGCCCAGCTCCTGCGCCAGCCGGGCGCTGCCCAGCGCCAGCCGGCGGCCCTGCACGACGCCCTCGACGCCGCGGCCCGGCAGCGCGCGTGCCTGCTCCACGGGCAGCGGTGCCGCGCCCCTCGCCTCGGCCAGCACGGCCGCGGCCAGCGGGTGGCTGCTCGTGCGCTGCAGCGCGGCGGCGAGTTGCAGCGCCTCGTCCCGGCTGCCGCCCGGGGCCGGCACGACGGCTGCGAGCGTCGGCTGGCCCACCGTCAGCGTGCCGGTCTTGTCGAAGGCGACCACCGTCACCGCATGGGCCAGCTCCAGCGCTTCGGCGTCCTTGATGAGGATGCCCTGGCGGGCCGCGACGCCTGTGCCGGCCATCAGCGTGGTGGGCGTGGCCAGGCCCAAGGCACAGGGGCAGGCGATGACCAGGACGGCCACCGCGTTGACCAGGGCCTGCCCGGCATCGCCCGCGTGCATCCACCAACCGGCGAAGGTCAGCGCCGCGATGACCAGCACCACAGGCACGAACACGGCGCTGACGCGGTCGACGATGCGCTGTATGGGCGCCTTGGCCGCCTGGGCCGACTCCACCATGCGGATGATGCGGGCCAGAGCCGTCTCCGCGCCTATGGCCGTGGTGCGCACGGTCAACGCGCCCTCGGCGTTGATGGCGCCGCCGGTCACGCGCTCGCCTGGCGTCTTGGCCACCGGCAGGCTCTCGCCGGTGATGAGGGATTCGTCCACATGGCTGCGGCCCGTGACGACCTCGCCGTCCACCGGGATGCGGTCGCCGGGGCGCACGGCGACGAGGTCGCCCACGCGGACCTCGGTGACCGGGACCTCCATCTCCACGTCGCCGCGCAGCACGCGGGCCGTCGTCGGCCGCAGCGCGTTCAGCGCGCGGATGGCGTCGGTGGTCTGGCGCTTGGCGCGCTGCTCCAGCCACTTGCCCAGCAGCACCAGCGTGATGACGGCGGCCGAGGCCTCGAAGTAGAGGTGGGCATGGTCCGGGTGGCTGACCAGCAGGTAGACCGACAGGCCATAGGCCGCCGAGGTGCCCAGGGCCACCAGAAGGTCCATGTTGCCGCTGCCCGCGCGCAGTGCGCCCCAGCCAGCGCGGTAGAAGCGCGCGCCAAGCACGAACTGCACCGGCGTGGCCAGCAGCAGCTGCCACCAGCCGGGCAGCATCGCGTCCATGCCGAGCGGTCCCAGCAGCATGGGCAGCAGCAACGGCAGCGTCAGCACCGCGCCGGCCGCGACGGGCCACCAGGCGGGCAGGCCGCCGGTGGGTTCAGCGGCCGGCGGGGCCGTGGCCGGGACCTCGCTGGCGGGGTAGCCGGCCTTGTCCAGCGCCGCCGTCAGCGCCGCGATGGGCACGTTGGGCAAGGCCTTCACCGAGGCCTTCTCGGTGGCGAGGTTGACGCTGGCGGCCTGCACGCCGGGAATGGCCTGCAAGGCCTTCTCGACGCGGCGCACGCAGGAGGCGCAGGTCATGCCGCTGACCTGCAGCGTCACGTCGTTCAGGGCGGAAGGGGCGGCGGCGGTGCTCATGGCGTGGTCGGTTTCCTGGAGGGTAGGCGCATCTTCAAGCTTCCCATCATGGCAAGGTCAAGCACCCGGGGTTTGACCCCGCGCAAGTGGGCGGGGCGGCTGGCCACAATGGGCTCATGAGCCCGACAAGCACGACCCGCCGAATTCTTCTCCTTGCTCCGCTGTGGCTGGCGGGGACCCTGGCCGTGGCCGAGCCCGCCTACTTCCCGCCCCGCGGCGACTGGCAGCGTGCCGACCCCCCGGCTGTGGGCCTGGACGCCGCGAAGCTGGCCGAGGCCGTGGCCTACGCCCAGGCGCATGACAACCCGGCGCCGCGCGACCAGGCGCTGGCCCTGGCCCAGAGCTTCGGCAAGGCCGAGCCGTATTTCGGCGGGCAGATCGGGCTCACGCGCGAGCGTGCGCCCATCAATGGCCTGGTCATCCGCCGCGGCAAGGTAGTGGCCGAATGGGGCGACACGCGGCGCGTGGACATGAGCCACAGCATCACCAAGACCTTCTTGTCCACGGTGGTCGGGCTGGCCTGGCAGCAGGGCCTGATCCGCAGCACCGACGACCGTGCGGTCGACTACATGCCTCCCGGCGTGGAGCTGTTCGCGTCGCCCAAGAACGCGCCGATCACCTGGGAGCACCTGCTGCGCCAGACCAGCGACTGGCAGGGCACGCTGTGGGGCAAGCCCGACTGGGCCGATCGGCCGGTGGGCAAGACGCCCGAGGACTGGCCCAACCGCCCGCTGAATGCGCCGGGCACGCACTACAAGTACAACGACGTACGCGTCAACGTGCTGGCGTTGGCCGCGCTGCAGGTCTGGCGCCGGCCGCTGCCCGAGGTGCTGCGCGAGCAGGTCATGGACCCCATAGGCGCATCCGGCCGCTGGCGCTGGCATGGCTACGACAACAGCTGGGTGGAACTGGACGGGCAGCGCCTGCAGTCCGTCTCCGGCGGCGGGCATTGGGGCGGCGGCATGTTCATCGACGCCTGGGACCTGGCCCGCTTCGGCTATCTGTTCCTGCGCCAGGGCGAGTGGAACGGCCGCCAGCTGGTGTCGCGCGACTGGATCACGAAGGCCCGCGCACCGGGGCCGGTCAATGCCGAGTACGGCTACTGCAACTGGTTCCTCAATACCGGCCGCAAGGCGTTGCCGGCCGCGCCCGAGAGTAGCGTCACCTTCCGCGGCAATGGCCAGAACATCGTCTACATCGACTGGGAGAACGATGTCGTCGCGGTGGTGCGCTGGATAGACAACGGGCCGGCTTTGAATGAGTTCATCGGCAGGTTGCTGGGGGCGGTGAGGGGGTGAGGAAGGCCTGCGGCCCGGAGTGGAATTGGAAGCACTGAAGCGGACGCTGAACGTCGGATTTCAGGGGGCCGCCGCCAATGGACGTGGTGAGCGTCAGCTTTGGAGATCCCTCGCAGCCGCACTCAATCCAAGAACGTCCACGAATCAGCTCCATCGAACCGCCGCACCTGCACGGCCGCCAGCAGCCGCGGATCGAAGTTGTTGAGGTTCACGCCATGCCGGGCGCCAGCCTCGGGTGTGAGGGGTTCCCAGTGCGTCACGCAGCCGCAGTGGACGCAGCGCAGGGTGCGCAGCGTCTTGTCGCCCCAGACGTAGTCGGTGGTGTGGTCGGGGTGGCCTTCCACCTTCACGCTGCCGAACTCGTAATAGGCCCACAGGCCTCCCAGGCGGCGGCACAGCGAGCAGTTGCATTTCGTCGCCTTGTCCGGCGCGGCGGGCAGCGTGAGGCGCACGGCGCCGCAGTGGCAGCTGCCTTGCAGCAGCGCTGAGGCGTGTTCTTCAGCAGACATGGCGCTCAAGGGACGAGGGTGTCGCGGGCCGCGCGGCCCCTTGCGCGCGCAGCTCGGCCAGGCCGGCCAGCGCGTGCTCGGTGGAGGCGGTGCGTGGGTCCTTCAGCTCGCGGCGTATGGCCAGCGCTTCCTCGAACCTCTCTTGCGCCGCGTCTAGGTCGCCCTGTTCGACGCCGTTGCGGCCCCAGTGCTGCAGCACGAAGGACTGCAGGCGTCGCCAGCCGCCGGTGCGGGACAGTGCCAGCGCCTTGGCGAAGGCCGTGTCGGCCTGGCTGCGCTGGCCGTTGTACTGCAGCGCCGTGGCGTAGGCGTTCCAGAACCAGCCGGCCACCTCCGAGCTGGAGAATGACTCAACGGGATCGAGTTGCGCCTGCAGCAGCTGCAGTGCCTCATCCTCGCGGCGCGCGGTGCTGAGCAGGGTGCCGAGGTCGGCTGTGTGCTCGACGATGGCGAGTGCGTCGCCGGCTTGCTGCGCCGCCGCCAGTCTGGCCTGGTGCTCGGCAATGCTGGCCTCGAGGGCCGCTGCGTCGGGGGCGGTGAAGCGTTGGAATTCCATGTGCGCGGCGGCGCGCCGGTGGCGGCAAGTGGTAGGCGGGCCCAACCATAGCGGCGTCCGGCGGGGGGCGCCAGGAGCAGCTGCGTTCTAGGCGGGCACCCGCACGGCCTGGCGGGCGTGTTCGATGGCGGCGATCAGCGCCTCCTCCGAGTAGGGCTTGCCCAGCAACTGGGTGACGCCGGCGGCCCGGGCCTCGTCCTGCTTGTCGTCCGAGGAGGTGATCATCAGCACGGGCAGCCGGGCCGTCGTGGCGCCGGCGCGCACCTGGCGCGTCAGCTCGAAGCCGTCGATGCCGGGCATCTCGACGTCGGTGATCAGCACGTGCGGACGCTCGGTGGCCATCAGTTCCAGCGCCTGCTCGCCGCTCTCGGCCAGCGCGACGCGGTAGCCTTGCGCAGCCAGCAGGCGGCTGATCTTGACGCGGACGATCTTGGAGTCGTCGGCAATGAGGACCAGGGTTTCGTCGGCGCGCAGCTCGCGCGTGGTCTGGGCGGCGGCGGCCGCGGCTGCCTCGGCCGCGGCGCGGCGCTCGGCTTCGGCGGCTTGCTGGGCGGAGGCCTCCCGGGCGGCGGCTTCGGCGGCCTGCTGCATGGCCAGGCGCTGGGCGGCTGCGCGCTCGGCCTCGGCCAGCCGCAGGGCCTCGGCTTCGCGCAGCAGGCGTTCGGTTTCCTGCCGCTCCGCCTCCGCCGCCTCCCGCGCCGCCTGTTCGCGGGCCAGTCGTTCCGCTTGGGCATGCTGTTCGGCAAGGCGCCGGGTCTCGGCCTCCTGGACCAGGCGTCGAGCTTCGGCGGCTTCGGCGGCTTCGCGGGCCGCCTGGGCTTCGAGGCGGGCGGCTGCCTCGCGCCCGGTGCGGGCCCGCTCGGCCGCGAGGCGTTCCTGCTCGGCGTGCTGCAGCCTCGCTGCGTGTTCGGCGCGTTCCTGGGCGATGCGCTGGGCCTCGCGCCGCTCGGCATCGGCGCTGGCGCGCTGGCGGCGGCGGCGGCCCAGCCAGAGCAGCAACAGCACGACGGCCGCGGCGGCGGCGGACAGGGTCCAGGTCAACAGCTCGTTCATCGTCGGGGCGGTGGTGCTAGGTCAAGGGTGCCCATCATCGCGCGCCGGGCGCCTCGCGCCGCACGCAGGCCTTTCGATGGCGGGTGGGCGGCGTCGTTTGTCACGCCCGTTCAGGCGCGCCGCCGCTCCAGCATGGCCATGGCCTCGCCGACGATGCCGCGGCGAAAGGCCAGCACGCAGACAATGAAGATCAGGCCGGTGACGAGGCTGACCGATTCGCCCAGGCCGTTGAACCAGGCCACGCCGGTGACGTCGGCCAGCAGGTTGCCGAGGTCGCCGATCTTGTTCTCCAGCGCGATGATGACCAGCGCGCCCACCATGGGCCCGACCAGCGTGCCCATGCCGCCCACCAGCGTCATCAGGATGACGAGGCCGGAGGTGGTCCAGATCGCGTCGGTCAGCGTCGCGAAGCCCAGCACCAGCGTCTTGGTCGCGCCTGCCAGGCCCGCCAGCGCGGCCGACAGCACGAAGGCCAGCAGCTTGAAGCGCGCCGTGTCATAGCCCAGCGAGGTGGCTCGGGCCTCGTTTTCGCGGATGGAGGTCAGCACCTGGCCGAAAGGCGAGTGGACGATGCGGTAGATCAGCCAGAAGGCGGCGACGAAGATGCCGAGCACGACGTAGAACAGCGTCAGGTCGTTCGCCAGGTTCAGGCCCAGGAAGTGTCCACGTGGCACGGACTGCAGGCCGTCTTCCCCTCCGGTGAAGGGCGCCTGCAGGAAGTAGAAGTACAGCATCTGCGCCAGCGCCAGCGTGATCATCGAGAAGTAGATGCCCGAGCGGCGGATGGCCAGCAGGCCGAACACCAGGCCCACGGCGGCCGCACCGGCCATGCCGGCGATCAGGCCCACCGGTGTCGGCAGGCCCCAGACCTTCAGCGCATGGCCGCAGACATAGCCGGCCGTGCCCAGGAAGGCCGCATGGCCGAAGGACAGCAGGCCCGTGAAGCCCACCAGCAGGTTGAAGGCGCACGCGAACAGCGCATAGCAAAGCACCTTCATGACGAAGACGGGGTAGGCGCCCAGCAGCGGCAGCAGGCCGATGCCGACAAAGAGCGCGGCGTACCCGAGAACCTTGCTGTCGATGAGCTTCTTGTTCATCGCTCTTTTCCGAACAGGCCCGCCGGACGCACCAGCAGCACGATGGCCATGACGACGAAGACGACCGTGTTGGACGCCTCTGGGTAGAACACCTTGGTCAGCCCCTCGATCAGCCCCAGGCCCAGCCCGGTCAGGATGGAGCCGAGGATGGAGCCCATGCCGCCGATGACGACGACGGCGAACACCACGATGATGAGGTTGCTGCCCATCAGCGCCGACACCTGCAGGATGGGCGCGGCCAGCACGCCGGCGAAGGCCGCCAGCGCCACGCCGCCCGCATAGGTCAGCGTCACCATGGCGGGGACGTTGATGCCGAAGGCCTGCACCAGCTTGGGGTTCTCGGTGCCGGCGCGCAGCTTGGCGCCCAGCGAGGTCTTCTCGATCAGCGCCCAGACGGCGAAGCAAACGACCAGCGACGCCACGACGACCCAGCCGCGGTAGTTGGGCAGGATCATGAAGCCGAGGTTGGTGGCGCCCGTGAGCTGCTCCGGCACCGAATAGGGCTGGCCCGAGACGCCGTAGAAGCTGCGGAACACGCCCTCGATGACGAGGGTGATGCCGAAGGTGAGCAGCAGGCCGTAGAGGTGGTCCAGCTTGTAGAGCCACTGCAGCATGGTGCGCTCGATGACGATGCCGATCAGGCCCACGGCGAGCGGCGCGAGGCCCAGCATGACCCAGTAGTTCAGCCCAAGGTACTCCAGCCCCATCCAGGCGAAGAAGGCCCCCATCATGTACAGCGCCCCATGGGCGAAGTTGATGATGTTGAGCATGCCGAAGATCACCGCCAGGCCCAGCGACAGCATCGCGTAGAACGAGCCGTTGACCAGGCCCAGCAGCAGCTGGCCCAGCAGGGCGGGTAGTGGGATGCCGAACAGTTCGGTCATGTCAGTCGTGCGATTGCAAGGATCAGCTGCCGAGGGCCGCGTAGCGCGCCAGACCCCTCCAGCGGTACCCGTGGATCCGGCTTTGCCGGTCCATCGGGTGCGCCCCCTTGAGGGGGCCGGCGAAGCCGGTAGAGGGGGGACGCATCACTTCACTTCTTCACCAGCGGGCACTTGCTGTCCGCGAGGGCGGTGTAGGCCTCGGCGCCAGGGATGCGCGAGACGACCTTGTAGTAGTCCCAGGGCTCGGTGGACTCCTTGGGCGACTTGACCTGCATCAGGAACATGTCGTGGATGCCGCGGCCGTCTTCCTTGCGGATGGTGCCCTTGGTGTAGAAGTCGTTGATCGGCGTGTCCTTCATCTTGGCCATGACCTTGTCGGCGTCGTCGGTCTTGATCGCCTCGACGGCCTTCAGGTAGTGCATCACGGCCGAGTAGTCGGCGGCCTGCAGCGACGAGGGCATGCGCTTCATCTTCTCGAAGAAGCGGCGCGCCCAGGCGCGGGACTCGGGGCTCTGGTTCCAGTACCAGGAGTCGGTCAGGTACATGCCCTCGGCGGTCTTCAGGCCCAGCGAGTGGATGTCGTTGATGAACATCAGCAGGCCGGCGAGTTTCATGCTCTTGGTGATGCCGAACTCGTTGGCCGCCTTGACCGAATTGATGGTGTCACCACCGGCGTTGGCCAGGCCCAGGATCTGCGCACCGCTGCTCTGCGCCTGCAGCAGGAAGGAGGAGAAGTCGTTGGCGTTGAGCGGGTGCTTGACGGCCCCCACCACCTTGCCGCCGGCCTTGTTGATGACCTCGGTGGCGTCGGCCTGCAGCGCGGCGCCGAAGGCATAGTCGGCGGTCAGGAAGTACCAGCTCTTGCCGCCGGCCTTGATCATTGGGTTGACCGTGCCGCGGGCCAGCGCCACGGTGTCGTAGGCGTAGTGGATGGTGTAGGGCGTGCAGGCGGCATTGGTCAGTGCCGAGCTGCCGGCGCCGATGGAGATGAAGGGCTTCTTCTTCTCGGCCGCGACGGTGGCCATCGCGAGGTTGGCGCCCGAGTTGGTGCCGCCGATCAGCAGGTCCAGGCCCTGCGTATCGATCCACTCGCGCGCCTTCGCGTTGGCGATGTCGGCCTTGTTCTGGTGGTCGGCGAAGATGAACTCGATCTTCTTGCCGCCGATGTTGCCCTTCATGTCGGCGATGGCCATCTTGATGGCCTCCACGCCCCCGGCGCCGTCGATGTCCGCATAGACGCTGGACATGTCGGTCAGGAAGCCGATCTTGATGACGTCGCCCGAGATCTGCGCCTGGGCGGCGAGGCCGCAGGCGGCGAGGGAAGCGGCAATGAGGGTCTTCTTCATGGGGTCTCCGGTGGTTAGACGCTGAGCAGCTCGTCCATCTTGGCCTGGTGGGCCGGCAGTTCGGCTGCGGGGAAGGACAGCACGACCTCGCCGTGCTCGATGACGATGAAATGGTCGGCCAAGGGCGCGGCGAAGCGGAAGTTCTGCTCGACCATGAGGATGGTGAAGCCCTGGGCCTTCAGCGCGCGGATCATGCGGGCCAGGGCCTGGACGATGACGGGGGCCAGGCCTTCGGAGATCTCGTCAAGCAGCAGGATGTCGGCGCCCGTGCGCAGGATGCGCGCCACGGCCAGCATCTGCTGCTCGCCGCCCGACAGCCGCGTGCCGGGGCTGTGGCGACGCTCCGCGAGATTGGGGAACATCGCGTAGATCTCGGTTTCGGACATGACCTTGCCGCGCCGGCTCTTCAACAGCGGCGGCAGGCGCAGGTTCTCCTCGGCCGTCAGCGACGCGAAGATGCCACGCTCCTCGGGGCAGTAGCCGATGCCCAGCTGGGCGACGCGGTGGGGCGAGAGGGCGATGGCCTCGCCGCCATGGATCTTGATCGAACCCTTGCGCGCGCCGGTCAGGCCCATGATGGCGCGCAGCGTCGTCGTTCGGCCGGCGCCGTTGCGGCCCAGCAGCGTGACGACCTGGCCCGGCTGCACGCTCATGGAAATGCCATGCAGGATGTGGCTCTCGCCGTACCAGGCGTGGAGGTCGGTGATTTCCAGTGCAGGCGTGGCCATGTCAGTGCGCGCCTTGGAGTTCGGTGGCTTCGGTGCCCATGTAGGCCTCGAGCACGGCCGGATGCTTGGACACCGTTGCGTAGTCGCCCTCGGCCAGCACGGCGCCGCGCGCCAGCACGGTGATGCGGTCGGCGATGCTGGCCACCACCTTCATGTTGTGCTCCACCATCAGCACGGTGCGCCCCTCGGCCACGCGCTTGATGAGGGCGGTCACGCGGTCCACGTCCTCGTGGCCCATGCCTTGCGTGGGCTCGTCCAGCAGCATCAGCCGCGGCTCCATCGCCATGGTCGTCGCGATCTCCAGCGCGCGCTTGCGGCCATAGGGCAGGTCTGCGGCGCGCGTGGTCGCCATGTCGCGCAGGTCCACCAGCTCCAGCAGCGCCAGCACCTTGGCGTCCAGCGTCTGCAGGCCCGTGAGGCCCTTCCAGAAATGGAAGCTGGTGCCGGTGAAGGGCTGCAGGCCGATGCGCACGTTCTCCAGCACCGTCAGGTGGGGGAATACGGCCGAGATCTGGAAGCTGCGGATGACGCCGCGGCGGGCGATCTGGGCCGAGGTCTCGCCGGTGATGTCGGCGCCTGCGAAGACGATGCGGCCGCGCGTGGGCGTCAGGAACTTGGTCAGCAGGTTGAAGCAGGTGGTCTTGCCCGCGCCATTGGGGCCCAGCAGCGCATGGATGTGGCCGCGCTGCACCTGCAGGTTCACGGCATCCACGGCCGTGAAGCCTTTGAACTCCTTGGTCAGATCCTGGGTCTCGAGGATGTATTCGCTCATGGACGTCCGGGTTAGCTGCGCGACTCTAGGCCTTCAAGCATGACACTGGCTTACGGGCATTCACGGGGTTTGGTCGGCGGAGAGGAAACGTTCGATCAGGCCGATCTGCTCCGGCGTGTTCAAGGCGGGTGCATGGCCGCAACCGGGAATGAGGGCGACGGCCGCCCGCGGCCCGCGCTCGCGCATGGCCTGGGCGGTCTCGGCGCTCAGCAGCGTGGAGTCCTCGCCGCGCAGGCACAGGACCGGCAGGTCCAGCTGGTCCCAGGCACTCCACAGCAGGTAGTCATCGGGATGATGGTCGAACTGCGCCACCATTGCGGGGTCGTAGTGCGTGGTCACGCGGCCGTCGGGCAGGCGGCGCAGCGAGGTCTCGGTCAGGTGGTGCCACTGCGCGTCGCTCAGGTGACCAAAGCTCGCATAGATCTCACGGAAGTAGCGCTCCAGCTCGGTCACGGTCGCGAAGCTGGGCGGCTGGCCGGCATAGGCCTTGATGCGGGCCAGCGCCGGCGCGGCCAGCTCGGGGCCGTTGTCGTTCAGCACCAGGCGCCTTATGCGGCCGCGCAGCCGTGTCGCCGCGCCCAGCGTGCCGATGGCGCCACCCATGGAGGTCCCGACCCATTGCACCTTGTGCAGGCCCAGCTGATCCATCAGCGCCTCGGCCTGCTCGACGTAGAAATCCAGGCAGTACTCGCGCGTCGGATCTATGGCCCATTGCGACAGGCCGCGGCCCAGCGTGTCGGGACAGACGACATGCCAGCGGGCACTGAGCGCAGCGGCAAATTCGTCGAAGTCGCGGCTGCTGCGTGCCAGGCCATGCCAGGCGATGACGGGCGGTGCGCCCGCGTCGCCCCATTCCGTGAGGTGGATCTCGCGACCCAGGCAGGTCAGATAGCGCGAGCGCATCACTTGGCGGCCCTCCCAGGCTTCCACGCCGCCAGCCTCAGCCGCCCGACGACGCCGCCCGGGAAGTGGTAGACAGCCAGCACGAAGAGCAGGCCCAGCCACAGCAGCCAGCGGTCCGGCGAGACCAGCGTGCTCAAGCCCGGCACGCCGTCGACCAGCGAACCCGCGCCCTTGAGCAGGGCCTGCAGATAGTTCTGCGCGACGATGAAGAGCACGCTGCCGATGACGGCGCCGTAGACCGTGCCCATGCCGCCGATGACGACGATGAGCAGCAGGTCCAGCATGATCTCCATGCTCATGGCCGTCTCGGGGCCGGTGTAGCGCAGCCACAGCGCGAGCAGCGCGCCGCCGCAGCAGGCCAGCAGCGCCGCGATGACGTTGGCGCCGGTGCGGTAGACCACGGGGCGGTAGCCGATAGCCTCGGCGCGGAACTCGTTCTCGCGTATGGCCTGCAGCACGCGGCCGAATGGCGAGTTGACGATGCGCAGCAGCACGACGATGAGGGCCGTGACGGCGACGAAGAGCCCGTAGTAGGTCAGCAGCCGGCCGTCGAGCATGACGCCCAGTACCGGCTCCTCCAAGAACTCGGTGGACGGGCGCAGTGCTTCAGGCAGCTGGAAGTTGAGCCCGTCCTCGCCGCCCGTGAAGTCGCTGAGCTGCGAGCACAGCGTCATGAAGGCCGAGGCCACGGCCAGCGTGATCATCGCGAAGAAGATGGCCTTCACGCGCAGGCTGGCCAGGCCCACGGCCAGGGCCAGAACGGCGCTCAGCGCAAGTGCTGCGACGAAGCCGATGCCCAGCGATGCCCAGTCCGGCCCCAGCCGCGTCGACGCGATCGCGATGCCGTAGGCGCCGATGCCGACGAACATGGTGTGCGCGAAGCTGACGATGCCGGTATAGCCCAGCAGCAGGTCGTAGCTGGCGACGAGCAGGATGAAGACCAGGATCTTGGCCGCGACGTTGAGCGCCTGCGTGCCGGGGAAGATGAAGGGCGCGCCGAGCAGCCCGACGAAACAGGCGATCAACAGTGCGGCCAGGATGCGGCTGCGCGGTAGGTCGTGGGAGAGCAGCGTGCGGATCATCATTTCGCCCCCACCGGGTAGAGGCCTTGCGGGCGCCAGAGAAGAATGGCGACCATCAGCCCGATGTTGGAGAAGAGGGCCGCTTTCGGAGCCAGGAAGCCGACGTAATTGGCCACCAGGCCCACCAGCAGCGCGCCGACCAGGCAGCCAATCGTCGAGCCCAGGCCGCCGATGATGATGACGATGAAGAGCAGCAGGTTGACCTGGGCGCCGATCTGCGGCGTGACGCCCTGCTGCACCAGGCCCCAGAGCACGCCGCCCAGACCCGCGAGCGCTGAGCCGGCGACGAAGACGCCGACGAAGAGGCGCTTGATGCGGTAGCCCAGCGCCTCCACCATCTCGCGGTCCTGCACGCCGGCGCGGATCAGGAGGCCGATCTTGGTGCGGTTCAGCACCAGCAGCAGCGCGACCAGTACGACGAGGCCGATGACCATGGCCAGCACGCGGAACTTCTCCACCGCCACGTCACCGATCAGGAAGATGCCGCGCAGCGCGTCGGGAAGCGGCAGCGGGATCAGCTGCGCGCCCCAGCTGGCCTTGATCAGCTCCTCGCCGATGATCATGCCGCCCATCGTGATGAGGATCTGCTTCAGGTGCTGGCCGTAGACGGGCCGCACCAGCACGCGCTCGAACACGACGCCCACGGCCGCCGCGATGCCCATGCCGGCGAGGCAGGCGGCGGCCAGTGCGGCGAGGTTGGCCAGTACGTCGGGGCTGCCGGTCCAGGGCGCCAATGCGGCCAGCACGGTGGTCGCCATGAAGGCGCCCAGCGCGATGAAGACGCCGTGGCCGAAGTTCAGTACGTCCATCAGTCCGAAGACCAGCGTCAGGCCCGAGGCGATGACGAAGATGATGAGGCCCATGGCCACGCCGGCCAGCGTCAGGTTGAGCCAGGTGCTGGCGCTGCCGGTCAGCGGCAACGCCAGCAGCATCAGCGCGGCGAGCAGGGCAAGAGGGCGGGGGTCGAGCTTCATTGGTGGGCCGCCAGCGAGAGGCCCAGCAGGCGCTGCTGCAGGCCGGAGTCTTCGATCAGCTCGCGCATCGCGCCGCGGTGCACGATGCGGCCGTCGTCCATGACGGCCACGCTGTCGCCCAGTTCGGTGGCGACGCGGAAGTTCTGCTCGACGAGCAGGACCGTCGTCCGCGTGCCCTTCAGTTCGCGCAGCGCGGTGATGAGGTTCTGCACGATGGCCGGGGCCAGCCCCTTGCTGGGCTCGTCGATGACCAGCAGTTCGCGCGGCTCAATCATGGCGCGGGCGACGGCCAGCATCTGCTTCTGCCCGCCGCTGAGCTTGCCGGCCGGGTGGGTCCAGAAGGTCTTCAGCGCAGGGAAGAGTCCGAACAGCCAGTCCAGGCGCTTGGCGTCGAGGTCGACGATGCGCTTGGCGCCGCGGGCCGCCAGCAGCAGGTTCTCCGCAACGCTGAGCTCGCCGAAGATACCCATGGTCTCGGGCACGTAGGCGATGCCCTGCGCCGCGATGTCGGGCGTGGCGAGCTTGGTGATGTCCTCGCCCTTGAACGAGACCGCACCGGCGCTGGCCGTCCACAGGCCCATCAGCGTGCGCAGCGTGCTGGTCTTGCCTGCGCCGTTGCGGCCCAGCAGCATGGTCACCTGGCCGATCGGCACTTCGAGGTCCACGCCGTGAAGGATGTGATACGCCCCGACGTGCGTATGAACGCCTTTCAACGTCAGCAGGTTCATGCCGCGACCCCGAGGTAGGCCTCTTGCACGATGGGCGAGGCGATGACGGTGGCGGGGTCGCCATCGGCGACAAGCTTGCCCTGGTGCAGCACGATGATGCGGTCGGCCAGCTCGCGCACGACGTCCATCTTGTGCTCCACGAGCAGCAGCGTGTGCTTCTTCTCCGCCTTCAGCGCGCGGATCAGGTCCAGCACGACTGGGACCTCGTCCACGCTCATGCCGGCCGTCGGCTCGTCGAACAGATAGACCTTCGGTGCAAGCGCGATCAGCATCGCCACCTCCAGCTTGCGCTGGTCGCCATGCGGCAGGCTGGCGGCGAGGTCGTCGGCGCGCGAAGCCAGGCGCACGCGCTCCAGGATGGCCCGCGCCTCGGCTATCAGCTCGCGGTGCGACAGCCACACCGACAGCATGCGCAGCCCCTTGCCGTGGCGTGCCTGCACGGCCAGCCGTACGTTCTCCAGCACCGTCAGGTGGGCGAACAGCTGCGTCAGCTGGAAGGCCCGGCCGAGGCCGCGGCGCGTACGCAGCGGCGCGGGCTGGCCCGTCAGGTTCTCGCCGTCCAGCCAGACCTCGCCGCTGCTCGCGGGCAGCTGGCCCGAGATCAGGTTGAAGTAGGTCGTCTTGCCAGCGCCGTTGGGGCCCACGATGGCCGTCAGCGTGCCGGGCTGGAAGGCGCAGGACACGCCGTCGACGGCCACATGGCCGCCGAAGCGTATCGTCAGGTTCTTTGTCTCGAGCACGGGCCGTCGTCCGCCATCAACGCTTGTTGCGGATGGGCACGTTCATTTCCTCGGGCTTGATCTCCCGCACCAGCTCCGGCACGCCCCAGGGGAAGGCCGGGTCCGCCTTGATGCGGAAGTGGTACATGGACTGCATGGCCTGGTGGTCTTCGGGCCGGAAGGTCATCTTGCCCTTGGGCGTCTCGAAGCTCATGCCCTCCATGGTCTTGATGAGCTTGTTGGTCGCCGTGTCGCCGTTGGTCCTCTTCAACGCCTCGACGAGGGCGATGGCCGCGCTCATGCCGCCGGCCGTGAAGAAGTCGGGCGGCTGCTTGTATTGCTTGTAGTGGTTGGCCACCAGCCATTCGTTGACCGGGTTCTTCGGGATGCCGAAGTAGTAGTAGGTCGCGCCCTCCATGCCGGGGAACTGCTTGTAGGCCGTCATGGCCGGCAGGATGTTGCCGCCCGAGCCCACGGCGATGCCGTAGCGCTTTTGCAGGTCCAGCGCGGCCAGCGCACCGAAGGGCGGCGTGCCGCCGGCCCAGACGACGCCGATGACCTTGGGCCCGGGCCTGTCCTTCAGTGCGTCCACCAGGCGCTGGATGCCAGCGGTGAAGTCCGTCGTCGCCGTGGGCAGGTATTCCTCGTGGACGATCTTGGCTTTCTTCAGCGCTTCCTTGTAGGCCTTCACGGCGTCGCGGCCGAAGGCGTAGTCCTGGGCCAGGATGCCGATGCTGAGGCCCGGGATGTCGGACGCGACGGCGTTGCCGATGGCGTCCTGCGACGAGTTGCGGCCGGTGCGGAAGATGTACTTGTTCCACTTGTCGCCGGTGATGGAGTCGGCCACGGCCGGCTCCACCAGCAGGATCTTCTTGTACTCCTCGGCCACCGGCAGCATGGCCAGTGCAACGCCGGAGGACGAGGGCCCGACGGCGATGTCGGCCTTGTCGTCGCCATAGGCGGCGGCCAGCAGGCTCTTGCCCACGTCGGGCTTGCCCTGGTCGTCCTTCTCGATGACGACCAGCTTCTTGCCCGCGACGGTCATGGTGCCGCCGGTCGCGTAGTCCAGGCCCATCATCAGGCCGATCTGCGTCTGCTTGCCATAGGCCTCCAGCGGGCCGGTCTTGCTGTAGACATGGGCGATGCGGATCTCGTTGCCGGCGGCCGGCGCGATACCGGGCAGCACGAGTGCGGCGGCGAGGGCAAAGCGGCGCATGGTGGGGCGCATGGGGCTTGTCTCCTGTGGTTCGTTGTCATCTGCTCTGTCGGCAGACGCTGTCTTCCCTTTTTGCAAGGGCCGTGCCCGGCGGGGAAGTGGCGCCGGAGGCGGATTTCGTCCGGGTTGCCCCCAGGTTTTGAGGCGTTATGGACCCGTGCAGTGTCCGGAATTCAGGCGTTGCCTGAAACCTGGACTTCCAGCTCCGGCCAGCGCGCCAACCTTTCGTACAGCGAGGCTCGCGAGATCTGCAGCAGTCGGGCGGCTGCCATGCGGTTGCCATTCGTTGCCTGCAGCGCGCGGGCAATGGCGTCGCGTTCAAGCGCCTCGATCAGCTCGGGCAGCGGCGCCACGGCCTGGGCCGTGGCCATGGTGGATGCCGTGGGACGCGGGGGGGCGGGCGCGGGAGCCTCGGCCGCGGCCGGCAGCGCCGCGCCGCCCTGGAAATGCGCCGCCGTCAGCTGCATGTCGTCGCTCATCAGGCTGACCTGCTCCAGCGTGTTGCGCAGCTCGCGGATGTTGCCGGGCCAAGCCTGCTGCATCAGCCATTCGATGGCGTCTGGGCTGAGCAGCTTCTGCGGCATGCCGCTGCGGCGGGCGATGTCCTCGCCCAGCGCCTCGGCCAGCGCCTCGATGTCGTCCAGCCGCTCGCGCAGCGCCGGCACGCGGATGGGCAGCACGTTCAGGCGGTAGTAGAGGTCGGCGCGGAACTGGCCCGCGGCGACCATCGCAGCGAGGTCGCGGCTGGTCGCGGCGATGACGCGCACGTCCACGCGCATGACGGTGTTGCTGCCAATCGGCTCCACCTCCTGCTCCTGCAGGACGCGCAGCAGCTTGCTCTGCAGCGCCAGCGGCATGTCGCCGATCTCGTCGAGGAACAGCGTGCCGCCGTCGGCCAATCTGAACTTGCCGTCGCGGCCCTTGCGGTCGGCGCCGGTGTAGGCGCCGGGTGCCACGCCGAAGAACTCGGCTTCCAGCAGCGTTTCGGGCACGGCGGCGATGTTGACGCTGACCAGCGGCCGGTGCGCGCGCCGCGATGCGGAGTGGATGGCATGCGCCATCAGCTCCTTGCCGGTGCCGGTCTCGCCCAGCAGCAGCACGGTGGAGTCGGTCTGCGCGACGCGGCGCGCCTGGCGCTTCACTTCGAGTGCCGCAGCGCTGGCGCCGATGAAGCTGGCGATGGTGTACTTGGGCCGGCGCTGCGCGGCCAGCTGGCGCCGCGTGTCCTCCAGCTCCTGCTGCAGCCGCGCGAACTTGGTGATCAGCGGCTGCATCGTCGTCTCGGGGTGGTCCAGCAGCACCAGACCCAGCGCGCCGATGACCTCGCCGGCGTCGTTGCGCAGCGGCAGGCGGCTCACCAGGAAGGTGCCGGCCTTGTTGGTCAGCAGGTCCACGAGGACGGGCTTTCCGGTCTCCAGCACCTGCAGCATCTGCGTGTTGGGCACCACGTCCTCCACACGCTTGCCCACGAACTCGCGCTCGTCGGCGAAGCCAAGCGCGGGCAGGAAGCGCTTGTAGCCGTCGCTGATCCAGACGATGTGGTGGCTGCGGTCGATGACGAACATGCCCTCCGCCGAACGGGCCAGCACGTCGAACATCGAGCGCGCGGCCAGGCGCAGCAGGCCGTCGACGTCCTGGGGGATGTCGAGCGCGACGGGTGTCTGGTTCTTGGACAGCGGCATGGCCGGCGCAATGTAACGCGCCGGCCCGCCCGCGAAGCCCCAGGGTTTCAGCGAGGCCTCATTCATGCCGGCTCCCTGCAGGTCGCCGTCCGTCGCTGCGCGTCGGACGGTCTGCAGGGCCTGTCCTCGGTCGCGGCTCAGAACTTGTACGTCCCACCTATCGTGACCGTGCGCGGCGCGCCGTAGAAGGCGTCCAGCACGCCCAGGGCGGCGATGTTGTAGCCGTCGGTCTTGTAGGCCTTGTCGGTCAGGTTGCTGCCCTGCAGGAAGAAGCTCAGCTTGCTGTCCTTCTCCCAGATCAGGCCGGCGTTGACCAGCGTGTAGGTGTTCTGCGCCAGGGCTTCGGCGAGGTCCGTCGTCGGGTAGACCTTGGTGCGGTAGGACAGCCCCAGGCGCGAGCGCAGCGTGCCCATCGACAGCCTGGCGCTGTGCTCGATGTTCAGGCCGGCCTGGAACTTGGGCGTGTTGGAGAACTTCTTGTCGGCCGCGACGTTGACGCCGCGCTCGATGTACTCGTCGTACTTGGCGTTGATCGCTGCCAGGTTGCCGCTGATGCGCCAGTCGGTGGTGGGACGCCACAGGAATTCGAGCTCGGCGCCGCTGACGGTGGCCTTGCCAGCGTTCGTGAAGTCGCCGAAGAAGGCGGGTTGGCCGTTGGCGTCGGTATAGGACGTGAACACCGACAGCTGCACGTTCTTGTACTTGTTATAGAACAGCGCCGTGTTCAGCTCCAGGCGGCCGCCGTCCAGCACCATCTTGGCACCGACCTCCAGCGAGTCCAGCTTCTCGTCCTGGAAGGGCTCGGCCGAGCGCGGCACGGCCACGGCCTGGGCGCGGATGTTGTAGCCGCCGCTCTTGAAGCCGCGCGACGCCGTCGTGTAGAGCTTGACCTCGTCGCTGGCCTTGTATTCGAGGGACAGGCGCGGCGAGGTGTTGGTGACGGAACGGGTCTTGTCGAAGTCGGCCGCGACGGAGATGGGCGTGGGCCCGAAGTTGGCGTTCGGGAAGCCCAGGTTCAGCACGCGCGCGCGCTTGGATTCGTCGGTGTAGCGCAGGCCGGTGCTGACGCTGAACTGCGGCGTCAGTCGCCAGCTCCAGTCGCCGAAGACGGCCTTGCCCTTGGTGTAGACCGTGCCGTTGGTGGTGCCGAACAGCAGGTTGAAGAAGTTGTTGCGCACCGTGCCGCCGGCGCGGCCGTCGAAGTAGTACAGCCCGACGACGCCAGAGCTGTTCTGGCCCTCGTAGATGGCCTGCAGCTCGTGGCTCTGCGAGCTGTCGTGGTACTCGGCACGCACGTCGGCGATCTTGGCGGGCAGGCCGTCGAAATCGATGCTGGTGTCGGTGTCGGACTTGCGGTGAGCCAGGATGTACTTCAGGCTCCAGTCGGCGCTGGCGCCCCAGTTCAGCGTCAGCGACTCGCCCGCGCTGTTCGTGTAGTTGGCGTTGGGCATGCCGCTGGCGATGTCGTAGCGGCTGGCCATGGGCGGCGTCTTGGCCGGGTCCGAGGGGTTGACGTTCAGGCGCTGGAAGCCGCGCATGTGCGAGTTGTCGCGCGTGCGGTCGGCCGAGACCTGGGCGCTGAAGTTCGAACCCGTCGGGAACCAGCCCATGGATACGCGGCCGCTGGTCGTGTTCTGGTCGCTGACGGGGCTGCCGTCGGTCAGGTCCCGGCCGTAGCCGTCGCGGTTCAGGCTGGCGCCGGCGAGGCGCAAGCGGAACTGGCCATCGTCGACGGCCGTGCCGACGGCACCCTTGGCGGTCACCTGGCCGTAGTTGCCGACGGCCAGCGTCACCTGCCCTTCAGTCTGCTGCGGCAGCGGCTTGGACACGTACTTCACGGCGCCGCCTATGGTGTTCTTGCCGTACAGCGTGCCCTGCGGGCCGCGCAGCACCTCGACGCGCTGAACGTCGTAGACATCCAGCAGCGCGCCCTGCGGACGGGCGATGTAGACGTCGTCGAAGTAGATGCCCACGCCGGGGTCCACGCCCCACAGCGGGTCGGCCTGGCCGACGCCGCGGATGAAGGTCGTGATGGTCGTGTTGCTGCCGCGCGCGGCGTAGATGGTCAGGTTGGGCACCTGGCCCTGCAGGTCGCCGAGGTCCTTGATGGCGAGCTTGTCGAGTTGCTCGCCCGTCAGCGCCGTCACGGCGACCGGCACGTCCTGCAACGTCTCCTCGCGCTTGCGCGCCGTGACCTTGACGACGTCCAGCGTCGTCACCGCAGGCTCGGCCGCGGGGCCGGTCTGGGCGGCCGCGGGCAGCGCGGCGGCCGTGCCGAGGGCGGCGAGGATGGCGAAATGCAGACGCGAGCGCGCCGGATGGCGTCGGGGCATGGCTTGTCTCCTGGTTTGTTGTCTTGGGTGCCAGCCCCCCAAAGCGCAAAAGCCGTGCCCGCGCCAACATGGGGCGAACCCCAGACAAACCCTTGCGAGCTAACCCGCGGTTTCGGCGTCCGCGGGGCCGGCATTGTCCGGATTCCAGTCAGTCGCTGCCGCCGGCGCTGTCCAGCGGGCAGACAGCCATCCCCGAGGGGCTGCGGGGATGCCGGGGCGCCGGTATCCTGCGCCGTCTTCCTTCCACCCCCCGGAGACCCACGATGCCCCGTCGCCCGCTTACCGCCGCCCTTGCCTTCGCCCTCGGTCTTGGCCTGGGCGCCGCGCCGGCCCTCGCCGCCGGCCCGCAGCTCAAGGGCCAGGCGCCCGGCTGGTACCGCCTGCAGCTGGGCGACTTCGAGATCACGGCCCTGTCCGACGGCACGCTGGACCTGGCCGTGGACAAGTTGCTGCAGCAGCCCGTGCCCAACACACTGCGCGCGCTGCAGCATGCCTACCTGGGCCTGCCGCTGGAAACCTCGGTCAATGCCTACCTGATCAACACCGGCGCCAAGATCGTGCTGGTGGACACCGGGGCGGCCGGCCTGTTCGGCCCCACGGCCGGCCGCGTGCTGGCCAACCTCAAGGCCTCGGGCTATGCGCCTGAGCAGGTCGACGAGGTCGTCATCACGCACATGCACGGCGACCACATCGGCGGCGCTGCCGCCTTCCCCAACGCCATGCTGCGTCTGGACAAGCGCGATGCCGACTTCTGGCTCGCGCCCGAGAAGGTGGCCAAGAGCGATGGCGCCAAGTCCACCGCCGCCATCGTCAAGGCCTTTGCCGACACGGGGCGCTTCAAGCCGTTCGACGGCAGCGCGGACGGCGTCGAGATCGTGCCGGGCGTCAAGGCCTTCCCGGCCTATGGCCACACGCCCGGCCACAGCAACTACGTGGCCGAGAGCAAGGGCCAGAAGATGATGTTCTGGGGCGACCTGATGCACGTGGCCGCGGTGCAGTTCAAGGAGCCCGCGGTGACCATCCAGTTCGACACCGACCCCAAGGCCGCAGCGCCTGCGCGCGAGAAGGCCTACGCCGCGGCGGCCCAGGGCGGCTACTACGTCGCCGTCGCGCATGTCAGCTTCCCCGGCATCGGCCGGCTTCGCGCCGACGGCAAGGGCTACGACTGGCTGCCGGTCAACTACTCGGCGAATCGCTGAGCGCCGCGCGCCGGCCGGCACGCGCCATGCGCACGATGGTCGCCAGGTTCACTGCCGCGACGACCACCTCCAGCGCCGTGCCGCCGATGGAGCCGGCGATCAGGTTGTTGGCGATCCACAGCCCGGTGCCGCACAGCATCAGCAGACGCATCGGAATGCCCTGCAGCGTGAAGAGGGCGAGGGTGCCCAGGCAGGAGGCCGTCAGTGGCAGCCAGTCGCTGGGCCTGGTTGCGATCGCCAGGCCGAAACCGATGTTGGCAGCGATCACGCCCACCGCCACCCAGCGCGAGCGCGTGTGCAGCGACAGCACCGAGCGCAGCATGGACAGCAGCGAACTCGCCACCGCCGTCGGGTTGCCCAGCAGCGCGAAGTGCGCGACGTAGGCGACGCATTCGCCGGTCATGAAGAGCTTGAAGCGTCGGTCGTCGGTCTGCAGGAAGCAGCCGACGCCCAGCACGAAGGCGACGTAGCCGAAGAGCTGGGCGGGCGAGAGCCAGTCGGAAAGAGGCATGCTGTGGGGGGCGCGGAGGTCGATGACCCCCGCGAACAAGGGGGTTGGCGGGGCGAGGGCCCGATTGTCCCGCCCACGCCAGGACAGCCCGGCGGTGCATGGCGCGATGGCGCATACCCGGTGGTTATGCGGCCCGCTCGAATTGGCAGCAAGGTTGCGGACTAACCCGCTGACGCTGGCTCGGCCGGTTTGCAGACCATGCGACCCGCCTCAGCTCCGCGACGCCGTCGCACCCGCCATGATCCCGTTCAAGAACAAGCTGCTCGCCACCCTCGCCCTGACGGGCCTGTTGATCGGAGGGGCGGCCCGGGCCGAACTCCAGCTGCGCGCCAACGGCAGCATGGTCTACGACACCGCCACCAACCTGACCTGGATCACGGACGCCGGCCTGGGCGGCCTGCGGACCCAGGCCGATGCGATGCAATGGGCGGCTTCGCTGAGCTTCGGCGGCTTCGACGACTGGCGCCTGCCCACGGTCCTGCCGGTCAACGGCGTGAGCCTGCAGTTCGACTACGCGGATGACGGCTCGACCGATGTGGGCCTCAACAACGCCGGCAGGAACAGCGAGCTTGGCAACCTCTACTACGCCGGCCTCGGCAACTCCGCGGCCGGCCTCAGGAACACAGGCAGCTTCAGCGGGCTTGCCGACCCGCGCAACGCCGTCGGCCCGGTGTTCTGGACGGGTACGGCCGGCGAGCCCGGCTGGGGCCTGGCCTTCTTCATGGGCATGGGCGCCCAGGACCAGCTCGCCACCGACACCCTGGGCCAGGCCTGGGCCGTGCGCGTGGGCGACGTGGCCGCCGTGCCGGAACCCGGCAGCGTCATGTTGCTGCTGGCCGGCCTGGCCGCCGTCGCGGGCATTGCCCGCCGCCGTTCGATCTGACCTTGAGGCTTCCCATGAAACGACTCGCCTTCTTCGCCACGCTGTGCCTGGGCCTGGCCGGCAGCGCCCAGGCCGGCTACACCGCCACGCCCAACGACTGGGCCTGCACCAACAAGGTCGGCGGCGCCTGGACCCACGGCCGCGCGCCCTCGGGCTGCGACGCCTCGGCCTTCGGCCCGGACAGTTTCGTGCGCGGCAACTACGCCGGCACCATCTTCAACGACGGCGCGGCCAGCCTTGTCGACGAGCGCAAGCGCTACATGCAGACCATGTACCCGGTCATCCGCGACGCGAGCGAGCGCTACCTGCGCTCGCGCAAGCCCGCCGTGTCGGCGCGTGAGCTGGAGGCCTTCCAGCGCGGCACCTACGCGACGCTGCGCCAGGAGACCTTCTGGTCCCATTACCGCGACGCCCAGCTCGCCGCGGGCGAGCCGTATCTGCTGAAGATGATGCGCGGCGACAGCGGCCATGGCCACGGGATGATGCAGGTCGACGACCGCTACCACTTCGTCCAGCTCCAGGAAGGCAAGGGCTGGAACATGATGCAGAACTTCACCTACGCGATCGACATCTACTACGCCGCGTGGGAGTCTGCACCTGCCGCCTGCCTGGGCGGCGTGACCGCGCCCACCGGCACGACGGCCCAGGTCGACGAGTACTGGCGCGGCCGCGCGCGCTCGGCCTGGTCGGCCTACAACGGCGGCCCCACCAAGGTCTGCCGCTGGCAGAACGCGGCCGATGCCAACGTCGCCAAGGACAACGGCTACCGCGACAACTACGACAACCGCCTGTGGCTGGCCGACGTGGCGGACCTCACCAAGGCCGCCGCCATCGACGTGGCCTGCCTGATGGATGACGGCCCGTCCTGCCCCGTGCCCACGGGCGGCAGCGTCCAGCCCGGCAAGCTGCTGCAGGTGGGCAGCGCCGCCTGCGTGCTGAATGGCGGCACGCTGGAATGCGTGGACGACGTGCGTGACGCCGCCTGTCTGGCCGGCCGCGCGAGCTTCGACGACGCCAGCATCACGCCCGTCTACGTCGCGCAGACCTCGGGCTTCCCGCGCATAGACCACAACCGCCACCAGCTCTGCCGCGCCCAGGTGCCGGGCCTGCAGTCGCTGGCCAGCGCCATCGCCACGCTGCAGCCGCTGGACCTGCGCTCCGCCCCCAACGGCATGGTGCTGGGCCAGGCCGCGGCCGGCACCTACCAGGTGCTGGACTTCATGGTGGTGGGCGCGCAGCAGCAGACGCGCCTGTACCGCATCCGAGCCCTAGTCAACGGCGTGCTGACCGACGGCTGGATCGACGCCGGCACCGCGGCCACGCAGGCTGCGCTGGCCGTCGGCGCGGCACCCACCGGGGCGGGCACCATCGCCTATGCCGGCGACTGGGTCAAGGTCGTGCCCAACCTGAACATGCGCGCCACGCCGGGCGGCGCCCTGCTGGTGGCGATCACGGCCAACACCGCCGTTCAGGTCAAGGAGGTCTTCGGCACGGCGTCGGCAAACAACCTCTACTACCGCGTCGAGTACACGCATACCGATGGCGTGCTGCGCGAGGGCTGGATCTTTGCCGGCAACCTCTACCCCGCCTCCACGCTGGCCAACTGGGCCGTGCCGACGACGGCGCCCTCCGCGGCCAAGCATGCCCATTGCCCGAACGGCACGCGCTACGACCAGCACCTGCGCCAATGCATGAGCGCCAGCCAGACCTATGGCCCCTTCACCGCGGCCAGCACGCGGGCCTGCGCCGACGCTGGCGGCGGCGCGGTCTGCACGGCGAACCGGCCGACCGTCGTGGACGGCGTGGCCGTCACGATGCCGATCTGGAGCAAGGCGCTGGCACAGGCCGCCACCGGCAACGGTGACTGCCCGCGCGGCGCGGCGCGGTCGCTGGACCACCGCTTCCACTGCACCGAGACGGTGATGCGCGACGGCGTAGCCGAGACCGATGTGTACGGGCCCTTCGGCACCGGCCTCGTCAACGCCTGCCTGGCGCGCTCCGGCAACGCGGCCTACTGCCGCGGCAACCGCTGGCCGGCGGCGACCTTCCTGGCGCTGCAGCCCTGAGCGGTGATGAAGGCGGTTCCCGCGCTGACACTCGCCGCCATCCTGGGCGTAGCCCTGTGGTGGGGCACGCGCGACGAGGCGGCCGTCGCGCCCGCGGCGGCGCCCGTCGCGGCGCCGCCCACGACGGCCTTGCCGGCGAGCCCGCCCTTGTCATCCGGGGACGGCGCGGCCAGCGCCGTGGCGGCCGGGGCGGCCTCGGCGGCCGCCCTTGCCGCCTTGCCGCCGGCGCAGGCGCTGCGGGCGCTGCAGCAGTGCTACGCGGCCAACAGCTGCCGCGTCAGCAGCCGCGACGGCATGGACGAGCACTTCGAGGTCGTCGCTGGGCTCCTCCAGCAGCTGGAGCGCCTCGCCGCTCAGGGCAGCTCGGCCGAGCAGGTGGCGGCCGTGCGCGAGCTGCTGGCCTTCCCGGACGGGCATGTGCAGGCCGCCGCGCTTGCGCTGGCGGCCCGGCTGCCGCCCTCGGCCGAGACGGTGTCCGCTGCCGTGACGGCCCTGGGCAAGAGCTATGACGCCGTGTTGCTCGCCAAGGCCTACCCGGTGCTGCGGCAATGGCAGCAGCTGGGCCTGTCCAGCGGCTACGACGACATGTTCGTCGGCCTCGTGCACACCGGCGGCTGGCAGGCCGCGCAGTCGGTGGCCGAGAACGTGAGCCCCTTTCTGAACGCCGGCAATGTCGGCCGCTTCGAGCAGGTGGCCCGTCAGCTGCCGCCCGGCGCGCGTCAGCAGGCGCTGCTGCGCTCGCTGCGCGAGTATGAGCTGCAGCGCCGCGGCGGCTGAGGCCACCTGTCGCCCCGCGGCGCCTCAGGGCGCCGGCTTCACGCGCACGATGCGCCCGGCCGTCTCCAGCACAAGGTAGAGCAGCCCGTCCGGGCCCTCGCGCACATCGCGCATGCGGCCGGTGTCGGGGAAGAGCTTCTCCTGCTCGACGGGGCGGTTGTCGGCGTCCAGCTTCACGCGCTCCAGGTAGCCGAACTTCAGCGAGCCGATGAAGAAGTTGCCCTGCCAGGCCGCGCCGTACCTGGCGCTCTTCAGCCGCACCAGGCCCGAAGGCGCGATGGACGGCACCCACTTGACGACGGGCTGCTCCATGCCGGCCTTGGCGGCAATGCCCTCGCCGATCTTGCCGCCACCGTAGTTCTCGCCATAGGTGATGACGGGCCAGCCGTAGTTCAGCTTGGGCGCGATGAGGTTGAGTTCGTCGCCGCCCTGCGGGCCATGCTCATGCTCCCAGAGGCGGCCCTGCGCATCGATGATCAGGCCCTGCGAGTTGCGGTGGCCGTAGCTCCAGATCTCGGGCAGGGCGCCGGGTGTGTTCGCGAAGGGGTTGTCGGCCGGCACGCTGCCGTCCTTGCCCACGCGAACGATCTTGCCGAGGTGGTTGTCCAGTGTCTGCGCGCTCTGCATGCCCTTGTAGCGCTCGCCCATGCTCAGGAAGAGCTTGCCGTCCGGCGCCTCGGCGATGCGGCAGCCGAAGTGCAGCTTGCTGTCCATCTTGGGCTGCTGGCTGAAGATGACCTTCACGTCCGTCAGGCGCTTCAGGTCCTCGCTCAGCCGGGCGCGAGCCAGCGCGGTGCCGTTGGTCTTCTTGTCGGCGCTGGGCTCGGCAAAACAGAAGTAGATCGTGCGGTTGCGGGCGAAGTCGCTGTCCAGCTGCACGTCCAGCAGGCCGCCCTGGCCGACGGCGTCGACGGCCGGCACACCCTGGATGGGCGCGCTGGGCTTGCCGCCGGCCTTGGCGGTGCGCATCGTGCCGTCGCGCTCGGTGACGAGGAACTGGCCGTCGGGCAGGAAGGCCAGCGCCCAAGGGGTCTTCAGGCCTTCGACGACGGTTTCCAGCTCGGGAGCGGCTTGCGCGGCAGGCGCCGCTGCGAGGGCGGCAACGAGGGGAAGGAGGAGGTGCTTGCTCATCGGGATCGGAGTCGGGCCAAAGGGCGGTCCCGCATCATCGCAGTCGCCGGGGCCGGCGGCTTCAGTCCTCCCACAGGCCGCCCAGAAAGCCCAGGCCGGCGCTGACCAGGTCCACCGTCAGGACGGCGCCCACGACACCGGGGAGGGCCGCCCTGGGGCTCTCCCGTTGCGCGCGCGAACGCGCCCGCGCCATCGCGACGAGGGCGTCGGCCAAGTCCTCGCTGCTGGATGCGGGGCGGGGCACCGCCTTGGCATAGTGCTGCAGCGCCCGCTCCACGGCCTGCGGGTCCAGCAGCGACAGCGCCGAGCGGCAGTGCGAGCAGGCGTCTTCCTTGCGCAGGTCCACCGGCGCGCCGCAGCTGCTGCAATGGATGACGCCGACCTTGGTCGCGATGTCGGCGATCTCGGGCCTGGTGAGCTGGCGCACGAAGCCCTTCTCGATCATGAAGGACGCGAAGCTGCTGAAGCGGCCATGCCGGTGCTCGCAGCGGTGCGTGATGTAGCGGCCGCTGCGCACGATGTCGAAACCCTGCACCAGCCGGCCCTGGCATTGCGGGCAGCTCAGCCGCTCGGCGAACGGCGTGCGGGCGTCGTCGCGGTGACGGTGTATCTGCTTGAACAGCGTCGCGATGGCCTCGGGCGCCAGCTTGAGGTTCTCCAGGTGGTCGAACCAGATGCCCTGGCAGGTGAAGCAGAAGTCGAGCTCCACCTTGCCGTCGTAGACGGCGGGCAGCACGTGCACCTGCATGGCCTGGTGGCAGGACGGGCAGGGACGTGATGGGGCCGCGAGCATCGCCGGATGTTAGATGGTCCATGCCGGCTCGATAGCATGGCCGACCGCGAAGACGCAAGCCCAAGGGAGCCATGCTGCAACGACTTCGGTCCCTGGCATTTCTGCTGGCGGCCTGCGCGGCGGGGGCCGCACCGGCCGCGGACGAGGACTTCATCCGGGTCCTGGGGCGGGCGGATGCGGATGCCAGCGGCGGCCTGCCGGTGCTGCTGTGGGTGCGCAACGGAGCGTTGTCGAGCGTCACCTTGCGCGCGCCGCGCCTGCTGGCGCGGCAGGACGAGGATCCCTGCCCGGCCTCGCTGCGCTGGGCCTGGCAATCGTCTTTGCCGCGACCCGACCATGCACCGCCAGAGATAGAGGCGTTGCAGCACAGCGCCTGCACCGCACGCGACTGCTCGCATGACGCTCTGCGCCTGGTGCTTGGGCAAGCGACGGCGGACGAGCTGCCCCTGGACCGGCTGCTGCCCGGCTTCGCCACGGTTCAGGCCGAGTGGCTGGTGCTGTACGTGGTCGGCCTGGATGCGGACCTTGGGTTGGACGGCATCCCTCAGTCGCGCCTGCCCTGGACACCGAAGGCGGGCCGGCTCGAGGCCGTGATGCCATTGGCCGCGGCGGCGCACTTTCCCGAGCTGCACACCGCATTGCTGGCGTACGCCGCCACGGCCCGGGCCCTGGCGCAGTCGGTCGTCATGCGCTCCGAACGCGTCGGCATGCAGCCCCTGAAGTTCGCGAGATTCCGCTTCAGCGACGCAACGCAACTCCAGGCCCTTGGGCTCACCGACGATGCGCTGGGCATGCATCACGTGATCCGCCTGCTGCTGCGCCTGCATCCCGAGGACCGGCCTGCGACGCTGCGGCCGCGGGCCGCGTCGGGCGCGCAGGTCGAACGCATGGCGCCGCTGCGCGCCCTGGGGCCGTGGCAGGGAAGCGCCGAATCCTGCCGAAGCCGTATCGATCAGCTGCGCCGCGAGCCGGCATGCACGGCGCGCATCGCCGAGCTCAGGCAATCGCCGGAGCAACGGTTCCATGTCGCGCGCAGCTTGTCCGCGTCGACTGAAACCGCACAGCTCCAGCAGGCCTGCATGACCGATTGCGCGCTGCAGAAGCAGCAACAGCTTGCCGCCGTGGAGCGCAGCTTCGAAGCCGTCGGCGAGCGCCAGCAGCGGGCCTGGCAGTGGGTGGAAGCATTGACCGGCCGCCCGGCCGCCAGCTGGCCGGCTCGCTGAGTCGTCAGCCGTCCAGCCGCTGCTGGAACACCAGGCCCGCGTGCTCGCGCAGCGCGTGGAACTTGATCTTGGGCCAGTTGCTCTCGATGGCGCGCAGCTCCGGCGCGTACTCGACCAGCACGGTCGGCGCGTCCACCGCGTCGTAGGCCATGCGGTGGTCGTTGGCGTCGATGAAGCGCTTGAGTTCCTGCGGGTCGTCGCAGGTGACCCAGCGGGCCACCTGGAAGCGGCTGCCGGTGATGCGCGCCTTCACGCCGTACTCATGCTCCAGCCGGTGCGCGACGACCTCGAACTGCAGCTGGCCCACGGCGCCCAGCAGCAGCACGCTGCCGGCGATGGGGCGGAACACCTGGATGGCGCCCTCCTCGCCGAGCTGCTGCAGGCCGGCCTTGAGCTGCTTGGTCTTCAGCGGGTCGGCCACTTCGACGGAGCGGAACATTTCCGGCGCGAAGAAGGGCAGGCCGGTGTACTGCAGCGCCTCGCCTTCGGTGATGGTGTCGCCCAGCTGCAGCACGCCGTGGTTGGGAATGCCGATGATGTCGCCGGCAAAGGCCTCGTCCAGCAGCTCGCGGCGCTGGGACAAGAAGCTCACGACGGTGTTGGGCCGCAGCTCCTTGCCGGAGCGCACCACCTTGAGCCGCATGCCGCGTTCGAAGTGGCCCGAGGCCACGCGCAGGAAGGCGATGCGGTCGCGGTGGGCAGGGTCCATGTTGGCCTGGATCTTGAACACCACGCCGGTGAACTTGGGCTCCTCCGGCTGCACGGTACGCTGCATGGCCTGGCGCGCGTCCGGCGCGGGCGCCAGCTCGACGAGGGCGTCCAGCACCTCCTGCACGCCGAAGTTGTTGACGGCGGAGCCGAAGAACATCGGGGTCTGCCTGCCGGTCAGGAACTGCTCGCGGTCGAAGGCCGGGGCGGCTTCGATGACCAGTTCGATCTCGCCCTGGGCGTTGTCGTACTGCATGCCGAAGCGGTCCGCATAGACCGGGTTGTCCAGCCCCTCCAGCACTTCCTCGTCGCCGGCCACGCGATCCTCGCCGGGCGCGAACACGCGCATGCGCTGCTGGCGCAGGTCCATCACGCCGTGGAACTGCTTGCCCATGCCGACCGGCCAGGTGAACGGCACGACGGTCATGCCCAGCTCGCGCTCGATCTCGTCCATCAATGCGAGGGGCTCCTGCACCTCGCGGTCCATCTTGTTGACGAAGGTCAGGATGGGCGTGTTGCGTGCGCGGCAGACCTGCAGCAGGCGGCGCGTCTGCGGCTCCACGCCGTTGGCAGCGTCGATGACCATCAGCGCCGCGTCCACGGCGGTCAGCACGCGGTAGGTGTCTTCCGAGAAGTCCTGGTGACCCGGCGTGTCCAGCAGGTTGATGACGCAGTCGCGGTACTCCATCTGCATGACAGACGAGGCCACCGAGATGCCGCGCTGCTTCTCGATCTCCATCCAGTCCGACGTCGCATGCCGCGAGGCCTTGCGCGCCTTCACCGAGCCGGCGATCTGGATCGCGCCGGAGAACAGCAGCAGCTTCTCCGTCAGCGTGGTCTTGCCCGCGTCGGGGTGGCTGATGATGGCGAAGGTGCGGCGTCGGCGGACTTCCGTCTCGATGCGGCTGGCGGTGGTTTCGGACATGCTGGAGGTGGCAGGCGCTGGTGCCCGCGGACAGGCAAACACGTGATTATCGAGGGCGCGCCTGCTTCCTCCGTGCGGGGCTCGGCGTTGCGCTTCAGTGCCTCCTGGCCCCCGCACCCGAGGGGGCGGGGCGTCCGTGCCCCGCACAGCGACGGCGATTTAGTTTGAAATGCGCGCCTTGCCGTTGAATCCCAAACTCACTGCCTCATGACACGCCTGAACAAATTCGTCCTTGCAATCGCGACTGCTGCCGTGGCGCAAATGGCCCATGCCGCCCCCATCGCGCTGACCAACGCCGGCTTCGAGGCCGAATGGACTGGCGTGGCTTCCGCCGGCTCCGACGGTTACGTGACCTTCAACTACTCGCCGACTGGCCCGGCCGTGGGCTGGTCGTTCGGCGCCGGCACGGGCGTGGCTGGTGCCTACGGTCTTCTGGCGGCGTTCGAAGGCTCGCACTTTGCGCTGCTGCAGGGCGCCAGCAATCCCATGAGCCAGACCTTCTCGCTGGCTGACGCGATGAATGTGAGCCTGAGCTTCGAGCTGGCGCTGCGCCCAAACTATGGCACTGGCCAAGTGGTGCGCGTCAGCGTCGATGGCCAGACCGTCGGCGAAGCGACCGCTGAAACGGGCTGGCATCTACACACCCTGAACCTGGGCATGCTGTCCATGGGCACGCATGAATTGGCCTTCCAGGGGCTGTCAGGCTCTGTCGGAGACACGACCGCGTTCCTGGACGACGTGCGGCTGGATGGCCAGGCCTCGCGGGCGTTGCCCGAGCCGGCCAGCCTGCCGATGACGCTGCTCGCCGCGGGCATGGGCCTGGTGGCTTGGCGTCGCCGCGCTCGCTGAGTTCGAGCACGCGCCTCGCCGCGCGCGCCACAGGGTACGAGGCTGACTACCGCGAGGCCATCAGCCCCCAGTCGGCCGGCAGGAGAGGCTTCGCGACGCCAAGCAGGCGCCTGGCGTAGCCGTCCTTCTCGCCCAATAAAGCCGCATAGTGCAGCGCGCACCGGGCCGTCATCGAGGCGGGCGCGCGATGGCGAAGGTGCGGCTGCGGACTTCCATCTCGATGTGGCTCGCGTTGGGTTCGGACGTGGAGTTCTTTGGGCGAGGCCAACCCGCAATTAGCCGCGCCGCCCCGCCGGCTACATCCCCCTGAAGCGCCACCGATGCGCGCGGCTGACGGGCAAGGCCTGGGACAGGCCGCGCAGATGCACCCACAGCTCGCCGTCGTCGCGCCGTTCGATGTGCTCGATGGCGCTTGCATTGACGACCGAGCCGCGGTGGATCTGCCAGAACAGCTGCGGGTCCAGTTCCTTCTGCAGCTCGCCCAGCGAGGTGCGCAGCAGCAGCTGTTCGCCGGCTTGGCTCAGCGCCCGCGTGTGGCGCAGCTCCGAGCGCAGCGCGGCCAGCCGGCCCACGTCCAGCAGCTTCATCGTGTTGCCGGTCCAGGCCTGTAGGAAGCGCAGCCCGGCACGCGGCGCTTGCGTGGCCTGCAGCCGCTGCACCGTGGCCGCGAGGCGGGCGGGCGTGACGGGCTTGTGCAGATAGTCCACCGCCGCGCGCTCGAAGGCGGCCAGCGCGTGCTCGGCATGCGCCGTCACGAAGACCAGGCGGGTGCCGGCCGGCGCGAGCTGGGCCAGGCTCAGGCCGTCGATGCCGGGCATGCGGATGTCGAGGAAGGCGATGTCGGGGCGCAGCTGGTCCAGCAGCCGGCGCGCCTCGGTGCCGTTGCGGGCCAGGGCCACGATGTCCAGCTCCGGCCAGGCCTGGGCCAGCAGCTGCCGCAGTTCCTCGAGCAGCTGGGGCTCGTCGTCGGCGATCAGGGCGGTGGCCATGTCAGTGGCGCTTGGCCGTCCGGAGCCGCTGACCAGCCCCTCGGGGGTCGCGAGCGCAGCGAGTGTTGGGGGGCAGTTTCATGGCAGGGGCAGCGTGAGCGTGGCTTCGGTGAGGCCGTCGGCATTGGTGGCGAGCTGCAGGCCGGCCCGGTCGCCATGCAGGGCCTGCAGGCGCCGGCGCAGGTTGGCCAGCGCCAGGCCGTGGCCGGCGGGCGTCACGCCCGTCAGCGCCAGGCCGCTGTTGATGACGCGCAGCAGCAGCCGGCCGGCGCCGGACTCGGCCCGCAGCTGGAGGGTGCCGCCGCCCTCGCTGGGCTCGATGCCGTGCTGGATGGCGTTTTCAACCAGCGGCTGCAGCATCAGCGGCGGCAGCGGCAGGGCCAGCAGTGCGGCGTCCACGTCGATGCGGTAGCTCAGCCGCCCGCCCAGGCGCAGCGCCATGATGGCCAGGTAGTGCTCGACGATCTGGCATTCCTGGCCCAGCGTCGAGTCCTCGGCCTGGCGCACGCGCTCCAGCGTCGTCTCCAGCAGCCCGCTGACCGCGTCCAGCAGCGGCAGCGCGCGGTCCGAGCCCTGGCGCACGAAGCTGCGCAGTGTGGCCAGCGTGTTGAACAGGAAATGCGGTTCGATCTGGGCCTGCAGCATCTGCAGCTCGGCCCGAAGTCGTGCGCGCTCCTGCTCCACGCGGCGCACGGCGCGCAGCCGGCGCAGTCCCTGCAGCAGTGGCAGGCCCAGCATCAACGCGCCGAAGCTGAAATGCAGCCAGGCGCGGGTGATGCGGTCGTTGCCGCTCAGCAGCGCCTGCGTCAGCAACTGCTCCACGTTCCAGCCCAGCATGGCGCCCAGCAGCAGGGCCAGGAACAGCAGGCTGGGCAGGGCGACGCGGTGCTCGGGGCGCAGGCGCCGGCCCAGCAGCCCGACCAGGCCGTCGGTGGCGGCATGGCCCAGCCACAGGCCCAGCGACAGCGCCCAGGCCGGCTGTTCGCGCAGCCAGGGCACCGCCAGCCCGAACAGCGCCAGGCCGGCCAGCAGCGGTGCGGCGCGCTGCCAGCCCACGCCTTCTTCCAGGAGGGCCTGGGCCAGATCGCTACCCAGCGTTGGCGCGGCGGTGCTCAAGGTGGCGTCAGGTCCTTGGGTTGGCGCGGCAGCACGGGGGCGTCGACGCCACCCGTGGCCGCAACATCGTTGCCGACCGCTTCGAGCTTGAATTGCGTGGCCTGCAGCTGGCCGGCGCCGTGGAGCAGGAAGCCGAAGCTGAGCGTGGTGGCGTCGGCCGGGATATCCAGCACGACCTGGGCCTGTTGCCAGCCGAAACTGCCGCGTAGCGGCCGGTTTTGCATGTTGTCGAAGGCCGTGACGCGCTGGCCGCTGTCGGCGCGCATCCACAGCCCGCCCCAGGCAGCGAGCTGGTCGGCGCGCAGCTGGGCGCTCAGGCGCACGCGCTTGCCGGCATAGTCGGTGCCGGCCACCTGCTGCATCAAGGTCGAGAAACCCGATGTGTCGGGCTTGCAATCCAGGCTGAACACGTTCGTGCTGGGGGCGCTGATGGCCGACACGACCCGGCCCTCGCAGGTCTTGGCACTGCCGGTCTGCAGCCAGCCCGCCGGCAGCCCGGAGGGTGTGGCGAGCGCGGAGGCGAGGGTGCCGACCGCGATGGCGGCCAAGATGGCATAGGCTTTCACAACCAATCTCCCGTTGAGAACCCGAATCGGTCCGCATGCAGGCTAGGTGCCCGCGGCCTTCGCCGCGACACGATGGGGCGAGCGGGGCCTGGACGCGCAGCAAGGTGTCGAAAACCGACACCAGCGGAGGTCCGGGACATCAGGCCGGCGACAGGAAGGGCTTGACGACGGCCAGCAGCCGCTCGACGTAGACGTCCTTCTCGCCTACCGGCGCCGCGTAGTGCAGCGCCTGGCGTGCGGCGCTCAGCCCGGCGCGCGAGGCCATGACCCAGGCTGCCAGGTACTGCGAGGCCAGGCAGCCGCCGGCCGTCGCAATGGGGCCACGGGCGTGGAAGGGCTCGTCGACGACGCGCACGCCGGCTTCGACGACCCAGGGCTTGGTCGTCGAGTCGGTGCAGGCGGGCATGTCGGCCAGCAGGCCCAGGCGGGCCATCAGCAGCGTGCCGGAGCATTGGCCGGCGATGAGCTGGCGCACCGGGTCCAGCCGCAGCCGGTCCAGCAGCGCGCCATCGGCGGCGATGGTGCGGGTGTGGATGCCGCTGCCGAACAGCACCACGTCGGCCTCGTTGGCGAACTCCAGCGGCCGCTGCGCGGCGATGGCGACGCCATTCATCGAGCGCACCTGCTCGCTCGGGCTGGTGATCTCGGCCGACCAGCCCAGGTGGCCCAGCCGGTTGATCAGGCCCAGCGCGATGAAGCTGTCGAGCTCGTTGAAGCCGTCGAAGGTAAGGACGGCGACCTTCACGCCATCGGGCTTCACTCGGCCAGCAGGCTGCGCAGCATCCATGCCGTCTGCTCGTGCACGGTCAGGCGCTGGGTCAGCAGGTCGGCGGTGGGCTCGTCGCCGGCCTTGTCGACCAGCGGGAAGAGGGCGCGCGCCGTGCGGGCGACGGCCTCATGACCCTGCACCAGCACTTCCACCATCTTCATGGCCTTGGGCGGCGTGGCCGGCACATCGGGCAGGCTGCTGAGCTTGGCGAACTGGGCGTAGCTGCCGGGCGCCGCGTGGCCCAGCGAGCGGATGCGCTCGGCGATGGGGTCCACCGCGTTCCACAGCTCGGTGTACTGGGTCATGAACATCGTGTGCAGGCTCGTGAACATGGGCCCGGTGACGTTCCAGTGGAAGTTGTGCGTCGTCAGGTACAGCGTGTAGGTTTCGGCCAGCAGCTTGGACAGGCCGGCGACGATCGCGGCGCGGTCCTTCTCGCTGATGCCGATGCTGATGGCGGGGGCTGCGGCGGTGGGCTTCTTGGCCATGGGAGGTCTCCGAAACGGTACGGGGCGAGCCTAACGGATTCGGCCCACCCCAGAGATGCCAGCCCTTGTGGGCTGGCCGGTCAATCAAGGCGCCGGGCCATGGGCCGGAAGGCCCAGCGCGACGAAGCTGCCGCTGGCGAAGATGATCCAGCCGAGCCCGCGCCGGGCGCTGCGTGCGACTTGCTTCATCGTCGGCGCCTCAGGCGTGCAGGTCGAAGCGGTCCAGGTCCATGACCTTGGCCCAGGCGGCGACGAAGTCCTGCACGAACTTCGGTTGTGCGTCGCTGCCGGCATAGACCTCGGCGATCGCGCGCAACTGCGCGTTGGAGCCGAAGACCAGGTCGACGACGGTGGCGGTCCACCTGCGCTGGCCGGTGCCGCGGTCCACGCCCTCGAGGACGCCGTCGGCGGCCTGCTGCCACCGGGTGCGCATGTCCAGCAGGTTCACGAAGAAGTCGTTGGACAGGATGCCGGGCCTTGCAGTCAGCACGCCGTTGGCGCTGCCGCCCGCGTTGGCGCCCAGCACCCGCAGGCCGCCCAGCAGCACGGCCATCTCGGGCGCGGAGAGTTCCAGCAGCTGCGCCTTGTCGACCAGCAGCTCGGCCGCCGACGCTTGCGGCACGCCGGGCGCCAGGTAGTTGCGGAAGCCATCGGCCAGGGGCTGCAGTGGTGCGAACGACTCGACGTCGGTCTGGGCCTGCGTCGCGTCCGTGCGGCCGGCGTGGAAGGGCACCGAGACGTCGAAGCCGCCCTGCTTCGCGGCGGCCTCGACGGCCGCGCTGCCGGCCAGCACGATGAGGTCGGCCAGCGAGATCTTCTTGCCGCCGCTGGCGGCGGTGTTGAAGTCCTGCCGGATGACGTCCAGCTTCGCGAGCACGGCGGCCAGCTGCGCCGGCTGGTTGGCGGCCCAGTCCTTCTGCGGCGCGAGGCGGATGCGCGCGCCATTGGCGCCGCCGCGCTTGTCGCTGCCGCGGAAGGTCGAGGCCGAGGCCCAGGCGGTGGCCACCAGTTGGGCGGTGCTCAGGCCCGAACCCAGCACCTTGGCCTTCAGTGCGGCGACGTCGTCGGCGTCGACAAGGGCATGGTCGAGCCTGGGGACGGGGTCCTGCCAGATCAGTGCCTCCTTGGGCACCAGCTTGCCGAGGTAGCGGGCGATGGGGCCCATGTCGCGGTGGGTCAGCTTGAACCAGGCGCGTGCGAATGCGTCGGCGAACCCGGCCGGGTCGGCATGGAAGCGACGCGAGATCTTCTCGTACGCCGGATCCATGCGCAGTGCCATATCGGCGGTGGTCATCATGGGCGCGTGGAACTTCTTGGGGTCGTGCGCGTCGACGACGGCGTCGCTGCCCGCGCCGTCCCTGGGCCGCCACTGGTGGGCGCCGGCGGGGCTCTTGGTCAGCTCCCAGTCGTACTTGAACAGTGTGTCGAAGTAGCCCATGTCCCAGGTCGTCGGGTTCGGCTTCCATGCACCTTCGATACCGCTGGTGATGGCGTCGCCGGCGATGCCGCTGGCATGGCTGCTCTTCCAGCCCAGGCCCTGCTCCAGCACGTCGGCGCCCTCGGGCTCCTTGCCGACCAGCCTGGGGTCGCCGGCGCCATGGGCCTTGCCGAAGGTGTGGCCACCGGCAACCAGCGCCACGGTCTCCTCGTCGTTCATGGCCATGCGGGCGAAGGTCTCGCGGATGTCGCGCGCCGAGGCCAGCGGATCCGGGTTGCCGTCCGGTCCCTCGGGGTTCACGTAGATCAGGCCCATCTGCACGGCGGCCAGTGGGTTGGCGAGGTCGCGCTCGCCGCTGTAGCGGCTGTTGGGAGCCTGGCTGGGCGCCAGCCATTGGGCTTCGGGGCCCCAGTCGATGTCGATCTCGGGTGCGTAGATGTCGGTCCGGCCGCCGCCGAAGCCGAAGGTCTTGAAGCCCATCGATTCGAGCGCGACGTTGCCGGCCAGGATGAAGAGGTCTGCCCAGGACAGCTTGCGTCCGTACTTCTGCTTGACGGGCCACAGCAGGCGGCGGGCCTTGTCGAGGTTGCCGTTGTCGGGCCAGCTGTTCAGCGGCGCGAAGCGCTGGTTCCCGGTGCCACCGCCACCGCGGCCGTCGGCCACGCGATAGGTGCCGGCCGCGTGCCACGCCATGCGGATGAAGAGGGGGCCGTAGTGGCCGTAGTCGGCCGGCCACCAGTCCTGCGAGTCCGTCATCAGCGCGTTCAAGTCCTTGACGACGGCGTCCAGGTCCAGGCTGTTGAAGGCCTTGGCGTAGTCGAAGGACTCGCCCATCGGGTTGGACCGCGGCGAATGCTGGTGAAGCATGGCCAGGTCGAGCTGGTTGGGCCACCAGCGCTGGTTGGCCGTGGCGGCCCGCGCGTTGCTGTGGAAGGGGCAGCCGCCCTCGCTCTTGTCTCCGGATTGCGTCATGTCAGCTCCTAAAGGGTCCAGGGGAGGAGAAGCTTAGTCAGAACTATTAAGTTTGTTGTTTAAATAGATTAAATCTACTGATAGGCGGAATCATCGTCCGGCATGGCTCAGCTCAGCCGCGCCACGCCCCCGAGCTCGCAGGCATAGACGGCGTTGCGCAGCGCCGCGATGGCCTCGTAGCGCGTGAAGCTGCGCCGCCAGGCGAGCACCACGCGGCGCGTCGGTATGGGTTCGCTGAAGGGCACGAAGCGCAGGTGCGGCGTCGGGTCGCGCGGCACGCTGAGGGCGGGCACGACGGTCACGCCCATGCCCGAGGCGACCATGTGCTTGATGGTCTCCAGCGACGAGCCCTCGAAGCTGCGGCGTATGCCCTCGGCGTCGCTTGAGAAGCGCGCGAACTCGGGGCAAACCTCCAGCACGTGGTCGCGGAAGCAGTGGCCCGTACCCAGCAGCAGCATGGTCTCGCGCTTGAGCTCCTCGGCCGAGATGGACTCGCGCCCGGCCAGCGGGTGCGCGGCCGGCAGCGCGACGACGAAAGGCTCGTCGTAGAGCTGGGCGGTGGCCAGGCCGGCGTCGGGGAAGGGCTCGGCCATGATGGCGCAGTCCAGCTCGCCGGTGCGCAGCATCTCCAGCAGCTTGACGGTGAAGTTCTCCTGCAGCATCAGTGGCATCTGCGGGTACTGCTCGATGGTGTGTCTGACCAGCTCAGGCAGCAGATAGGGCCCGATGGTGTAGATGATGCCCAGGCGCAGCGCGCCGGCCAGCGGGTCCTTGCCGCGCTTGGCGATCTCCTTGATGGCGCCGGCCTGGTCCAGCACCGACTGGGCCTGGCGCACGATCTCGTCGCCCAGCGGCGTCACGCTGATCTCGCTGCCGCCGCGCTCGAAGATCTTCAGGTCGAGTTCTTCCTCCAGCTTCTTGATCGCCACCGACAGCGTCGGCTGCGAGACGAAACAGGCCTCCGCCGCGCGGCCGAAATGGCGTTCGCGGGCAACGGCAACGATGTAGCGCAACTCGGTCAGGGTCATAGGACCCGAACGCTACACTGCGGCCGCCTTTGGGGTATCCCCAGGGTTTTCACCGAGGACCCCAGTCATGACCGACCGCAAGCCCATGACCTTGCCGCGCCTGGCGCAGATGCACGCCAGCGGCGAGAAGATCGCCATGCTGACCTGCTACGACGCGGCCTTTGCCGGCCTGCTGGACGAAGCGGGCGTGGACATGCTGCTCATCGGCGATTCGCTGGGCAATGTGCTGCAGGGCCGCGGCTCGACGGCGCCCGTCAATCTCGACGACATGCTGTACCACACGACCTGCGTGCGCCGTGGCGTGAAGCACGCCTTCGTCGTGGCCGACCTGCCGTTCGACAGCTACCACGTCAGCAAGGAGGAGGCCTGGAAGAGCTCGGCCGCGCTGGTCAAGGCCGGCGCCCACATGGTCAAGCTCGAAGGTGGTGGCTGGACGGCCGAGACCGTGCGCTTCATCAGCGAGCGTGGCATCCCGGTCTGTTGCCACCTGGGCTTCACGCCGCAGACGGTCACGTCGCTGGGTGGCTTCCGGGTGCAGGGCCGCGACGAGGCCGGCGCGGCGCGCATCAAGCGCGAGTCGCAGGAGCTGGTGGACGCCGGCGCTGCCATGCTGCTCTACGAGATGGTGCCCGCCGCGCTGGCCGCCGAAATCACGGCCGCGTCGCCGGTGCCCGTCATCGGCATCGGCGCGGGCGTGGGCTGCTCGGGCCAGGTGCTGGTGCTGCACGACATGCTGAACATCACGTCCGGTCGCAAGCCGCGCTTCGTCAAGGATTTCATGGCGGGCAGGGACTCCATCCTGGCTGCCGTGAAGGGCTATGTGGACGAAGTGAAGGCCAGCACCTTCCCGGTGAACGACATCCACGGCTTCTGAACATGCAGGTGATCCACACCATCTCCGAACTGCGCGAAGCGCTCGCCGTCCACCGCCAGCGCGGCTTCGTACCGACCATGGGCAACCTGCACGACGGCCATTTGCAGTTGGTGCGCCAGGCGCGCGAGCTGGTCGGTCCGGCGGGTGCCGTCGTCGCCAGCATCTTCGTGAACCGGCTGCAGTTCGCGCCGCACGAGGATTTCGACACCTACCCACGCACGCTGGCACGCGACTGCGAGCTGCTGGAAGGCGCCGGCTGCGACATCGTCTTCGCGCCCAGCGAGCAGGCGCTGTACCCGGAGCCACAGGGCTACAAGGTGCAGCCGCCGACGGAGCTGGCCGACATCCTCGAAGGGCATTTCCGTCCTGGCTTCTTCACCGGCGTCTGCACCGTCGTGCACAAGCTCTTCAACATCGTGCAGCCCACGCTGGCGGTGTTCGGCAAGAAGGACTACCAGCAGCTGATGGTGCTGCGCCGCATGGTGGCGCAGATGGCGCTGCCTATCGCCATCCATGGCGGGGAGACGCGCCGTAGCGAGCAAGGCCTGGCCCTGTCGTCGCGCAACGGCTATCTGAGCGAGGCCGAGAAGGTGGAGGCGCTGCGCCTGTCCCGCACGCTGAAGGGCTTGGGCGCCCGCTGGCAGTCCGGCGAGCGCGACCTGGCGGCCATGGAGGCGGATGCCATGCAGGCCCTGCGCGACGCCGGCTGGGAGCCGGACTATCTGACGCTGCGCCGCCAGCACGACCTGGGGCCGGCCGTCGAAGGCCAGCCGCTGGTCGCGCTAGGTGCCGCGCGCCTGGGCAGCACGCGGCTCATCGACAACCTCGAGATCAGTTGACCGACGTCACCTGAACGTCGAACACGAGCGCCGCGCCGCCGGGGATGCTGCCCTGGCCGCTGTTGCCATAGGCCAGGCTGGCCGGGATCGTGATGGTGCGCTTGCCGCCCGGGCGCATGCCTTGCACGCCTTGCTCGAAGCCCGCGATGACCTTGTTGGAGCCCAGCGTGAATGACAGCGCCGCGCCGCCCACATTGCTGTCGAACTGCGTGCCCTTGGTGCCGGCGACGCGCGCGTCGTAGAGCCAGCCGGTGTAGGTCACGGACACGGTCTTGCCCGTGTCCGCAGCGGTGCCGCTGCCGAGATTGATGTCCACGGCCTTCAGGGCGGTGACGCCCGTCCAGCCGTTGGGGTCGACGGCGAGCAGCTCGATGTCGAACACCAGCGCGGCATTGGGCGGGACGTTGGCGCCCGAGCCGGTGGCGCCATAGGCCAGGCTGGCAGGCATGGTCACAGTGCGCTTGCCGCCGGCCTTCATGCCCTGGGTGCCCTGGTCGAAACCCTTGATGACGGTGTTGGCGCCGACGACGAAGGAGTAGGGCGTGCCGCCGACGTTGCTGTCGATCTTGGTGCCCTTGGTGTCGGCGTTGCGCACGTCGTAGATCCAGCCCGTGTAGGTCACCTGCACCGGCTTGCCGGCATCGGCCGAGGCGCCCGTGCCCACCGTCGTGTCCGTCGTCTTCAGCGAGGTCACACCATTCCAGCCGTTGGCATCACTGTTGACGGGCGTGCCCGGATCGCCGCCCCCGCCGCCGCAGGCGGCGAGAACAAAACTGGCACTCAGGGCGAGAAGGGCGGAACGGCGCTTGAAGGTGGAGGACATGAGGTGGATGGATGGCAGCTATGAGAAATGCCACCCGTGGGCGGCGGCGCGGACTATAGCCAGCGTCGGTAAATGCTTGTAAGCAGAGTCAACAGAACCTGGCGTCAGGCGTTGTGCCGACATTCCACGGAGACCGACATGCGCCTGCCCGCCCGTTTTGCCAGCCTCGTCCTTGCCCTCGGCGCGGCAGCGCTGCTCAGTGCCTGCGGCGGCGGTGTCTCGGTCGAGATCGGCGGCGGAGGTGGTGGCGGTGGTGGTGGTGGCACGCAATACCCGCGCCCCAATCCCAATCCGAATCCCCCGACGCTGTCCTGCAGTGCCGCCGGCCTGGCCGCGTCAGCCGCGAGCAAATGGGGCACGGTCTGCATGCTGACGAGCAGCGGCGAGATGGTCGTCGAGCTCTACGACAGCTATGCGCCGCAGACGGTGGCCAACTTCTACAAGTACGTCGCCGCGGGCTTCTACACGAGCACGCTGATCCATCGCGTCGACCGCGACTTCGTCATCCAGGGTGGTGGCTACACCAGCGGCATGGTGGCCAAGCCACCGCTTTACGCGCCCATCAAGCTGGAGAGCAACAACGGCCTGTCCAACCTGCGCGGGACCATCGCGATGGCGCGCCGCAGCGACCCAGACTCGGCGACCAGCCAGTTCTTCTTCAACGTCAACGACAACACCAGCCTCGACTACCAGAGCCCCGCCAACCCGGGCTATGCGGTCTTCGGCCGCATCATCTCGGGCCTGAACACGCTGGATGCGATCAACGTCGTGCCGACCTACACCTACAGCCCGACGGACATCGAGCCGCGCACCGAGGTGCTGGTCTACTGGGCGCAGCGACTGAAGTAGCGTCGCCGCCGGCACTGCCGGCTCACCATTCGTCCGCGCGTCTCGCCGTTCGTCACCCGGTGCGGGCGGCGCGCGGAAATCTGGGCAACATGCCGCCATCTCAAACTCGATGGAGACCCGCATGTCAGTCCGAAAATCTTCCTGGATGGGCCAGCTCTGCGCCGCCCTGGCGACCGCTCTGTGCGTCGGCAACGGCCAAGCCGCGCCGGCCGAGTTCCGTGACCTGCGCGTCGACGTCGTCGGCCAGGGCCGGCCCATGCTGATGATCCCGGGCCTGAACAGCGCCGCCGCCACCTGGACGGAGACCTGCGCCGCGCTGCAGCCCGGCGTGCAGTGCCACATCGTGCAGTTGCCCGGCTTTGCCGGCGCGCCGGCCGTCACGGCCGAGCATTTCTTGCACGGCATGCGCGACCGCCTGCTGGCTTACCTGGACGACCGCAAGCTGGAGCGGCCCGTCGTCATGGGCCACAGCCTGGGCGGTGCGCTGGCGCTGCAGATGGCGGCCGAGCAGCCCGGACGCATCGAGCGCCTCGTCATCGTCGATGCGTTGCCCTTTCTCGCCGGCCTGCGCGGCATGACGCCAGAGGCCGCGCGCGGCGCGGCGCTGGCGATGCGTCAGCAGATGCTGGGCGCCACCCCGGCGCAGTGGGAGGCTGGCGCCCGCCAGGGCGCGGCGGGCATGAGCCGCAACCCGGCGTTTGGCGAGCGCGTCGTCGCCTGGAGCCTGGCCAGCGACCGCGCGACCTCGGCCCAGGCCATGTCCGAACTCTGGGGCGAGGACCTGCGCCCCCTGCTGCCCCGCATTACCGCACCCACGCTGGTGCTGGGCGCCTGGGCCGCCTTCGAGCCCATGGGCTCCACGCTGGAGAGCACGAAGAAGATCTTCGAGGCCCAGTACGCCGGCCTTGGCGGCGCCCGCGTCGCTATGAGCCAGCGCGGTTACCACTTCCTCATGTGGGACGATGCCGACTGGCTGGTCGGCGAGGTGAAGGGCTTCCTGGCCGCTGCCAAGTGATCGATCGGGGAGGGGCATGACGACGCGTGGGCGGATGGCGCTGCAGGTGCTGCTGTGGGGCAGCTATGTGGCCTTGTCGCTGGCGATGCTGGCGAGCTTCCGAGCCCTGAGCGGCACGCTGGCCTTCGTGATGGCCTGCGTCGGCGCCGGCCTGTGGGCGGCCAGCGAAGGCCTGCGTGCCCTGGCGTTGCGGCAGCGCTGGCTGGACTGCCCACCGCGTTCGCTGCTCCTGCGCCTCGTGCTTGTGCCGCCGCTGTTCGCCTTCGGCGTGCAGCTGCTGCTCTTCGGCATCAACCGCATCGGGCTGTCGCTCGGCCTGCTGCAGTTCCAGCCCTCCATGCCGCATGGCTGGATGGTGCTGCTGGGCTACACGCTGAATACCAGCATCATGCTGTGGCTGTGGATGGCCGTCTGGGTCGGGGTGCAGATGCTGGGTCGCTGGCGCCACGGCGAGATCGCCAAATGGCAGGCCGAGGCCGCCGCCCGCGCGCTGGAGCTGCAGGTGCTGCGCGCGCAAATCAACCCGCACTTCCTGTTCAACGCGCTGAACAACCTGCGCGCCCTTGTCAACGAGGACCCGGCCCGCGCCCGCGAGATGCTGAGCCGGCTGTCCAACACGTTGCGCACACGCTGCAGCACAGTGCCAAGGAGCGCGTGCCTCTGGCTGACGAGCTGGCCGTGGTGCGCGACTACGTCGCGCTGGAACAGCTGCACCACGAGGAGCGCCTGCGTGTGAACTGGCGGGTCGATCCGGCCACAGCCGGCGCCAGCGTGCCGCCCATGCTGTTGCAGCTGCTGGTGGAGAACGCGATCAAGCATGGCATCGCGCGCACCCCCGGCGGCGGCGTCGTGGACGTTGCGCTGGCGCGCGCGGGCGAGCGCTTGCGCATCGATGTCGGAAACCCCGGGCAATGGCGGCCCGGCTCGTCCGACGGCACGGGTCTGGGCCTGGCCAACCTGCGCGAGCGGCTGGTACGCGCCGGCGGCGACGACGCGGGCTGCCGCATCGACGCGGCCGACGGCCGCGTGAACGTCAGCGTGGAGCTGGCCGCATGAGGATCTTCATCGTCGAGGACTCGCGGTTGGCCCGGCAGGAGCTGCGCACGCTGCTGGCCGCCGTCCCCGATGCCGACATCATCGGCGAGGCCGCCGAGCTGGCGCCGGCGCAGGAGGCCATCGACGCGCTGCGGCCCGAGCTGCTGCTGCTGGACGTCGAGCTGCCCGGCGCCACCGGCTTCGACCTGCTGGACCGGCTCGGGCACCTGCCGCTGGTCGTCTTCACGACCGCCTACGACCAGCATGCGCTTGCCGCCTTCGAGCGCAATGCGCTGGACTACCTGCTCAAGCCCATCGACCCGGTGCGGCTGGAGGTGGCACTGGCCAAGGCGCGCGAGCGGCTGCGGCCGGCGCCGGTTGCAGCGGCCGGGCTGAAGGGCGCCGACGACATGGTCTTCCTGCGCGACGGCGAACGCTGCTGGTTCGTGCGCCTGGGCGACATCGCCGGCTTCGAGGCCTGCGGCAACTACGCCCAGGCCTGGTTCGATGGCCAGCGCCCGCTGCTTGCGCGCACGCTCACCGCCCTGGAAGAGAAGCTGGACCCGCAGCTCTTCTTCCGTGCCAGTCGCAGCCACCTCATCAACCTGCGCTGGATCCAGGACATCCAGCCCTGGAGCAACGACGGCTACCGCGTCCTGCTCCGAGACGGCCACCAGGTGGAAGTGTCGCGCCGCCAGGCCAGGCTGCTGCGCGAGAAGCTGGAGCTGTGACCCCGGACCCGGCAGTCGGGCGCGCCCGACTGCCGGATCGAGAGTGGCAGACTCCCGGCCATGCCCGACGCTCCTGCACCGCCCATCCGCCGCATCGGCATCACCACCGGCGGCGGCGACGCCCCCGGCCTCAACGCCGTGATCTGCGCCGTCACGCGCGCCGCCCTGCAGCGCGGCTGGGATTGCGTGGGCATACGCGACGGCTACGACGGCCTGCTGCGCCCCGAGCGCTACCGCGACGGCGGCCTGCTGGCGCTGACGCGCGAGCGCGTCGACGGCATCGCGGCGCTGGGCGGCACGCTGCTGGGTTCCACCAACCAGGGCGACCCCTTCGCCTACCCGACCCTGCAGGCCGGTGGCGGCGTCGTGCAGGTCGACCGCTCGCAGGACCTGCTGGACGCGCTGGCCCGCGAGCGCATGGACGCGCTGGTGGCCGTGGGCGGCGACGGCTCGCTGGCCATCGCCCACCGGCTCGCCGAGCGTGGCATGCGCGTCGTCGGCGTACCCAAGACCATAGACAACGACCTGGACCGCACGGTGACGACCTTCGGCTTCGACACCGCCGTGGCCTTCGCCAGCGACTGCATCGAGCGCCTGCACACGACGGCGGCCAGCCACCACCGCGTGCTGGTCGTGGAGGTGATGGGCCGCTACGCCGGCTGGATCGCGCTGCACGCCGGCCTGGCGGGCGGCGCCCACGCCATCCTGCTGCCCGAGTTGCCCTTCAACCTGGCGACGGTGGCCGGCATGGTGACGCGGCGCGAGGCCCAGGGCCAGGCCTATTCCATCGTCGTCGTCGCCGAGGGCGCGCGCCCGCGCGACGGTGAGCGCGCGCTGAGCGCGCCGGCCGCGGCCGGCCATGCCGAACGCCTGGGCGGCATGGGCGAGAAGGTTGGCCAGGCGCTGGCGCGCCTGACGGGCAAGGATGCTCGTTGCGTGGTACTGGGCCACCTGCTGCGCGGTGGCAGCCCGACGGCCTTCGACCGCGTCGCGGCGCTGCGCTTCGGCGCGGCGGCGGTGCGCGAGCTGGCGGCCGGGCGGCACGGCGTCATGGTGGCGCTGGACGGCGGCGACGTGCGCCCCGTGCCGTTGGCTGAGGTGGCCGGCCGCATGAAGGCTGTGCCGCTGGACGGCGACACGCTGGCCACCGCGCGAGATCTGGGGCTGTGCCTGGGTGACTGAGCGCCGCAAGTCGGGCGGGATTGCAGTCTGTCCCGGCCGATCTGCAGCCTGTCGCGTTCCGTGAAGGGCGGACGCGGTTTCAGGCGAGGATGCACCCCTCATCAACACCTGACCCCTTGGCCCACATGAACCGTCTTGCCTCCTTTGTCCTGTCCCTGACCGCCGCCGCCCTGCTGAGCGCCTGCGTCTTCGCGCCGCCGGCGGGATCCTCCAACGCGTTTGATGCCGACGCCATGGCCAAGAACAGCGAACGCGCCCTGGCCACGTGCGGGGCCGGCAACGTCAAGGATGTCAACGCCAAGAGCTTCAGCTGCAAGTGAAGCACTAGGCCTTAAGGAACTCCGCCTTCGTCCCCAGCCAGCGCGCCACCTGACGGCGCGCGGCCTCGGGGTGCTCGTCCAGCAGGCGCGGCGCCAGCGTGCGCGCGGCTACCAGCAGTGGCGCGTCCTCCTGCAGGTCGGCAAAGCGCAGCAGCTCGGCGCCGCTCTGGCGCGAGCCCATGAACTCGCCGGGGCCGCGGATGTCGAGGTCGCGGCGTGCGATCTCGAAACCGTCGGTGGTCTCGGCCATGGCCTTGAGCCGTGACTTGCCGGTGTCGGACAGCGGCGGCGTGTAGATCAGCACGCAGACGCTGGCGACTGAGCCGCGGCCCACGCGCCCCCTGAGCTGGTGCAGTTGCGCGAGACCGAAGCGTTCCGCATGCTCGATGACCATCAGGCTGGCGTTGGGCACGTCCACGCCCACCTCGATGACGGTGGTGGCCACCAGCACGCGCATCGCGCCGCCGGAGAACTGCGCCATGACGGCCGCCTTGTCGGCCGGCGACATGCGGCCATGCAGCAGGCCCACCGACACGCCGGGCAGCGCCGCGCTCAGCTCCGCATGCGTCTCGGTGGCGTTGCGCAGATCCACGGCCTCGCTCTCCTCGACCAGCGGGCAGACCCAGTAGACCTGTGCGCCGTCGCCCACCGCGCCGCGTATCTTGGCGATGACCTCGTCGCGCTTGGCGTCAGCGAACACCTTGGTCACGATGGGGCTGCGGCCGGGCGGTAGTTCGTCAATGGTGGAGACGTCCAGGTCGGCGAAATACGTCATAGCCAGCGTGCGCGGGATGGGCGTGGCGCTCATCATCAACAGGTGCGGCTCCAGGTCCATGGCCTTGAGCTTGTTGCGTAGCGCCAGTCGCTGTGCAACGCCGAAGCGGTGCTGCTCGTCGATGACGGCCAGGCCCAGCTTCGCGAAGCGCACCTTGTCCTCGATGACGGCGTGCGTGCCGACGACCAACTGGGCCTCACCCGACGCGGCGGCGTCCAGCATCTTCTGCCTCGCCTTGCCTTTCACGCTGCCGGTGATCCATGCGACCTGCAGGCCCAGCGGCTGCAGCCAGTCGACGAGCTTGCGGAAATGCTGCTCGGCCAGGATCTCGGTGGGCGCCATGAGCGCGCACTGCCAGCCGGCGTCTATGGCCACCGCCGCCGCCAGCGCGGCCACCACCGTCTTGCCTGAGCCCACGTCGCCCTGCAGCAGCCGGTGTGTCGGCTGTGGCCGGGCCAGGTCTTGCGCGATTTCCTCGGACACGCGTTGCTGCGCGCCGGTCAGCCGGAAGGGCAGGGCCGCCAGCAGTTTCTCGTGCAGGCCGCCCGGCCGGGCGCGCAGCGCCGGCGCGACCAAGGCCGCGCGCTCGCGCTGGGCCTGCAGCTGCGACAGCTGCTGGGCCAGCAGTTCCTCGAACTTGAGGCGGTGCCAGGCCGGGTGGTGGTGCTCGTGCAGCGCCTCCTGCGATGCGTCGGGCGGCGGATGGTGCAGGTAGTGCAGCGCCTCCTTCAGCGACGGCAGGCCACGCGGCACCACGCCTGCCGGCAGCAGCTCGCGCAGGTCGGCGCGTGTCAGGCCCGAGGCCACGGCCTTGCGCAGGTAGGCCTGGGGCAGTTGGGCCGACGCCGGGTAGACGGGCGTGAGCGATTGCGCCAGCGGCGTGTCGTCGTCGACCACCTTGACGACCGGATGCACCATCTCGCGGCCGAAGAAGCCGACGCGGGCCTCGCCGCGCACGCGCAGCCGGGCGCCTGCAGCCATCTGCTTCTGTTGCGAGGGGTAGAAGTGCAGGAAGCGCAGCAGCAAGGTGCCGGATTCGTCCTTCATGCGCACAAGCAATTGGCGGCGGCCGCGCAACTCCACCTGGCAGTCGACGACGACGCCCTCCACCTGCGCCGGCTCGCCCTCGCGCAGCGTGGCGATGGGCGCGAGCCGCGTCTCATCCTCGTAGCGCATGGGAAGGTGTAGGGCCAGGTCGATGTCGCGCAGCAGGCCGAGCTTCTCCATCGCCTTCTGCGGCGCGGACTTGGGCTTGCTGTCCTGGGGCGGGGGCGGCGCAGTCATGGTCGCGATTCTGGCGGCAGGCGGAGGTCGCCCGCCGCGGCGCTCAGCGGAAGTAGCGCTGCCGCAGGCGCTCGTAGCGTCCGTCGCGCCGCAGGCCGTCCAGCGCCGCCTGCAGCCGGCGCACCAGGGCCGGGTCGGCATCCAGGCGCAGGCCGTACCAGTAGGCGCGCGACGCGTCCTGCTCCAAGACGGGCTGCAGCGTGCCGTAGGGCAGCTGCAGCTGGCGCAGGTTCCACGCGGCGGCCCAGTCCAGCAGCGCGATGTACTCCATGCGTCCGGCCAGCAGCTTGCGCATGTTGGTGGCGTCGTCCAGCCCATGCTCGAGGTGCAGGCCCGGCTTGAGGCCGGCGGCCTGCAGCTGGCGGTCGGCCGCCGAATCGCGCACGACTCCGATGCGGGCCGTGCCCAGGTCGTCGAGCTGGGCCAGCGCCAGGTCCGCTCGACTGGCCAGCTTGTAGAGCAGGATTCGCCGCTGCGCGATGGGCCCCACCCACTGGAACTGCGCCTCGCGCTCGGGCGTGCGCGTCAGCGAGAACAGCACGCTGTTGGGCTGGGCCTCGGCGGTCTGCACGGCCCGCTGCCAGGGTTGCACCTGCAGTTCGAGCCGCACGCCGGCGCCGGCCGCCATCAGGCGCAGAAGCTCGACGCTGAAGCCCTGAGGGCCACCGCCGTCCAGGTAGTTCAGAGGCGGCAGGTTCTCGGTGACGCCCAGCAGCGTGCCGTCGGCCGCTGCGACGGGCAACGGCGTGCCGAGGAGGGCGGGCAGGGCGAGGCAGGAACGGCGGTTCACGGCGGCATGGGGTGCGCGCCGAGTCTAGGCGTCCCGCATGACAGCTCCCGGCGGTGGGGAGCCCTGGCGTGCGATATGCCCGCGCCCAGGCGCGCTCAGCTCGGCGTGGGCACGCCGGCCATGCGGTCGTGGGCGACGAAGAACTGCCGTGCCAGCGCCAGCATCTGGCCCTGGCTCAGCGGCGCGGCCGGCCGGTAGTCGGCGATGCGCACGGCCAGCCCGGGCCGGTGCGCCTCGACGTAGTGGCGGAACTCGCCTATGACCGGGTGCGAACCCGTCACCAGCACCTTGGGCGTGTCCTGAAGGGCCTGGCAGATCGCCTCGAAGAGCGCATGCTCGCTGTGCGCGTCATGGCCGGGGGCGCGGCGGTCATGGGGCTCGATGCGGGCGGCATGCACCTGGTGGGCATCGAAATGCAGCACCTGTGCGTGATGGTGATCGAGGTGGACGACGGCGTGGAACATGAGGGCTCCTTTGGGGGGCGGCAAGGCTGTTGGCTCCATGCTGGCATCGCGCCGGCGGCCCTGCCTTGAGCTGCATCAAGGGGCGACGATGGGAGAATCCGCCCCTTTGGCACGGGTCTGTCCGGCCCTCAAGCGCGTCCATGAGCCTCTCCGCACCACCGGCCCACGTGGTGGCCGACTTCGATTTCGACCTCCCTCCCGATCTGATCGCCCAGCATCCCGCGGTCGAGCGCAGTGCGTCCCGGCTGCTGGACGCCACGGGCCCCGCTCCAGTGGACCGCGTGTTCCGCGAGCTGCCGGAGCTGCTGTCGCCGGGCGACCTGCTGGTCTTCAACAACACGCGCGTCATCAAGGCGCGGCTGTACGGGATGAAGGCGACGGGCGGCAACGTCGAGGCCCTGGTCGAGCGCGTGCTGCCCGGCACGCGGGAGGTGTGGATGCACCTGCGCGCCAGCAAGTCGCCCAAGCCCGGCAGCCGCGTGCGCTTCGCCGACGCCTTCGACGCCGAGGTGCTGGGGCGTTGCGGGCCTGACGACGGCCTGTTCCACCTGCGTCTGGCCGGCGACCCCTTCGCGCTGCTGGACGCACATGGCCATGTGCCTCTGCCGCCCTACATCGCCCATGCCGACGATGCCGACGACGAGCGCCGCTACCAGACCGTCTTCGCCAAGGAGCCCGGCGCCGTCGCCGCGCCCACCGCCGCGCTGCACTTCGACGAGGCGCTGCTCGCCCGGCTGGCGGAGCGCGGCGTCGAGCGTGCCCATGTGACGCTGCATGTGGGTGCCGGCACCTTCCAGCCGGTACGCGTCGAGCAGCTCTCCGAGCACAAGATGCACAGCGAATGGTTCGACGTGCCGCAGGCCACGGTGGACGCCATCGCCGCCTGCCGCGCGCGCGGCGGCCGTGTCGTCGCCGTGGGCACGACGACGCTGAGGGCGCTGGAGTCCGCGGCGAGCGGCGGGGTGCTGCAGCCTGGCGCCCGCGAGACCGACATCTTCATCACGCCGGGCTTCGAGTTCCGCGTCGTGGACCGCCTCGTCACCAACTTCCACCTGCCCAAGAGCACGCTGATGATGCTGGTCAGCGCGTTGGCGGGCTACGAGCACATCCGGGCGGTCTACGCGCACGCGATCGAGCAGCGATACCGCTTCTTCAGCTACGGCGACGCGATGCTGCTTTCGCGGGCCCAGGCCACGCGGCCCTGAGCTGCCTCGTCGACGGCGGCCGTGAACGCGGCCCGCGCCGTGACCGGCAGCGCGAGGCGCATGTGCACGCGCGCCTCGTGCCGCACGTCCAGCAGCTGCGCGCCATGCTGTTCGGCCAGGCGGCGCAGCCGGCCCTCCAGTTCGTAGGGCAGTTCGCAGCCCAGCTCCGCCAGCGCCACGCGCTCGATCTTCTCCGCGGTCAGCAGGGCCTGGGCGATGCAGTCGGTGTAGGCCCGCACCAGGCCACCGGCACCGAGCTTGACGCCGCCCCAGTAGCGCACGGCGGTGGCCAGCACGCCGTCCAGGCCCTGGTGGCGCAGCACGTCCAGCATGGGCCGGCCGGCGGTGCCGCCGGGCTCGCCGTCGTCGTTGGCGGCGGAATGGCCGCCGGCCAGCAGCGCCCAGCACACATGGGCGGCGCCGGGGTGCTCGGTGCGCAGGGCGGCCACGCGGGCCAGCGCCGCGGCGCGGTCGGCGCAGGGCTCCACGCGGCCGAGGAAGCGGCTCTTCTTGACGATCAGCTCATGCTGCACGGGCGCAGCCAGGGTCAGGGGCATGGGGTGGATTGTCGGCGGGCACCGGCTGCGACAATCCGCCTCCCATGCTGAAGTTCGACCTCCTCAAGACCGAAGGCCGCGCCCGCCGCGGCACGCTCACGCTCAACCACGGCGTCGTGCAGACGCCCATCTTCATGCCCGTGGGCACCTATGGCACGGTCAAGGGCGTCACGCCGCGCTCCCTCGAGGAGATGGGTGCGCAGATCATCCTGGGCAACACCTTCCACCTGTGGATGCGGCCGGGCCTGGACGTGGTCAAGCAGTTCGGCGGCCTGCACCGCTTCGAGAGCTGGAACAAGCCAATCCTGACCGACTCTGGCGGTTTCCAGGTCTGGAGCCTGGGTGCCATGCGCAAGATCAGCGAGGAGGGCGTCAAGTTCGCGTCGCCCGTCAACGGCGACAAGCTGCTGCTGACGCCCGAGGTCAGCATGCAGATCCAGACGGTGCTGAACTCCGACATCGTCATGCAGTTCGACGAATGCACGCCCTACGAGACCAAGGGCCAGCTGACGACGGAGCGCGAGGCCAAGCAGTCCATGGAGCTGAGCCTGCGCTGGGCCAAGCGCTGCATCGCCGAGTTCCAGCGGCTGGGCAACCCGAATGCGCTGTTCGGCATCGTGCAGGGCGGCATGTACACGAATCTACGCGACGCGTCGCTCGCAGGCCTGGCCGAGCTGGACCTGCCGGGCTATGCCATAGGCGGCCTGTCGGTGGGCGAGCCCAAGGCGGAGATGCAGCGCATCCTGGAACACACGGGCCACCAGCTGCCGGCGAACAAGCCGCGCTACCTGATGGGCGTGGGCACGCCGGAGGACCTGGTCGAGGGCGTGAGCCAGGGCATAGACATGTTCGACTGCGTGATGCCCACCCGCAACGCGCGCAACGGCCATCTCTTCACCCGCTTCGGCGACCTGCGGCTGCGCAACGCCCGCTACAAGTCCGACGAGAAGCCGGTGGACGAGACCTGCACGTGCGAATGCTGCGCCGGCTTCAGCCGCGCCTACCTGCACCACCTGGACCGTTGCGGTGAGATGCTGGGCCCCATGCTGACCAGCATCCACAACCTGCACTACTACCTGAACCTCATGCAGGAGATCCGTGACGCACTGGACGCGGGCCGCTTCGAGGCCTGGCGGGCGCAGTTCCACGCGGACCGGGCGCGAGGCGTCTGAGCCCTTGGTGAAGCGCGCGGCGGCCCCAAGATAGCGGCATGCTGAAAGCCTTGCTCGCCCCGCTGCGCTGGATCTTCCGGGTCGTCCTCGCGCTGCTCATCCTCTTCGAGGAATGGGGCTGGGAGCCGCTGCGGCGCCTGTTCGCGCTGCTGGCGCGGCTGCCCCTCATCCGCCACCTCGAGGCGCTGCTGCGGCGCCTGCCGCCGCGCTGGGCCTTCGTCGTGCTGCTGCTGCCCAGCCTGCTGATCGTGCCGGTCAAGCTCGCGGCGCTATGGCTGGTGGCCCAGGGCCGCGTGGTGCTGGGCGTCGTGGTCGTCGTCGCGGCCAAGGTGGTGGGCACGGCCTTGCTGGCCTGGCTGTTCCAGCTCATCCAGCCGGCGCTGATGCAGCTGCCCTGGTTCACCCGCCTCTACGCGCACTGGACGACCTGGAAGGCCGAGCTGCTGGCCTGGGTGCGCGCCAGCCAGGTGTGGCGCACGGCTCGGGCCATCAAGCTGCGGGTGAGGCGGCTGTTCCGAGCAGACCGGCCACACGATCCCGAAGGCCCTCGGGGCTGATCTCCGCGGCCCGCAACGCCTCGCCCACCGTCAGGCTGGCCCGGCTCCAGATGCCGCGCCGCAGCGGCGTCACCATGGCCTGGCCGCCCTCTGCGCGCGAGAAGAAGCTGCCCCACAGGTTGCCCAGCGCCATCGGGATGACGGGCATGTCCGGCAGGCCCTCGACGAGCTTCATGACGCCACCCCGGAAGGGCTGCAGGCTGCCGTCGCGCGTGATGCCGCCCTCGGGGAAGATGCAGACCATCTCGCCATCGGCCAGCACCGCGCGGGCAGCGGCGAAGGCGGCCTCGTAGGTGGCCGGGTCGGTCTTCTGCGGAGCGATGGGGATGGCCTTGGCCAGCCTGAACATCCAGCCCAGCACCGGGATGCGGAAGATCTGGTGGTCCATCAGGAAGCGTATGGGCCGTGGGCTGGCGGCCATCAGCAGCACGGCGTCGACGAAGCTGACGTGGTTGCTCACCAGCACGGCCGGGCCGCTGGTGGGAATGCGCTGGTCGTTGACGATGCGGAAGCGGTAGGCCAGCCGCGTGAGCAGGAAGGCGACGAAGCGCAGCAGGTACTCCGGCACGATCAGGAAGATGTAGGCCGCCACCACTGCGTTGGCGATGCCGACGGCCAGGAAGATCTGCGGGATCGTCAGTCCAGCGCCCAGCATCGCGCCGGCGATGACGGAGCTGGCGACCATGAAGATCGCGTTCAGGATGTTGTTGGCCGCGATGATGCGGGCGCGGTGCGTGACCTTGGCGCGCAGCTGGATCAGCGCGTACATGGGCACGCTGTACAGGCCCGCGAACAGTGCCAGCAGCGCCAGGTCCGCCAGCACGCGCCAGTGTGCCGGCTGGGCCAGGAAGGCGCTAACGCCATAGGGCTGGGCGGCCGGCAGGCCGCTGGCGGCGAAGTGCAGGTCGATTGCGAACACGCTCATGCCGATGGCGCCCAGCGGCACCAGGCCGATCTCCACGTGGCGCTTGGACAGCATCTCGCACAGCAGCGAGCCGATGCCGATGCCGACGGAGAACACCGCCAGCAGCAGCGAAGCCACCTGCGGGCCGCCGTGCAACACCTCCTTGGCGAAGGCCGGGAAGTTGCTGAGGAAGACCGCGCCGAAGAACCACATCCACGAGATGCCCAGCAGGGAGCGGAACACAGCCACGTCCTCGCGGGCCAGCCGCAGGTTGCGCCAGGTCTCGGTGACCGGGTTCCAGTTGATGACGAGGTGCGGGTCGGTGGACGGGCTCGCCGGAATGGCCTGGGCCGTCGCGCGGCCGAGGATGGCGAGCAGCAGGCAGGCCCAGGCCACATGCTGCGGACCGACGAGCGGCTCGTCGACCAGCACGCCGCCCAGCAATTGGCCCAGCAGGATGGCGACGAAGGTGCCCATCTCCACCATGCCGTTGCCGCCGGTCAGCTCGCGCTCGCTCAGGCGCTGCGGCAGGTAGGCGTACTTGACCGGACCGAACAGCGTCGAATGCAGGCCCATGAGGAACACGCAGGCCAGCAGCGCCGGCACATTGGCGGTGTAGAAGCCCCAGGCCGCGATGGCCATGATGGCGATCTCCAGGCTCTTCACGAGCTGCATCAGCCGCGCCTTGTCGTGCTTGTCGGCGAGCTGGCCACTGGTCGCCGAGAACAGCACATAGGGCAGGATGAACAGCGCACCGATGATCAGGCCGGCCATCTTGGGTTCCAGCCATTGCAGCTGCAGCTGGTAGGTCACCATCAGCGTGAACGCGAACTTGAAGACGTTGTCGTTGGCGGCGCCGAGGAACTGCGTCCAGAAGAAGGGGGCGAAGCGGCGCTGGCCGAGCAGGGCGAACTGGTTCGGATGGTCTGGGCTCATGGTTGGACGATTTGCGGCGGATCGGAGAGCTGCGCGCGCGGCAGCCAGGTGAACATGGAGTCCACGGTGACCGTGTCGATGTGGCTGCCGAAGCGACGCGCACTCGGATGATCGTCGAACGCGATGTTGGCGTGGGTGAGGCGCCCGCCCAGGCGGGTCAGCGTGGACAGGTGCAGGTCGGTTGGCTGATAGCCCTGGGCTTGCAGCCAGTCCTGGGCCGCGCGGCGGCTGACGATGCCGGGGCTGGCCGCGCCGGCCAGCGTTTCCAGTACCCACTGGTTGCTCTGCTGGTACTTGGTGGCGAAGGCATAGGCAACCATGCTGTAGCGGCGTTCGTTGAAGCGCGCCAGGCGGGCGTTGTCGGCCAGCATGGGAAGCAAGGCCTGCTGCAGCTCCGGCTTGAGTGCGACGAAGGCGGCGTCGTACCGGTAGGGGCGGTCCAGGAAGAACTCGCCCAGGCCCTGGCGATAGAGCGCCGCGAAGTCGCTGCCGCAGTGGTTGAGCTTGTGCACCACGCGCCAGACTGCGGGCTGCTGGCTCGAGTCGCGGTAGACGAAGCCCGGGTGCGACCAGCGCAGCCCGTACCGGCTCAGATCCTGCCCCGCGCGGGCGAGGAGGGCGACCTGGGCGCCGCTGTCGTCGAGCTGGCGGGCGGTGGCCTGTGCGAGGTTCAGGCCTTGCTCGATTTCGCGTGGCGTCGACTGCCTGTCCTCGCAGGGCCTGCCCGCCTGGGCCGCCGAGGCGGTGACCAGCGCCGCGATGGCGACGGCCCGTCTCAACGGCTCACCCGCTCGTTGTAGAGCAGGGCCTTGCCGACCTCGCTGGGGATGAAGGCGATGACCTCACCGGCGACGGACAGCAGCGTGCCCGCGCTGATGACCGACACCGTGACGGCCGCGCCGGTGGACGCGACGACGCCCTTGGCCAACCGGCCGGCGACCTTGATGCTGATGCGCGCGCCATCCGAGGCGCGCTCCAGCACCCAGATCGTGGCGCCGCCGACGACTTCGACGCTGACGACCACCAGTGTGACGCCGGCCGACAGGATGCCCACGGGCAGGGCGCTGAGCGCGGCGCCGGTGGCGCCGACCGCGCCGACCGACAGCACCAGCGGGGCCACCGATAGCGCGGCGCTGGTTTCGGACGGGTTGGCGGCCCGGGCGTGCGAGCCCAACGCCAGGCACAGGCCGGTGATGACGAGCAGGCGTTTCATGGTGTCAGCGAGTGTTGCGATGGGTGCGATCTTGCGTGATGCCAGGGCGCCGGATCCCGGAATCGCTCCGAGGCGCATGGCAAGCGCCGGGAAGTAGCGTTTCACGCGCCCATCGGCCGCTGAAAATGCGGGCGTGTCGCAAACACCGCCGCCGACAGGCGGGCGCCGCGCCAGCGGGCCAGGCGCTTCAGCGCCAGGTCGAACAGCAGCGGGTTGTGCTCGCGCAGGGCCTGCAGCGGCGCAGCGTCGGCGGTGTCCAGCAGGCCGGCGCCGACGAGCACGGGCAGCCGCACGGCGGCCGGGATGCCGGGCAGCGGGTAGTCCGAGCCGTGCAGCAGGCGCGGCTGCCAGTCCTCGCGCGTCAGCAGCGTGCGCGCGACCTCGGGCTCGCGGTTGGTCTGCAGCACGACGGAGATGTCACCCAGCAGGCGCTCTCCCCAGCCCTCGTCCATCAGCCGCGCGAACAGCGAGAAGGCCGGCACGTCGCGGGGCCGAGTGCGGTCCAGGTCCAACGCCGTTCCCAGCGACGCGCAATGCGCGATGACGATGCGAACGCCGCGTTCGAGCGCTGCGCGCACCAGCAGCGGGTTGCCCAGCGCGTCACGGCCGGCGCCGGGCACGGCGCGCTCCTCGCCGCAGTGCACGATGACGGGTAGGCGGGCCGCGGCCAGGCGGTCGTAGAAGGGCCGCAGCCGCGCGTCGCGCAGGTCGATGTTCATGCTGGACGGCAGCCACTTCAGCGCCACGGCGCCGCCGGCCAGGGCCGCGTCCAGCCGCGCCAGTGCGTCGGGCCGGTAGGGGTGGACGGAGGCGACCCAGGCGAAGCGCTGCGGCGTCTCGGCGGCGACGTGGTCCGCGTAGGCGTCGGGCACGTGGAAGGTCGTGTGGCCGGCGTGAGGGCGACCGGCGTCGTCGCAGGCCTGGTCGAATGCGAACAGCATCCAGCGCGGGCCGGCCGGGAAGTCGTCGGTCAGCGCCCGCAGCCGCTGCACGTAGGCGCGGTCGATGCTGGGCGCGTCCGGTGGCACGCAGGCGGCGCTCAGGATGACGCGCTTGCGCAGCATCTCGACCGGGTGCCACCACTGGCCCAGCTGGGCGTTGACGGTGCAGCCCGAGCCCGAGTCGCCGGTGCCCAGCAGATGGGTGTGCACGTCCCAGAGCTGGGCAGGGTCCAGGCCCTCGAAGCTGCGCTCGACGAGGGGTCTCAGTGCATCCGGCAGGCCGCCGCGGCAGGGGTTGAGCAGGCCGGCGCGGGCCGGGCCGGCGAGCGCGGTGAACAGGCCGGCGGCCGCGCCGCAGCACAGCAGGTGGCGTCGAGTGAGCATGTCGACGGAGTGGGAAGTGGCGATGGCCGCGAGCTTCGCGGTGCGCCGGCCCGGCGTCGCCGCTTTTGTCGGCGCGGCGCGGCCGCCGCGCCTGCCGGTGCCGCCATGCGCTACCGTTCGCGCCCATGTCGAGCACGCAATCCCTCGTGGCCCTGATCAAGGCCGAGCTGAAGAGCCAGGGCCGGAGCTATGCTGAGCTGGCGCAGGCGCTGGATCTGTCGGAGTCCAGCGTCAAGCGCATGCTGGCGCCGGGCGGTGAGATGCCGCTGTCGCGTGTGGACGAGATCTGCCGCGTGCTGAAGCTGGACTTCGCGGAGTTGGCCGGGCGGCTGGCGGCGCAGGCGCCGGAGCTGCGCGAGCTGAGCCTGGAGCAGGAGCGGGCCGTCGTCGCGTCGCCGGTGCTGCTGCTGGTCGCGATCTGCTGCCTCAGCCATTGGGCGCTTGAGGACATGCTGGCGCGCTACCGCCTCGCCGAGGTCGATGCCGTCGCGGCGCTGGCCCAGCTGGACCGCCTGGGAGTCATCGAGCTGCGGCCGCACAACCGCTACAAGCTCAAGGTGGCCAAGACCCTGCGCTGGCGGCCGCAGGGCCCCGTCATGCAGTTCTTCCGCGAGCGCGTGATGGCCGACTTCTTCGCCGGTGGCTTCGACGGCGAGGGCGAGCTGCTGACGCTGGTGCATGGCGAGTTCGGCGCCGGCCACGCGCGCGAGCTGGCCGAGCGACTGCAGCGCGCGGCCGACGACTTCGCGCGCCAGCACCTGCTGGACCAGCGCCTGCCGGTCGCCGAGAAGCGGCCCTACAGCGTCGTCATCGGGCTGCGCTCATGGGTGTTCGAGGCGTTCAGGGACCTGGAACGCCCGGGCCTGGGCCTCACCAGAACTCCCAACGGCCGGTCGCGATGACCCAGGCGCCCAGCAGCCCGTTCGTCACCGCATGGGCGATGACGGCAGGCCACAGCTTGCCGGTCCTGCGGTAGAGCAGTGCATAGGCCAGGCCGGCGATGACGGCCGCCAGCCACAGCGTGTGGGCCAGCGTGAAGATGGCGGTGGAGACGACGATGGCCTTCAGGCCCACGGTCCGCGGGTCGACGCGCTCGAAGCCCGGGTGCTGCACCCAGCGCATCAGGAAGCCGCGCCAGAACAGCTCCTCCATGACGGGAACCACCAGGGTCGCGCCGGCCAGGCGCAACGCGACCAGGAGCCAGATCGGCCGGCCGTCGGCGTCCAGCGGCACGAAGCTGGCCGTGGCCTCGCCCAGCTGCATCCAGGGCGAGTCCAGCCGCACCCAGATCGCGAAGACTGCGATGCCCACGATGACGGCCCAGCCGGTCTCGCGGGCGTCGGGCAGGTTCTGGCGCACCAGTTCGCCGTAGCCGCGCCAGTACCCCGCCAGCAGGCCGGCGACGATGAGGGTCTGGACGCCGTAGATCCAGCGCGCGTCCAGGCCCAGCTCGGCCGGCAGGTAGCCGCGCAGCGCCAGCAGCGCCATGAAGACGAAGAACGGAATGCAGCGGGCGAGGGCGGCGGGGCTGAGGGTGGGCGGTGCGGCAGGCATCGGGCGCCAGCTTAGCCCGCGCTCATGACGGCCCAACCCAGCGCACCCCCCGGGGCTCAGGGGGCCGCGGCTCTCAGCAGGCCCGCCTTGAACGCGACGTAGACGCCGTTGGTCCAGCCGAAGCCGTCCTGGGTCTCGTACTCGCCGCCGCCGCCGGGCCTGTCCTGGGCCACGTCGTACTTTTCCAGCAGCCGGCCCGTGGCAAGGTAGACGCGGTGCACGCTGTCGCACCAGCGCGCCGCGATATCACGCGCCAGCGCCTGGTGGCCATAGCGGGCCAGGCCCTGCGCGGCCACCCATTGCAGCGGCGCCCAGCCGTTGGGGGCGTCCCATTGCTGGCCGGTGGTGACGGCCGTCGTCAGCAGGCCGTTGGCGCCCAGCAGCCGCTGCTGTACCTGCCGGGCCATCGCGTCGGCCTGGTCCGTCGTGGCCAGACCCAGGTACAGCGGCATGAGGCCGGCCGCCGTCAGCGGGCGCGGGTCGTGGGCGTCGCGCCAGTTCAGGTCGGCGAAATGGCCGCCATCCTCCGCGGCGCGCCAGAAGCGCGTCTGCAGCAGTTGGCGGCGCGCGTTCGCTCGCGCCTCGAAGGACTGGGCGGTGGCCGCATCGCCCAGGCGGGCGGCGCCCTGTGCGATGGCGTCCTCCAGGCCGGCCAGCAGCGCGTTCAGGTCAACCGGCGCCAGCGCCGTCGTCTCTATCGTGGCCATGTCGGCGGGATTGGCGCACCAGCGGCCGGAGAAGTCCCAGCCGCTCTCGGCGCCGGCGCGCAGGTCGCGCCAGACCTCGGTCGGTGGGCGGCCGCGCGCGGCCTCGGCGGTCAGCACGTCCTCGCGCCAGCTCTCCTCGCGCGGCGTGCAGTGGTCGTCCCAGTAGCGGTTCAGCAGCGCGCCGTCGGGCGTGCGCAGCACGCGGCGGTGGGCCTGGCCCGGTGCGAGCCCCGCGTCGCCCGCCATCCAGTAGGCATGCTCGGTCTGCAGCGATCCCAGGTGGGCCGCGAAGCCGGCGGCGGGGTCGTCGGCGTGCAGCAGCGCCACCATCTTGAAGAAGAAGGGCGGCTGCGAGCGGCTCAGCATGTAGCTGCGGCTGCTGTTGGGGATGAAGCCGTAGGTGGCCAGCAGGTGCGCGAAGTTGGCGAGCAGGTGCTCGGCCAGGTCGCGCCGGCCGTCCGCGACAAGGCCCAGCATCGTGAAATAGCTGTCCCAGTAGTAGAGCTCGCGGAAGCGCCCGCCCGGCACGACATAGGGCTGGGGCAGCGCCAGCAGGCTTTCGCCGTCCTGCGCCTGGGAGTGCTCGCGCACCAGCTGCGGCCAAAGCGCGCGGATGTGCTCGCGCAGCCCCAGGCGGGGGCCGGTGGCCGCAGCGTGGTCGGGCAGCGCGAAATGGGCCCGCACGAAGTCCGGCAGCGAGAAGCCGGGCAGGCGGCGCTCGGCCTCGAAGCGGGCGCGGATCAGCGCGGGCGCGCTTCTTGGGCGGGCGTCGACGAAGCTCTTGCCGTCGTTGAAGACCCGCGTCATCTGCACGGCGATGAAGAGCTCGCCGTACAGCTCGTGGGGCGTGGCGGCCGTGGCCCGTGCGGGCGCGACGGCGTGGCAGGGCGCGGTGGCGACGAGGTCGCCGGGGCGCAGGGAGGAGAGAGTCATGGGGCGAGATGCCGGCGCAGCCGGGAGAGCGAGACGGCCAGCGCCGCGACGGGCACCAGCAGCAGGCCGAAGGCGGTAGTGCCGTCGAAGGCGACGAAGAGACGGCCGGTGATGAAGCTGCCCAGCGTGCCGCCCAGGGCCGAGAAGACGACGATGAGGCCGGTCATGGCCGCATGCCGGCGCTGCGGCAGCGCGCTCAGCATGGCGGAGTTGATGGCCGGGTAGATGGGGGCCAGCAGCAGGCCGGTCAGCGGCAGCAGATAGGCCGCGGGCGGGGCGTTGAGCCAGCCGACGTCGGCGCCCAGCGGCCGGGCACCGCGCGCCAGCGGCAGCGCGACGAGTATGAGTGCCGCGATGCCGACGAGGCAGGCGATGACGACGGTGAACCAGCCCAGCCGGCCGATGACGGCGGCGCTGGTGAGGCGGCCCAGCGCGGTGGTGGCAGGCATGATGACCGCCAGGCCCACGCTCATGGCCGTGGGCAGGTGAAGCACCTCGTTGTTGAAGCTGGGCAGCCAGGTCGAGATGCCCTGCTCGATCAGCACGTAGAGGAAGGCCGACAGCAGGAAGACGACGACCAGGCCCATCTTCAGCAGCGGTGCCATTGCGACGAGGTCCTCGCGCAGCGTCGTGTCTGGCGACCGGATGGGGCCTTCGTCCAGCGGGCTGACGAACAGCAGCAGGAAGGCGCCCGCCGCCAGCGCGGCCAGCAGCGGATAGACCTGCAGCCAGCCCCGCCCTTCGGCATGTGCGGCCTGGCTGAACAGCAGGAAGCCACCCAGCACGCCGACCATGAACAGGCCTTCCAGCAGGTTGGTGAAGCGCGCATGGCCGGCGCGGCTTTCGGTGACCAGGCCGATCATGGAATAAGCCGACACCTTGACCAGCGCGAAGCCTGCGCCCAGCGTGCAGAACAGCAGCTTGATGGCCCAGAACGCCGACAGCACCGGCATGGCCAGGCAGGCCGCGCCGACGGCCGCGAGGGCCAGCAGCATGGCGCGCTTCAGGCCCAGCCGCGGCAGGAGCGAGGCGACGAGGAAGGACGTGACCGCGATGGGAAGGTCCTTCCACGCGTCCAGCAGCGCCGCTTCGGCGCGCGCCACGCCCAGCGTCTGCACGACCAGCAGGTTGACCGCGCCGACGCTGTTCAGCAGCGCGCCAAACAGCATGTAGGTCAGGATGATGGCGAGCCTGATGCGCAGGCTGCCGCTCGAAACAGGCACCGCCGGGAGTGTTGTGGGTTGCGTCATTTCGAGAGCAGCGTTGAGTTCGGGCCTCGCCATCTTGGCGCGTCGTCAGAACTGGAAGCCGACGCTGAGCTCGTAGGCCCGACCGAACAGCGGCCGCGCGAGGAACACGCCGTCCTGGCCAACGCCCTGACCGGGCACGCGGAAGTTGCCCTCAGTCAGGCCGATCTTGTTGGTCAGGTTGGTGCCGGTCAGGCGCACCTCCAGGCCGTTGTCCATGGCGAGCACGGCGCCCGCGTCGATGGTCCGGTAGGCCGGCAGCTTCAGCGCGTTGGTCTGGTCGGCGAAGCGCTCGCCGACATGGCTGAGGGTGGCGAAGGCGCGCAACTGGCCGAAGCCGGTCTGCGTCTGCCAGCTGGGCGTGAGGCGGGCCTGGAACCGCGGAGCCCGCTCGACGCGGTTGCCGCTGTACTGCTGGAAGTCCTGGTACTTGGCGTCCTGGAAGTTGCCGGTGGCTGCAATCTCGAAGCCATGGCCCGGGCGCAGCGCCAGCTCGAACTCCAGGCCGGTGGCCTTGCTGTTGGGGCGCAGCACCACGTTGCCGGCGTTGGTGAACTGCTGGGTCTGGGAGTTGGTCAGCTTGTTGGCGTAGGCCGTCAGGAAGGCGCTGTAGAGCTTGGTGGCGGTCTTCAGGCCGATCTCGAACTGCGTGATGTCCTCGACCGAATCGCGCGTCTCGTTGGCGCCGCGGCCGCGCAGCACGTCGAAGTCGGGCATGCGGTGTCCCTTGTTCACGCGCACGAAGGCGCTGAACTCGCGGCTGAAGGCGTAGTTGGCCCCGCCGGTGAAGGAGTTGCGGCTGAGCTTGCTGTCGATCAGTGTGTTCGTGCCGTTGAAGTAGGCGAGGTTGTTGTTGTAGAGCGTGGTCGGGTCGTTATCCAGGTCGCCGTTGCTGACGTTGGCGATGGTGCCGGTGATGCGCTGCGTCTCGCGGCGCGCGCCCAGGTCCACGCGCAGCTCCTTGGTCAGCTGCCATTCGTCGGCGACGAAGAAGGCCTGCGTGTTGCCGCTGTAGCTGGCGTCGAGATTGAAGGAGAACGGCGGCGTCACATAGCCGTTGCGCGAGGCCTTGACGCCGTTGTCCAGCTGCACGTCGATGAGGCGGGCATGGGGCTGCACCGTCATCAGCTGGGCCTGGCCCAGCGTCCAGACGTCGTGCGAGCTGTAGCCAGCCAGGTAGAGGCCCACGGTGAGGTTGTTGCCCGGTGCGATCTCGCGCGACAGGCGGGTCTCGTTGCTGGTCGAGCGCAGCGCCTTGTCCACCACCCACATGCCGTTGACGATGACGGGCGTGCTGCCGGCCACCGCGCCGCCGCCGTTCGTGAACGTGGCGCTGCCGGTGACGGCCGCCCTGCCGGCGGCGGCGGCGACGGTCGCGTCGCCGTTGGCCGCCGCGACCTGGGATGCGATGTAGCTGGACAGCGTCTGCGGATTCGCGCCGGAGAACAGCGCGTAGGTGGGCGTGTCACCGCCGGTGTGGCTGAATTTGTTGGTCAGCGTCCAGTCGCCCAGCTTGGTGTCGAGGTTGGCGCCATAGGTCTGCACGTCGGCGCCGCGGCCGTCGGCCAGGTCCCTGGTGACGGTCGTGCGCTGGATCTCGGGCTTGCCGTTGGGCAGCGTGCGGCCCGTGGCGCGACCGGTCTCCAGCACGATGCTACGCAGCTCGTTGCCGTAGAAATAGTCCTTCAGCGCATTGAAGCCGGGGTAGCTGGACACGCTCTTGCCGTCCGCGCCACCGACGACCGGGATGGCCGTGAAGAAGGCGTTGCGGTCATGCAGCGCGCGGGCGTAGAGCTGCAGGCTGCCGTTGTCGAGCTTGCGGCTCAGCACCACGCTGGCCTGCCCGCCGTCGTCGGCGGGGAACTGCGTGTCGCGCAGGCCCTGGCTCTGGCGCCAGAAGCCGCCCACCATGACGTTCCACTGGTCCGACAGCTTGCCCGCATAGACGCCGTCCACGCGCTTGAGGTTGCCGGTGCCGGTCGTCACGCGAAGGCTGGCCTCTGGGTTGCGGCCGTCCTTCTGGATGAAGTTGACGGTCACCCCGGGCTGACCACTGCCGAAGATGGGGCTCGGGCCGCCGCGCAGCACTTCCATGCGGTCTATGGTGTCGTCCAGGCGGAACAGCTGCGAGTGCTCGAAGAAGCTCAGCGTGGGCAGGTGGTACAGCGGTGCGCCGTTGAGCTGGAAGGTCGAGTAGGGGCCGTCGCCCGGCGTCGGGAAGCCGCGCACGCGGATGTTGGCGCCGGCCTGGCCTCCCGAGGTCTCGACGAAGATGCCGGGCACGGTCTTCAGGATGTCGGCCGTGCTGCTGGGCGCGGCCTGCTTGATCTGCTCCTCGGTCGCCGTCGTGATCGAGAAGCCGGCTTCGAGCTTGCGCACGCCCTCGCGGCGCGCCGTGCCGGTGATGACGACGGCGTCCAACTCCTTCACTTCGGGCGATTTGTCCGCGGGCTTGGCGGCGTCCTGGGCCTGTGCGGCGGCGCAGAGGGTGGCGGCGGCCAGGGCGATCAACTGCGGGCGGAACAGTCGGGCAGCGGCGCGCGGCGCGGCGTAGGGGCTGGTCATGTGTGTCTCCGTGGGTTGTTGTGCGTCCCGAAAGCCGGCGCGGCCGTCGCCACTTTCGATGGAGCGGACTTTGAGGGCAAATGTTATCGATGTCATTTGGGTAAACACCAGTGTGGTGGAGTCGTGACATCGATGGCATTTGCGGCGATCCGACCCTGACGCTGGCGGGACGGCTTGCCGTGCGGGAGCGAACCCCGACAATCCCGGCCCATGAGCACCCATGACCTCACCGACGCCGAGTTCGCCGAACTCGACGAACTCCTCGCCGCCACGCCCGAGCCGCTGCAGCCGCTGGATGCCTCCATGCTGGACGGTTATCTCTGCGGCGTCATCGTGCAGCCCCGCCTCATCGAGGCCGACGAATGGCTGCCCAACATCTTCGACTACGACGGCGGCCTGCTGCCCGAGACGGTGGACGCGGGCTGGCTGGACAAGCTGACCCAGCTCGTCGAGCGCCGCTACGCAGCGCTGAACCGCAGCCTCGTCGAGGACGGCTGGTTCGACCCCGTCATCCTCGACGTCGACGAGGAGCAGGAGCCCGAGCCCCTGCCCGAGGATGCCAGCGATGAAGAGCGCTCCGCCCGCGCCAGCTATGACGAGCTGGGGCCCATCTCGCGCGCGTTGATGCCCTGGGTGGCCGGCTTCCAGCATGCGGCCCTGTGCTTCCCGGAACTTGCAGACCTGCCGAGCGAGGACGTCGCCGCGGCGATGGCGCGGCTGTACCGCCACCTGCCGGCCGAGACGGCCGAGGAGAAGGAGGTCGTCGCGACGCTGAACCGCGAGCATCCGCTGAAGGACCTGGACGAGGCCATCGAGGAGCTGATCGCCACGGTGGCCGACCTCGCCGACCTGACCGAGGCAGAGCGCTACCGCGTCGACACCATCCGTCGCGACACGCCCAAGGTGGGGCGCAACGACCCTTGCCCCTGCGGCTCGGGGCGCAAGTACAAGCAGTGTCACGGTAGCAACTGATGCGTTTGCAACTGCTCTCGGATCTCCACCTGGAGACCGAGAGCTACGTTCCCACGCCCGCCCCCGGGGCCGAGCTGCTGGTGCTGGCCGGCGACATCGACACGACCTGGCGCAGCTTCGAGCTGTTCCGCGGCTGGCCGGTGCCGGTGCTATTCGTCCCTGGCAACCATGAGTATGACCAGCGGGACGTGGACGCGGCGCGCGCGGCCTTGCGCGCGCATGTGCAGGACGTCGGCCTGCGCATGCTGGACGACGAGTCCGTCGTCATGCGCGACGCCGAGGGCCGGCGGGTGCGCTTCGTCGGCTGCACGCGCTGGTGCGACTTCGACGCCTTCGGCCCGGCGGGCCGCGAGCGCGCCATGCGGGCCGGCGGCTATTTCCAGAAGGTCATGCAGGCCACGCGTCATGGCGAGGACTTCGGCGTCGACGCCGTGCGCGCGCTGGCGCTGGAGAGCCGCGCCTGGCTGGCCGGCGAGCTGGCCAGCACGGGAGACTGGGACGCCACCGTCGCCATCACGCATTTCGCGCCCAGCCTGCGGAGCGCCGACCCGCGCTACGGCCGCCAGCCCGGTACGGCCAGCTTCTGCAATGACGACGAGGCACTGCTGCCCGGCGTCGACCTCTGGCTGCACGGCCACCTGCATTGCCGGCACGACTATCGACTGGGCAGCACCCGTGTCGTCAGCAATGCCCGGGGGCACATGAAGCGCGGCGAGGCCGACGGCTTCGACGGCCTGCGGACTATTGAGGTGTTTTCACCGGCTTGATGCGCAGCGCCCAGACGACGCCCGCCACCAGCAGCGCCACGCCCGCCAGCGTGGCCGGTGGCGGCAGGCGCTGCGTCCAGATGAAGGCGTAGGCCAGTGCCGCCAGCGTCTCGAAGACGATGAGCTGGCCGGAGAGCGAGGTCGGCAGGCGCTGGCTGGCCTCGTTCCAGCACAGCGTGCCCAGCCAGGACGAGCACAGGCCTATGGCCACCATCAGGCCGACGAAGGCCCAGGGCTTCTCGCCCAGTGGCCAGGCGTAGCCGGCCGGGACCAGCGTGCCCGGCGCCAGCAGGTGCACGCCGCCCAGCAGCAAAGCGCCGAGCAGCGCCATCGGCAGCGTGACCAGGCCCTGCGCCGTCGCCCAGGCGCGCGGGCTGCGGTCGGCGTGGGCGCGCAGCCAGTCGGCGTTGCGGATGGGATACCAGGTCCAGCAAGCCACGGCCGCGATGGCCAGCAGCGCGCCCTCGGCATAGCGGCGCGGGTCGCCCGCCTCGGCACGCAGCACAGCCAGCTCGTCGCGGTTCACGCAGGCCAGGCCGACGGCGATCAGCGCCAGCGATGGCGCCAGCTTGGGCCAGGGCAGCTGGCCGTCGCGCACGCGGTTGCGGTGGTTGGCGCAGACGGCGATGACGACGGGCAGCGTGCCGATGATCATGGTCGGCAGCGGCGCGCCGGCGCGCTGGATGGCGGCCGACAGGCAGAGGTAGTACAGAAAGTTGCCCACCAGGCTCAGCTTCGCGGCCTCCCACCAGTCGGCCGGCCGCAACTCGCGCAGCGCGCGCCGGTCCAGCGCCAGCGCCAGCGGCAACGCGATCAGGCCGAAAGCCAGGTACCGCCCCACCGTCAGGAGGGCGGGCGCATAGCCCGGCAGCATCACCGGGGCGACGAACACCAGCCCCCACATCAGCCCGGCGGCGAGGGCGAACAGCAAGCCAAGAAGCATGGCCGACATCATCCGTCATCCCGCCGCCGCCGCCGGCCGCGGACGGGCGTCAGGCGCCCAGCCAGTCGGCGACGGCCTCGCGCTCGGCGGCCGTGTAGTGCAGGCCCAGCTTGCTGCGTCGCCACAGCACGTCCTCGGCGCTGCAGGCCCATTCCCGCTCCACCAGATGGCGCAGCTCGGACTCGAACAGGCTCGGTGCGACCTCCCTGCCGCGCGGCGCCGCCAGCAGCTCGCGCGCATCGCCGCCGTAGGCGTGCGCGATGCGGCGCACGGCCGGCCGGTCGGCATGGCGGTCCTGCAGCTCGGCGGCGAAGGCCTCGATGTCGACGCCATGGACGCCGAGGTCGCCGCCGGGCAACCGGGCGGTTGCGGTCCAGGGGCGGCGCGCATCGCCGAGCAGACGCCCCAGCTGCGTCGCGCCGTCCTCGGCCAGCTTGCGGTAGGTCGTCAGCTTGCCACCCCAGACGTTTAGCAGTGGCGCACCGCCGGCCATGTCGGCCTCCAGGAGGTAGTCGCGCGTGACGCTGGAGGCCGAGCCGCCCTCGTCGAGCAGCGGGCGCACGCCGGCGTAGCTCCACAGCACGTCGGCCGGCGTCACGGGTTGCACGAGATAGCGGCTGGCCTGCTTGCACAGGTAGGCGGTCTCGGCCGCGTCGATGGCGGCGCGCGCCGGCGGTTCCTCGTGCTCGGGCAGCTCGACGTCGGTGGTGCCGATCAGCGTGAAGCGCTGCTGGTAGGGGATGGCGAAGAGGATGCGGCCGTCGGCGTTCTGGAAGATGTAGGCATGGTCGTGCGCGAAGCGCTGGTTCACGACGATGTGGCTGCCCTTGACGAGGCGCAGGCCGCGCGTGGGCAGCGGACGACCGTCGCCGCCCCGCGTGTGGTCGCGCAGGAAGCGCTCGGCCCAGGGGCCGGCCGCGTTGACCAGGGCGCGGGCCTGCAGGCGGCGCCCGCCCTGCAGCGTCACTTGCCAGACTTCGCCGCCGCGCTGGGCCTGCAGGACGGCGCAGCGCGTCAGCACCTCGGCGCCGCGGGCCCGCGCATCCTGGGCGTTGGCGACGACGAGGCGTGCGTCATCCACCCAGCCGTCGGAATAGACGAAGCCGCGCCTGAACTCCGGCCGCAGCGGCGCGCCGTACATGCTGCCGTCCAGCGCCAGGCCGTGGGAGCCGGGCAGCAGTTCGCGGCGGGCCAGGTGGTCGTAGAGGAAGAGGCCGATGCGGATCATCCAGGCCGGACGCAGATGTGGCGCGTGCGGCAGCACGAAGCGCAGCGGATGGATGAGATGGGGCGCGCTCCTGAGCAGCACCTCGCGCTCCTGCAGCGCCTTGGCGACCAGCGAGAACTGGTAGGTTTCCAGATAGCGCAAGCCGCCGTGCACGAGCTTGGTCGAGGCCGAAGAGGTGTGAGCGGCGAGGTCGTCGCGCTCGGCCAGCAGTACCCGCCAGCCGCGCCCGGCCAGGTCGCGCGCCAGGCCCGTGCCGTTGATGCCGCCTCCCACCACCACGACGTCAAAATCATCCATATCGACCACTCTAAGTGAACGGCCGCCATGGATGCTCTGCTCGCGCTTGACCAGGGGACTTCGAGTTCGCGGGCCCTGGTCTTCGACCGCTCGGGCCGGCTGCTGGCCGTGGCGCAGCGCGAGTTGCCCCAGCATTTCCCGCAGCCGGGCTGGGTGGAGCATGACGCCGAGGAGATCTGGGCCCATCAGGTCGAATGTGCCCGCGAGGCGCTGGCCAAGGCGGGCGTCCGGGTGGCGGCCGTAGGCATCACCAACCAGCGCGAGACGGTGGTGCTGTGGGACCGCCGCACCGGCCGGCCGTTGCACCGCGCCCTGGTCTGGCAGGACCGGCGCACGGCGGCCTTCTGCGAAGGCCTGAAGCGGCAAGGTCTGGAACCCCGCGTGCGCGAGCTCACCGGCCTGCTGCTGGATCCGTACTTCTCCGCCACCAAGCTGCGCTGGCTGCTGGACAACGTACCTGGCGCCCGCGAGCGGGCGGCCCGCGGCGAGCTGGCCTTCGGCACCGTCGACAGCTGGTTGCTGTGGCGCCTGACCGAGGGGCGGGTCCATGCCACCGACGCCAGCAATGCCTCGCGCACGCTGTTGTTCGACATCCACCGCGGCGACTGGAGCGACGAGTTGCTCGCGGCCTTCGACATCCCGCGCAGCCTGCTGCCCGAGGTGCGCCCGTCGGCCGGCGACTTCGGCCTGGCCGTGGAGTTCGGCGTGCCCATTGCGGGCATCGCGGGCGACCAGCAGGCCGCCCTGTTCGGCCAGGCGGCCCTGCAGCCGGGGCAGGCCAAGAACACCTACGGCACCGGCTGCTTCCTGCTGATGCACACCGGCGCGCAGGCGCGCACCTCCACGCAGGGCCTGGTGACGACGCGCGCGGCCCAGGTGGGCGGGGCCGCGCAGTACGCGCTGGAGGGCAGCGTATTCGTCGGCGGCGCCGTCGTGCAATGGCTGCGCGACGGGTTGCACGCCGTGCAATCCAGCGCCGAGGTGCAGGCGCTGGCCGGCAGCGTGCCCGATGCAGGGGGCGTGGTTTTCGTGCCGGCCTTTGCCGGCCTGGGCGCGCCCTACTGGCGGCCCGACGCGCGCGGCGCGCTGCTGGGCCTGACGCGCGGGACGACGCAAGCCCATATCGCCCATGCGGCGCTGGAGAGCATCGCCTTCCAGAGCGCCGCCGTGCTGGCCGCGATGAATGCCGACGTGGGCGAGGACCAGCGCCTGACGGAGCTGCGCGTGGACGGCGGCGCGAGCGCCAACGACTTGCTGATGCAGTTCCAGGCCGACCTGCTGGGCATCCCCGTACTGCGCCCGCGCGTCATCGAGACCACGGCGCTGGGCGCCGCGCTGCTGGCCGGGCTGGGCTGCGGCCTCTATGCTTCCACGGCCGAGATCGGCGCGATCTGGCAGCTGGAGCGTGCTTTCGAGCCGCGCATGTCCCGCGACGACGCCGGCGCGCGCATGGCGCAATGGGAGAGAGCGGTGCGCCAGGTGCTGGCCGGGTAGCGCGCCGCCGAGGTGTTGCTGCTGACAGGACTTGGCAGCCGGCCCGGCGCAGCATGTGGGTTGCCAACGCCAAGGAGCCGCACGTGAACTTCGCCTACACCCTCGTCTACGTACCCGACGTCGCGGCCTCGCTGGCCTTCTTCGATCGCGCCTTCGGCCTGAAGACGCGCTTCCTGCACGAGAGCGGCGCCTACGGCGAGGTCGATACCGGCGCCGGCGGCACCACGCTGGCCTTTGTCGACCATGCGACGGCCCGCGACAGCGTGCAGCACGACTACGTCGCCGCCGACACCAGCCCCCGGCCGCTGGGCATTGAGATCGGCTTCACGGTGGCCGACGTGCAGGCAGCCTACGACCGCGCCATCACCGCTGGCGCGCGCGCATTGGCCGCGCCCGTCACCAAGCCCTGGGGCCAGACGGTGGCGTATGTGCGCTGCCCGGACGGTACGCTGGTGGAGCTCTGCACGGCCATGGGCTGAGCCGGCCTGAGGCCCATGGGGTCTTGGGTGGCAGGAGGCGCGGCGATGCTCCCGCACAATGCCCGCCCATGCGCCGTGCCGACCGCCTCTTCCAGATCGTCCAGCTCATCCGCGGACGCCGCCTCACGACGGCCGACTACCTGGCCCAGCGGCTGGAGGTGTCCATGCGCACCGTCTACCGCGACATCGCGGCGCTGGGCCAGCAGGGCGTGCCCATCGAGGGCGAGGCCGGCGTGGGCTACCGCATGCGGGTGGGTTTCGACCTGCCGCCGCTGATGTTCAGCAAGCAGGAGGCCCAGGCGCTGGTCGCGGCGGTGCGCATGTCCGAGTCGCGTCTGGATGCGGCGCTGGCGCGCCAGGCCGAGAACGCGCTGTCCAAGATCCTCGCCGTGCTGCCGCTGGACGCCCGCGCCGCGGCCGAGAGCCTGGCCTTGTACGCGCCGCTGCCGGCGTTGGACCCGGCGACCAGCGCCCACCTGACGGCCATGCGCGAGGCCACCGAGGCGCGGCGCAAGCTCAGCATGGGGTATCTGGACCTGGGTGGCGTGAGGAGCGAGCGCGTCGTGCGGCCGCTGGCCTGCCTGTTCTGGGGCCCTGTCTGGACGCTGGCCGCCTGGTGCGAGCTGCGCAACGACTTCCGCAGCTTCCGCGTCGATCGCGTCGAGACGCTGCAGGTGCTGGAGGAAACCTTCCGCGACGAGCCGGGCAAGACGCTGGCGGACATGAACCGCCAGCGCGAGGCGCAGGAGAGTGGTGGGGCTTGAGATCACTGCCTTCGCCCAGTCGTGCATCGCCGTACGTGGGCGCAACTGGTCGGTCCTGCATGCCGGGAGGGGGTGGCGGTGCCCGCGACACCGAGCCGCAAGCACATCGCCAGAGCGGGCCGGCTCGGGGCGGCCCGGCGCTCGGCCCGCATGGGAGAGCCGGGCTCAGGCCTTGATGGCGGCGCCCTTGTCCACCAGCAATTCGCGCAGCACCGAGCGGTGGCAGTGCGCCTCGTCCATGCAGTAGCAGCCCACCGAAAAGTGGGTCTGCGCCGACAGCGTGGCCAGCAGTGACAGCGCGTGCTGGGCCTCGGGCTCGCTCATCTCGGCGCGGTACTTCTTCCTGAAGGCCTGCCATTGGGCCTCCGTCTCGGCGGCCTGGCCCAGCTTCATCGTCTCCAGGCTGGGCGCCAGGTTGGGGAACCAGACGTCGTAGAAGTCGCGCGAGGCGAACTCGGCCTTGGGCACGCCGCGTGGCGGGCGGCGCACGGTGCCGATGCGGGTGCCCTCGTCGGGCGTGCGGGGGCTGCCGAGGCGGACGATGCAGATGGCCATGCGGATTCCTCCTCTCAATGCCGGCCGAGGACGCGGATGACCTCGGCCTCGGCGACGGGCTTGGCGATGAAGCCGTTCATGCCGGCGGCGAGCGCCTTCTCGCGCTCCTGGTCCAGCACGGCGGCCGTGAACGCGTGGATGGGCAGTCTGGCCGTCGTCGGGTCGGCGCGCAGCAGCTGGGTCGCCGCGAGGCCGTCGACCTTGGGCATGTGCAGGTCCATCAGCACGCCGTCCAGGCGCCCGGCTTGTGCACGGGCGAGGTGGATGGCCTGCTCGCCATCCTCGGCCTCGACGACCTCGGCGCCCAGGCGCTGCAGCAGTGCCGTGATGATGAGGCGGTTGACCGGGTTGTCCTCGGCGACCAGCAGGCGCTGGCCCGCCAGAGGATGGCGCGGCGGCGGCGGCAGGCGCTTGCGCGACGCCGTGTCGTCGACGGTCAGCGCCGTTGGCAGGGCCAGCTCGGCCCAGAAGCTGGAGCCGCTGGCGCCGTCGCTCTGCACGCCCACGCGGCCCTGCATGCGCGCGGCCAGCTCGCGACAGATGGACAGGCCCAGGCCGGTGCCGCCGAAGCGCCGCGTCGTCGAGTCGTCGGCCTGGGCGAAGGGGCGGAACAGCCGCTCCTGCAGGGCCGCCGGCACGCCGATGCCGCTGTCGGCGACGACGATGCGCACGCGGTCGGTGTCGGCGGCCGACAGCTTCAGCCGGATATGGCCGCGCTCGGTGAACTTCAGCGCGTTGACGAGGAAGTTGGCCATGATCTGGCGCACCCGCAGCGGGTCGCCGATGACGAGGCGGGGCAGGCCCGGCGCCAGATCGATCTGCATGTCCAGCCCGCGCTCGCGGCCCAGCGCCGCGCAGCCTTCGAAGCTGGCCTGGGCCAGCGCGTGCAGGTCGAACTCGATCCGCTCCAGCTCCAGGTGGCCGGCCTCGATCTTGGACAGGTCCAGCACGTTGGAGACGATCTCGTTGAGCGACTCGGCGGCGGCGGCGAGGTGGGCCAGGTACTTGTCGCGGTGGGCGTCGGCCGGGCCGCCCTGCTGCAGCAGGCGTGCCAGGCCCAGCACGCCGTTCAGCGGCGTGCGGATCTCGTGGCTCATGGTCGCGAGGAAGGCGCTCTTGGCGTGGCTGGCGCCCTCGGCCTGCTGCTTGGCGGCCTGCAGCTCGCGCTCCTGGCGGCGCCGCTCGCTGACGTCCTCGGCCAGCCACAGCGTCGCGCGGTCGGCGTCGTCCCCATCGCGGCCTGCCAGCCTGGCCGGCAGGCCGCGGGCGTTGAACTGCACGGTGATACGGCGGCCGTCGGGGTGGACCAGGTCGCGCTCGAAGGCCAGCGCGGTGCCGGCCACCTGCTGGGCCGACGGCAGGTCGGGCTGGCCGCCGGCGAGCCGGGGCTCGGTTCCGCCGAAGATCTCCTGCCAATGGTGGTTCACGCGCTCGAAGCGCCCACCTCGCGTCAGCGCAATGCCCACGCTGGCATGGTCGAGGATGGCTTCGGCCTCGATGCGGCCGCGCTCGCTGTCGGTGATGTCGCGCGCGATCAGCATCGTCGCCGGCTCGCCGTCCCAGTCCAGCGACGCGGCGGAGACCAGCAGGTCGCGCCATTGGCCGCCCACGAAGATGGCCGAGCGGAAGTCGCGCACCAGGCCGGAGCCGGCCAGCGCGGCGGCCAGCCGCCGCGGCTCGCCGCTGTCGGGCCACAGGCCCAGCTCGTGGCCCGAACGGCCCAGCAGCTCGTCGCGGGACAGGCCCACCAGCGTGCAGAAGCCCGAGTTCGCGAAGCGGATGCGGCCATCCTCGATATGGGCGACGCAGATGGCGTCAGGGCTGGCGCGCAGCACACGGTCCAGCATGGCGGCAGTGCGCTGGTGCTGCTGCAGCGCGAGGCGCTCGCCGGTGATGTTGTGGCTGACGCCGCGCCAGCCGGTGTGGCGGCCGGCGGCGTCGAAGACGGGCTCGCCCGAGCTCAGCGTCCACAGCAGCCGGCCGTCGGGCGCGCGGAAGCCATTGATGCGGTCGCGGTAGGCGCGCTTGGCGCGGATGTCTTCCAGCAGCGCCTGGTAGTCGGCGTCCTTCACGAGGGCCGCGCCGCCGGGTTCGCCCATGCGCAGGAAGTCCTCGCGCTTGTGGCCGGACAGGGTCTCGAACTCGTCGGATAGCTGGGTCACGCGAAACCTGGCATCGGCCTCCCAGGCCCAGTTGTGCGCCGCCTGCACGAGGCGCGCCAGCCGCGCCTCCTCGCCGATGGCGCGCCGCAGCGCCGCGCCGAGGATGCGGTTGAGCAGCAGGGCCGAGGCCAGGCCGCCCACCGTGATCAGCAGGTGCCCGACGACGCGGCCCTGGATCGACGGCTGCAGCGCAACGAGCCGGCCGGGCAGCCAGCCCTGGGTTTCGAGCGTGGCCAGGCCGAATATGGCGGCCAGATGCAGCGCGGCCAGCGCCAGGGCGGAGCCGTTGCCGGCCACGCCGCCCGCCACGGCGACCAGCACCGGGCTGGCCGCAAGCGCAAGCGTGTGCACGCCCAGGCCGGTGGCGATCGCGTTGCCGACCAGGCTGAGCTGCGTGCCGCCCAGCACCAGCGTCATGGCCAGACGCTGCCAGCCGGCCCGGCGCAGCAGCGACGCCAGACCGCCCAGACCCAGCAGCGTCATGCCGACGATGAAGCGCTGGTCGCCCCAGGGCGGGGCGCCCCTGGACGACTGGAACAGCAGGCCGGTCGCCGCCGCCGCCGCACCGACGATGCTGACGATGGCGACCAGCGTGCGCGTGGCCTTGTCCAGCAGCGCGTCGCGGCTTTCGAGGGCGTCAGTCGGCGGCGCGGCCTGGGCTGGGGTCGTCATGGAAACGCGTCCTCGTGGCTGCGCGCGACATTAGCACGCAGGGGCGGGCCCGCCTCTGATGGTTTTCGGGGTTTCGGGCACCTGCGCGGGGCCCGCTCAGGCGGTGCGCAGACGCGGCAGCCAGGCCAGCGGATCGAGGCGCGCGGCCGGTGCCTCCACCCACCGGTGGAAGGGCACGGCCAGGCAGTTGGCCAGCAGCCAGGTGGCCAGCAGCAGCAGCAGGCCGATGGCCGGCGTCGCGCCGGGCAGCTGGGCCAGCAGCGCGTTGGTCAGCAGCAGCACCGGGAAATGCAGCAGGAAGAGGGCATAGGACGGCGTCGAGCCGGCGGCCAACAGCGCGGCCCAGGCCGTCGGAAGCAGCGGCCGGCCCTCGGCGTGGCGCTGTTGCGCCCAGGCCAGCCACAGCGCCGTCGTGAGCGCGAGGGCCAGGCGGTCGCGCCAGTCCAGCAACAGTGCGGCGCCCATCGCCAAGGCCAGCAGGACAAGGCCGGTGCCGCGGTGTCGCCACAGGCCCAGCCAGTGCACCAGTGCGCCCAGGCCGTAGGACACGAAGAAATAGGGTGCGAAGGCGTCCAGCTCCGGCTGGCGATTGAAGACGAAGGCCGAGGCCAGTGCGGCGACCGCGACGAGCAGCGGGCCGACGACCAGGCGGCCGGGGTGGCGCCAGCCGCGTCGCGCCAGCCACAGCAGGCCCACGAGCAGCGCGAAGAGCTGCAGGTCTATGGCCACGTACCAGGCGCCCACCGTCAGCGCCTCGTAGCCGAGCACGTCGTGCAGCAGCAGCGCATGGGCCAGCAGCTGGCCCAGGCTGATGTCGGCTGGCACCAGCTCGGGCCAGGACGACGCGATGAGGCCGCAGGCACCCAGCGTCAGCGCCAGCGCGGCGAGGAAGGGCAGGGTCAGGCGCAGGTAGCGCCGCCACAGCAGCGCGGGCACGGCGGCCTGCAAGGCCTTGCCGCGCGGCGACAGGCCGCGCGCGCTCAGATACCCGCCGACGACCAGGAAGACCTGCACCGCCATGCGGCCGTACTGGTGCAGAGCGCCAGCCAGCCAGGGCAGGGCCTCGTGGGCCGCTCGGGCGAGGGGGCCGTAGCTGACGAGGTGGTGCAGCACGATGACCTGGGCGGCCAGGACCTTGAGGGCGTCGACGTGCGGCAGGCGGCGGGAAGGGCTGGACATGTCAGCAGCGCCCGGCTGCCCGCTGATGCTGGCAGGTCCCCTCGGGGGGCGGTGAGCACGGCGAGCGTGGGGGCGTTCGATTCATGAAAAAGAACGGGCCTGCGCTGAGGCAGGCCCGTTGTTTCGGACAAGTGAAATTGTACCGGCGCCCATCCCGGGAAAACCCCACTGTTTCAGGTGGTCACGAAGCGCCGCTCGGCCTGGGCCAACGGCGTGGCGCGTCAGCCGAACAGGCGGCGCAGCCAGTCGCGCAGGCGGCCCAGCATGCCCGGCCGTGGCGCTGCGGGGGCCGGCGCGGCCTCCACTTCGGCCGGAGGCTGGCGCGCCAGCAGCGCAGTCTGGAAGCGGGCAAAGAAGTCCTCGGCCAGCTTCTGCGCAGCGAGGTCCACCAGGCGCGAGCCGACCTGCGCCAGCTTGCCGCCGACGCTGGCGGTCACTTCGTAGCCCAGCCGCGTCTGCTGAGGCGCCAGCGCCTCCAGCGTGACGAGGGCCTGGCCCTTGCCATGGCCGGCCGCGCCGCCCGAGCCCTCGAAGGCGAGGCGGTAGCTCTGCGGCGGCACCAGGTCCGACAGCTGCAGACGGCCCTTGAACCTGGCCTTGACCGGGCCGATGGAGACGGCCATCAGCACGTCGAAGGCGTTGTCGCCGGCCGGCGTGATGGCCTCGCAGCCAGGCACGGCGGCCTGCAGCATCGCGGTGTCGTTCAGCGCGGCCCAGGCCTGGGCCTGGGAGACGGGCAGGGTTTGCTGGCCGGTCAGGTTCATGTGCCGATTCTGACGGGTGGCGCGAAAAAGGGGCCTGGCCTCGCGGTGACGGGGTGTCGACCGACCTGCGGCTCAGCGCGCCAGCGCGTCCAGCAGGCGGCCGACGCTGTCCAGGTCGTGCACGGGCAGGTGGCGGCTCACCTGGGGCAGCAGCGCCTGTACGCCAGCGGCGCGTGGCTCGAAACCGTCGAAGCGCAGCAGCGGGTTGAGCCACAACAGCTCGCGGCAGCTCAGGCGCAGCCGCTCGGCCTCGCGGGCGAGGTCTGGCGCATCGTTGCCGTCGGGACGGCGCTCCAGCCCGTCGGTGACCAGCAGCACGGTGGCCGTGCCGCCGGCCAGCACGCGGCGCGCCCAGTCGCGGTTGAAGGCGTGCAGGCTGTGGCCGATCCGTGTGCCGCCGGCCCAGTCCGGTACGGCGGCGGCCGCGGCGGCCAGCGCGTCGTCGGGGTCGCGGCCGCGGAGCTGGCGCGTGATGCGTGTCAGCCGCGTGCCGAAGACGAAGGCCTCGACGGCGGGCCGCTCGCGCAGGCCTGGCCCCGGGTTGAGCAGACCCTGGGCGAGCTGCAGCAGCACGCGCGAATAGCGGCCCATGGAGCCCGAGATGTCGGCCAGCAGCACCAGCGGGGTGGGGCGCGTGCGGGCGCGCTCCCGTGGTGGCGGCGCGGGCCCGCGGCGGGCCTCGGCGCGCAGCGCGGCGCGCCAGGCGATGCGGCCGCGCGGGGCCGGTTCGTGGCGGCGCGTCAGGCGTCGGGCCAACGCAGGCTGCAGCGCGGCCAGCGCGCGCCGCGCCGCGTCCCATTCGGCGGCCGTCATGATGTCGAAGTCGCGGCGCTGCAGCCGCTCGCGGTCGCCGGCGTCCAGGCGTGCCTCGACGTCGACCGGTTCGATGCGGGGCGGCGGCGCCGGACGCGGCGGGAACAGCGCATCGGCGAGGCGCCGGTTCTCGGGCGGCGGCGGCGTGGCCGCGCGCGCCTGGGCCTGGGGCAGCAGCAAGGCCATGATGCGGCCCAGCAGGTCGGGGTCGCGCCAGAAGACGTGGAAGGCCTGCTCGAACAGCGGCCGGTGTTCGGGCCGGTCGACGAGGCAGGCGGCCAGCGCCGCCTTGAAGTCGGCGCGCGAGGCCAGGCCGCCTGCTTCCAGCGCCTGGGTCGCCAGCAGCAGCCGGTCCGTGCCGATGGGCAGGCCCGCGGTGCGCAGCACGCGGCCGAAGTGCAGGACGTTTTCGGCCAGTCGGTCCATGGTCTCAGGCGCGCGCCTGCTCGCGCAGCTCGGCCAGCAGCCGCGCTGCCTCGCCGCCCTGCACGCGGGCGATGTCGTCCTGATACTTGAGCAGCACGCCCAGCGTGGACTGCACGATGGCGGGGTCGAGGCTGACGGTGTTCAGCTCGACGAGGGCGCGCGACCAGTCCAGCGTCTCGGCCAGGCCGGGTAACTTGTACAGGTCCAGCGCGCGCAGGCCTTGCACGAATGCGACGACCTGCTGGGCCAGCCGCTGCTCGATGTGGGGCAGGCGGACGCGCACGATGGCCAGCTCGCGCGCGGCGTCGGGGAAGTCCACCCAGTGGTAGAGGCAGCGGCGCTTGACGGCGTCGTGGACCTCGCGGCTGCGGTTGCTGGTCAGGACGACCAGCGGCGGCGTGGCGGCCGTGATCGTGCCGAGCTCCGGCACGCTGATCTGGAAATCGGCGAGGAACTCCAGCAGGAAGGCCTCGAAGGGCGCGTCGGCGCGGTCCAGCTCGTCGATGAGCAGCACGGGCGCGGGCGTGGTGGTCAGGGCCTGCAGCAGCGGCCGCTCGATGAGAAAGCGACGAGCGAACAGCTCGTCCGCCGCTCGTTCACGCTCGTGCGCCTGCGCGAGGCGGATTTCCAGCATCTGGCGTGCATAGTTCCACTCGTAGGCGGCGGCGGCCAGGTCCAGGCCTTCGTAGCATTGCAGACGTATCAGCGGCCGCTGCAGCGCGGCGGCCAGCGCGGCGGCGATGGCCGTCTTGCCGGTGCCGGGCGCGCCCTCCAGCAGCAACGGGCGGGACAGACGCAGCGCGAGGAAGGCGGCGACGGAAAGCTCCGGCGATGCCAGATAGGACTGGGCCTCAAGGCCCGCGCTGAGGGCCTCTTTCGAGTCGATCATGGGGCCAGTTTCCCAGCTTGCACGCGTCCAGGCGAGCCTCCGACGCCTGGGCCAGGCCGATCCTGGCTGCCGATTCGGCGCGGGCTGTCGATGAACTTGACATTGCTGCGTTGCAAGCTCATTGCGATCATATATTCGCAATGAAAATCAATAAGTTGCAGATCTGGAATGAGTTATGCATGGTGTTGGGTGTGTTCAAGCCATTCCTGAGAGGGGAAGTCCATGCGCAACACTTACAAACTCATGTCGTCGTTGGCGGCGGCATTGGGCCTGCTCTCCGCAGGCGTCGCCCATGCAGATCTGGTGATCTATGTCGGTTACGCCGACAACCTGAGGCCCAGCGGATTCTTCCCGTCCCCGTGGCTGGGGGGGGCCAACGTGGTGTCGCAATCCAGCGCCGCCCAGTCCTTCGACTCCGGCGCGGTTCGCATCGACAACACCGGTGCCAGCGCCATCACGATTTCCAACTTCGAGGTCAAGCTCAACAGCGGCGGTGTCGTCTTCAATTTCTGGAGTGCCCTGACCATAGGCGCGGGCAAGACCGGCATCTTCACGCAAACGGCGTCCTACAACTTTGACTCCAGCGACTATGGCCCGCTTGGCGGAGCCCCGGCCATCGATGCGGCCCATCCGCTGGGCGGTTGCACGAACATGGCGGCGCTGTCGGCGGTCCAGCAAGCCGATTGCCTGGCGTCCATCCCGAACGTGTCGTTCTCCACCGATGGCGGAGCCACGACGCAGTCCTTCGACGACAAGGGCTACATCATCAATACCTTCGGCTACGACTTCATCAACGGTTCCTCTGACGGCAATGAGTCGATCAACTGGAACCTGATCGGTCGCGATGCCGTGCGCGGCGGCACGAATCTGCCCGAGCCGGCGACGTTGTCCCTCGTGGGCCTCGCCTTGTGCGGCGGCGTGCTGGCCGCGCGCCGCCGTGGCGGGTCGCCACGTTGAACTGCACGACCGGGCGTTGGCCGGGATCTATTCCCGGCCGGCGCTTCGGCGCCGTTTATTTCAAAGCCGCCTCAGAGATCCAGAAGGTAGACCATCGCGGCCGCGCGCTCTCCCGCGCTGTGGCCGGCCAGTGCCTTGTCCCACTCCGGTTCGGCGGCGCCCAGTGACGACGTGGCGTTGCGCGTCATGACGGCGACCTCCTCGGTGCCGGCGTCGAACTCACCGACCTGCTCGCGGCTGTCGAGAAACAGCTTGGCCACCGGGCCGGCGCTGGACGCGATGACGACCAGGTAGCGCGAGACCTGGCGGTGATCCTGCTGCGCATGCCGCTGCGGCAATTCGTGACCGAAGCCCTGGTTCATCTTCCAGCCTCCTCGCCCTCGCAAGGGCTGCGCAAGTTGGGTCCATTGTGCGCCGGCCGCGCCCGGACTAGCCCCGATGCCCGAGTTCTTCCGTCGTGATCCAATCGCCAAATTGGAACCGATTCCAATTTCAGGCTTGGCGAGGGCGGGACATGCGGTGCAAGACAGTTTCGGGCCACTTCCGCGGCGTGGCGGCGCGAGTGATGGCGGGTGGGGTGCTGGCCGCCGGCCTGGCGACCCGGGCCGCGACGGTCGATATGCCGGACTTCGGCCCCCACGTCCACATCCTCGACCCGGCCACGCCCGGCCTGCAGCAGCGCGTCGACGACATCTACGCGGACCAGCAGCCCAACCACTTCGGCCCGCGCCGCGACGCCATCCTGCTCAAGCCGGGCACCTACCAGAACCTGCGCATCCCGGTGGGCTTCTACACCCAGGTGCTGGGCCTGGGGGCGCATCCGGACGAAGTGCACGTCATCGGCGACCTGCGCTCCACCGCCTTCCTCGACCACGACAACGCGACGCAGAATTTCTGGCGCGGTGCCGAGAACTTCGCGGTGACGCCCGCGTTGGGCTTGGGCGACAACACCATGCAGTGGGCCGTCTCCCAGGCCATCCCGTTCCGGCGCATGCACGTGCGCGGCAACATGCGGCTCAACCAGCGCAACGGCTGGGCCAGCGGCGGCTGGTTCTCGGACGTGTGGGTGGACGGCCGGGTCGATTCGGCGACGCAGCAGCAATGGATCTCGCGCAACAGCCGCTGGGGCAGCTGGACGGGCTCGAACTGGAACATGGTCTTCGTTGGCGTGCAGGGTGCGCCGGAGGGCGAGTTCCCGACGCCGGGTCGGCGCTACACGCGCATCGACAAGACGCCGCTGGTGCGCGAGAAGCCGTATCTCTTCGTCGACGCCGCGGGCGGCTACGCGGTGCGAGTGCCGGCGCTGCGGCGCGACAGCGCGGGCATCTCCTGGGCGGAAGGCGCGCTGACGCCGGGCCGGACGCTGGCCATACGCAAGTTCCACATCGCCAGGCCGGGCGACACGGCCGCGGCACTCAATGCCCAACTGGCCGCGGGAAAACATCTGCTGTTCACGCCGGGCGAGTACCTGCTGACCGAGCCGCTGCAGGTCCGGCGCCCTGGCACGGTGGTGCTCGGCCTGGGCTTCCCGACGCTGCGCTCGGACAACGGCCAGTCCCTCGTGAAGACGGCGGACGTGGATGGGCTGACGATTGCGGGCCTGTTCCTGGATGCGGGCGCACAGGACTCGGGCGTGCTGATGGAGGTGGCGCCCGCGGGTGCTAAGCGGCGCCACCGGGCTGATCCCATAGCCCTGCACGACCTGTTCTTCCGCATCGGCGGCGCGGCGGCCGGCCGGGTGGGCACGGCGTTGCGCATCAACGCCCACGACACCTTGGTGGATCACACCTGGATCTGGCGTGCCGACCATGGCGAGGGCGTCCGCTGGGCGAGCAACCCTTCGGCCCACGGCCTGTGGGTGAGCGGCGAGGACGTGACCATCTATGGCCTCTTCGTCGAGCATTTCCAGAAGGCGCAGGTGGTCTGGCAGGGCAATGGCGGACGGGTCTACTTCTACCAGTCCGAGATCCCGTATGACCCGCCCAGCCAGCCGGAATGGAGCAGCGCCGCTGGCCGCGGCCACCCGGCCTACCGGGTGGTCGACGGGGTGACGCGCCACGAGGCCTGGGGCCTGGGCGTCTACAGCGTCTTCCTGCAGCCCGGCGTCGTGCTGGATCGTGCCATCGAGGTACCGCGCCGGCCTGGCGTGCGGCTGCACCACATGATCACCGTCTGCCTGGTGGACAAGGGCAGCATCGAGCACATCGTCAACGACGCGGGCGAGCCGGCCCGCTGCCAGGGTGGCGGCAACACGGCGACGCTGAAGGCCTACCCCTAGCCGCGCAAAGAAAGCGGGCGCCTTGGCGCCCGTTCAAGAGTTCACCGGAAGGAGAGGAAATCGCTCACCCGGCCTCTTGCGCGAGGCGTTCCTCGATGCGGGCCTTGACGGCCGGCAGCGCGGCGGGCAGGTGGTGGGCGAGCTGCGCGAACAGCGCGTCGTGCAGCTTCATCTCGGCCCGCCATTCGGCGGCGTCGATGCGGGTGACGGTGTCGAACTGCTGCTGCGAGAAGTCCAGGCCGTCCCAGTTCAGATCGGCGTAGCCGGGCGTGACGCCAAAGACATGCTCCTCGCCGCCGCCCTGGCCGTCCAGGCGGTCCAGCATCCACTTCAGCACGCGCATGTTCTCGCCGTAGCCGGGCCAGACGAACTTGGCCTGCGCGTCCTTGCGGAACCAGTTGACGCAATAGATGGCGGGCAGCCTGGCACCAGCGGCCTTGAGCCTGGCGCCCAGGTCCAGCCAGTGCTGGAAGTAGTCGCTCATGTTGTAGCCCATGAAGGGCAGCATCGCGAACGGGTCGCGACGCACCACGCCCTGCTGGCCGGCGGCGGCGGCGGTGGTCTCGCTGCCCATGGTGGCGGCCATGTAGACGCCTTCGGTCCAGTCGCGCGCCTCAGTCACCAGCGGCACCGTGGTGGAGCGGCGGCCGCCGAAGATGAAGGCATCGATGGCCACGCCGGCGGGGTTGTCCCAGTTCTCGTCGAGGGCCGGATTGTTCGTCGCGGCCACCGTGAAGCGGGCATTGGGGTGGGCGGCCTTGGCGCCGGTGGCCTTGGCGATGGCTGGTGTCCAGTCCCTGCCCTGCCAGTCGATGCAATGGGCCGGCGGCGTATCGGTCATGCCCTCCCACCAGACGTCGCCGTCGTCGGTCAGCGCCACGTTCGTGAAGATCACGTCGCGTGCTAGGCTGGCCATGCAGTTGGGGTTGGTGTGCGAGTTCGTGCCCGGGGCCACGCCGAAGTAGCCGGCCTCGGGGTTGATGGCGTAGAGCTTGCCGTCGGCGCCCGGCTTGATCCAGGCGATGTCGTCGCCGATGGTGGTGATCTTCCAGCCGGCGAAGGCCGGCGGTGGGATCAGCATCGCGAAGTTGGTCTTGCCACAGGCGCTGGGGAAGGCTGCGGCCACATGCATCTTCTTGCCGGCCGGGTTCTCGACCCCAAGCACCAGCATGTGCTCGGCCAGCCAGCCCTGGTCGCGGCCCATGGTGGATGCGATGCGCAGCGCGAAGCACTTCTTGCCCAGCAGCGCGTTGCCGCCGTAGCCCGAGCCATAGCTCCAGATCTCGCGCGTCTCGGGGTAGTGGACGATGTACTTGGTGTTGTTGCAGGGCCAGGGCACGTCGGCCTGGCCGGCCTGCAGCGGCGCGCCCACGGTGTGCACGCAGGGCACGAACTCGCCATCACTGCCCAGCAGCTCGATGACGGCCTGACCCATGCGCGTCATCGTGCGCATGTTGACGGCGACATAAGGGCTGTCGGAGAGCTCCACGCCGATGTGAGCAATGGGCGAGCCCAGCGGGCCCATGCTGAAGGGCACGACGTACAGCGTGCGGCCGCGCATGCAGCCCTTGAACAAGGCCTGCTCACCGGTCTGCAGCAGCTCACGCATTTCGGCGGGCGCCATCCAGTTGTTGGTCGGGCCGGCGTCTTCCTTCCGCGCCGAGCAGATGAAGGTGCGGTCCTCGACGCGGGCGACGTCGCCGGGATCGGAATTGGCCAGGTAGCTGCCGGGGCGCAGCACGGGGTTGAGCTTCTTGAACGTGCCGGCCGCGACGAGTTGCTCGCACAGGCGCTGGTACTCGTCGGCGCTGCCATCGCACCAGTAGACGTCGGCCGCCTCGGTCAGCGCCGCGATCTCGGCGACCCAGGCGATCAGCCTGGCGTGTTTCACATAGGCGGGCAGATTCAGGCGCAAACCCTGCATCAGCGGTTGGTTCATGGTGGAAGCTCCGATCATGGTGATGTGTTTGGGGCAACCGTTCGGAGCTGGCCCAAGCACACCGGGCCAGGGGCGTGAATTGTCGAATCCAATGTAATCACGCCGTAACCACCGGGATCGGTGGGTCCATGCAAAACCGGAATAACGCCATGCTGGCTGGGCGAAAGGATCGCGCGGCTGGCGAAGCGGGCCTAGGGTTTGCGCGAAGGGTGGCTGTAATCGAGTGCAACCGGGCTTTGTTCGTTCAACCCTGAACCCCGGCGCCTGGCTTCGTAGGACTGCCGATGACCTTCTGCCCGACCGCCGCTACCCGCCGAACGACTTGAGGATTTGCTTGAGGCGCTTGCGCCCGTCGCTGTTCGTTGCCCGGTAGGTCTTGAGGGCCAGCGCCAGGAACTGCTGCTCGCCCGGCGACAGCCCCGCCGGCTCCCGCTCTTCATCGAGCCAGCCAGCCTCCTTGCCGCAATGCTGCTCGATCTGGCGGGCCAGCTTGTCCCCGATCGGCCGGGCGCCGCTCTTGGCCATCGACCAGGTGGCCCCGCTCACTTCGATCCGTGTGGCCCAAGCCGCCTCCAGGCCTTTGGGCGGGTCGCCCGCCGCGATGCGTTCTTCCGCGAAAGCCTGGAAGAGCGAGAGGGCGTTGAGTCGGCGAAAGGTCGAGATGCTGGACACGGCGTGTGTTGTGAAAACACTTCACATTCATTCTAGGTGTTCGTGCTGCGTTGACGGCGACGTGAACACTCTTCACAATCTGTCCATTCGTTGATTCAACCCCAACCCATTCGGTCTCATCATGTCCCGTCTAGCCCTCGCCACCAACGCCAAGCGCCCCTTCTCGGGCGAGATGGCCTTGTGCGTCGCCGCGGGTCGCCATGAGAGCGTGCTGGCACTGAGCCAGCCGCACCATGACCGATACGAGGGTGATGCAACACCACCGGGGAAAGCTCTAGCCCACTGAAGCTTTCAATCTCCAGGGATCTCACGATCCGCTGAAGCCCGGTCTCCCGCAGGAACCGGGCTTTTTGTTTGGCTCCTGCTGTTCCGGTCGATTCAACCCGATGCGCGCCGACGGGCGTTCCTCAGGAGCGAGTCGCATCTGATGCCATCTCGGGTGTGCCCGTGCACAAGCACTGGCCTGCCTGGTGTGCATGTGTGCCCCAGCACGTTCTGCAGACGGAGCCGGCATGCAGCGGTCCACGCAAGTTTGCTTGCGCGGGTCGCGTGCGGACACAGCCGAGATGACATCGCCTCGTTAGCTCAGTGGAGAAGAGCGCCGGCCTACGAAGCCGGAGGTCGGAGGTTCGCCCCCTTCACGAGGCGCCATAACTGTTCGCATCAAGGACGCTTGGCAGAGTTGGTCGATTGCGCCTGGCCGTAAACCAGGTCCTCACGGCACGGTGGTTCGAATCCATCAGCGTCCACCACATCAACAACGTCCCGTTGGACTTCCGGTGAGGTCTTCGGCCCTTCAAGCCGAAGAGGCGGGTTCGACTCCCGCACGGGATACCAGACTGAGAAGCCTGTCGTCGAGCTCACGCTTCGACAGGCGCAAATCGGCCGCAACGATTGGGCGGCGTCGGAACCCGTCACCGACAACCATTCAGAGCATTGAAGGATGACCCGTGTGTGGCGCAATCAGGGAGCGCTGCTGCTTTGGGAGCAGAGGGTTGCAGGTTCGAGTCCTGCCGCACGGACCAGGAGTGAAGTAGCCGCCATAGCTCAGTTGGCAGAGCGCCGGTCTGTCGAACCGGAGGCCGCGGGATCGAAGCCCGCTGGCGGCGCCAGTTTGAAGATGAAGTGTGTTTGGGGTTGACCGTCGCCTGGTGGCCCAAGGCTCAAGGTCGTGACCCTTGCATCGCCGGTTCGCTCGGTGCAAAGCACCGGACGGGCCGAAGGCACGGGCCGCAGGCCGAGCGCAGTGCGCGAGCACTCCGGTCGGTCAACCCCAAGCGCATTCGCACCCCTCGTGGCGGAAACGGCAGACGCAACGGTCTCAGAAGCCGTTGCCGCAAGGCATGCCCGTTCGACCCGGGCCGAGGGGACCAACACAACCAGGAGAACACCATGAAGAAGATCCAGAACGACCACAGCTTTCGAGGTCATGAGCAAGCGCCGCAAGGGCTTCCCGTCTGAGACGCAGGTCAAGCGCGGCGACCGCATCGTGGGCGGCCACAAGGAGCTGATGGAAAAACTCGGCCGCAACGACCCGTGCCCCTGCGAATCAGGGAGGACGTTTCAAGCGCTGCTGCCTGAGCAGCGGCTGCTTTTGACGGCGTGAACCGGCATCACTACCGGCGCTGATACGGCGCCACTCAGCACACCAGGTGGGGTGTAGCTCAATCGGAAGAGCAGCGGACTTTGACTCCGCAGGTTGCAGGTTCGAGCCCTGCCGCCTCTGCCAGAAAACTTGAACCGTGCTTGTCGCAGAAAGGAGGACGCCATGCACGACGTATTGCAGTTGGACATCACCGGCCTCCCGCAGGCCTGGATCTCGGTCGAGCAGGCGGCGGTGCACGTCGCTACGCGCTCGGTGGCCTGGTCGCTCGGCGACGAGCCGCTGGCCGTGCTGCGTGGCGGCATGAATGCCGACACCGGGCGCCAGTCCGTGCTCGAAGTACCGGCGATCCTGGCGCTGCGCGGCAGCTCGCGGCTGAACCTCTTCGACATCACGCCCTGCTACAGCAAGGGCAAGGTGATCCGGCGCGACCGCCAGACCTGTGCCTACTGCGGCATCTGGCAGGAGCTGCGTGACCTGACCGTCGACCACATCCAGCCCGCGTCCCGCGGTGGCCCGTTGAGCTGGATGAACACGGTCGCCGCCTGCCGCGCGTGCAATGCGCTGAAGGCCGACCGCACGCCGGAACAGGCGCGCATGCCACTGCTGTTCACGCCCTACGTGCCCAGCCGCTTCGAGGACTTCCTGCTCAAGGGCAGGCGCATCCGGGCGGACGTGCATGAATGGCTAGCCGCGCGGCTGCCGAAGGAATCGCGCCTGAGCTGACCCTGACCGGTCAGCCCGGGCGCTTGACCATGTCCCACGTCAACCCGAACTTGAGCAAGTACTTGCGCAACCGGTCGGCGTCGTTGATGACCGTGCGCTGCGCGCGCGACCGATCAAAGAGCCGGCGCCCTGCTTCCGACAGCGTTGAGGATGCCTGGCAGATGCGCACGACCGCTTCCAACTGCAGGCGGTCAAACAGATCGAGCGATTCCTCGATCTCTTGCGGCAGCAGCGAGCCCAATTCAACCGCGGCCTCGGCCTGACCATGCCCCACGGGCTTCCAAAGCCACTGCAGCCGCTGAATCTCTGCATCGACCAGCGCCGTCGAGATGCGCCCGCCATCCGCCAACGTCGCCATCCGCGTCACGCTGGCCATCAGGTCGCGGAAGTTGCCATTCCAGAGTGCCTCTGCAGACCGCGCGAACTGCAGGTACTTGGCCTTCGCTTCCACGTTGAAACGCACCGCGCGACCGGAATCCGTCGCGAACCGTGCCAGCAAGTGGTCGATGTTGGGCTCGATGTCCTCCGGACGTTGTGCCAGGCCCGGCAGGGTGTACGCCCACAGGTTGATCCGCGCGAACAGGTCTTCGCGAAAGCGGCCCTGGGCGACGTCATCGGGCCACGGCGCGGGATCTCTTCGACCTCTGCGCTGTGGCGGCTGCTGATCCGGCCGCGATTACGGTCGCGGCACCGTTCATGCAACGCCACGGCGAAGCCTTCCTGCGACGCATCTCCGAGCGCGACGAGCGCCTGCAGGCCCAGTTCGAGAGCATCGATGTGATCGACTTTCGAGCAACCTTCGACGAGTGCGTCACCCGAGCCCTTGAGCTGATTGGCGCTGCAATCGCATTGGCCAGCGGCTCACCGAGCCGGCATGACCTGGTGCGATAGGGAATCCGAAAGAGTCCGGAGAGGAGGGAACTTCGACACTGAGCAAGCCTCGCCGAAGTGGTTGACTCACCGCGAGGGCGGCCTCAGGGGGCTCGATCGGCCGGGTTCGTGCGCATGTACTGCCTGGGCGACTGCCCGACATGCCGACTGAAGGCAGTGCTGAAGGCGCTGGTGGACGCGTAGCCGACGCGTTCGGCCACCTCGGCGACGGGCAACCCCTCCCGGCGCAGCAGGTCCTTGGCGAGTTCCATCCGCCAGGCGAGCAGGTACTCCATCGGCGCGACGCCGACCGCACGGGTGAAGCGGTCGAAGAATGCCGATCGCGACAGCGCCGCGGTTTCGGCGAGCTGGCCGACCGTCCAGCGCCGGCTCGCATGCGCGTGCATCTGCGTCAGCGCGACGGCCAACCGTTCGTCGCCCAGCCCGCGCAGCAGGCCCGGCGGCGCGCTGCCCGCCGTGGTCGACCGCATGGCTTCGATGAGCATCATGCCGACCAGCCGCGACAGCATGAACTCGTGGCCTGGCCGGGGATCGAGATACTCCTCGCCCACCATCTGCACCAGCCGGGCCAGGCGGGTCGAAGCGCGCACATGCACGAGGCCCGGCAGCAGCGACACGAGGAGTTGGGGGTCCGCGCGATCGAACAGGAAGGCGCCGCCCAGCGACAGCATTTCGGGTTCGCCGCCTGGCATGCCGTAGCGTCGCTCGCCGTCGCCGCCTGGCACCACCTTGGGATCGATGTGAACCGGTAGTGGCGCCGGGGTGAAGCTGGAGATGGTGAACGCCGGCGTCGCCGGCAGCAGCACGAAATCGCCGGCCCCCAGCGTCACCTCCTCGTGCCCGTCTACGGCCAGCCGGCAACTGCCCTCCAGCATGATGCAGAAGCTGGGCTGCCCATACTCGGCGTAGCGCACCGCGTAGTCGCCCTTGCCGCTAATGAGGTTGGCAAAGACGGCATGCGGCTGAAGGAGGCGCACGACTTCAGTCAGGGGGTCACTCATCTCACGTCCGGACGATCATGAAGCAGCCAGGAGCGTGCAGCATGCCATCGCTGCCGGCTCGGCCCCGCGCGTTCACGGACCGGCGGCCTTGATGAGGGCGCGGGCGCGAGGCAGGGCCGCCATGGTGGCCTCGTAGCCGATCTGGATGGCGCGCTCCTGCTCGTCCTTGGCCGACATGCCGGAAACGCTGATGGGCGGCGAGATCGCGATGTCCGCTTCGGCCAGTTCCGCGGCCGCCATGAGGCAGCTCTGCGCGCGAATGGCGCGCAGCAGCACCGATGGCGCCGCGAGCCCGTCGCCGCCCGGGCCGCTGCAGTAGACGTCCACCGCGATGACGAGGTCGGCCCCCATGGCCCTCGCGAAGCGCACGGGCACAAGGCTGGCGATGCCGCCATCCACCAGATGGCCACCCGGATAGGCCACCGGCAGGTTCACGCCCGGCACCGCGGCAGAGGCCTGGACCGCGGCGCCCGCGGTTCCCTGGTCCAGCAGCATGGCCTGGCCGCTGCGCAGGTCGGTCGCGACGGCCGCGAATCGGCGCGGAAAGTTCGCGATGGGAACGCCGGCGGTGATCTCGTCCATCCAGCGGGCGATGTTGTGGCCGCGCATGAGGCCGCGGGTGCTGAACGTGAGGTCGATCAGCGACGACAGCTTGACGCCGCGCGCGATGGACTCGATTTGTCGCGGCGAGAGGCCGCTGGCGTAGGCGGCGCCGACCAGCGCGCCGACGGAGGTGCCCACGACGATGTCGGGCGCGATGCCGGCCTCTTCCAGGGCGTGCAGGGCCCCCAGGTGCGCAAACCCCCGCAGCCCGCCGCCGCCGAGCACAAGCGCCACCTTGGGCTGGCCGGACCCGGCTGCGGGCGGCCGCGACTGGCGCAGCGCCGCCAGGGGCTGCGGCGACAGTTCGGCGGGCGGCGGATCGCGCGGGCTGGCGCAGCCTGCCATCCAGGCCGCTGCGAGGAGGGCCAGCGTGATGGTGCCGGAGTACAGGAGTTGGGGCGCTTTCATGGTGACCTGCCTGGGGCTTGAGGCGCGCGCCGCTCGGGCGTCAGGCGGCCTTGGCCTGCACGAGGGCCACGGCGTCCGGCCCGGCCGCGAAGTGCAGGCGGTCCGACGCGTCGTTCGCGGCCTGCCAGACCGTCTCGGCGACGTCGGCCGCGGTGGTCACGGCGCCCGGGTTGGCGAAAGCGGTGAAGATGGGGTCGGCGAAGGGTCGGTAGGCATCGGGGATCAGGCCCTGCATGCGGGCGCCGCCGTTCTCAGCGAAGCGCGTGCCGGGCCCGTAGCCGGGCTCGACCAGCTTGATGCGCACGCCGAACGCTGCCAGCTCGTGGGCCACGGAGCCGGACAGGCCGTCGACTGCCGTCTTGCTGGCCGTGTAGACGCCGGCCAGCGGGAAGGCGGCGAGTGTGGTGCTGGAGGTCACGTTGACGATCACGCCGGACCGGCGCTCGCGGAACTGCGGCACGACGGCATGCATCATGGCCATGACACCGAAGGTGTTGGTCTCGAAGATCTCGCGCGTTGTCGACATGGGTGTGGCCTCGAAGGCGCCGACGACGCCGATGCCGGCGTTGTTGACGAGCACGTCGATGGGGCCGGCGGCGCGGATCGCCGCGGCGACGCTTGCGGGGCTGGTGACGTCCAGCGCAACCACTTGCATGCGGTCCGAGCGGGGCAGCATGTCTTCACGCGGCGTGCGCATGGTGGCGACGACGTTCCAGCCCTTGGCGTGGAAGTGGCGGGCGGTCTCCAGGCCGTAGCCGGAGGAGCAGCCGGTGATGAGGACGGTCTTCATGGTGGTTTCCTGTGGTGGGGTTGCGGTGAGGGAACGATAGCCAGCACATTCAGGACCAACAACAATCAACAGTCCATGTTTGTTTTTTAAAAGTCCAAATCGAACGACTTTCAGGCGCCGGAGCCGACGGATACATCTGCAAGGCCCGTCCGCGGTGACGGTGGGCAGAATGGAAGCTGCCGTGGCCGCGGCGTTCGCCGCGAGCGGCACGTCCGCTCCAAGTGCAGAAATGGAGGCAGGCCATGCGTCGCAGATTGATTGCCTTGTGCGTTTCTCTTCTTTGCGCCGCGACGGCGGCGCCCACCAACGCCGCGGTCAGCGTGAGCATCGGCATCAACGTGCCGGTCTATCCACAGATGGTGGTCGTGCCGGGCTACCCGGTCTATTACGCGCCCGCCGTCGGCGCCAACTTCTTCTTCTATGACGGCATGTACTGGGTGCTGGACGGCGACGACTGGTACATGAGCTCCTGGTACAACGGGCCCTGGGCCCTCGTGGAGCCCGCCTACGTGCCTTATTACGTGTTGCGCGTGCCGGTGCGCTACTACATGGCGCCGCCACCGTACTTCCGCGGCTGGCAGCCCGGCGCGCCCCCGCGCTGGGGCAGCCATTGGGGGCCGCAATGGGAGCAGCGGCACCACGACTGGGACCGTTGGGACCGCCGCGCCACACCCGCGCCGGCGCCGTTGCCCAACTACCAGCGCCGCTACTCAGGCGACCGCTATCCCAGCCCCGGGCAGCAGACCGACCTGCAGACCCGCAACTACCGTTACCAGCCGCGTGCTGAGGCCGCGCGGCAGTTCGTGCCGCCGCAGTCGGTCGAACACAGGGGGCCTGCCGTCGTGCAGCAGCGGCCGCAGATGGAACAACCGCCGCAGCATCCCCAGGAGCCGCGGCGGGACGCCGGCGGCCCGCCGTGGCGTGAGGCCGGGCCGCGCATGCCGCCGCAGCAGGGGCGCGCCGAACCGCAGCAGGGGCGCGCCGAACCGCAGCAGGGGCGTGCCGAACCGCAGCAGGGGCGTGCCGAACCGCAGGAGCGCGGCCGCGGGCATGGCGAAGAGGGCCGGGACCGGCGCGACAACGAGGGCAGGCCGCCGCCCGGGAGGTAGGCGGCCGGGCCGCTCAGCGGCCGTGCCAGCGCTTGGTGGCGCGCCGCACGACCTCGGGCAGCAGGTGGTTCTCGTCCTCGATGCGGCGCAGCCAGGTGGCGTCGTTGCCCGCACCGTTGATCTCGCGGCGCAGGTATTGCAGCGCGGCCTCGGCGCGCAGATCGCCGGCATGCGTGTCCAGCCGGCTCAGCACGGCGGCCAGGTCGTCGCGCAGCACGCGGTGCTCGCCCGTCTCGGGGTCGACGAAGGTGCCGTCCAGCCCGAAGCGGCAGGCCTGGAAGCGGTTGAAGGTGTAGGGCAGGTAGTCGTCCTCGCCAAGCTTGAACGGCTTCTCCACCGTCATCCAGCGCGCCAGGCATTGGATGAAGCCGGCCAGGGCGGCGGCCTTCTCGATGGTCAGCGGCGTGTCCAGCACGCGGACCTCGATGGTGCCGAACTCGGGCTTGGGGCGGATGTCCCAGTAGAAGTCCTTCATGCCGGTGACGACGCCGGTGCGCGTCATCTTGTTGAAGAAGGTCTCGAAGTCGTCCCAGGTCTGCACGAAGGGCGCGCGGCCCGACAGCGGGAAGGCGAACACCGAGTTCAGGCGTGCCGAGTCGAAGCCCGTGTCCTCGCCCTGCACGAAGGGCGACGAGGCGGCCAGCGCGATCAGGTGCGGGATGAAGCGGCTCATGCCATGGAGCAGCACCAGGGCCTCGTCGGCGCTGGGGCAGCCGATGTGGACATGCTGGCCGAACACGGTGAACTGCTTGGACAGATAGCCGTACAGCGACGACAGCTCGTGGAAGCGCGGCGTCTCGAAGATGCGCCGGCGCGTCCAGTGCTGGAAGGGATGGGTGCCGCCGCCGCACAGACACACGTCCAGGCGCTCGGCGCAGTCCACCAGCGCGTCGCGGATCTGGCCCAGCTCGGACAGCACCTGGCCGAAGCCGGTGCAGACGCCGGTGGACAGCTCGATCATGCTGCTGGTGATCTCGGGCTTCACGTCGCCGGGGATGCTGCGCTTCTCCATCAGGCGCAGCAGGTCACCGGAGACGGGCGCGAGGTCGTAGTCGTCGCTGTTGACGATCTGCAGCTCCAGCTCGACGCCCAGCGTCAGCGGCTGCGATTGGGCGAAAACTCCCAGGCTCATTCACTGTCCTCCTTGCGTTGGCGGCGCGCTGGCGCTGGCGGCAGCTCGCCGGCCAGGCGCAGCGCGAACTGCACGGCGATGGGCCCGACCAGCTCCAGTACGGCGATGCTGGCCAGGATGATGGGCACGGCACCCGCCGCCAGCTCGGGCTCGGCCCGCATCAGCTCGCTGAGCATCACCAGCGCCGTGGCCGACAGCGGCGTCATCGTGATGGACAGCGCCAGGCCCTGGCGCCAACTGGCCTTGGCCAGCGGCGCGAACAGCACGATGGCCACCGTCTTGGCGATGAAGCGCGCTGCCATCAGCGCCAGCGCCGCAAAGCCGCCGGCCACGAGGATCTTGGGCGACCAGGCCGAGCCGACGATGACGAACAGCATCAGCACCAGTGCCCCGCCCGAGGTGCCGAAGTGGCGCGGCCAGACCCAGGGCCGCTCGCTGGTGTTGCGCAGCAAGAGTCCGGCCAGCAGCGGCATCAGCAGCGTCGAAACGCCGATGGCGCGCGCCGCGACGATGGCAAAGGCGACAAGGCCGAACAGCAGCAGCACGGCGCTCTCGTTGCGCAGGTCCAGCCGCCGCGCGACGAGGTAGACGGCGGCGGCCAGCAGCGCGGCCAGGCCCAGCGTCGTCAGCAGCGAGATGGAGAGGCCCGCGAGCGCCTGCGGCAGGCTGCCGCCGTCGTCGGCCGCCCACCAGGTGCGCATCAGCGTCAGCGCGACGGCGGCGTACAGCGTGTTCAGCGCCGTCAGCAGCGAGGCCCGCTGCGTGACCTGGCCCTCGGCGCCCAGCTCCATCGCGACGCGGCCCGACACGGCGGCCGGCGCCGGCATGGCCAGGATGGCGCAGGCGATGGCGGTCTGCCAGCTCAAGGAGAACAGGCGCAGCACGAAGGCCACCGCGAGCGCGCTGAGCAAGGCCTCGGCCAGGCTGGTCATGGCCAGGCCGGGGTTGCGCCGCAACCAGCGCAGGTGCACGCGGCTGCCGATCTCGAACAGCAGCAGACCCAGGGCCAGGTCGGTGACGGTCTGAGCCGCGCCTGCCAGCGGCATGCCCACGCCGTGGCCGAAGGCGGCAGCGACGCAGCCCGCCAGCGTGTAGCCGACCACGCGCGGCAGCCGCGTCGTCGCGGCGATGAACTCGCCGGCCAGGGCGCCGGCCAACAGCACGCCAACGATGAACATCAGCCCGCTGGAGGGTGGAACGGCCAGGCCGGCCCAGACCCGGGCGCCGGTGTCGAGTGCAGTCATGACTCTCCCTTGAAGTTTTGCGCGCCAGCCTAGGAGGCCGGCATGGCGCGCCGTGTAGGCCGAGATGCCGAAAGCCTCCTGGACAATGGCGGCATGCAGCTACTCAGCGTGAACACCGCCCGCGTCGAAAATTTCGTCGCGACCAGTGGCCAGGTCCTGGACTCGGCCATCCGCAAGCGGCCGCGCCAGGGTGCCGTCGCCGTCGGGCCGCTGGGCCTGGAGGGGGACGAACAGGCCGACCTTACCGTACATGGCGGGCAGGCCAAGGCTGTCTATGCCTATCCCCAGGCCCACTATGCCTTCTGGCAGACGGTGCGCGGCCAGGCCAAGGTCGCCGGCTTGCTCCAGCCGGGCGATTGCGGCGAGAACCTGACGCTGGACGGCCTGCTCGAAAGCGGGGTGTGGCTGGGCGACGTGCTGCGCTTCCCGGACTGCGAGCTGGTCGTCTCCGAGCCGCGCTACCCCTGCTTCAAGTTCAACGCCCAGATGGGCTTCAACCAGGCGGCCAAGCTGATGGTGCAGAGCGGCTACTGCGGCTTCTATCTGGCCGTGAGGCGCGAGGGCAGCCTCGCGGCGGGCCAGGCCTTCGAGCTGCTGCCAGGGCCGCGCGAGGTCGGCATCGTGGAGCTGTTCAAGGCCAGGATGAGGGGCAAGGCCTGATGCGCCGCCGCGAGTGGCTGGCCGCTGCCGGCCTGCTGCCCCTGGCGGCGCATGCCGGGCCGGTGATGCGGGTCGGGCCGGGGCGCGAGATCCGCTCGCTGGCCGCTGCGGCGCGCCAGGCCCGCGACGGCATGCTGGTGGAGGTCGACGCGGGCGAGTACATCGCCGACGCCGCCACATGGCACCAGCATGAGCTGACGCTGCGCGCCGTGGGCGGCCGCGTGACGCTGATCGCGGCCGGCGCCCATGTGCAGGGCAAGGGCTTGTTCGTGACGACGGGCCGGCGCCAGCGCATCGAGGGCTTCGACTTCGTCGGCGCCACGGTGCCGGACCGCAACGGCGCCGGCATCCGCCTGGAGGCGGGCACGCTGACGCTGGTGGACTGCCGCTTCCGCGACAACGAGAACGGCCTGCTGACCGCCAACGACGAGGGCATAGAGCTCGACATCGTCGACTGCGACTTCGGCCCCATCCTGGCGCGCGAGGGCAAGACACACAACCTCTACGTCGGCGCCATCGGCCGCCTGGCCGTCAGCGGCAGCTATTTCCACCATGGCCTGCTGGGCCACCTGCTGAAGAGCCGCGCGGCGCTCAACCACATCCTCTACAACCGCCTCACCGACGAGATCGGCGGCCGCGCGAGCTATGAGCTGGAGTTCCCCAACGGCGGCGTCGCCGTCGTCATGGGCAACCTGATCGCGCAAAGCTCGACGACGGAGAACCCCCACGTGATCGTCTTCGGCGCCGAGGGCGCCACCTGGGCGCGGCAGGCGCTCTACCTCGTCAACAACACGCTGGTGGACCAGCTGCCCAGTGGCGGCATCTGGCTGCGCGTCGCGCCGCGGCAGGCCGACGTGATGCTGGCCAACAACCTGCTTGTCGGCACGCCCAAGCTGGCAGCCGAAGGGCATTGGACCCGGCGCGCCAACTTCACGGCCGACTGGGATGAGTTCGTGCGCGCCGCGCGCGACGACTTCCGGCTCAAGCCCGGTTCGGCGCTGCGTGGCAAGGCGGTCGACGCCGGCGAGGGGGGCGGCATGAAGCTGGCGCCGACGCGCGAGTACCGCCACCCGCGTGGCACCACAGCCCTCAGCGGGCCGTCCCGCAGCCCCGGCGCATTCCAGACCTGAGGCCGAAGACGCCGAGGCCGGCCAGCAGCATCGCCACCGTCTGCGGCTCCGGCACGGCGGCCGTGAAGCCGAGCTGCTGGCTGGCCACGCGCTGCAGGGCCAGCGCCATCGTCGCCTCGATGCCGAGGTCGGCCGCGGCCTGCTCGGCGGCACCCAGCATCAGCGGGTCCCGGCCGGTGATGCTGCCGAACAAGGTCAGCGCGGACAGATAGGAGCCGTACTTGCTCGCATGCGTGCGGTCCAGCCACCACAGGTTGGGCAGGCCGCTGAGACCCTCGAGGAAAGTGCCGTCGGCGCCGTAGAAGCCGCTGCCCTGGGCCAGGCCCTGGTCGACGGCGCGCTGGAAGGCGTCGCCCACCGGCACCACGCCGGCAAAGCCGGGGTTGGATGCCGCCTTGGCGTAGAAGGCGGCGTGCAGGTCGGCCGTCATGGCGGCCAGACTGCCGTAGTAGAGCGTCGCGTCGCCGCCGGCGCTGCTGGTGTCGACGATGGGACGGCCGTCGCTCGTCCCGATGTCGGGCTTGGTGATCTTGTGCGCCTCGACCATGTCGGGCCGTGCCCAGGACTGCTCCAGGTAGACCCGGGTGGTGGCGCTGGCGTTCGGGTTGGCGGCAATGCTGCGCGCCGTGTTGCAGCTGGCTTGCGACAGGCCCGTGGCCATGCAGGCCGCGAGGCCGCCGAACAGGTCGGTCTCCTTGTAGCTCTGGGCCGCGCCGTTGTGGATGAAGCGCTCGAACTGGTCGGCGTAGGCGTTGAAGGTGGCGAGGTTGGCGTTCTTGCCCTTGCCTGCGGGCAGGGCGGCATCGCTCTGCTCCTGCAGCACGACGGCGTCCCAGCGCTGCGTGGCGACGTTCTCGCGCAACTTCCAGTCCGAGTTGGCCGTATCCAGGAACTGGCCGCGCAGCGAGGCCGCGTTGCGCGTGGACAGCGACACGTCGTAGTTCATGCCGGCCTCGTCGGTCATCTTCTTGAAGAGACCGGGCACGCCGCCCCAGGGATGGGGCTCGAAGCTGCCGAAGCTCGGTGTGCCGGCGGGGTAGCTGTTGGTGCCGCTCGGGTTGACGGCGTTGAAGCCAGCCGTCAGGTCGTGCACGGCGGCGGCGTTGTAGCTCAGCACCGGGTCGACGCGGCCGAAGGTGTAGCTGTTGCCGATGAAGAGGATCTTGACGGGGTCGGCCGCGAGGGCGGGCGCGGCCAGTCCGGCCGCGAGGGCCAGCGCGAGAAAGCGGTTCATGGGGGTCTCCGGTCTGTGTTGTGGGGTGTCGCGCGAACGGGCCGAACGGTAGGGATGGTGTGGTCAGTCGTCAAATATCTGCAATACGGCATCGCCATATGATTTGCATATGGATTTGCGGCAGCTGCGCTACTTCCTGGCCGTGGCGGAGGCGGGCCACATCACGCGCGCGGCGGAGCGGCTGGGCATGCAGCAGCCGCCGCTGAGCCAGCAGATCAAGGCGCTGGAAGGGCGGCTGGGGCTGACGCTGTTCGAGCGCCATGCCAAGGGCGTCGCGCTGACCGACGCCGGCCGGCTGCTGCAGGACGAGGCGCGGCGGCTCGTCGGCCAGGCCGACACGCTGCAGCGTCGCATGGCCCAGGTGGCGGCCGGGCGGCAGGGGCCGCTGCAGCTGGGCTTCACCAGCTCCGCCGCGGCCCATGCCTTCCTGCCGCGGGTGCTGCGCGAATGCCGCCAGCAATACCCCGGGATCCGGCTGGAGCTGGCCGAGTTCAATGCGGCCGAGCTGACCGAGGCCGTGCAGGAGGCGCGCCTGCATTGCGGCTTCCTGCGCGTGCCGGTGGCGGCACCCGAGGGGCTGGAGTTCGAGACCTTGTTCGACGAGCCGGCCCTGCTGGTGCTGCCCAACGACCACCCGGCCGTGCCGGCCGATGGTGGCGCCGTGCCGCTGGCCGCGCTGCGCGACGACGGCTTCATCCTCGTGCGCCGCCCCGGCGCGCCGGGGCTTTATGCCGAGTTGTTGGTGTTGTGCCGCCATGCCGGCTTCGAGCCGCGCGTCGTCGCCGAGGTGCCACGCATGCTGACCAATCTCAACCTGGTCGCTGCAGGGGCCGGCGTCAGCGTGGTGCCGGCGTCGATGCGTGGCGTGCACGCGCATGCGCTGGCCTATTGCGACATCGCCGAGCTGCCCGGCACGCGGCCGCTGCGCGCGCCGATGACGCTGGTGTCGCGCCGGGCCGAACCGGTCGGCCCGACGGCGACCTTTCTCGCGCTGGTGCGCGAGCTGAATCAGGCGGTCTTCACCGCCGCCGGGTAGTCCGTGTAGCCTTCCGCGCCGCCGCCGTAGAAGCTCTCCTTGCGGGGAGTGGCCCAGGGCAGGTCGTCGCGGATGCGCGCGACGAGGTCGGGGTTGGCGATGAAGGGCCGGCCTATGGCCACCGCGTCGGCGCGGCCGCTGGCGACGGCGTCAAGCGCCATCGCGCGGTCGTAGCCGTTGTTGGCGATGTAGGGGCCTCGGAAGCGGCGGCGCAGCTCGGCGTAGTCGAAGGGCGCGTGGTCGCGCGTGCCGCCGGTGGCGCCCTCGACGACCTCCAGGAAGGCCAGCTGAAGCGGAGCGAGCCGCTCCACCACATGGTTGAACAGCGCCTGCGGATCGCTGTCCTGGCCGATGTCGTTGGCCGGCGTGACCGGCGACAGGCGCAGCGCCGTGCGGCCCGGGCCGATGGCGTCGGCGATGGCCGTCATGACCTCGATGAGCAGGCGGGCGCGGTTCTCGATGGAGCCACCGTAGGCGTCGCTGCGGTCGTTGGCGCTGTCGCGCAGAAACTGCTCCAGCAGATAGCCGTTGGCGCCGTGGACTTCGACGCCGTCGAAGCCGGCGGCCATCGCGTTCCTGGCCGCCTGCACATAGTCGGCGATCAGCTGCGGGATCTCGTCGGTGGCGAGCGCGCGCGGTACGTCGGTGGGCACCAGCTCGCCCTGGGCCGCATAGGTGCGGGTCTTGGCGGCGCGGTGGGTGGACGACACCGGCGGCTGGCCGCCCGGCTGCAGGCGCTTCACCGAGATCCGGCCCACATGCCACAGCTGGATCACGATCCTGCCACCCGCGGCGTGCACGGCGTCCGTCACCTGTTGCCAGGCTGCGATCTGCTCGGGCGTGTGGATGCCGGGCGTGTCGAAATAGCCCTGGCCGTCGGGGCGGATCTGCGACGCCTCCGTGATCAGGAGGCCGGCACCCGCGCGCTGGCGGTAGTACTCGACGTGAAGGCCGTGCGGAGTCTGGTGCGTCGCGCGGTTGCGCGTCAGCGGCGCCATGACGACGCGGTTGGCGAGCTGGATGTCGCCGAAGCGGACGGGGTCGAAGAGGGTGGGCATGTGCTGGATGGAGGCAAAGACGATGGCCGCAAGGCTAGTCGCAACGCACTTTCCCCGGTTCGGCGCGGTTGATAGGGGTGTGTTAGCGACAATCACCCCATGCTCGCCTACCGCCACGCCTTCCATGCCGGCAATCATGCCGACGTCCTCAAGCACCTGGTGCTGACCCGCGTGCTGCGCTACATGGGCGAAAAGGACAAGCCCTACACGCTCATCGACACTCACGCCGGCGCCGGCGGCTACTCCGTCGAGGGCCGCTATGCGCAGAAGAACGCCGAATACGCCGGCGGCATCGCCAAGCTCTACGACAGTCCCGGTCTGCCCGCGCCGCTGGCCGACTACGTGAGCCTGGTGCGTGCCTTCAACCCCGACGGCCAACTGCGCCAGTACCCTGGCTCGCCGGCCATCGCCAACTTCGTGCTGCGCGAGACCGACCGGCTGCGTGCGTACGAGTTGCACCCGACTGACCACCGCATCCTCGCAACCTACCTGGAAAGCCGCCCCAACACCCAGGTCAGCGACCGCGATGGTTTCGCGTCCATCAAGGCCGAGCTGCCCTCGCCGACGCGGCGCGCGGCGCTGCTGATGGATCCGCCCTACGAGATCAAGACCGACTACGCCAAGGTGCTGGCAGCGTTGCGCGAGGCGCTGGAGCGGGCGCCGGACACCGTCGCCATGGTCTGGTACCCGCAGCTGCAGCTGCTGGAGTCCACCCAGCTCGCGACGCGCCTGAAGGCCAGCGCGGATGCCGCCGCCAAGAAGGGCTGGCTGCATGTGCGCCTCACCGTGGCCCAGGCCGACGAACGTGGCTTCGGCATGATGGGTAGCGGCATGTTCATCGCCAACCCGCCGTTCACGTTGCACGACGAGCTGGCCGAATGCCTGCCGCTGCTGGTCGAGCGGCTGGGCCAGTACGACGGCGCCAACTACGTGCTCGAGCAAAAGGCGGTATGACGGAGAGCAAGCCCGTCACGATGGAGCAGATCGCCGCGCTGGCGGGGGTCTCCACCATCACCGTGTCGCGAGCGCTGCGCGACAGCCCCTCGGTGACGCCGGCCACGCGCGAGCGCATCAAGACGCTGGCCGAGGCCGCTGGCTACCGCTTCAACCACCATGCGCGCAACCTGCGCTTGCGTCGCAGCCACATGGTGGCCGTCATGCTGGAGATGCAGCCTGACACCGACCGCCCCATGACCGACGCCTACCCGCTGCAGCTGCTGGGCGGCATCACGCAGGAGCTGACCTCGCGCGGCTACAGCGTGCTGCTGTCGGCCATGCAGGGCCCCGGCCAGGGCATGGCGGCGTCGGCGGACGGCGTCATCCTGCTGGGCCAGGGCGCCCATGGTTCGGCCGTGAGGTCGGCCGCGGCCATGGGCCTGCCGCTGGTCGTCTGGGGCGCCGAACATGGCCGCGGCGACGCGGTGGTCGTCGGCGGCGACAACGCCCATGGCGGCGCCAGCGCGGCCGAGCGCCTCATGCGCCTGAACCGGCGTGAGCTGCTCTTCCTCGGCGACGTGCGCCATGCCGAGATCCGTGACCGCCAGCAGGGCTTCCTGAAGGCGTTGAAGAAGGCCGGCCTGAAGGCGCAGACGCTGACGCCCGCGGCTTTCACCTTCGGCGCCGGCTTCACGGCCGTACAGGCCCATCTGGCGAATCTTGGCCGAGGCGGCGGCAAGGCGCCCGATGGCTTGTTCGCGGCCAGCGACCTGCTGGCCATGGGCGCCGTGCGCGCCTTCACGGATGCGGGCCTGGCCGTGCCCGACACGGTCTCCGTGATCGGCTACGACGATTCGCCCGCGGCGCAGAGCTTCGCGCCGCCGCTGACCAGCGTGCGCCAGGACTGGCACCATGGCGGCGTGCTGCTGGCGCGCAAGGTGCTGGACCTCATCGCCGGCCAGGCCGCGGCCAGCGAGATCATGCCGACCGAACTGGTCGTCAGGTCGACCTAGTCAAGCACCACCTCCGTCCGCACGACGCCGGCGCGCTCCGCGCTGGCGCTGAGTGCCAGCCGTGTACCCACAGGAGCCCGCACCACCCACTCCGCCACCGCGCGGTCGCCGGTGGGGTGCTTGTTGAACAGGAAGGCGAGCTGGCTCTGCTTGGGCGCATGCCCCTCCAGTTGCGGGCCTTCCATGCGCTCCTTGCCGTTGACCAGGCTGACGGCCGGGTCGTTGGCGGGCAGGTGGATCTCGAACATGACGCCGCGCACCGTCTTGCGCTCCAGCGCCCGCTGCGTCACGTAGGCCGGCAGGTAGCCGGCGTTGGCGACCGCCATGCGCACCCGCCACATGTCGGGCCCCAGCGCCCGCACCTCGGTGCGGATCAGCTCCAGCTTGGGCAGGCTCATCGCGATCTGCGTCAGCCAGGCCGGGAAGCGCGCGGCCTCGCGCTCGCGCAGGGCCGGCGGCGGGTTGCGCCAGTAGTTCATCTTGTCCCAGCCGCCGATCTCCACGGCGCCCAGCTGCGGATGCTGGAAGGGCGTCCAGTCGACATGGGCCTGGCCGCCGCACTGCTCGTCACTCCACTTCAGCAGCTTGAGGTCATCTGCCACCGGGTGCTCGCGGTACCAGTCGATGAACTTGTCGACCGCGACGCCGGCCTCCTTGTTGGGCGACCACAGCTCCACGACCCAGAACAGCGCGCCGAGATGCTCGTAGACCCAGTCCTGGGTGCCGGTGATGACCTCCTTGGGGTGATAGCGGAACTCCTCGTAGATGCTGACGGCGGGGTAGCCCGTGTGCTTCTCGCCCAGTGCAGAGAGGTTCTGGAACAGCCACAAGTCCTCGGGCGTCATGTCCGTGTCGCTGCGCGTGCCGCAGGGGCGCAGGATGACGCCGCTGTGGGTGTGGAAGCTGACGGCCGCGCCGATGTTGGGATGCTGGGTGATGAAGTCCACCATGGCCCGCACCTCGGGCTCGCTGGTCGGGTAGGGGCCGGCGCCCAGCTGCTGGTACTCCTGGCGCCATTCGCCGGGGAAGTTGCGGTTCAGGTCCAGGCCTTCACGGTCGGGGTTGACCTTGACCGTCAGGCCGTCGTGGTTCCTGATGAAGCCCTCGGGGATGAGGCGGTAGTACTCGCCGCCGAATTCGCCGGGCTCGCGCGCCACCATCAGCCGCGGGTCGCCGGCATGCTTCTTGTAGCCGCCATGCGGGTCGGGCACGCGCAGGGTCAGGATGCGGCCGTCGCCGTCGATGTCCTCGGCGGTCAGGCCGTCGACCGGCTCCTCGGTGTAGGGGTAGGGCCGGGTGGAGCTGCGGATGTGGCGCGGCCGGTCGGCCAGCGCCAGCTCCGCGCCATCGGGGTTGAGGCGGGGCACCAGATAGAGCGTGCGCGTGTCCAGCAGGCGGCCGATCTGCTGGGCCTCGGCCGACGTGCCGCCCTGCTCCTTCAGCAGCCGGTTCAGGTAGTACAGGCAGGTCGTCGACGCGGTTAGCTCGGCCGCGTGGATATTGCCGTCCACCCACAGTGCCGGTTTGTCGATGTCCATGCCTGTGGCCAGATTCGTGACGACGACCACCCAGATGTCGCGGCCCTCGTAGCTTCTGCCGATGGAGCGCACCGACACCAGGTTGGGACGCGCCTCGGCGTAGGCGAAGAGCAGGGCGGTCAGTTCGTCGTAGCGGTAGAAATGATCGAAGCGCGGGCTGGGCAGTGGGCTGGGCATGGAGAGCGGTGTCCCGGCGGGCGGGACTGGGGCGTCTGGAATGCGGCGGATTGTCTGGAGCCCGCCCGCGCGCAGGGCCCGGGGTTTGCCCTGGGCGGCCCTCACTGGCCCTTGAACAAGGCCTGGAACTGGCGCGACACCGGCAGCTTTTCGTCGCGGCCGCGCAGCGTCACGACCATGGTGCCCTCGTCGACGCGGATGGCGCGCGCGATGCAGCGGCTGTTGACGAGCACGCTGCGGTGGATCTGCCAGAACTGGTCCGGGTCCAGCTGCGTCAGCAGCTCGCGCAGCGGCGTGCGGATCAGTGCATCGCCGCCCTGGTGGACGACGCGGGTGTAGCGCTGGTCGGCCTCGAAATAGAGAATCTCGTCCGGTGCGATCAGCTGCACTTCGCGGCCCATGCTGGCCTGGATGGGGCGCATGGACGGCCTGGCCTGGGGCAGGCTGGCCAGCAGGCGCTGCAGGGCGCTCGTGTCGGGCGCGGGCTGGGCCAGGCGCGGGCGCAGCCGGGCCAGCGCCTGCGCGAGGCGCTCGTCGTCGACGGGCTTGAGCACATAGTCCACGGCGCCGGCGTCGAAGGCGGCCAGCGCATGGTCGTCGAAGGCCGTCACGAACACGATGAGCGGCGGCGTGGCCAGGGCCGACAGCCGGCGTGCCACCTCCAGGCCGGTCAGGCCAGGCATGCGGATGTCGAGGAAGGCGACGGCGGGCTCATGGACCAGGCAGTCGTCCCAGGCTTCGACGCCGTTGCTGCTGGCGGCCACTATGTCCAGCTCGGGCCACAGGCGGCCCAGCGCGGCGCGCAGTTGTTCTCGCGGAGCTTCCTCGTCGTCGGCGATCAGGGCGGTGGTGTTCATGGCAGCGTCAAGGTGGCCAGGCAGCCGGGGTTGGCGTCCTGCAGGGTCAGGGTGGCTCGGGGGAAGGCCTGCAGCAACCGGCGGCGCGTGTTGGACAGGCCCACGCCCTCGCTCCAGCCGGGCGCGAGGCCGGGGCCGTCGTCGCTCACGCTCAGCACGAGGCGCCGGCCGTCGCGGCGCGCGGCGATGCGGACATGGCCTCCGCGCAACTGCGGCTCGATGCCATGGGCGATGGCGTTCTCCACCAGTGTCAGCAGCAGGCCCGGCGGCAGCAGCAGGTCCGGCTCGGCCGGCACGTTGATGTCGAACGCCAGCCGCTGCCCCAGCCGGGCGCGCATGATGGCGAGGTAGCGCCCCACCATCTCGATCTCGTCGGCCAGCGGCTGCAGCTCGCGCTCGAACCTCGGCAGCGTCGCGCGCAGATAGGCCGTGAAGTCGCGCAGCAGCGTCGCGGCGCGGGCGTCGCCGGTGTCCACCCAATGCTGCAGCGAGGCCAGCGTGTTGAACAGGAAATGGGGCTGGATCTGCGCCGTGGCCAGGCGGGACTGCAGGCGCAGCGCCGCGTCCTGCTCGGCCAGTTCGCGCAGCCGGGCCTCGATCTGCTGGGCGCGGAACAGGGTCAGCAGCCACCAGGCCGACAGCACGGCGGTCAGGATGGCCAGCACCAGCGGCAGCTGGGCCTGTGTCTCCTCCCGCCGGCCCAGCTTGACGCACAGCACGCCCGCCCCGCCGACGACGGCGCCGATGGCGTAGCAGGCCAGGTTCAGGCGCTTGGTCGTGGGTGCCTGCCACAGCCATCGGGCCACGGCCAGCACCAGCCAGCCCAGGCCCAGCGCGGCCGGCCATGTCCACAAATACCTTCGGTGGAGCGGGATGGTGACGGCCAGCAGCAGCAGCAGGTTCACATAGACGTAATGGTCGATGCCGCGTGGCCAGGGCTGGCGGCCGGCGCGCGCCATCTCGTCTGCCGTGAAGACACGGCGCGGGCCGGGGTAGAACCACTGCGACCAGTCGGTGGCGAGCCAGCGGCGCAAGGGGGAGAGGGCGGACATGGCCGCAGTCTAGGAGGGCGGGCGCGCAGGCCGCACCGGCTTGAGGCGAACGGCAGATCGACGCGCATGGATGGTTATTCGACCGATCGGTCGGGAAAAGTGCAGAATGCCGGCATGCCTGCCTGGACCGCGCTTGACCTCGAACGCCGCGCCGACGGCGTCGCCCTGCTGACGATGAACCGGCCCGCCGTGTTCAACGCCTTCGATGAAACGCTGATCGCCGAGCTGGACGCGGCCTTCGAGCTGCTGGGTGGCGACGATTCGGTGCGCGTCATCGTGCTGGCCGGGGCCGGCAAGCATTTCAGCGCCGGCGCCGACCTGCAGTGGATGCAGCGCGCTGCCGCCGCGTCGCGGGACGACAACCTCGCCGACGCACGCCGCTTCTCGGCCATGCTTGCGCGCATCACCCAAACGCCCAGGCCGACGATCGCTCGCGTGCAGGGGGCGGCGCTGGGCGGCGGCGTCGGGCTGGTGTGCGCCTGCGACATGGCCGTGGCGTCCGAGGCGGCGAGCTTCTCGGTCAGCGAGGCGAAGATGGGCATCCTGCCGGCCGTCATCGGCCCGTACCTCGTCAACGCCGTGGGCCCGCGCGAGGCGCGCCGCCTGGCGCTGACGGCCAGCCGCATCGCCGCCGCGGAGGCGCAGCGCGTGGGTCTGGTGCAGTGCGTCGTACCGGCCGAGGGGCTGGATGCCGCACTGGATGCCTGCATCGCCGACCTGTTGGCCTGCGGCCCCGCCGCCCAAGCCGAGATCAAGCAGCTCTACGCCCGGCTTGCGCCCGGTCCCGTGACCGCCGAGGTGCGGGAGCTGACGGCCCAGACTATTGCCCGCGTGCGCACCACGCCCGAGGCCCGCGAGGGTTTCGCGGCCTTCCTCGGCAAGCGCAAGCCCAACTGGACATCCTCCGAATGACGCTGAACGACTCCCGCATCCTCGTCGTCGGTGCCGGCCTGATGGGCGCCGGCATCGCCCAGGTGGCCGCCCAGGCCGGTCATGACGTCGCCCTCTTCGACGCCCGCGCCGGCGCCGCCGAAGCCGCCAAGGCCAAGCTGGCGCAGACGCTGGAGGGCCTGGTCGCCAAGGGCAGGCTGGCGGCCGACGCCGCGCAGGCGGCACTCGCACGCATCACGCCCGTCGACGCGCCCGCGCCGGCTGATCTCGTCATCGAGGCCATCGTCGAAAACCTCGACGTCAAGCGCGCGCTGTTCGCCGAGCTGGAGGCGCTGTTGCCCGCCGAGGCCGTCATCGCGACCAACACCTCGTCCATCTCCGTGACGGCGCTGGCCCGCGGCATGCAGAGGCCCGAGCGCCTGGTCGGCATGCACTTCTTCAATCCCGTGCCGCTGATGAAGCTGGTGGAGGTGGTGTCTGGCCTGGGCACGGCGCCCGAGGTCGCGCAGGCCGTCTTCGACCTTGCCCAGCGCTGGGGCAAGACGGCGGTGCACACGCGCTCCACGCCGGGCTTCATCGTCAATCGCATCGCCCGGCCCTATTACGCCGAGGCGTTGATGCTGCTGCAGGACCGTGCCGCGGCGCCCGAGCTGATCGACGCCTGCCTGCGTGCCGCGGGCTTCCGCATGGGTCCTTGCGAGCTGATGGATCTGATAGGCCATGACACCAACTTCGCCGTGACCAACTCGGTGTTCGCGGCCAACTTCTTCGATCGCCGCTTCACGCCGTCGCTGGTGCAGCAGGAGCTGGTGGACGCCGGCTTTCTCGGTCGCAAGAGCGGGCGCGGCTTCTACCGCTACCCCGAGGGTGCGCCTGCCGTGCATCACGACGAGTACCCCCGGCCTGAGGCGAAGCGGCTGGTCGTGCATGGCCAGGGCGTCGTCGCGGATCGCTTTGCCGCCGCCTTCGCGCAGGCCGAGCGCCAGCCTGCGAGCGACTGGGTCGGCCTGGAGGCCGACCGCACGCAGATCCGGCTGACCGACGGTCGCACCGCCCGCGAGATCGCGGCAGAGCGGGATCTCCGGGCACCGGTCATCGTCTTTGACCTGCCGCTGGGTGCCGGTTCGGACCTGGCCTATGCCAAGTCCGGCAATGTCAGCGACCCCGTGGGCTGGCTGGCGGCACTGGGATTCAAGCCGGTGGAGATGGCTGATGTGCCCGGCCTCGTCGTCGCGCGCACGATTGCCATGCTGATCAACGAGGCTGCCGATGCCGTGCAGCAAGGCGTGTGCGACGAGGCGGGTGCCGACTCGGCGATGAAGCTGGGCGTCAACTACCCGGCCGGGCCTTTCGAGTGGCTGGCGCTCTGGGGCGCCGATGCGGTCGTCGCGCTGCTGGACCGACTCGACTCCTATTACCGCGGCGAGCGCTACCGCGTCAGCCCCTACCTGAGAGCAATGCCGACATGACCCACGCCTACATCTGCGACGCAATCCGCACGCCCTTTGGCCGCTACGGCGGTGTGCTGTCCTCCATCCGCACCGACGACCTCGGCGCGCTGCCGCTGAAGGCGCTGATGGCGCGCAACCCGGGCGTGGACTGGGCCCAGGTGGCGGACGTCATCTACGGCTGCGCCAACCAGGCCGGCGAGGACAACCGCAACGTCGCGCGCATGGCCGCGCTGCTTGCCGGCCTGCCGCAGGACGTGCCGGGCGTGACGGTGAACCGCCTGTGCGGATCGGGCCTGGATGCCGTGGGCATTGCCGCGCGCGCCATCCGCGCCGGTGAGGCCGGGCTGATGATCGCCGGTGGCGTCGAGAGCATGAGCCGCGCGCCCTTCGTGATGCCCAAGGCCGAGTCGGCCTTCAGCCGCGCGAATGCGGTCTACGACACCACCATAGGCTGGCGCTTCGTCAACAAGCTGATGAAGGCACGGTACGGCGTCGACTCCATGCCTGAGACGGCCGAGAACGTGGCGACCGACTTCGGCATCGCCCGCGAGGCCCAGGACCGCATGGCGCTGGCCTCGCAGATGAAGGCCATCGCGGCACAGCAGCGCGGCTTCTTCGAGCGCGAGATCGCTCCGGTGGAGGTGCCGCAGAAGAAGGGTGACCCCGTGCGCGTGCTGCTGGACGAGCATCCGCGCGAGACGAGTCTGGAGGCGCTGGCCAGGCTGAAGGGCGTCGTCAAGCCCGACGGCAGCGTGACGGCCGGCAATGCCAGCGGCGTCAACGACGGTGCCTGCGCGTTGCTGCTGGCGAGCGAGGCCGAGGCCGCGCGCCATGGCCTGAAGCCGCGCGCCCGCGTCGTCGGCATGGCCACGGCCGGTGTCGCGCCGCGCATCATGGGCATAGGCCCGGCACCGGCGACGCGCAAGGTGCTGGCGCTCACCGGCCTGACGCTCGCGCAGATGGACGTCATCGAGCTGAACGAGGCCTTCGCCGCCCAAGGCCTGGCCGTGCTGCGCGACCTGGGCCTGGCGGACGACGACGCCCGCGTGAACCCCAATGGCGGCGCCATCGCGCTGGGCCACCCGCTGGGCGCCAGCGGCGCGCGGCTGGTGACAACGGCGATCAACCAGCTGGAAGTGAGTGGCGGCCGCTACGCGCTGTGCACCATGTGCATAGGCGTGGGTCAGGGCATAGCCCTGATCGTTGAGCGCGTCTAGCGCCCGCCCAGGTAGCGTTTGCGGCGGAAGATGAACCACAGCCCGAAGGCCACACCCAGCATCAGCAGGGCCGCGTCCCAGAAGCCGTTGGTGTTCTTGATCAGCGGCATCCACTCGAAGTTCATGCCGAAGATGCCGGTGATCAGGTTGAGCGGCAGGAAGATGGCCGTCAGCACCGTCAGCACCGTCAGCGTGCGCATGATGCCGTTGGTGCGGTGGCCCAGCGCGCTGAAGTGCATCTGCACCGCGGATTCGGCCGAGGACTGCAGCCGCCGCACATGGGTCAGCACCCGCTCCACATGCTCCAGCACGTCGCGCGAGCGCACGCGCAGCAGCTCGCGCTCGCGGTTGGCCTGCGGGTCGCCGTCGGCGGGCCATTCGTCCAGCGCGTCTATCCACTCCTGGATGGCGGCCCGCTGGTCCTCGCAGGTGTCCTCCAGCCGGTGCAGCGCATCGCGGCTTTCCAGCAGCAGCGGCCAGTCGTTGAACTCGCTGTTCTGATCCAGCAGCACGCGCTGCAGCGTGGCCAGCTGGCGCGTCAGCAGGCGGCGCAGCTCCAGATAGCTGTCCACCATGTGGTTGACCATGCGCAGCATCAGGTCGGCGGGGCTGGCCGGCATGCGGGCGCTGCCGCGGGCGGACTTGTCGCGGCCTTCGGTCAGCCGGTCCAGCTTCTGCGCGAAGAACTCGCGCACCTGGCAGTCGGTCGGGTGCACCGTGATGAGGACGCGGTCGAAGACGGCGAAGCCCACGGGACTCGTGTCGATGGCGCGCAGCGCCCGCTGCGCCGAGGCCAGCGTGCCATGCTCGTCGTCGACGAAGAGCTCCTGGCTGCCCGGCGCGGCGGCCAGCCGGCGGAACACCAGCATGTCGTACCAGGACGTGTAGTCGAAGTGCGAGGGCAGCTGGTTGTTGATCAGGTCCGCCACATGCAGGTCGACGAGGCTGCCGCAGCCCCATCGCGCCAGCGCCTGCTGGGCGGCCGTCTCGCCCACCTCGAACTCGCGCCGGCCATAGCCCAGCCACAGGAAGCCGCGCTCGGGCAGGGCTTCGGGCAGGGCCGGCAGCTCGCGAAAGCCGTCGGGCTCGATGTGGAAGACACGCACCGGCTCAGGCCTGCTTCAGCAGCCGCGCCGCGTCGAGTGCGAAATAGCTCAGCACACCGTCCGCGCCGGCGCGCTTGAAGGCCAGCAGCGATTCCATCATCACGGCGTCATGGTCCAGCCAGCCGTTGGCCGCCGCGGCCTTGACCATCGCGTACTCGCCGCTGACCTGGTAGGCGAAGGTGGGAACGCGGAATTCGTCCTTCACACGGCGCACGATGTCCAGGTAGGGCAGGCCGGGCTTGACCATCACCATGTCGGCGCCCTCGGCCAGGTCCAGCGCCACTTCGCGCAGCGCCTCGTCGCTGTTGCCGGGGTCCATCTGGTAGGTCTTCTTGTCGGCCTTGCCCAGGTTGGCGGCCGAGCCCACCGCGTCGCGGAAGGGGCCGTAGAAGGCGCTCGCGTACTTGGCGCTGTAGGCCATGATGCGGGTGTGGATGTGGCCCCGGGCCTCCAGTGCCCGGCGAATGGCGCCGACGCGGCCGTCCATCATGTCGCTGGGCGCGACGATGTCCACGCCGGCGTCGGCCTGCACCAGCGCCTGCTGCGTGAGGATCTCGACGGTGCGGTCGTTGAGGATGTAGCCGGTCTCGTCGAGCACGCCGTCCTGGCCATGGCTGGTGAAGGGGTCCAGCGCCACGTCGGTCAGCACGCCCAGCTGCGGGAAATGCTGCTTCAGGGCCCGCACCGCGCGCGGCACCAGGCCGTCGGGGTTGAGCGCCTCGGCGCCGTCCGGCGTCTTCAGCGCGGCGTCGATGACGGGGAACAGGGCGATGACAGGCACGCCCAGCGCGACGCATTGCTCGGCCGTGTTCAGCAGGTGATCCAGGCTCTGGCGCGACACGCCGGGCATGGAGGCGACGGCGTCCAGGCGGTTCTGGCCCTCGTGGATGAAGACCGGCAGGATCAGGTCGCTGGCCTGCAGCGCATGCTCGCGTACAAGGGCGCGCGTGAAGGCGTCGCGACGCAGGCGGCGCGGGCGCGCCGCAGGGAAGGCCGGGGGGATGGGGGCTTGGCGGGTCACGTCGAATCCTCGGACGGGGCAGTCAGTTGAGGGGGCTGCGGCCCGGCACGTGATGGACAACACATCCAGACGTCATTTATTCGTGACGCCACCGCTCAAGCGCGCTAAACTTGTCAGCGAATGATAGCCGCAAGGTGGTCATTCCCTGCTTTTCCTCCCTGAGCAGGAGCCTTAACGTGATGACAGCGATAAGGCTTTCTCGGCCCCGGTCCAAAACCGGGGCTTTTTTTTGCCTGCGCGCCGCATATGTTCGCGCGGCCTCTTCGCGCCGCCGGTTCCCGCGCATTTGTGGCCGGCGTTTTGACGGTCTTCGCTGACAGCCTCGGGGTGGTTGCCGCTGCCCATAATGCCCGCATGCTCTGGGTCAAAGCCTTCCACATCGTCTTCGTCGCCGCCTGGTTCGCGGGCCTGTTCTACCTGCCGCGCATCTTCGTGAACCTGGCCATGGTGCCGGCCGACAGCCATGCCGAGCGCGAGCGCCTGCTGCTGATGGCGCACAAGTTGCACCGCTTCAGCAGCCTCCTGATGGGTGTCGCGCTGCTGCTGGGGCTGTGGGTCTGGCTGGGTTTCGGTGCGGGGCGGTTTGCCGGCAGCTACTGGCTGCATGCCAAGCTGCTCCTGGTCGTCGGCGTGGTCGGCTACCACCACATGAACCGCCGCCTGCTGCGCAGCTTCGAGGAACTGTCCAACCGCCGCAGCCACCGCTGGTTCCGCGTCTACAACGAGACCGCCGTGCTGCTGTTCGCCGCCATCGTCGTGCTGGTGACGGTCAAGCCCTTCTGACGGGACGCCCCGATGCGCCGCCGGCAGAGTTCCGCGACCTGGCTGTTGCTGGCCCATATCGGCCTGATCCTGTACGCCAGCCTCTACCCGTTCTGGCCCTGGCGCTGGCCGCCGGGCATGGGCCTGCCCTGGCTGCTCGACCTGCCCTGGCCGCGCCGCTTCTGGGCCTTCGATGTGGAGGCCAACCTGCTGGGCTACATCCCGCTGGGCCTGCTGGGCTTCGCGGCGGCCATGCGCTCGGGCTGGGGGTTGGGCCGGGCCCTGTTGCTGGGCTTCCTGCCCGGACCCGTACTGTCCTTCGCGATGGAGACGCTGCAGTTCTTCGTGCCAGGCCGCGTGCCCTCGCTGTCGGACTGGGCGCTGAACTCCGCCGGCAGCACGCTGGGCGCTGCGCTGGGCCTGGTGCTCAACGCCCTCGGCGGGCTGCAGCGCTGGCAGGACATGCGGGATCACTGGTTTGGCGCCAGCAGTGCACCGGCGCTGGCGCTTCTGGCTCTGTGGCCGGTGGCGCTGCTGTACCCGACGCCGCTGCCCTTCGGCCTGGGCCAGTGGTTGCCCTGGTGGCGCGAATCCCTGGTCGATGCGCTCGCCGGCACGCCCTGGGCGCTGTCCTGGGGTGACGCCGTCACGGTGGAACATGACCTGCCGCCGGGCCTGAGCGCGCTGGCCATCGCGCTGGGGCTGCTGGCGCCGGTGCTGCTGATGATCACCGTCGCGCGGCCGGGCCTGCGCCGCCTGGCCCTGGCCGCCGGCGCGGTGCTTCTGGGCCTGCTGGCCACGGCCACGATCACGGCCATGACCTTCGGCCCCGATCACGCCTGGGCCTGGCTCGGCGAGACCACGCGGCCGGGCGTCGGCCTGGGCCTTGCGCTGACGTTGCTGGCCTGCCTGCTGCCCTCCCGCGTGGCGGCGGCACTGGGGCTGTTCGTGCTGTGCGCGCTGATCGGCCTGATGAGCATCGCGCCCGGCGACCCCTATCTGGCGCTGAACATGCAGGCCTGGGAGCATGGCCGCTTCATCAACCTCTACGGGCTGACGCGCTGGCTGGCCTGGACATGGCCTTTCGTTGCACTTGTCTGGTTGGCGGCGCGCCTGGTGCAGAAACCCGAATGAGACAATGCCCGGCGATGAGTTACTACCAGCGCCACGTTTTCTTCTGCCTGAACCAGCGCACCAATGGCGAGGCCAGTTGCGGCGACCATGACGCGCAGGGCGCCTTCGACCACTGCAAGTCCCGCGTGAAGCAACTGGGCCTGGCCGGCAAGGACGGCGTGCGCGTCAACAAGGCGGGCTGCCTGGACCGCTGCGCCGGCGGGCCGGTGGCCGTCGTCTACCCCGAGGCTGTCTGGTACTCCTGGGTCGACCAGAGCGACATCGACGAGATCGTCGAAAGCCATCTGCGCGACGGCCGGGTCGTCGAGCGCCTGGTGCTGCCGGACAGCGTCGGTCGATGAACGCCCAGACCGAGAAGCGCCTTGTCCCAGGCCCGGCCGGCCGGATCGAGGTGGCCATTGACCTTCCCGCCGATGGCGCCGCGCCGGTCGGCACGGCGTTGATCTGCCACCCCAACCCGACCCAGGGCGGCACGATGGACAACAAGGTCGTGCAGACGCTGGCGCGTGCCTTCATCCAGCTGGGCTGGCGCGCCGTGCGCTTCAATTTCCGCGGCATCGGTCAGTCCGAAGGGGGTTGGGACGAGGGCCGCGGCGAGGTCGATGACGCGCTGGCCGTGCTCGATGCCGTCCGCGCGCCCGGCGAGGCGCTGATCCTGTCCGGCTTCTCCTTTGGCGGCTACGTCGCGTCGCGCGCTGCGCAGCGCATTGCCGACCCGGCGCAGCGCCTTGTGCTCGTCGGCCCCGCGACCAGCCGCTTCGACACTGCCCCCGTGCCGGCCGACACCGTGGTCATCCACGGCGAGGTCGACGACGTGGTGCCACTCGCGGCCGTGCTCGACTGGGCCCGGCCGCAGAGCCTGCCTGTCACCGTCGTTCCCGGCGTGGGCCATTTCTTCCACGGGCAGCTGCCGCTGCTCAAGTCCCTGGTGGTGCGCGCCTTCGACCCCGCGCGCGCCTGAACTGATCCGATGAAACGAATCCTCGCCACCCTCCTCGCCGCGCTTTCGCTGACTGCCCAGGCCCAGGCCCCGCTGCCGCCCGAGGTCGCCGCGCGCAACTACGTGCTGATCGACCTGACCGCGCACAAGACGCTGGCCGAGCGCGATGCCGATGCGCCGCAGGACCCGGCGTCCCTCACCAAGCTGATGACGGCCTATGTCGTCTTCGGCGCGCTGCGCGATAAGAAGCTGACGCTGGAGCAGGCGCTGCCCGTGTCCAAGCGCGCCTGGGACGAGCGCAAGGGCGACCCCTCGCTGATGTTCATCGACACGACGATGACGCCCAAGGTCGACGAGCTGCTGCGCGGCCTCATCATCCAGAGCGGCAACGACGCCGCCGTGGCGCTGGCCGAGGGCGTGGCCGGCACGGTCGAGAACTTCGTGCAGCTGATGAACCGCCAGGCCCAGGCCTGGGGCCTGAAGAACACCGAGTTCAAGAACGTGACCGGGATGAGCGAGCCCGGCCACAAGGCCAGCGCGCGCGACATCGCGATCATCGGCGCCCACATCATCACCGACTTCCCCGAGTACTACGCCTACTACTCGCAGCGCGACTACACCTACAACAAGATCCGCCAGGACAACCGCAACCTGCTGCTGCGTCGCGACCCGACGGTGGACGGCATGAAGACCGGCTACACCGACGCCGCAGGCTACTGCCTGGTCGCCAGCGCCAACCGCGACTTCCCCAACGGCAAGCGTCGCCTGCTGTCCATCGTCATGGGCACGTCCTCCAAGGAAGCGCGCGCCAGCGAGAGCCAGAAGCTGCTGAACTGGGGCTACACGGCCTTCGACGCGGTCAAGATCTTCGACGCCGGCAAGGCTATCGCGACAGTGCCGGTCTGGAAGGGCGAGGTCAAGGAGGCCAAGCTGGGCGCGGCCGACGCGGTGTTCGTCGCCGTGCCGCATGGCGACGCGGCCAAGCTGCAGACCCAGGTCGAGCGCACCGACCCGCTGGTGGCGCCGCTGAACAAGGGCCAGCGCGTCGGCACGCTGCGCGTGACGACGACGGCCGGCGTGGCGGTGGCCGAAGTGCCACTGATCGTGCAGGACGCCGTGCCGGTAGCCGGCATCTTCGGCCGCGCGTTCGACGCCATCCGCCTCTGGATCAAGTGAGCCGCGAGGACCGCGCCATGAACCTGCCGCCCGACATCCCGCCCGAGCAGTCGCTCATCGAGTACCCGTCGCGCTTCCCCATCAAGGTGATGGGCGCGCATGTGGAGGGCTTCGTCGAAGCCATCACCGCCGTGGCGCTGCAGTTCGATCCCGCCTTCGACGCCTCCTCCATCGAGCATCGCCCGAGCAAGGGTGGCAACTACCTGGGGCTGACGATCACCATCACGGCCACCAGCCGAGAGCAGCTCGACGAGATCTACCGCACGCTGACCACCCATCCCATGGTCAAGGTGGTGCTCTGATCAGCTCGAAGCGTCGGCGGCTTGCATGGCCTTGAGCTTGGCCTTGGCCGCTTCGTCGCCGTTCCTCGCCGCGACGTCGTACCAGTAGCGCGCCAGCCGCTCGTCCGCCGCCACGCCCAACCCCGTTTCGAACATCGACGCGACCAGGTATTGGGCGCCGACGTCGCCGGCCTTGGCGGCCTCCAGATACCAGAGATTGGCCCGGGCCATGTCCTGCGCGCGGCCGCGGCCCAGGTAGTAGCAAGTCGCGACGGCCAGCGCGCCGTCGCCATCGCCATGCTCGGCGGCCTGCTCGAACCAGCCGCAGGCGACCCTGGCATCGGGCCTGCCATGGCGGCCCTGCTCGATCATCTCGCCCAGCGCGTTCTCGGCCAGCGCCAGCTTGCTGGCTGCCGCGCGCCGCAGCAGCTGCCAGGCCCTGGCGTCACTGGCGCCGGGCAGCTCCCGGCGCAGATGCATCATCGCCAGGTTGAACTGGCCCAGTGCCTCGCCGCGTCGGGCCGACTCGGCGAAGCCCCGGGCCGCTGCCTTCAGGTCGCCCGCGTCGTAGGCGGCCAGCGCGTCGGACAGCGGCGCGGCCCCGGCCAGCGAGGCGGCAAGCAGCAGGGCGGCGATCAGCAGCGTCTTCATCGGGGCGGCTCCTCGGGTGCTGCAAGGGCTTGCGGCGTCTGCCTATGATGCCTGCATGATCGTCAAGACCCTCGGGCGGGTCGAATACCTGCCCACGCTGGAGGCCATGCGCGCCTTCACGGCCTCGCGAGACGCCGACACGCCCGACGAGCTGTGGCTGTGCGAGCACCCGCCCACCTTCACGCAGGGCCTGGCCGGCCGGCCCGAGCACCTGCTGTTGCCGGGCGACATCCCGGTCGTCGCCACCGAACGCGGCGGCCAGGTGACCTACCACGGCCCCGGGCAAGTGACGGCCTATCCGCTCGTCGACCTGCGGCGCCTGGGCATCTTCGTCAAGGAATACGTGTTCCGCCTGGAGACTGCCCTCATCCAGACGCTGGACAGCTATGGCGTGACCGGGCTGCGCGTGGGCGGCGCACCGGGCATCTATGTGCGCTCGGCCGACCCCAGCGGCCACGCGGCGCTGGCCGGCCCGGCCGACCCGGCGGACACCTTCCGGGGCCTGGCCAAGATCGCCGCGCTGGGCATCAAGGTCAGTCGCCACTGCACCTACCACGGCCTTGCGCTCAATGTCGCGATGGACCTGGAACCCTTCCTGCGCATCAACCCTTGCGGTTACGAAGGCCTGGACACCACCTCACTCGATAAAATCGGGGTTTCCACCGACTGGTCCACGGCCGCCGGGCGACTCGCAGAGCGCCTGACTGCCCAGCTCACTCCCTGACATGACCGACACGACCTACGACCCCAGCGTCAAGCAAAAAGCCGAGGCCAAGACCTCGCGCATCCCCATCAAGATCGTGCCGGCCGAGGTGTTGAAGAAGCCCGACTGGATCCGCGTCAAGGCCGGCTCGCCGAGCACGCGCTTCTACGAGATCAAGCAGATCCTGCGCGAGCACAAGCTGCACACGGTCTGCGAGGAGGCCAGTTGCCCGAACATCGGCGAATGCTTCGGCAAGGGCACGGCCACCTTCATGATCATGGGCGACAAGTGCACGCGCCGATGCCCGTTCTGCGACGTGGGCCATGGCCGCCCCGACCCGCTGGACGTCAACGAGCCGCTGAACCTGGCCAAGACCATCGCGGCGCTGAAGCTGAAGTACGTCGTCATCACCAGCGTGGACCGCGACGACCTGAAGGACGGCGGCGCCGGCCATTTCGCCGAGTGCATCACGCGCGTCCGCGAACTCAGCCCCACGACGCAGATCGAGGTGCTGGTGCCTGACTTCCGCGGCCGCGCCGACCGCGCGCTGAACATCCTGAAGGCCGCGCCGCCGGACGTGATGAACCACAACCTCGAGACCGCGCCGCGCCTGTACAAGGAGGCACGCCCGGGCTCGGACTACCAGTTCAGCCTGGACCTGCTGAAGCGCTTCAAGCAGGAAGTGCCGGGCGTGCCGACGAAGAGCGGCATCATGGTGGGCCTGGGCGAGACGGACGACGAGATCCGCCAGGTCATGCGCGACATGCGCGCGCATGACATCGACATGATCACCATCGGCCAGTACCTGGCGCCGTCCGGCCACCACCTGCCGGTGCGCCGCTACGTGACGCCGGACGCCTTCAAGCAGTTCGAGAAGGAAGCCTACGAGCTGGGCTTCACGCACGCGGCCGTGGGTGCGATGGTGCGCTCCAGCTACCACGCGGACCAGCAGGCCCACGCGGCGCTGAACCCTGTCAGTGAAGCGAAGTAAATGAGAAAATAGCGAAGTGGATGAGAAAATAGCGAAGCTGATGCTCATCTCCCCTGCTGTTTTTCGACTCCATCCGGCGCTGGCCAAGTAGCCAGCGCTCACGGCCAACGTGTCCGCGGATCTTCCTGACGTCACGATCTCGGCCTTCCCACGCGGCGACAGCTGCTGGCGTATTGACTGGTTTGGGGAGATCGCCTTCCCGGACCGCATGGTCCGCCGCCGGCAACCTTCGGTCCTCGTTTACCTGTCGCGGGTCACCGCCAGCGGCTTTGAGGACGATCCCTCAGTGCTGCTCAGCGCCAGCAGCACGGCCCCAGCGGCGTGGCAGCGCAAATGCTGGGTTTCCGTCGGCACGCTGACCCTGCTGCGCGTCGGCGACATCTGGCGCGACCAGCGGCCCTACCTCGCCCCCGACTACCAGGTCGAGACGTTCGACCTCGATGTCGGTGACGACACGTCGGATTTGGTGAAGGCTGGGCTGAGCCGCGATGGGGGATTCCTGCTCCCGCTGGAGCACCACCCCTGGCACCTGAACAACACCCACGCCTATTGCCTTGCGGTGGCGCTGCCGGACGGCAGGGAAGTGGTCGTGCCCTGCATGGAGCTGGTCCGCTTCTATTTCGGGTCGTCGAGCAGCTTGTTGACGCGCCTGTTCACGCCGCCGCTGAGCCGGGACAGCTTGCTCACGAAGTCGGTCTTCGGGGCGTCCCGCAAGCATTTGCATCTGACGCTGGCCGAGGGCGTATCTGCGGCTTCGGCTGTCGACATCGGCCGGATGGCGACCAGCGAGGTCGCATGGCGGGCGGCCTTGCAGGTGGGCACCTCCTGCCTGCTGGCGTCGACAACGGGCGCGCCTCATGGTGTTCATCCCAAGACGAGCTTTCCGTTCCAAGGGCGGACGGTCCTGACCGCCGCCGGCAAGTGGTTGCCTCGTGGTGATCGGGCGGAGGCGACCTTCGTGGTCTTCAGCCTGCGGCAATGTGAATGGCCCTTCAAGTTTCGGTCGCTGGAGTACCGCCTGTCGGGCCCAGGCAAACCGCGGCGCCAGGTTGGGGCCGCCGAGCCAACACAGCCAGCTGTGCGATCGCAGCGGCAGGCCGAAGATGCCAAACATCTGCCGCTTGTTGAGCGCGATGCCGGTCATCGCCTGGCCGCCAGGCATCGAAGCCTGCCAGGCGGGCACCGATTCCCCGATCTCGCCGACAAGCACATTTGGGGCTCGCGGAAGATCCAGGCGACGGGCACGGCGGCCATAGCGTCCAGGAGCGCGGCAGGCCCCATTCCGGCTGGCGCCCTGGGGGAGCCGGGGTCAAGCCAGCGGATACGACCCCTGGAGGTCGCTCAGGCGCTCAAGGCCGATGGACGGCCAGCGATGCCAGCCTTCCTGAAGGACGTGGTCGAAGCCTTGACCGCCGTGCCTGGCCTGGAGGCGAATCTGTTGACGGCGGCTGAGGATGATGGGTGGACGATCCCGGTCAATTTGTTGGCCGATGAGGACGGCGTGATTGACCAATACCTTTTCGTGGCGGCACCGGACGGGACGGGGCGACCGCGTCGCGTGGCCGTGTTCGACTTGCAGGGCGCGCAACGCTGCGATGCGCTGGCGGTAATCGAATCGGAGCCGTTTGTGGCGGTGCACTACGACGACTGGACTTCAACGGTCCAGGGGGCCTTTCCCGGTCTACTGGAGCTGGTTTCCAAAGACTTCGTCGCGGCGGTTGAAGCACGCCGGGCCGGCCACGCTCCGACGACACTTTCCGCGATGCATGAACTGCTCAACTCAGAACGAGAAGGTCTCCAGGCATGGCTCATGGAGACGCTCATGGGCCTGTGAGTCGAAGGAGTCCCCCTCAATTTCAAAGACGGGGCGGCATCCGGGGCGCCCGGGGGGCGGTCTTCGTGCCCCGCCCCGGCGCCCACAATGCCTCCCGTGGGGCGCCCTGAATGCCTCCCAAAGAAGACGATGGCAAGGAAAACGTTGCACGAGCAGATGCCTACGCACAGATCCAATAAATACAGCGGGGGAGGCCCTGAGTGCCCTCCCCCGTACGGTTCGTAAGTGGCCGCATTCGGCGTCTTGGAACCCATACTGGCGACCAGGACGGCAAAGGCAGCAACAACATGACAGCGACGAGCCCCAAACCAGAAGCAGCGCCCACAGACAAGAAGGTGGCCGCGAAGTGGACCAAGACTCTTGCCGAGTCCGGCTGGACCTCGTTTCCGAACGTCATCTTCGAGCGGCAGCAAGCGCTTCAACTGTCGCCGCTCGACATCAACATCCTGCTGCACCTGGCCGGCAACTGGTGGAACCCGGGCAGCAACCCATTCCGTACCAAGAAGTCCTTGGCACTCGCAATCGGCGTCCACCCCCGGACGATCCAGAAGCGCATTGAGGAAATGGAGCGCTGGGGGTACATCAAACGCATCTACCGGAAGGCAGGTGTGGGAGACAACTTGCCCAACGAATACGACCTGTCAGGGCTGATCGAAAAGGTGAGGCCCTTCGCCGAGGAGAAGATTGCTGAGCGTGCGAAGCGTGAGGCCGAGCGCATGGCGACCATCACGCGGAAAAAGCCGCTGAAGGTGATCGCAGGCGGAAAGTAGCTTTTGGCGGCGTAGCTCAACGGATAGAGCGTCGGCGCGAATGCCACCTGCTGAGGGTGGCTGGCGATGAAAGGGTGGCCCCTCATCGTACCAACGCCGGAAATCCCGGTTCGACTCCGGGCGACCGTTCCCCTCAATAGCGCTGCCTCAGTTGCCCCATCGCTTTCCAAACCGTCTGTGTGCGCTCGTAGGCATACCTATGCGATGGTGAGCGTGCTTGCCAAGCCAGGCATCTCAGCAGCTGCCGTACGGTGGGCGGCTTCCCGTTGAGCCTCGTGACCCAAATCGCAGCCTCGGCTGCAACGCAGCGTGAGACCGTGGGAATGGCCTCCGCACCAGCAATGTGCGTGTCTCGACCATCGACGCCATTCATGGCCCCAATGGTGCAATTTCCGAGTCCGCGTGCCAACGCTCATGCGCCCCGGGGTTTTCTCTAGCCTCACGAAATGACCTGGATCACGCCATGAGCCACCAGCCACGCATGCTGGCCGTGCGCTGATTGTTGACAGGTAAGGTCAGCGCACTAACCACGCAATGGAGCGGCAAAGATGGCGAAGAACCCAAGCTACAGCATCAACGTGACCGGCGGCGACGGTGTCGCCGTCGGCACGGGCAACACCGTGTCGGTCATCAAGAATGAGAAGCATGTGCATAACCACAAGTCGCGCGGCAATGACTCCGGAGACGACGGCTCTGGGATTCCATTTGCTATCGCCATCGGGGGCGCCATCCTCATGGCAGCGTTCGCGTACTTCTTCGCACTGCATGCCGACACGGTCTATTGGTGGGCGCGTGGCCTGGCCTATCTGGAAGCGGTTGTGATCGCCGGGGGGCTGTTAGCGAGCGGGCGACGAGGCGAGGCTCTTCCTTCGGCCAAGGTTTGGATCTTGGCAATTCTGGCTATGGTGGCTGCAGCCGCCACCACGAGTGCGCATCAGGCGTACTTGCCTGCGTTGAGTGACATTGCGGTTCATGCCCGCGGCGGGACCGAGTTTTGGTGCGGCCTGAGTGTGTTCGGGAAGCAGTACGCCCTGCAACACGCCACAAGCACCATCGTTGGCTTCATCCCGGGACTGCTCTTTTGCTTGCCGCCCACCGTTGGGTTTGGGCTGAGGTCCGTCCTGGGGCTGACGTTCTCGACTCCGAAACTGGAGTCGTGGGCTCTTGTCCTCGTCGGCGGCATTCTGATCGTGGGCGGCGCGCTGCTCCATACGGACATGGGGAGCGAGTATTGGAAGAATTGGTTCAAGGAGCCGCCCTCATTCATGTGCCCGGCACCCAAGGCTAACGGTCGGTAGTTGGTCAGGAGCGGTTGCTGCGGCGACCCTCAACTCGCGACCTTCAAGGTGAGCAGGCGGGCAGTAGCCGCACGATGTTCAACGCATCCGAAAGCGCCCGGTGATGGTCGCCACGCAGCGTCATCTCGACGATCTGAAGTGCGGTGGCCATGCCCACCTGCTTGATCTTGCGGGCTTTGGCGAACTCCGCCTTGAGGTTGCGGTGCAGGAGCCCGGCCAGCGGATTGGCTACGCCATGCCAGGCGCCTTCGCGCTCGATTTGACGGCGGTCATAGGCACCCCAGCTTCCCCAGAATTGCCCGTGGTGCAATTGGGCGAACGCGGCCAACTCGGCCGCCGCCATTGGCCAGGTCGACGCGGCGTCGATGCTGGCCTGCCCGATGTGGGTCAGCGACCGGCAGAACTCGGTGAGCTGAGGCCTACGCGTGGGCCGCACGAGGCGCTGGAAGGTGTCGATGGCCTCGCCGTCAGGCGTGGCCCAAACGGCGCCCACCTCGATCACTTCCATCTCCTCGGGCGGAATGCTGCCGTCGTCGGCACAGGTCGCCTCCAAGTCGATGACGAGGACGAGCGACTCGGCGGCTGGCGAACTCACGGTGGGCCTGCAGGGACGTTGTCCTGTTGCATCGGCGCATCGGCCCGCAGCGACGGTTGCTCCACCGTGCGGGTGATGTAGCTGCCCATCGCCACGCCGCGCCCATGCATCGTCCGCCAGGTGTCGAACTTCCAAAGCTCCGGCAGGTGGCGCAACGTGACGACGACCTGTCGACGCCAGTCGGCGTCCAGGACGCCGGAGTTGCGCAGCTCCACGAGGAACCGGATGCTGTCTTCCAGGGCGTCCAGCACCTGCTCGACCCGCGCGGGTTCCGCCGTGTCGAGCGCCAGCCAGTCGTCCAGGTTCTTGGGCAGCACGTCGGCGAGCGTCAGGGCCTTGGCCCGGGTGTTGTCGTCCAGGCTGGCCACCTGGACCAACTCGCTCAGCAGCTCGGGGTCCCAGTCCAGGGCGCGGCGCAATTCGTCGGGCATCGTCATGGTCAGGACCTCGTTGCACTGCGGCCGGTTGGACTCGATGTTCGCAGGTGCGCACCGTCAATGTCGCGACGCTTGGCGGCAGACAGCATCGTCCCGGCGTGAGCGCTTCTGCGCGAGCCGCCTTGGATCAGTTCACCACATGGCTCTGGCCGCAGCCGTGGCAGTACCAAGTATCTGCCCAGCGGCGCTTGTCTGCTGTGTATTCGCGCGCCATGAAGCGCCACATGCGCCACAGGGCGTAGCCCACCGCCAAGGCCCCCAGCGCGATGGGCAGCTCCGACCAGTGGACGTGCCAAGAGCCGAAGAAGCAGTGGTACAGCCCCCAGGCACCAAAGGCGTAGGCGCACACGAATCCCATCGGCGATGGCGCGCGAGGCGGAGCGCAGTGCCGCGCCAGATTGGACTGTGAAGAGCCTCGGGAGCCCCCGACATAGCCGTGGTGGCTCACCTCAGTCTGGACCGTGCCCGAGTCGTAGATGACCGGGTAGGACTGGATGTGGTGGCTGCCGCAGGAGGGGCAAGCAGGTTGTTGCATCTCAACCCTCCTGACCTTCCGTCTCGACGGTGCAGGTCAGCGCCGTCTCACCGTCCTCGACGCCGGTGGCAAGCACCCCGAGCGGCGTCACGCGGCCCCAGGCGCGGCCGTCCTTGCCGAGCTTGAGGCTGGCCGCTTTGACGAGCTGCGCTGACGTAACACCCTTGAAGAAGCTGCGGTAGACCTGCTCTCCGCCGTCGCGGGACACGGCGACCTTGCTGACCGAGAAGCCGAAGACCTTGACGGCCGTGCCGAGCTGCACCGGTACCGCGCCCTGACCACTGCGCCAGCCCGAGCTGGCCAGCCAGGCCCCGGCGGCATCGAACTTGCCGAACGGCTTGCAGCTCAGGGCTGACTCCAGCTGGGCCCGGCCACGAGCGTCGGCACCGGGCGAGGCAGGCGCTGACGCGCTGACGGCCGGGGCCGCGTTCGCCGCGCTGGCGTCGTAGCCCACGATCCACAGGTTCATCGACGGGCCGATCTGCCAGCCTGTGTCCAGGGTCAACTGCTCGATGAAGCTCTGGAAAGCGAGCTGCATGCGGTCGCCGAAGGGCTGGCGATCCGGGATCGAGATCATGGGGGGCTTGGGGCCCGTCGTGCGCACGTTGCCCGTGTGCTGGACAGCGGACTGCAGCATGAAGGCGCGCATCGATACCGCGTTGTTCACCGCGAAGCCCACCGACTTGCCCCAGCAGACTGAGAAGGTCGGCACGGCTTCGGACTGAGTCGCTGACCGCCACAGCGTGGCCACGGCCTGCCAGCAGTCCTGGCGCGACCAGTCGGTGACGGTCACCGCCACGCGCGGGAAGTGGGTCTTGGCCGTGCCGTCGAACGGGGTCTTGGCGAAGACGCCGGCCAGGGCAGTGGTGCGAATCGACGGTGGTGTCTCAGGACGAAGCGCTGACGCAGCGGGAGGCCCAGCGGTCGTGGCCGTCGCGGTTGGCGCCGAAGCGGAGGACGCGGGCGGTGTGGCCTTGGGCTGAAGGCCCAGCGCGTCACCGAGTGACACATGGACCCGGGTGCTCCCGTCAGGCTGCGCGGTGGTCGCGCAGCCGCCCAGTAGGCACGCTGCGAGGCCAACGCCGGCCCAAACAGCCGCCCTAAAAGTAGTGACTCCCATCCATACCTTCCGTTGGCCGTTTTTTGAGCTGACAGGCCGCCATGAAGCAGGCCAATCACCGGCATTGCTCTATGAAGATCACTCTTTCGGCGCTCCTCTTGTCCATCGATTCGACGGCGGGAACGTCCGAAATTGTGGTGACTATAGTCCACATGTGGACTATATCCTGTGGAGTCTCGGTCCCATAAGTCAGACCCTCGCTCCCAATGAGCAGGGGCTACGAGGTCGTGCGTCACCATCTGGCGCGAAACATCAAGGATTTGCGCGCCGAGCGGGCGACGACGCAGGAGGAACTCGCCCTGCAGGCGGAGCTTGACCGCAGCTACGTCAGCCAGATCGAGCGGGCGATTGGAAACCCGTCGCTGCAGGTACTGACCAAGCTGGCCGAGGTTCTGGAAGTGGATGTCTCGGCGCTGCTGGTCGTGCCCAAACGTGGGCGACGGGCGTGATCGGCGCCCACCCAGTGCAGATAGACATTTCGGCGCGCCGGGCGGCACGCTGAAACACTCACAGCGCCCGTGCGCGTTGGTGATCTTGTGACCAGGGCTCCCACGCCCAGATGGCGGAAGTCGAAGTCCGCTACAACAGCGCTTCGGCGCGGCTCGGAAAACAGCTGTTCGATGATTCGAACGGGTGGCGGGGATGTCGCTTGAAGCCGCCTCGACATCCTGGTTCAGGTGGGAGTAGAGAATTTCTACATCGGATTGATGCTGCGCTACCGGGCTATCTGGCGCGACGACGCCGGGGTGACCGGCCGAATGGGGCATCGCGCAGTGCCTCGGGAAGCTGCTCTATGCCGAACCCGGCGTCGGCCTGCCAGTGACTGGTGTCCGAGGTGGCTGAAGGCTCATGGATAACGTAGGTTGCCAAGGTTTGCACGGGTGTCATAACGCGAGTCTTTGGCGCAAAGTTCGCGGGCTGCGGCAGCGCGACGCAGCAGCGCGCGCCCAGCCCACGTAGCAACGAAAAAGTCCGCTGCTGGTTCAATTCTCTTTGCAGAGGGGGGGGAAGGTGAGCGTTGAACGATTTCCTATCGTCTACCTGACCGGAGCGCCGGCCACCGGCAAGTCGACGGTCTGTTCCGAGTTGTCTAAGCAGTTGCCGGAACTGCTCGTGTTCTCGTATAGCGCCGAGCTGCGCAAGTACGCTGAGCGCAGGACGGGTCAATCAATGAGCGAGGACGACATCCGGCGCCTGTCAGGCGTTGCCATCACGCCCGAGGATGTCCAAGGGCTTGACGTCGAGCTGGCCGAGCTCGCCGCACGTCGCAGGGATGCGGGTCCCATGATCATCGACTCGCACGCGGTGACGAAAGAGGTGTACGGCTTCCGCGTCACCGCATTCGATACGGCCACTCTCTCGGCGGTGAACCCCGATTGCATCGTGTGCCTGTACACCTTGCCAGAGGTCGCCTGCCAGCGCATCGCCAGCGATCCGCGCGGCAGGCCGCAGATCTCAGCTTTCGAGGCTGGCATGCACACTCAGCTTCAGTGCTCGGTGGCGGCGCAGTACGGCGTTCTGCTGGGTAAGCCGGTGTACCTGGTGGACAGCAGCGAACCCTTAGAACGCGTGGTTGCCCACGTCGCCGCCAAGGCGCGGCTGATCTAGCGAGGCGGATGCGACGTCGCACGCATCACCCGCAGATGCCGCCGCAGCTGACGGGGCGCCAGGGAAATTGTTAGATGGGGCGATGTCGCTTCTCAGCGTCCGGTTTCGTTTACAGGGGTATTGCGAGTCCGCGCTACTTCGGTCGTCTTGGGTGAAGGGAAAGAAATCAATGACTCCACGCTCGAACGCTCAGCTGGACCTCCGGCGGGCCATCAATGCGATCTCCGATGTCATCCAGAATCGTCCGCAGCCTTTGCGGGAGTTCGACCAGATCTATATGAAGGCCGGCGACATGGTGCTCCAGACGAGCCTCATCGCGCAACGCTTTGCAGGACGTCGGCTCGTGTTCATCGGTGATGGGGACGCCATCAGCGTCTGCCTTGCGTACCTCATGCACTGCAAGGTACTGGAGGAAGGGCCGGAGTCGATCCTGGTGTTGGATTTCGACGAACGAATCGTCAACGCGGTGGCCAGGTTCGCGGACCAAGCGGAGATGTCGGACCGCATCAAGTCGCGCCTGTACAACTGCATCGAGCCGTTGCCTGAGGAGCTTCTGGGCCAGTTCAACGCCTTCTACACGAACCCGCCCTGGGGTGCGAGCAACAACGGCGAGAGCGTCAAGGTCTTCGCCGAGCGCGGAATGGAGGCGTGCGGGGCCGATGCCGTCGGGGTCGTCGTGATCGCCGACGACAAACTGGTGCCATGGTCTCAACGGGTCCTCGCCGAGACGCAGCGGTTCGCGTTGGACAACGGGTTCTTCGTCCAGGAGATGCAGACGAACCTGCATGAGTACCACCTGGACGATGCACCTGACCTCAGGTCTTGCAACCTGTTCTTCCGCTCGCATCCCGACCGCGAGCTGCCGAAGAAGAGCTATGCGCTGCACGAGAAGCGGCTCGAAGACTTCTACGGGCGCGAGCAGAATTTGAGAGTCAGGTATGTCCGCGACACGAACAGAGTCGACTACGGCAAGGCTGTGCTCGGAACCTACGAACTGGAAGTGCTGGGAGAGTCGAAATGAACGATCTAAAGCAAGGTGACCCCTTCCTGTACATGAAGGTAGGTGTTCACGCCAACGAGTCCTTGAAGGACATCATCCAGCGCAAGCGGGCCGAGATCGAGGCTGCGGGCGTGTCGTTCTGGGGCTATGGCGGCAACAGCTGCCACCCCTTTACGGCAGTCCAGCCCTTCGTGAAGCAGGCGACCGCCAACAGCGGCAAGGTGATGCTGCTGATGGAGGAGATCACCTCGCATCACTACGCCGTCGGCGAAGCGAAGGAATTCAGCGCGGATGGCGGAAAAACCTACCAGCCGGTTCCGAAGGGCGTGAACGTTCTCGGGTCGCGGTTCGCGCTCGTCCTCAATTCACTGGATGACCTCGCCCTGGAAGTGCCGCTGTCAAAGACATCCGTCGGCATCGGCCGCATGGTGGGCACGAGCGGTGACCAGTACATCCGCGGCAGAGTCGACAAGGCCTGCCTCGTCTACGACCCGGCGGCTCACCCGGGGCCTACTGATCGCGTCGTGAAGTTGAGCCTGGCCGCCCAGCTTGCTGCGCCGTACGCCGTGGTACTGCGCTAACTAGAACACAGGTCAGGGCTGGTACAGCCACCCAGGTGCGGGTTTCTCGATGTGCTCCTCGATGACCATGTCGAGGAAGGCCATGAACGCGTGCTTGCCGCTGCTGTGCGTCTTGTCGTACGCGAAGGAAATCGTTTCGTCCGCCCGGGGGGAGGTCGTGACCGCAGCCCGAACGCGGGCAAGGTCATGAGCGTCTGCCAGGGCGTTGACGATCTGCTCAAGGCAATAGAACTGGCGATGCAGTGCGTTCACCTCGGGCCAGCGCGTCGCCAGGTCGGGGAGCGCCCTCAGCGCGCGCTTGTCGCCGGTGGCGACTCGCATGCCACCGCGGCTTATGGCGATGCCCAAGAGCATCAGCTCGCCCGCTTGCAGGTCCAGCCCATGCTCTAAAGCCAGCTTGCCCAAGGCTGCGATGGTCTTCATCTCTGGCTCGGTGGGCTCGATCGCCGTGATGGACTGCAAGGCCGCCAGGAGCCGAGCAGCCTCAGCGTCGTTGTGTGTCAGGCGCTGCCTCTTTTCTTCTGAGAAGAGGCCCATGAACTTCAGCATGACCGACGGCGACCCAATGTCCGCGGGGCTGTAATCGATTGCCGCGAGGCCGTCGACGTAGGCGTTCATCTGCGCGAGCTTGATGACAACGTCGTTGTCGATGAGCAGCGTCGTCATATGGGGGCGACGGCCTCCAAGAACGCGCGGGACTCCTCCATGCCACCCCGCATCGCCGGCCCCAGTTGATCCCACAGCACTCGATTGACGAGAGTGGCAGGTTTTGCGCTTTGCCCAGGCAGCTGCGCGACCGCAGCCATTGCCAGACCCCAGTCACCTGTTGAGTAGCCGAAGGACATGACGACGTGTCCTGGGTCCACGCCGAGTTCCTGGCCAATCGACGAAGCCTTGCGAGCAAGCTCGCTCGCTGAGCCCTTGGTTCCGAGACCGTCCCTGTCGACCGAGAAGTCTTCGTTGCCGGTCAGCAGACCTTGGGCGTATCGATCCGCGGCAATTTCTTCCTCGTCGTCGATCAGCTCGTCGGGGGAATTCTCCGGATCGTTCGGGTCCGCATCGACGATGACGGATGCATCCTTGAGATGCCCCAGGGCAATGTGACCAAGTTCGTGGGCCACATGGAACATGTACTGGGCCTCGGAGCCAGACTCTCGCGCCACGAGGATCACGTGCCGGTCACCTGACCGAACCGCCATCGCGGTAACTCCTTTAGTGCGCGCGGGGAACAGCTTCAGATGGAGCACTGGAATGCCAAGCGACCAGCACACCGTCAGCACATCACCAAAGCCGACGTGGGGACGGCCGGACTCGAGGACATCGCGGCGGAGGGCAACCGGGTCGGTTGGCACAGGGTATTGAGGCGTGTCGCCCATCTCGCCCACGACCACACGTCCGACCCCTTGCGCGAAAGCGACCAGAACGTCCCGACGGGGGCCGTCCGTCAGGCGCATGTGCTTGAACTTCGGTACGCCCGTGTGAAGGAAGCCAACAGGAACGCCGTCGTCCAGCAGCGTTCCTGGATCAAGGCTCAGGCGCTTGGCCAGCAGCAGCGAGACGAACGTGTTAGCCGACGAAGAGTCGTCGGCTGGGTCCCACCATTCCGGCAGCGACGCACGCACGAATTCCTGGGCAAACCCAGCATCGACCAGCCGTTGAATGATTCGGTCGGTACTCGTTTCCAAGCCCATCACCTCCTTGATGCGCGCCCCACGGCTCCAGCGACGCGAATGATCGCAGCTATCGCCCGGGCATGCTCCGGAGTTCCGTTCCAGACCTCCTCGACAGCGCCGGAGATCAGCCGCTCCACCTCAGGCCCCATCTTCAACGGACCTGCTGTCGCCGCCTTCATAGATGCATAGTTGCATAGTCTAGAAAAAGCCCTGCCATTGCGCTGTGGACAGCCCTTGAGAATCCGCGACACCGCCGACTGGCTGACGCCAGCAGCGAGAGAAAGCTCTGTTTGCGAGGAAGGCGCGGCGGCAAGGTCGCGCTTCAACTGAGTCCAAGCCAGCTTGATATCGACGTCCATGGTGCCTATACTAAACGCATAAATGCATACTAACAACGCCATGACTACCAGCGTTCAATTGCCCGAGGTCTTCTGCTGGACGAGGTTCGGCACCGAGTCAGGCGAAGCGATTGAGGACATCGTTGCCCGAAAGGAACGCGAGCGCATCGCCAATGGCGGCGTGTTCCTCTGGGGCATCGGGAATAGCGTCGGGCCCGCGGTGCGTGAGTTGGTGCGATCCACCGGCAGCCCCTACGTCGCGTTTTCTCCGATGCGGAGCAAGCCGAAGTCGATCGACGTGTCGCCCCCCAGTCTCATGACGTGGACCGGGGCGACGGCACTGAACGGGGACGAGTGGGAGATTCCTGAAGGCTCTCGCGTGGTGAGTCGAGGCGCCGGCGAAGGGCAGCGGGCCAAGACTTCACACTACGCGCTCGTCTGCCAATCGTCCGAGCCTTTGGCGCTCGATTCTGGCGCGAGCGAACTGGTGTACGAAGCGCTGGTCAACCTGCTCAGCGGAACAAAGCTGGGTCATTCGCAGGTCACGGCCGTCGTCAGGCGCGCAAGCGCAGGCGTGGCAAGCCCGACGACCTATCCGGTCGCGCTAGTGGCCAAGCTGGTCTTCCCGTACTTCGTTCGCCTGCACAGCCCGGTCCCGAACGCGAAGTTCACCGCCCGCACAACTGGCAGGCCGTCGGCCCCAGCGTCCTTGCTGGCATTGGTTTGATCCTTTCAAGAGCTGGCACGCTCGCATCGTCCAGCCCAGGTGGCTCAGGAGAAGATCCAGGCTTCAAAGACTCCGGCGACGACTCCGGCATTCCATTTGCCATCGCTATCGGGGCGCCGTCGTCATGGCGGCTTCCGCGTACTTCTTCGCGCTGCATGCAGATGCGGTCTATTGGTGGGCGCATGGTCTGGCCCCTGGAAGCGGTTGTGATGGCATGGGGCGGCTGACCCAAAGCTGCTGCAAGTTGTCGGCGTTGGTTGACGCGTCCTGATAGATGGCCGGCTTAAGCCGCGTTGTCCGACGGCACCTGGAAAATCAATACGCTGATGATCATCTCGCGGCTCACATCATTGGGTTGGTGAAACACGTAGCGGAAGCCACTTTCATGCGGCCACCCAAGCTGGCGCTTGAAGTTGGCATGGTCCTTCATCGCCGCCTGGACGCCCGTCAAGACTGTGGACATTTCAGTGCCGCGATTGAAGACAAGGATGGCGGCCTTGGTGTCACGCCAGTTCGTGTAGCCCAGCAACTGATCGACGGCTTCAACGAATTTCTTCGGACCTTTCCAGAATTTGCATTCGGCGATGAAAACGTTGCGGTCGCCCTCACGCAAGAGGATGTCCGTCTTGCCGCTGACATTGAAGGTCTCGCCCGTCGCTTTGCCCTCGAACTGCGCGTTGAGCTGCATCAAGAAGTGCTGACGCAGCGCTTCTTCGTCCATGGTGGCAAACGCGCTGGGGCTTCGTTCCATCACCAGCGTCATGTGTCCCATGACCTTTAGCGCATGCTCATACAGGGCCATCTCCAAAACTGGCTCCGGCTTGAAAGGCCCGGAGGACGCAGGCGGCAGTGTGGGCGCCACCTTCTTGCGAACGTCGGGGATTGCATAGGTCGTTGGCATGCCCGTGCTTTGCTTGACTGGGATGCCCAGTGCCGCCAGCTTGCCCTGGTTGTTCAGCAACCTCTGGCGACGGCCGTCCACGGCCGCTTGCGCGTGCTGGGCCAGGCTGTTGTTAAAGCCGCGGACATCTCCGTTGACCCACCCGATGTGCTGCTCGACCTCGCGCAGGGTCTCGTCCAGCGCGGACTTCAGATCCCGTTCGACGTCGTGCGGCGTGTCGAAGCTGATAACCAACGACTGCCTGTTGACGACCGCTTGAGGGAAGCTGCCCGTGTAGGTGCTTGACTGAGCGTAGAACAGGTCCTCGTCCCCTTTGAATGGCACGCTGACCTCGATGCGCTGGCCTGGGGCGTAGAACGGACCGACGTCGTGGCTTGCAAAGAACGCCCTGCGGGGATCGCCGCTGACGTCTACCTTTACTTCCTTCTCGCTCGCCGTCATGCCGTCGCGGTCGAGCACCAAGGGCTCAACGCGGTACTTCTCGGACAGGTACTTGACCAGATCGGCTGGCGAGGTGTTCAACAGTCGATTCGCTTCGATCCTCTCCACTTCCTGGTTGAGCGCCTCGATCCTCGCCTGGAGCAGGCTGAGGATGTGCACCGATGCGAACAGGAAGCCGCGGCTTTTGTCTCTCAACGGGAACATGCAGGACTCGCCAGCGTCGTTCAGAGGTTGATCGAGATGTTGGCCGCCGGCACCAGCGCCTGCAGGTCGACGTGTGCATCCAGGATCTGCTGGTAGAGATCGGGGTGGCGAGGGGCCTGCACCGTGATGACTAGGGCATATGGGATTTGCTCTCGGCCTGTTAGCGGCGCGCCCGAGTCGCGGGCGTTGTAGTGCACGTCGAAGACCGCGCCCTTCAAGCTGGAGCCGCGGAAGTTGTGGCTCGAATGCAGTACGGTTTCCCACTTGCCCAGGTCGGCGCGCTGCTCGGCCTCGGTGCGCCATTCGTTGGACGGAAAGAAGCTGAAGCTCTTGGCGTATTGGGACGCGGGGTCAACCTCCTTCTTGCCGGCGACCGGCTTGACCTTCGGCTTCTTCTCGGAATGCGGGCGGAAGGTGATGCCCAGGCCCGCCTTTGTATAGGCGCTTGCATCCTGCGGGTCGACAGGGCTCGCGTAGCAGAACGTGGCCGTAATGGTCACCATGCCGTTCAGGTCAATGTCTGGCAACGGAACCGGCGCCCGCAAGAACTTGCCTGAGTTGAGATCGCCCTGATAGACGATGCGCGCGACGCCGTCTTCGCAGGTGATGAGCGCCCGCAGTTCGTTCGGAACCTTGCCCCAGCCAACGGCCTCCACGTCCTCGTTGGCGTTCGGTATGCAACCGTGGATCAACAACGCCTTCGTCGCCAGCGGTCGGACCTCTTGACCTAACACCGCTCGGATGCCCACCGCCGCGCGCAGCGCCAACGGTGCCGCGAAGCTGGTGCCCAGGGTGGCGTTGAGCTGGCGACGGCGACCCGGTGCGACCACATGGAAGTACTCTCGGCCAGAGCCGCCGAAGGCGACCAAGTCGGGTTTGCGGCGTCCAGGACTGCGGCCGGGGCCCACAGCGCTGTAGGGCGCGCGCTTCCAAGTCTCTCCGGAGCGATCCACGGCCCCCACCGACAGCGCATTGACGCTGTCGGCCGGCACTTGGATCCGATTCAGGCCAGCCAGCTCGTCACCTTCACCGTTGTTGCCCACGGCTACGCTCAAGACGGTCTCGCCATTGCTCAGGATCTCGTCGATGACGGCCGTCCAAGCATGGACTTCGTGGTCTTCTACGCACAGGTCGGGGCCCATGCTGAGATTCACGTACTGATAGGAGCGAGCCAACAGGATTGCCTCGACGTGTCCGAGGGTTCGGTAAAGCTCGTACGGGTCTTCGTCGTCGGACAGCGAGTCGATGACGCGGTGGTGATCCACAGGTGCATACGGGCGGGGCGCCACCGAGTCGGGCTCAATAGGGCCGAACAGCAGCGCAGAGGTAACGCCCAGGCCGTGTGACACGTAGTCGTCCACGTCATCGGCCTTTTCATCGGCCACGAAGTACCGGCGCACGTACGGCTGCAGGAGATGCTGCTCCGGCAGGCCACCGTCCAGGATGGCGACCTTCGGCTCCATGGAGATCGGCTCAACGATAGGCAGATCGAACGGTACCGAGACAGGGTTGCTGCGCATCATCGGGCGCGCGGCGCGCAGCCTCGGCATGGGGCGGATGACGCGCACAAGCGTGAACTGAGCTAGCTCATCGAGCCCCGAGCGATCACCTTCCACCGGCACGAAGAGCATTCGGCCCGGACGAAAGCTGAAGTGTGGGTTCACAGTGAATTCGCAGGTCTGCGCATAGTTGGCGAACGCCGCGCGCACCCATTCGCTATCACCGTCGTTGGGAACGTGCAGGCCGACTTCGAACACATCGGAACCACGTTTGCGGGATGGCCGCAGGCGGCCCTTGGGCTCCAGTGGTTCGATGGTCTCGATCTGCTTGAATTCCTGGCCTTCCGCAGTTTCCTCGCTCAAGCCAGCCACGAGGCGGCGAAACGCCTTCAGGTCAGAGCGCCTGCCAGCGACGAACAGCTGCGTGGTCTCAGTCTCTGGCGGGGCACTCGCTGTCGCCAGCTTGCGCGGCTTGATCTTCATCGTGCGGCTGCCGACCGATTCGAGGTTGGCTGCACGCAGGAGGTGCCGCGGGAAGTAGCTCTTGGCCAGGTACGCCGGGTGCAGCGTCACCAGCGCCACTGCAAGATCGCCGGGGCAAGCCTTGCGTGGCAGGCTCTCGAATACATCGTTCGCGGCGTCAAGCTGCGGAAGCAGCTCCTTCTTTGCCTCGGCCAGCGTGTAAGGATGTTTCTTCTCGCCGGGCTGCGTCTTCGGTGCCTTGATCGGGTAGGTCAGCAGTTCACCCCTGCCGATGAGGTATCGGGTAGCCATTTATTTCATCCCCCTTCCGCGCCTGGGCGATGGCCCAGCGTGTCTACGAATCGTGTCGCGGGCAACGCCGGTGATGCGGCTGATCTCCTGGTGCGAGTGCTTGCCGCTCCTGGCCATCTGAAGCGCCATCTCTAGCTTCTCCGCTTTGCTCATGCCCGTAATTCCGGTTCCCACCAACCCTTGTACGAGTTCTCTGATCGGAGCCTGCTCAAGGGCGTGCGCGCGGCGAATGCTGTTTACGGCCCTTTCAACCTCGGACAGAGATTTTTCTTTCAAACCCGCGGCCAACTCGCCCACCCACGGCTCAAGTTCGGCAAGGTCCTGGCCCAGAAAGCGCCGCACCGCGATAGTGGTGGTCGCTTCATCAGGCGGACCGAAGTTCAGAACCGCGTCGAATCGACGCCAAAGCGCCGGGTCGACTAGTTCTGGATGGTTGGTCGCCGCTAGCAACAACCCTGTGTCCGGCCACTGGTCGACCTCCTGCAGGATCACGGTGACCAGACGTTTGAGCTCGCCGACGTCTGATTGGTCGCTGCGGCGCTTGGCAATCGCATCGACCTCATCGAGCAGCAGCACTGCAGAGTTGGCTTTCGCGTGGTCCAAGGCGGCGCGCAAGTTGCTGCCGGTCTTGCCAAGCAAGCTGCTCATCACGGCTGTCAAATCGAGCACCCACAGCGGCCTGCCGAGCTGATAGGCGATCCACCGGGCTGACAGTGTCTTGCCAAGGCCCGGGGCGCCGACGAGGATTGCTGAGCGCGTCGGTGGAATGCCCCGCGCAAGGAGTGCTTCACGCTGACGGCGCTCGCTCACGATGGCATCCACCTGGCGCTCCAGCACGTTAGGCAGCAGCGGCGCGGCCATCCCTTCTAGGTCGTCAAATACCTTGATCAGCGAGAGCTGCCCGTCAGACTGCGGTGCCGTAGCAAGCCCCGGCGTGTTCCGGCGAAGTGCCGAAGCACCCACGCCACGGGTCTGCGATGCCTTCAGACTATGGTCGAGCTGGCTGGCAAGCTCTGGACGGAGAACTCGATACTTGCGGATCAGCCGGGCCAGCAGCAGGCGGATGTCGTCGTACGCCTGTGAAGCCGCCAGTCTCGCCAATGTGGCGAAGTCGGATGAAATTTCGTCAATTGACGCCTTATTTTCTGTCATTTCATTGAGATTAATTGTGGCGACGTCGGCCTGTAGTTATGGCGAAGTTTATGACGAAAAATGCAGCGTCGTCAGAATTAGTTGAGCCGCCAGCGTTGCTGGAGTGTGCACGCAAAACTGTACAAATAAACAGTGTTTGGCGGGTGTCTCGATCACCGCGAGGCCATCTCTACCCTCCGGGCCATTCGCCCGGAGGGCCAAGGATGGCGCGCAGGAGACTCGAAATGCATCACTACCGAGAAGCCACGCCGCGACGACGCAAGGTCAAAACGGCTCGCAAATAGCTGCCCGGCAACTGCCTGAAATCCCGCACCAGGTGGTTGTAGCGCAGCGCGTGCGCGTCGAGCGCTTGCCTGAGCCGTCCCGGCATGTCGACCATCACCCAGGCCGCCATCTGCAGGAGCTGGTGGCGCTCCACCGCCGGCCGGATTTCGATGGGCACCCGCCCACCGCCACCCAATGCCGGTTCCGCGCCGAGCGCATCACCGAGGTACCCGCGCAATCGCAGGGCCGGCCGCTGCCGCGTCAGCAGCGTGCAGATGACATGGAGGACTTCGGCGTTGTCGACGGAGGTCAGCTTACATTCTGGTCTACCAAGCTCCATCCACAGAGCCGTTAGCCAGCTCGCGGCTTCCTCATCCAGACATGGTGGGGGCGGAGCGCAAGACTGCCTCAAATCGCACCCGCACGAGTGACAGCAGTACAGGCCGGGAAGTTCGTCGATCTCGTGTCGGCCCAGTTCGGTCCGGACGAAAGCAAGGCTTGCTTGGCAGGTCGGACAGCGGTCGAGGAGCAGGCATTGGTGCTTCAGGCACACGGTATGCAGCGCCACGCGCCAGCTCCTGCGGTAGTAGCAGGCATCGCCGTCGGCCAAGCAGGCTGGGCAGAACTGCAGCCCGTAGCCCGTCCAGCGCCGGTGGTACATCTGTAGAGCGAGCATCCACGGAAGCGTGCCGCTCGCGCGGTACTTCCGGTAGAACGTCCCTTCGTAGGCGCGCAGCGTGGTCTGCTCCGCCGCCTCTCTCGAAGTGCCCGTGCGACGGCAGAGCGTTTCCAGCAACCAGGGCGGAGCGAGCCGGTCGATGTCGCGATTCCAGACCTGGCGCCGGCTGCCGAACTCCAGGTTGCACAGGGTCTGGACCTTGAGCCCCATGCCGTGGGCCAACCGGGTCAGCCACGACGACAGCAACTCGTCTTCGCAGGGCTTGTACCGCACCGGCCACAAGGGCTCGCTGGTGTTGGGGCCGCGGCTCACAGCGGGCGACGGTACATCTTCCGTTTGGAGGGAGGAACCCAATCCAGCTTGGAAAGCCGCTTTTCGGTGATCTGCTCGTCGCCACTGCGCACGGCATCGACCGCGGCCTCCTTAACCAGATCGAAGATGTCGCCGAGCATGGACTCGCTGCGCGCGTGAATGGCCAGCATCAGCTTGGGCTGATGCAGCGATGAGGCTCGGCGCAGCGGCGTGCGCCGTTCCAGCGTCATCAGCAAGCGGCCCATGTCGGGGCCGGGTGACCAGCGCGGCATCTCGACAGGCATGAAGCGGCTGGACATCTGCGCGTCGGCGTTGAAGGCGTTGTAGGCCTCCTCGATGCCGGAGGCGACGATGCTGATCTTGGCCTCGTTGCTGAGGCTCTTGAGCGCGTTGCGGAACTCGCGCTGCCGGTTCAGGCTGCCGGCGATGAGGTGGTGGATCTCGTCGACGATCAGGACTCGCACGCTCAGTTCGCGGAACAGCAGCTTGACCTGCGAGTACTTCGCGTGGGGTGGCGCCGTCGGCTTGTACGGCGCCATGAGCGCGTCCAGGATGCGGCTGTAAAAGTCCGAGAGGTCTGGCTTCGGCGGTGCGTCGATCATCACCACCGGGCACAACGTCGCTTCTCGCTCGGGGCTGATGTCCGGCGGGTGCAGTTCCATGAACCGCTCCAGGATCGATGTCTTGCCGCTGTAGGACGGTCCCACCAGCAGGTAGCTTGGCATGCGCGTGACCTCGGGGTAGGTCAGCAGTTCCTCCAGCTTGGTCAGCGTGCTCTTGGCGTGGTCCAGGGGGAGCCACATGCCGGCGCGGATGGCCCGGATGCGGTCCGCATCCGGCAGCGCGAGTTGTTCCTGCGCCTTGGCGTTGAGATGCTCGTATTGCGCGACGGCGTCATTCATCGTCGTCAAAGGGCCTGATGTTGCTGGGGTCGTACCCAGGCAGCTTTGGCGCTGTCGTGCTTGGCGGCGGATTGCTCACGGTGGGCAGATCCTCCTTCTGGGTCTTCCGAGCCTTGGTGTGCTGCACCCTACGCTGCTGGGCCCGCCGGGCAGACTTGGTCTCGGCCGCGGCCTGCTCTTCGATCTCGCGTTGACGGTTGATCAGGGCGAACACCGCGCGTTCGTCGTAGTCGGCAACTCCAAGCTCGGCGGCCATCTTCTGGCCGGCCCGCCACTCCCAGATGCTGACAGGCGGCAGGGAGGTGTCGCGGTACGGGATGGCGAAGTACCGCTTGAGGTCTGGGTCAAAGAAGTAGAGCTGGCTGATGCGTATTTCAGCCCATCGTGGACGGCGTTTCAGGCTGATGGTGGACGGGATTTCAGCGTGATCGTGGACGGCGTTTCAGTCTGATCGTGGACGCTGTTTCAGCGTGATCGTGGACGATGGGGGTGGTGCGCAGGTGATCTTCTGACCGGCATAGGCTCGCCGCTTTTTTGCGGCCCGAGCCGATGCCAACCAACAGAGTCACCATGCGCCGTATCCGAGAGGCATTGCGCCTGCACTTGCAGGCAGGTCTGAGCTACAACGAGGTCGGCCGCGCCCTCAAGATTTCCAAGAGCGTGGTCGGCAAGTACGTGTCGTTGGCCAAGGTCGCCGGCGTGGACTGTGCCGTCGCCGACAGCCTGAGCGACGAGGCCCTGGAGGCGCTGCTGTACCGACCGGCGCTGCCCAGATCCAGCCATCAGCTCGCACCCGACTTCGGCGTCGTTCACCAGGAGCTCAAGCGCCCGGGTGTCACGCTGATGCTGCTGTGGGAGGAGTACGCCAGCGCCAACCCGCTGGCCTACAAGTACACGAGCTTCTGCATCAAGTACCGCGAGTTCGCCAAGGCCCAGCAGCGCTCCATGCGC
>NZ_JAFAGT010000008.1 GCF_019237615.1 Roseateles sp. | reverse complement strand
TTTCAAACCGTGCGTGCGGATTTCCCGCACACGGCTTACCAGTGGTCTGTCGGCTCGCAGCATTACGCAGAACTCCCGTTGACAGGAGCTTTGCCGGAGTGGCGGATCGTCCCGCGCAGACGGTGCAATCCAAGGCGTTCGAAGCAGTCGCGGCCCCACTGCTGAGCGCGATCCGCTGATAGGTTTCGACCCGCGCGTTTGACGCGTAGGCCTCGCAGCCGCCTCACGACGTAGGCATCCACGTCGAGGAAGTGCTTGGCCGCGTCGCCCGTTTGCAAGCATCCTCCCCAGCCACGCAGCACCGGATTCAGCTCGGCGATTACGCTCCGCACATCCTGGTGCCTGCTACCCGGCGCTCCGACGCTTACCGGGACGGCACTCTCACCCGTTGGACAGGCGCAGCATGCAGCAGCTTCATTTCGCCCCTGCGGGTTCCGTGTAGCTTTTGCTTCGTGACGCACCATCCCCTGATTATCGAGGCCATGAACTCACACGCTCAGGGTCGGCGGCTCTTGATCAGGGTCGGCGGCTCTTGATCAGGGTCGGCGGCTCTTGAAGAAGGCGTTCACGGTCAGGCGCCCCAGGCCGGCCTCGTAGCCGGCGCGGCCGGCGGCCCAGCGGATATCGCCGGAGTGGAAGATGGCGCCGTCGTAGAAGATGGCGCGATTCCATTTGGCGGGTACGCGGCCTATGACCTCGAAGTAGCGGTTGCTGTCGGTCATGTAGCCGGGCGGGATGCCGTACCGGTCGCCGAAGGCACTGGCGTCCAGCGTGCTGGCGTCGTGCAGGAACTGCCGCGTGTCGGCATCGGACATCCGCGAGCGGAAGAACACGGTGCCGCCCAACTGCGCGTCCTTGAAGAGGTAGTGGACGGACGCCGAGACCATCTCGCCCGCGGCCAGGCCGGAGTCGTCGCGGTGGCAGATGCGCTGGCGTGGATCCAGCGTCGCGGCCTCCTGCGCGACGCGCGAGAAGCGGGCCGACATGCCCAACGCCGCGCCCATCCGCAGCTCCGCGCCGAGTCGGCGGCGAAAGAAGCTGTCCAGCTCGGCGGCGACTGCGTCCGGTAGCGGCAACTGCGGGCCGGGGTAGGGATGGCCGGGGATGCGCTCGAACCGCCCCGCCGCGGCCTGGGCCACGAGCGCATCCGGATCGCGCGCGAAGTCGTCGACGACGTAGACGATGGCGCCACCGTCCAGCGTCACGGTGTCCAGCCGCGCGTCGGGGTTGATGATCGCTTGCGGGACCACGGCGGGGTCGACCCCGGGCGCCGGGCAGAACTGCTGGATGAACTGCTGGTGCCTGGGCAGCTTCATCAGCGTGCGCGCCACGTCCTTGCGGATGTCGCCCAGGAAATCCGCCAGGCTGCGGTCATCCATCTGGCGCGTGATGGGATGGTGGCTGGCCGGCGTGATGCCCTGCCCCATCATGACCTGGACCCAGGAGTTCTCGGCGAACAGGTCGCCCGCGGCGGGCGTGAAGCGGGCCGTGTCGCGGAAATGCCGGATGCGGTGCTTGAGCGAGGCTGGCACGTCCATGTCGCGGCATTGGCGCCAGAAGTCGGAGTCGACGCGATTTGTGACGTGGTAGTGCAGGATGATGAAGTCGCGGATGTGCTCGATGGCGTCGCGGGCCTGGCGGTTGTACTCGTCGACGTCGCTCTGGCAGATGCCGCCCGCCGGAAACAACTCGACGAGCCGGGTCAGGCCCTTCTGGATGAGGTGGATGCTGGTGGACTCCAGCGGCTCCAGGAAGCCGCTGGACAGGCCGATGGCGACGCAGTTCTGCCTCCACACCGCCTCGCGCTGGCCCGGCGTGAACTTGATGACGCGCGGCGGGCGCAGCACCTCGCCCTGCACGTTGGCCAGCAGCGCGGCCTTGGCATCGTCGTCGCTGATGTGCCTGCTGCTGAACACGACACCGTTGCCCACGCGGTGCTGCAGCGGGATGCGCCACTGCCAGCCCCAGGGGTGGGCGATGGAGCGGGTGTAAGGCACGGGCTCGCCGACGGACGTGGTCTGCACGGCCAGCGCGCTGTCGCAGGGCAGCCAGTGCGACCAGCTTTCGTAGCGCACACCCAGCGTGTCGCCGATGAGCAGCGCCCGCATGCCGGTGCAGTCGATGAAGAAGTCGCCCGCTATCAGGGCGCCTCCGTCGAGTTGCAGTCCGGTGATGTCGCCGCTGGCGGCGTCGGTGTGGACCTGGGCGATCTTGCCTTCGATGCGCTGCACGCCCAGCTTCTCGGAGAAGCGGCGCAGATACTGGCCGTAGCGCGTGGCGTCGAAGTGGTAGGCGTAGTTGATGCCGTTGTCAGGCAGCAGCGCGAAGCGGTTGTCCAGCGCCGCACGCAGCTCCAGGCAGTAGTCGCCATAGTCGCTGGCCAGGCCGCGCTCGCGGCCTTCGAGCCAGAAATGCTGGAAGCCGGCCGTCCAGTGGCTGCTGCCGGTGCGGCCAAAGGAGTGGAAATAGTTCTCGCCGACGTTGCGCCAGTTCTCGAAGCTGATGCCCAGTTTGAAGGTGGCTTGCGTGGCCTGGATGAACTCCTTCTCCTCGAGGTCGAGGATCTCGTGCATGAAGTGCAGCGTGGGAATGGTGGCCTCGCCGACGCCCACGGTACCGATCTCCTCGGACTCGACGAGGCGGATGTCGTACTGCTTGCCCAGGCACTTGGCCAGACCGGCAGCCACCATCCAGCCGGCAGTTCCGCCGCCGGCGATGACGATGCGACGAATGGGTTGGGCGGCGGTGGTGCTCATGTCGGGCCTTATCGGTTCAGTCGGTTCAGCAGCGTTGCGCGCAGCTGGCGCGCGCCCGCTTCAGTCAGCGGCGCCAGCACGCCGCGGGCGACCGGCGGCAGGTGGGCCGCCGTCTGCTCGTCCGCGTTGAAGACGTAGTGGTCGAACAGCGCCCGCCAGGCGTCGCGCTGGGCCGGGGGCAGGTCGCGCAGCGTCATCAGCGCCAGCATCAGCGTGTTCAGCGGCGTGTCCATGTAGGCGGGGGACTGCCGCCACCAGAAGTTGACGAGGGCGCTGACGGGCGCCAGCGACTCCACGCCATGCCACCACTGGCTGGGGATGAAGATCGCGTCACCCGGCAGCAGCTCTGCCGTCTGGGCCCGCGCCAGCGCCTGCGCGTAGCGCGGGAAGCGCTCAAGGTCGGGCCGGGTCACGTCGACGAGGCTGACGGGCTGGCCCGCTGGCGTCAGGTCCAGCGGGCCGATGTAGAGGTTGGACACCTGCTCGGGCGGGAACAGCGTGAAGCGGCGTCGGCCGGCCACGACGCAGGCGATGTTGTCAGGCAGGTCGAAATGCGTGGCCACCTGCATGCGGTTGCCCAGCCACAGGCTCGCGAGCGGGTTACGGCCGGCGAGGACGGGCAGGTCGTGGTGCTGGCGCAGGCCGGGAAAGGAGGCATCCAGCTCGGTGGAGCCGAGGTAGAGCGCGTCGCGCGAACCGGCCAGCAACTCGTCCAGCAGCGACCCCAGCGTGCCGATCTCGCGCTGGAAATTGAAACCCGTGAAGTCGGCGTTGTAGAAGAAGCGCCCGGAGATCTCTGGTGCACCGCGCCACAGGCCCAGCCGGGTCTGCGCCCCGAAGCCGCGCAGGTAGCTGCAGAAGTCCGCATCCGACCGCCCAGCCGCCTGCACAAGCGGCCAATGCCGCACCAGGCCACGCAGCACCATGGGCTGCGTGGACCGCAACACCTCGGAGGGGATGGCCTCGGCGTCGACGTCGCGGCGTTCGAGCATGGCTCAGCCCTTGGCGAGGTGGCGGGCGATCAGCCGGGTGAAGTTGGACAGCGAGGCGATGGCCATGTAGATGGGCTGCAGGTAGTCCGCCTGGTGCAGCAGCCCCACGGTGGCGGCGTCCAGCGCCGCCAGCCGCTCCTCGTGGAGGATGTGGAAGCCGCGCAGCTGGCCGCGTGAACCGTCGGGGTGCTCGACGTCCAGCACGAAGGGTTCGAGCAGTTCGTGGGTCTGCAGCATCCGGACGAAGTCAGGCATGGCCTGCAGGCCCTCGTGCAGCGTGCGCAGCACGGAGTTGGCCCTCTCGATGAACTCGGTCGTGCCGCCATGCGGCAGGAAGACGGCCTCTCCCTCGGCGCCAGTACTGATGCGCGGGCTGGCCATGTCGACCATCATCCGCATCTCGTCCTCGGCGAGGCCGATGGAGAAGGGCATGCGCTGCATGGACAGCGGCAGGTAGTCGGCGTCCCAGCCGGCCTCGTCCAGGAAGAGGTTCTGGCAATCCTTCAGACCGAACAGCACCACCGGCAGGAAGCTGCCCTGGCCGTCAGGCTTGAAGACGATGGGGTAATGCGCCTGCAGCTTGCGGAACTCGTCAGGCGTCACTGGCGCCGACATCACGTCGTCGCCCCAGCGCGCCCCCCGCTGGGTGATGACGCGCAAGTCCTTGTGGGTGATGTTGTTGAGCAGTTGCAGCATGGGTTTCAGCGGGAAACTGGCGCCGGTGATTGTGGCGACGTCAGGCCGACGCCAGAGAAGGGCCACGGCCGGGCGGCCGCCCGGCAGCCGGCCCCGCAAGAGGCCGGCCGCGGGCGGCCGGGGCCATCGCTCAGAAGCGATAACGGGCACCGATGAGGTAGCGGCGCCCGGTCTGGATGGCCGAGATCAGCTGCTCCTTGGCGCGGCCGTGCTGGCGGATGTAGCCATCGTTCAGGTTCAGCAGGTCGGCCTGTATGGTCAGGTTCCTGCCGAGCTTGTAGCCGATGGACAGGTCGGCCTGGCCGTAAGCCTCGGTGTAGACAGGGTTGTTGCCCGCCCCGTCGAAGCGTTGCGCCAGGAAGTCGCCGCGCCAGTTGTACGCCGCGCGCACCGACCAGGTGTTGTCCTCATAGAAACCCACCAGGTTGGCCGAGTCGCTGACGCCCGGCAGCGCGGACTGCGGCGACGTGATGTTGGCGTTGTCGTACTTCAGGCCGGTCTTCACCCAGGTGTAATTGCCCGAGATGCCGAAGCCGCTATTGCCGAACATGTGCTGGAAGTTCAGCTCCAGGCCCTTGATGTTGTCGCCGGCTTCGTTGGACGGCTTGGTGACCGTGAACTGCAGAAGCGGATCGCTGGCCAGGCCCGTGATGGTGCCGAGGATCTCGACATCGGTCAGGGGGCTGGTGGCGGTCACGCCGGGCTGCCCGTTGTAGGTCTTGAAGATGTAGTTGCGAATGCACAGCGGCTGGGCGTTGGCGCCGCAGGCCGCCTGCGCGGCCTTGTAGTAGGCACCGCCGATGGGCGTCGTCAGGCCCGGCACGGTGGCGATGTAGGTCGAGGTGCCGATGAAGTTGCTGACCTTCTTGTAGAAGGCAGCCGCCGCGACATAGCTGGATTTGGCGTAGTACCACTCGGCCGAGAAGTCCAGATTCTTGGACTTCAGCGGCTTGAGGGTCGGGTCACCGGTCGAGCCGGTGCCACCGCCGGCATTGGCCACCGAGTTGAAGTTCACGCCGCCCAGCAGCTGGTCCCAGCCCGGCCGGCCGATGTTCTCGCCGAAGCTGGCGCGGACCTTGACGTTCTCGGCCACGTCGGCGTCCCAATCGATGCTGGGCAGCCAGTACGAGTACTTGCCCGACTTGGTACCGAAGGTGGTGCCGGCCGAACCGAGGTTGATTTCGTTCTGCGTTCCCCAGGTCGACCCGGAGCGCGTCACCACCTGCGAGGCGGAGTCCACCTTGGTACTCTCGTAGCGCAACCCGACCGACAGGTTCATCGGAATGGCGGTGTCGAAGGCGTGGTCCCACTGGCCGAAGGCACTGGTGGACTTTTCGGTCGTGCGCCAGTCGTTACCCAGCGTGTAGTCGGGCGACGCGGCGAAATAGGCCTCGGCCTGGGCCTGGCTCAGGCCGCGCTCCTTCATCAGCGCCTTGATCGACGCGGCGCGCAGGCTGTCGAAGTCGGCGAGGTAGAAATTCTGGAACTGGCGCGAATCGCCGCTGCCGGGGATGCGGCTGAAGAAGCCGGGCAGGTTCTCGGTGAAGACCTTGACGTTGTTGTAGTCGCCGTTGGTTCCGCGCACGCCCACGCCGCCCCAGTCGTTGTGCTGGTTGTTGTAGCTGGCGGCGCGGTTCTTCACCTTCGTGAAGCCCAGGCCGGCGATCAGCTTGCTGTCGGCGTCGAGGCGATAGCTGCCACGCGTCTGGAACTGGTCGACGGTCTGATCGCTGAGGTTGTTGACGAACTGGGAGCCCGTCAGCTGGAGCTTGGTCGGATCCAGGCTGGCATTGCCGGCACCGGGCAGGCTCAGGATGGGGAACCGCTGGTCGTAGTACGCGACCGCATTGCCCTGGTTGAACAGCCCCAGGTCCATCGTCGAGTAGGTGCCGTAGGGGCTGTTCGGGTTGGTGCTGGACGTGGAGTGATGGGCGTCGAAGTCGAACCTCAGGGCCTCGCTGATCTTCCATTCGGTATTGAAGCCGGTGGAGTTGAGCTTGGACTTCTGGCCGTACTTGCCGGTGTTGATGGCCAGGTCGTGGTCACCGGTCGGGAACAGCGCGGTCTCCACCACCGGCGTCGCCACCGGGCCGCTGCTGAAGGTGGTGGGGCCGAACGAGAAGTTGAACCAGCTCGACAACTCCGCGTTCTTCGCGTTGATGGTGTTGGTCGCCATCGTCTGGTCGACGGTGAACTTCAGGTCCTTGCTCGGCGCGAACTGCAGCGTGACCTGGCCGTTGACGCGCTCGCGCTCCAGCGCCGTCAGCGAGTAGCGCATGTCGACCGAGGTCGAGTACAGGCCGGATGGGCGCTGCGCGACGGGCACCGTGCCCCAGTCGCCAGAGGTCGGCGTGAAGGTGCGCCAGCCGCCTTGCGTGTAGGCCATGTTGGAGCCGGAATCGCGCTTGGAGTAGCTGCCGCTGACGGCGATGCCTATGGTGCGGTCGGCGAAGGTGTCGCTGTAGATGCCGGAGATCTCGGGCGTCACCTTGTCGCCCTTGAAGGAATCGGGCAGACGGCTGTTGGAGCCGTCGAAATTGGCCTTGACGCCTATGCTGGCGACGCGCTCGCGCAGGTCCAACGGACGCGCCGTCTTGACGTTGATGGTGGCGCCGATGCCGCCGGTTGGGGATTCGGCGCGGCCGGTCTTGTAGACCTCCAGGGCAGAGATCGAGTCGGACGACAAGTTGGCGAAATCGAAGGCGCGCGAGCCGCTTGCGCCGGCGTTCAGGTTGTTGATGACGGAGGTCGGCATCTGCCGGCCGTTCAGCAGCACCATGTTGAAGTCGGGGCCGACGCCGCGCACCGTGACCTTGGAGCCCTCGCCGCTCGGGGAGCGATCGATGGACACGCCGGCAATGCGCTGCATCGACTCGGCCAGGTTGGTGTCGGGGAACTTGCCGATGTCCTCGGCCACGATGCCGTCGACGAGGCCGCGCGATTCGCGCTTGAGCGTGACAGCGCTGTCAAGCGACTTGCGGATGCCGGTGATGACGACCGTCTCCAGCGATTGAGGCGACGTGGCCGGTGCCGCGGCACCGGCCTGCTGGGCCTGCACGGCGGCGGCGCCCGTCAGCAACGCAACCGAGGACGCCCATGCGACCGGCTTGAGCCGGCGCGCTCGCTGCGCCTCACGCCGGATCCTGGAAATCTGAGGATGTTTCATTTGTCTCCTTGCTTGCTCTGGCGGCTCACGACCGAGCCGATTGACGAAGTTTTTATCGCTGACGGTCGTCAACTTTGGTAGCGATATCAATGCGCTCCAAAAAAGAGGAAACCCGTGACGCCGGGCCTACTGTATTTTCTGACTCTCTCTGCTTCGCTAGGGTTTGCGCGAGTCGATGCTAGGGATTTGCGCAATCCGCAACATCGCTCCCACCCTTTGTGCACAACGATCAACCGGCCATTTCCAGCGCGGCTTCGTGCCTCTGCCAAGCAAGACTGGTAGCGGTCTCAGCTGTGTAGCAAAAGAGATCGACTGACGTCGAAAACCAAAATAGACAACGCTGTCTACGATAGACGATTACGAGATTCGATTCAATGCTTGGGCGGTCTGTGGTTTTCCCGCAGCACCCCCTGCCGGGCCACGCGTCGAGTCTGGCCAAGACGCCCCGGCAAGCCCCGCCCGCCACGCTGCAGCGCCCTGCCCAGCCGCGCCACCGATCGCGCCGTACTTTCGCAATGCGAGCTTCGCGATGCTCGAAGACGTCGGCGCCGCAACAGGGTCCGGACCGGGGGGCCGCCGCCCTCGACACCGACCGCTCGAGACCTGCCACGCCCATGGCCGGCAGGGCATGTCGCCATGCCACGCCGCAGCGCCGGCAATCCACGCCACCGCTGCCGCGGCAACGCCCGCCCCCGCCTTCCCGGCGCCCGCGCGGGCGCTTGGCGCGCCCTCCCAGGAGCCCGTTTCGGCGAAGAAACTGCTAGAGTCATATCAAGGTAATTTGGTTACCTCTCCTATAGCAATTCCTCCTCGGACGACCCGCCATGCCCTCACGAGCCGCCCCTGCGCGCAGCGATGCCGACAAGAACGAACCCCTGGTTGCCGACATCCGGCTGCTGGGTCGCATCCTCGGCGACGTCATCCGCGAGCAGGAGGGCCGCGAGGCCTATGAGCTGGTCGAGCGCATCCGCCAGCTGTCGGTGGCCTACCGCCACAAGCATGACAAGGAGGCCGGCAAGCGTTTCGACAAGCTGCTGAAGAGCCTGTCCGGCGAGCAGGCCGTCAGCGTCATCCGCGCCTTCAGCTATTTCTCGCATCTCGCCAACATCGCCGAGGACCGCCACCACATCCGCCGCCGTGACGTGCACGAGCGTGCCGGCAGCCTGCAGCCGGGCTCGCTGGCCTATTGCCTGGAGCATCTGCACGAGGCCGGCGTCCGCCCGACCGAGATCGCCGACGTGCTCAAGCGCGGCTTCATCTCGCCGGTGCTGACGGCCCACCCGACCGAGGTGCAGCGCAAGAGCATCCTGGACGCCGAGCGCGCCGTCGCCGGCCTGCTGGAGGCGCGCGACCGCGCGGGAACCGAGCGCGAGCTGCGCGAGACCGAGAACCTGCTGCGCGCGCGCATCACTCAGCTCTGGCAAACGCGCATGCTGCGCTACTCCAAGCTGACCGTGGCCGACGAGATCGAGAACGCCCTCTCCTACTATCAGTCAACCTTTCTGCGCCAGATCCCCAAGCTCTACGCCGAGCTGGAGGAACACCTGCCCGGCGAGCACCTTCCCAGCTTCCTGCGCATGGGCCACTGGATAGGCGGCGACCGCGACGGCAACCCCAACGTCGGTGCCGTGACGCTGAAGCGCGCCATGCAACGCCAGAGCGAGGTGGCACTGCGCCACTACCTGACCGAACTGCACGAGCTGGGCGCCGAGCTGTCCATCTCGCTGCGCCTGTCCGGCGTGTCGCCGGACATGCAGTTGCTTGCGGAGCGCAGCCCCGACCAGAACGCCCACCGCATGGACGAGCCCTACCGGCGCGCGCTCACCGGCATGTACGCCCGCCTGGCCGCCACGCTGCAGGAGCTGACCGGCACCGAGGCGCTGCGCCACGCCATTGCGCCGCAGGACCCCTACCGCGGCCCCGAGGAGCTGCTGGCAGACCTGCGCACCATCGAGGCCTCGCTGCGGGCCCATCATGCCGAGGCGCTGATCGCGCCGCGCCTGGCGCCGCTGATGCGCGCGCTGCAGGTCTTCGGCTTTCACCTCGCCACGCTGGACCTGCGACAGAGCAGCGATCAGCACGAGCTGGTGCTGGCCGAGCTGCTGGCCACGGCCCGCATCGAAGGCGACTACGCCGCACTGGACGAGGCCGCGAAGCGCGAGCTGCTGCTGCGCCTGCTCAACGACGCCCGCCCGCTGCGCGTCATCGGCGCCCGCTACACCGACAAGACGCTGGGCGAACTCGCCACCTTCGAGGCCGCCCGCGAGGCCCTGGCCCGCTTCGGTCGCGAGGCGCTGCGCCACTACATCATCTCGCACACCGAGTCGGTCAGCGACCTGCTGGAAGTGGCCTTGCTGCTGAAGGAAACCGGCCTGCTGCGCGGCGTGCTGACCGAGTACGCGGTCAGCGACCTCATCATCGTGCCGCTGTTCGAGACCATCGGCGACCTGCGCGTCGCGCCGGAGATCATGCGCGAGTTCTACGCGCTGCCGGGCGTGCGCGGCCTCATCGACCGTTCGGGCGGCGAGCAGGACATCATGCTGGGCTACTCCGACAGCAACAAGGACGGCGGCATGTTCACGTCGTCCTGGGAGCTGTACCGCGCCGAGATCGCTCTGGTCGAGCTGTTCGACGAGCTCAAGCGCGTGGGGCCCATCACGCTGCGCCTGTTCCACGGCCGCGGCGGCACCGTGGGCCGTGGCGGCGGCCCCAGCTACGAGGCCATCCTGGCCCAGCCCCCGGGCACCGTGAACGGCCAGATCCGCCTGACCGAGCAGGGCGAGGTCATCGCCTCCAAGTACGCGCACCCCGAGATCGGCCGCCGCAACCTGGAGACGCTGGTGGCCGCCACGCTGGAGGCCACGCTGCTGCACCCGACGCAGAGCGCACCCAAGTCCTTCCTGCAGGCCGCGCAGGCGCTGTCGGACGCCAGCTTCGCCGCCTACCGGGGCCTGGTCTATGGCACGCCGGGCTTTGCCGACTATTTCTTCGCCAGCACCCCCATCCGCGAGATCGCCGAGCTCAACATCGGCTCACGCCCGGCATCGCGCAAGGCCACGCGCGCCATCGAGGACCTGCGCGCCATCCCCTGGGGCTTCTCCTGGGGCCAGGCCCGCGTGGCGCTGCCCGGCTGGTGCGGCTTTGGCTCCGGCGTCGAAGCCTTCCTCGGCGACGAACCGGCCCAGCGCGCCAAGAACCTGGCCCTGCTCAAGCGGATGCACAAGGGCTGGCCCTTCTTCCGCGCGCTGCTGTCCAACCTCGACATGGTGCTGGCCAAGACCGACCTTGCCCTGGCCGAGCGCTACGTGGAGCTGGTGGAGGACAGGAAGCTCGGCAAGCGCATCTTCACGGCCATACGCGCCGAGTTCGAGCGCACGCAGGCCACCCTCGGCCTCATCACCGGCGACGCCAAGCGCCTGGCGGCCAACCCCTCGCTGGCCCGCTCCATCGAACACCGCTTCCCCTACATCGACCCGCTCAACCACCTGCAGGTCGAGCTGATGCGCCGCTACCGCCGCACGCAGGCCGACGACCCGGCCATGGAGCGCGTGCAGCGCGGCATCCACCTTTCAATCAACGGCATCGCGGCGGGCCTGCGCAATACCGGCTGAGGGCGCCGACTAGGGCCGCAGCTCCAGCGTCTCGCCGACCATGCGCACGCGGTCGCCGACGCGGAAGTTCGGCGCTTCGGCATAGACGACGCTGCGCTGTGCGCCGTCGTTCATGCGCACCACCACCTCGTACTGCGTGCGCTCGTTGTGGCGCTTCTGGATCTCGCGGCCCAGCAGCGCGCCGCCCACGGCGCCGGCCAGGCCCGCGACCGTGCGGCCGTCGCCCTTGCCGAACTGGCTGCCGACGACCGCACCCAGCACGCCGCCGGCCACGGTGCCCAGCACCCGGCCCTCGCCGTCCACGGTGACGGCGTTCACCGCCTGCACGATGGCGCAGTCACGGCAGCCGTCGGCGCGCCGCGACATGAAGTTCACGCCCGCATAGGCATCCGGCACGCTGCTGCGCACGCTGCGGTCACCGATGCGCAGCTGGGCCACCAGCGGCTGCCCGGTGTCCACCCAGGCGCCCTGCGGCAGCACATAGGTGCCGGCGTACTCGCCGGGGCGCTGCTCATCCAGCACGACGTTGCCGGCCTGGCTGCCCTGCAGCTGCACGGAGGCCTGGCCGCCGGGCGCGCCCCGCACCGTGTAGCGCAGCGCCTCGGCGCGGTCGCGGCCCGGCTCGCTCGCGACCGCCACCGACTCGATCACGGGCATGGGCGCCGCCGCGTCCGGCAGTGTCCAGCCGACCTGCAGCGCCTCGCCCAGCTGGGCCGTCGCGACGCGGTTGTCGCGCCGCAGGTTGGCATGCACGCGCGACTCCGGCCCGATGCGGTCCGAACGGCCGACGATGTAGCTGCCCTGGTAGCGCCCCGGACTGGTCTCGTCCAGGCGCACGGTGCGCCGGCTGCCGTCGATCTGCAGCAGCACCGTCGCGCCGGCCGTGCCCCAGACCGTGAAGTTCAGCTCGGCGCCCGGCTCCAGCCGGTCCACCGGTTCGACATCGAAGCCGGTCACGCGCACGGGTGCGGCGTCGACGATGCTGCTGGCTTGCGCCCAGGCCGCATCGGCCAGGAAGGGAGGAACGGCTGCCAGCAAGCAGGCCAGCGCCGTTGCCAAGATTTGCGTCGAAGGCCTCATGGGGCATCTCCTTTGTAGGAAGGCCACCCAGCCTAGGCCCGCGAGCTCCACACCAGATGTCGGCCCCGGAGCTACGCGCAGGTAGGCACAGGCCTACAGCAGGGATGGTCGGCGTCGTTCAGCGGGGCATCGATGCCCTCACCGGCAGCCGCGCTCGCGCGGAGGCCAGCCCCCATGACGAGACAGCTCGGAAAGCTGCTGGCCCAGGCGCGCAAGATTGGCGCAGCTGGGCACCTCCATCGCGCCCACGCTCGCATCGCCCATGATCCGCACGCCCGCTCAAGATCCTCGCCGGACCTTGCCGACGCCGCTGAGTTCGATCCACTCCGGCTCCTGCAGTGCAGCCCCTTGGGGTCGCGGCGCCGCGGCAGCCGCAGGGCTCGCCAGCTCGTCGAACGGCAAAAGCCACCAAGCCAGCACGGCGGCGCCCGGCGCCATCGAAGCCATCACGCCCAGCCTCAGGTCATCCCTGTCTGCCATCGGCTCAGCGTGCCGCCGTCGCGGCGCCAGGCCGCGATGCGGACGATGCCGGCAGCAGCGACAGCGCCAGGGCCAGATCACCCAGGTCGGCGCGTTGCACCGAGACATCGTTGATCCGCACCATGGAGGCGCAATCCAGCCCGCCTTCAAATGACCGATCGAGCAGCGCGTTCTGCGCGGCCTTCAGCGTCGCGGCGTCATAGGCCTGCTGCTCTGGCGGCACACCGGCACGCTCGGCCACTGTTTGCGCCATCAGGGCCTCGCCCAAGTTCGTCGCTGCAGCCAGGACCTGACGCGCCGCGGTCCGGCAATGCGGCAGCCGCTGTGGGCGCCGCAGCCCCTCCCCACGGCAGGACTTCAGCAGGGATCCGTACTCGATGGCCCAGGTGGCCGCGTCCATGCCGATGACCTTGAAAAGCGCTTGCGCGCGCGTAACTGCATCGGGTATCAGCTCCGCCACCGGGGCGACCTGCATCTCCAGCAGGTTGGCGCCGCGGGACAGCTGCGGCCGCGCGGCGGCCTCCGCCAGCGCCTCGTCCGCCGCCGCCGCATCACCCCGCTGGTTTGCCTCGGCCAGCAGCCACAACCAGGGTCGTGCATCCGTGGGGTCCAGGACCGCCCAGCGCTGCCCGCTCAGCCGGGCGCAACTGGGCGCACCCCCTCCAGGACCGCCCAGCGCTGCCCGCTCAGCCGGGCGCAACTGGGCGCACCCCCGCCAGCAGTCGATTTGCCGCAGGCCTTCAATGCCATCTGGTAGGCCATTGCATCGCCGCCACGTTCGGCCAGCATGGCGGCGCCTTCGACGTCGCTCATCAACAGCCGCGCCGCCACCTGCTGGCGCTCGCCGCCGGCCGCCAGGCGCGCGGCCACGCTCACCAGCCCGGCATCCGCGCGCCCCTCCAGCTCGGCCTCCCGAGCCTGCACCCAAGCCTTGGCGCCGACGATATCGGCCAGCCAGCGCTGCAGGACCTTGGGCGTCACATGACCGATGCCGCAAACCTCCAAGCCCTCCGGCGGGATCTCCATGCCGGCCCATGTCGAGCCGGCACCGGGCGCCGCAGTGGACGACGCGGCCGCGGCGACGGGCGGCACGGTCGAGGCGGCGTCCGCCGCGTGCGGCCCCCCTTCCTGAGGCGCTGGACGCAGCGTCGCCGTCGAAGCGCCGACACCCCCGGAGGACAGGCGCCAAGCCGCACTGCCAAGGCCCCATGCGACCAGGATCGCCGCGAAGCCAGCGGCCCAGCGCAGCCAGTTCAATCGGCCACGCGCCTCGCCTGCCCGGCGAGCGCCTCACGCACCGCCGCCACCTGGCGGCGCGACACCGCCAACCATTCGTCCACATGCACGATGCGCACGGCCCAGCTGTCGGCCGCCTCGGCGGCGTCGACGCCGTCAAGGTCGCCGAAGCCGGTCGGCGCATGGCGCTCCAGCTCGCGGACCGCCCAGCGCGCCACCAGCGCATTGCGGTGCACGCGCAGGAAGCGCTCGCCCAGGCGCTGCTCCAGCTCGGACAGCGCCCCATCCATCACATGGCTTTCGCTGGCGGTGCGCAGCGTTAGGTACTTCAGCTCCGCCTTGAAATACAGCACCTCGGCCAGAGGCACGCGCAGCAGGCGTCCGCGGTCGGCCAGCGTGACGAAGTCAGCAGGCTCGGGCGCGGCCGGCGCGTCCTGCGGCAGCGCGGACTGCACCGCCGCCCGCTCGGACCGGCGCTGCGCGGCACGGGCCAGCGCCGCCTGCAGGCGCTCGCGACGCACCGGCTTGGTCAGGTAGTCCAGCGCCTCCAGCTCGAAGGCTCGCAGCGCGTGCATGGCATGGGCCGTCACGAAGATGACGAGCGGCGCCGGCAGGCCTGGCTGCACTGCCTGGCGCTGGGCCAGACCGTCGGCAAACTGCAGGCCGTCGGCGCCGGGCATCTGCACGTCCAGCAGCACGACGTCGCAACCGTGCTCGCGCAGCCAGGCGGCGGCCTGCGAGGCCGTTGCCGCCTCGGCGGCGACCTCGCAGCGCGGCTCCTGGATGGCGTCGACCAGGCCGCGCAGGCGCAGGCGGGCCAGGGGTTCGTCGTCGACGATGAGAACGCGCAGCGCAGAGGTCATGAGGGCACGAGTATCCGCAAGGAAAAACGCTGCTCGGCGGATTCGATGTCGAAGCGCGCCGCCACGTCGTGCATCAGCCGCAGGCGCTGGCGCACATTGCGCAAGGCCAGGCCGTGGCCGGCCGTACGGGCCGGCGCGCCCACGCTGTTGACGATGCGGATCTCGACCTCGTTACCGCGCCGCGACGTGCGGACCTCGAGCTCGCCGCCCTCGTCATTGGGCTCGATGCCGTGGCGCACCGCGTTCTCCACCAGCGGCTGCAGCAACAGGCGCGGTAGCGGGTAGCCGGCAGGCAGGTCGTGCAATTCGCGGCGCACACGCAAGCGTTCGCCCAGGCGCAGCTGTTCGATGTCGAGATAGCGCTCGACCAGGCCCAGCTCCTCGCCCAGCGTGCCGTCGCGCGTGCTGTGCTCGCCCAGCGCAGCGCGGAACAGTTCGGACAGATCCTCCACGGTGCGTTCCGCCGCGGCCGGATC
>NZ_JAFAGT010000075.1 GCF_019237615.1 Roseateles sp. | reverse complement strand
CTCGGCTTCAGAGGGGGCGCAAAGTAACGTCCTGCCGGGTCAGCCCGGCGCCGCGTGCGGCGACCTCAGCTCGTCATCGCGACGGCGCCGGGGTGGGGGAATTTGGGGTGGCCATCAGTGGGGGAGTTTGGGTGGCCGCCGGGGCGCCAGCACGACTGGTGTTGCCCATTTTCTTGGTTGACATGGTTGACATGGTTTACATGGCTGTCGTGAGCTGTGAACGGGCGTCCGGGAGTTCTCCATGTCTACAACTGCACAAGCCGTTACCAAGCCGAAGCGCAATCGGCTTCAGAAGTTGCTCGACCAACTCGTCGCTACCGAGCGTGCATTGGTCGAGACACAACGACATTCCGCATTTAAGCGTCCCCGTGGCGCAAAGCGCCTGGCGCCTGAGGCCCGCCGCGAAATTCAGAAGGTGTTCCAGCTCGCAGACAACATCAGCGCCAAGCTGCAGGTACTCCGAGGTGCTGTCGAGCCGGACGCTCAGGCCGTTAAGCCTCCTTCGCGGCAAGTGGCCGCGGTGAAGAAGCCGGCGTCTGGACCTGCTCGCGACGATGTGCGCGCAACCTTCGAAGGGTTGCTGGAAAAGGGGGCGCTGCTGGAGAGCGCCCAGTTCCAGGAGCGGGCAGGCATCACGCGGCAGGCCTTGAGCAAGGCCGTCACCGCCAAGCGCATGTTCTATCTTGAGGTAGGTGGCATTCGAGCCTACCCGGCTTTCTACCTTGATGATTCGCTGGAGCGTGTGCAGGTTGAGGCAGTGACCAAGCTGCTGGGCGACCTCTCTGGTGGCAGCAAGTGGCTGTTCTTCATGACGCCGAAGGGCTCGTTGGCCAAGGCCCATTCGGGCCGCGCTCGCACGCCTCTTCAGGCTCTGATGGACGGCGACTTCGAAAAGGTGAAGCAGACGGCCGCTGGGCATGCGGAACGCTGAGGCATGGTGACCAAGTTGCTGCCTCCGCCTGGGGCCGGGGAGTTCGCGAAGCTCAAGCTCCGCATCAAGAACGTCGACGCGACCAAGCTCCATCGCATTTCTCGTTACACCAGCGGCGAGCCTCACTTCGGGCGTAGTGGAGCCAATCGCTTCGACGACCGGCGCAGGTCTTCGGCACCTGCTACCTGGGCTTCGATGTCCCAACTGCAGTCGCGGAGACCGTTCTTCACGACGAAATGCCCGTGCGCGGTCGCTTCGGTGTGGCCCAGTCGGACTTCGAGTCGCGCCAGATGGTGCGCTTTCCGGCGGGCAGTATGCTGAAGCTGGCCGACTTCACGAGGGCCGCGTTGAAGGTTCTCGTCGGCGACAGCTCGATTTCCACGGTCATGCCCTACGACTTGCCGCAGCAGCGGGCCGCAGCCGTCCACACACATCCCGACCAGGTGGACGGGATTTGTTACGTCTCCCGGCAACTGAACGACCGCAAGGCGGTCGTGGTGTTCGACCGGGCCATGGGCAAGCTGGGTGCCGCAGCCCACTACCGTCTCTGTGGTTGGACGGGGCTGCGGCGACTGCGAAACACCGTTTGTATCGACTGCGTCGCGCCCTGACTGAGGGGAGCAGTGTCGCAACTGCTTTGAGCCGTACCTCGCGCGGCCTGCCTCCAGATTTTTTCAACAGAGCCTGCGGTGTTTCTCATGCTGAAAGACACCTGATTGAAAACCTGCGTTGGCTGGCTCATTCCATGAGCCAGTGAGGGCGTGGCCTGGGCGTGTCTCACTGAGGAGCGCGTCCACGGCCAACAGCCTGATCCAATTTCAGCTCGGCACGTCAATCCCTGAACTTCACAAGAGCTTCGGCGCCGAAGTGCAGTGTGCCGAGGCGATCCGGCGCGCGCGCTGGCCGAGCGGCTTTCGCTGCCCGCGGCGCGCTCGCTTGCCTATCTCTGCAGCAGCTTGATGCGGATGCGTCCGGGCAGGCCGGCCTGGCCGAGTAGCGCCTCCAGCCGTGGCAGCAGGTGACGCAGCTTGGCGGCGACGGCTGCGTTGGCGACCAGCAGGCTCCAGCCATCCTCGTCGAGCGGGCCGGGCTGTACGCTGGCCAGCAGATGGCCGGGCAGGGCCGGGCCGATGACGCGCAGCCGGCGCCGTGAGGCCTCAAGGCGGGCGCTGAGCTGGTTCAGGCCCTCATGGGTGCGCAGCGCCACCGCCACCGGCGTGGGCGAGGGTACGGTGGCGCGCACGCGTTTTGGGGTGATGTAGCGGGGCGCGGAGGACATGGCCGCAGTGTAGTGAGCCGGCGCCCGGGACATGGCCCACTGCTAAACTGCGCCGTTTTGCGCGGCCAGGCAAACCCGCCTTGCATTGCCGCGCCACGCCCCCAGATTCGCGCCTCCACCGGTCAGGCCGGCCATGCCGGCGCCCGCCAGCACACCATTTCGCAGCATGTTGCCCAAGCTTCTCACCTCGATTTTCGGTAGCCGCAACGAGCGTCTGCTAAAGACCTACCGCCGCACCGTGCAGCAGATCAACGCGCTGGAGCCGAAGTACGAGGCCTTCAGCGACGACGAACTGCGCGCCCAGACGGTCGAGTTCAAGCAGCGCATCGCCAACGGCGCGACGGTGGACGACATCCTGCCCGAGGCCTTCGCCGTCTGCCGCGAAGGCAGCAAGCGTGCGCTGAAGATGCGCCACTTCGATGTGCAGCTGATCGGCGGCATGGTGCTGAACGCCGGCAAGGTGGCCGAGATGCGTACCGGCGAGGGCAAGACGCTGATGGCCACGCTGCCGGTCTACCTGAACGCGCTGACGGGCAAGGGCGTCCACGTCGTGACGGTGAACGACTACCTCGCGCGCCGCGACGCCGAGTGGATGGGCAAGCTCTACAACTTCCTCGGCCTGTCGGTGGGCATCAACCTGCCGCAGATGCAGCGTGAGGAGAAGCAGGCCGCCTACGCCGCCGACGTTACCTACGGCACGAACAACGAGTACGGCTTCGACTACCTGCGCGACAACATGGTGTACGAGACGGCCGACCGCGTGCAGCGCGGCCTGGCCTACGCCATCGTCGACGAGGTGGACTCCATCCTCATCGACGAGGCGCGCACGCCGCTGATCATCTCGGGCCAGGCCGATGACCACACCGACGTCTACCTGCGCATCAATGCCGTCGTCCCCGGCCTGAAGAAGCAGATCGGCGAGCTGGACCCTCGCACGGGCGAGGGCGTCATCGAGCCGGGCGACTTCACGGTGGACGAGAAGTCGCACCAGATCCACCTGACCGAAGACGGTCACGAGGTGGCCGAGCGCCTGCTCACCCAGGCCGGCCTGATCCCCGAGGGCGCCAGCCTGTACGACGCGGCCAACATCACGTTGATGCACCACCTCAACGCGGCGCTGCGGGCTCACCACGTCTATCACAAGGACCAGAGCTACGTCGTTCAGAACGGCGAGGTCATCATCGTCGACGAGTTCACCGGCCGCCTGATGGCGGGTCGGCGCTGGAGCGACGGCCTGCATCAGGCCGTCGAGGCCAAGGAAGGCGTGGCCATCCAGGCCGAGAACCAGACGCTGGCATCCATCACCTTCCAGAACTACTTCCGCATGTACGGCAAGCTGTCCGGCATGACGGGCACGGCCGACACCGAGGCCTATGAGTTCCAGGAGATCTACGGCCTCGAGACCGTCGTCATCCCGCCCAACCGCCCGACCATCCGCAAGGACGAGCTGGACCTGGTCTACAAGACCGACAAGGAAAAGTACAACGCCGTCATCGACGACATCCGCGCCTGTCACGAGCGCGGCCAGCCGGTGCTGGTGGGCACGACGTCCATCGAGAACTCGGAGCTGATCTCCCAGCTGCTGAACCAGGCCAAGCTGCCGCACAACGTGCTGAACGCCAAGCAGCATGCCAAGGAGGCGGAGATCGTCGCGCAGGCCGGCCGGCCTGGCGTCATCACCATCGCGACCAACATGGCCGGCCGCGGCACCGACATCGTGCTGGGTGGCAACGTCGAGAAGCAGGTCCAGTTCATCGAGGCCGACGAGGCCATTCCGGCCGACGAGAAGGCGCGCCGCATCCAGCAGCTCAAGGACGAGTGGCAGGGCCTGCACGACAAGGTGCGTGCCGAGGGCGGCCTGCGCATCATCGCGACCGAGCGCCACGAGAGCCGCCGCATCGACAACCAGCTGCGCGGCCGTGCTGGCCGTCAGGGCGACCCGGGCAGCTCGCGCTTCTACCTGTCGCTGGACGACCAGTTGATGCGCATCTTCGCTGGCGAGCGCGTGCGCGCCATCATGGACCGGCTCAAGATGCCCGAGGGCGAGGCCATCGAGGCCGGCATCGTCACACGCAGCATCGAAGGCGCCCAGCGCAAGGTCGAGGCGCGCAACTTCGACATCCGCAAGCAGCTGCTGGAATACGACGACGTGTCGAACGACCAGCGCAAGGTCATCTATCAGCAGCGCAACGACATCCTCGAGGCCGAGGGGCTGGTCGCACAGATCGCCTCGCTGCGCGAGTCCACGCTGACCGACGTCGTGCGTGGTTTCGTGCCCGCCGAGAGCCTGGAGGAGCAGTGGGACCTCGCCGGCCTGGAGCAGGCGCTGCGGAGCGAGTGGCAGATCGACCTGTCGCTGACGGACCTCGTCAAGAAGAGCGACTCCATCAACGACGAGGAGATCGTCGAGGCCGTCGTCAAGGCCGGCGACGAGCTGTTCCAGGGCAAGCTGGACCGCGTTGGCATCGAGCAGTTCAACCCCTTCATGCGCATGGTGCTGCTGCAGAGCATCGACCAGCGCTGGCGCGAGCACCTCGCGGCGCTGGACTACCTGCGTCAGGGCATCCACCTGCGCGGCTACGCACAGAAGAACCCCAAGCAGGAGTACAAGCGCGAAGCCTTCGAGCTGTTCTCGCAGTTGCTGGATCTGGTGAAGATGGAGGTCACCCGCACGCTGATGAATGTGCGCATCCAGAGCCAGGAAGAGGCCAACCAGGCCGCGGAGGCGATGGAGCAGCGCGCGGCGGGCGTGTCCAACGTCACCTACCAGCATCCCAACGAGGACGGCTCCGTCAGCCAGGACGTCGATCCCGCGACGCTGCTGGAGCAATACGGCCATGTCGGCCGCAACGACCCCTGCCCCTGCGGCAGCGGCAAGAAGTTCAAGCTCTGCCACGGCAAGCTGGCCTGATCCGGCTGCCTCGACAGGCCGGCATCGCCGGCCCGTTTTTCGTTGGGGCCGCCCATCCTGAGGGTTAGGCGTGAGTTTGCGCACGAATCGCGGCCTCGGACCACATGCATGGGGGGTGCGCCGATCGGGTCTAGCCCCCTAGAGTGCAGCCCGTGCCCGGTGGCCCTCCGGGTGAGCTCGAACGAGAAACAGAAAGCCCGCCATGAAGACGTTGACCGCCGTTCTCTCCGCACTGACCCTGGCCACTGGCGTGGCCACGGCCGCTCCGGTGCCCGTCAACGGCAGCTTCACGCCGGGCTCCGGCCCCTTCACGCAGAGCTACAGCTTCACGCTGGACCAGGCGGCCAGCTTCTCCGGCATGCTGCAGTCCATCAGCAGCACGTCCGACAACCTGACGATCATTTCATTCCTGCTCAGCAACGGGAGCACGCAATACCTGTTCAGCGTGGGTGCCGACGGCACCGGCTTCGCCGGCATCGACACGAAGCAGTCGTCCAAGGTCGTCAAGGGCCACGTGATCACCGAATACATCACCAGCTACAGCTGGAGCCCGGTCTTCTTGAGCGCGGGTGACTGGACCGTCACCGTGGCCGGTAGCCAGGCAAGTGACAAGGCCGGCGGCACTCTGACGGTGAACTTCGGTGACCCGAGCAACGACCTGCCTGAGCCGGCCTCGCTGGCCGTGGTCGGCACGGCGCTGGCCGGGCTCGCACTGGCCCGGCGCCGCATCGCCCGCTAACCTCCTTCGAACCTCGACGGTCTCCAATCATGATGACAAGCAAGAAGACGAACTGGCTGATCGCACCGATGCTCGCGCTGACGCTCAGCGGCGCGGCTTATGCAGATAGCTGGGATGTGCGCTACGAGTCGACCGATGGCATCATCGCCACGACCTCCGGCACACAGAACGGATACCTGACCGGCGCGATGACCTTCGTCAATACCCAGGGCAGCAGCTTCGAGGCCTTCTGCGTCGAGCTGGCCCAGGGGCATGCACCAAGCTCGGCCGGTTTCCTGAGCTACACCAAGGGCAGTTTCACGATTCAGCAGGAAGGCCTGCTGCAGTCGCTGTTCTCCAGCAGCTACGTCTCGGTGTCCACCGCTGAGCAGAAGGCCGCCTTCCAGGTCGCGGTCTGGAAGATCATGGAAGAAACCTCGCCCGCCGCGAAGTTCGACCTGTCCGGCGGCAGCTTCCAGTTCTGGTATCTGAGCGAGACCAGCACGCAAGCGCAGGATGCATCCTTCGCCGCGCTGGCCAACTCCTATCTGCTTGCCGCAAGCAACTACAGCGGCCCGGCCCAATACCAGCTGACTAAGCTGGTCAACGGCACGTACCAGGACTTCGTTGTCGCCAACCCGGTTCCGGAGCCCGAGACCTATGCGCTGCTGCTGGCCGGCCTCGGCGCTGTCGGCCTGGTGGTGCGTCGCCGCCGCGTGCACTGAACGCACCGGCCGCGTACGGCCTTGCGCCAAGGCTCCTTCGGGAGCCTTTGTTTTTGGGTGCGCCCAGCATGGGCGCACATCCTGGAGGTGCAAGTCCTCCCGCGAGCTGGTCACAGCGAGCGAAGTGAAGCGCAACTGCACGAGGGCGACCGGATGTGGGGAGGAAGCGTGGAGCGTGAATCGCGAGCCGATGAACAAGAACCGCATAGAAGGCGCTGCCGAGCAGGGCGAGCGGGCCAATGACCGCAAGGCTCTCAACGACGTGCCTACCACCGCCTGACTCGACCGACTGGGCTTGCCCCGACTCTCCTGACCTCAAGCGCTCGAACCGCCTGGTGCGGACCCGCATGCCCGGTGGCGTGGGAGGGGCGGACCGACATTGGCTCCCCCCATCCTGATCGCGCGCCGACCCGTCTCGCCGGGTTCCTACAATCCGCGCGCTGCATTCAACTCGAGCCCGCGCGCCATGCCCGTCAATCTCTCCGCTCCCGATCCCGCCACCCTGTTGCCCGTGCCGGGCGTGCGCCTCGGCGTGACCATGGCCGGCGTGCGCAAGGCCAACCGGCGCGACCTCAGCGTCATCGCCCTGGACGAGGGCGCGGCCGTCGCCGGCGTGTTCACGACCAACCGCTTCTGCGCCGCCCCGGTGCAGGTCTGCCGCGAGCATCTGGCCGGCGGCTCGGCCATCCGCGCGCTGCTGATCAACACCGGCAACGCCAACGCCGGCACCGGCGCCGACGGCCTGGCCCGCGCGCGCAAGACCTGCCAGGCCCTGGCCGACCTGATCGGCTGCGCGCCCGAGCAGGTGCTGCCGTTCTCCACCGGCGTCATCATGGAGACGCTGCCGGTGGACCGCATCAACGCCGGTCTGCCTGCGGCGCTGGCCGCGCTGAAGGCCGACAACTGGGCCGAGGCCGCCGCGGGCATCATGACGACGGACACGCTGCCCAAGGCCGCGTCGCGCCGCATCGAGATCGGCGGCGCGCCCGTCACGCTGTCTGGCATCTCCAAGGGGGCCGGCATGATCCGCCCCAATATGGCGACGATGCTGGGTTTCGTCGCGACCGACGCCAACATCGCGCCGGCCCTGCTGCAGCCGCTGGTGAAGGAGGCTGCCGACGCGTCCTTCAACCGCATCACCATCGACGGTGACACGTCCACCAACGACTGCTTCATGCTGATCGCCAGCCGCCAGGCGACGCATGCCGAGATCACGTCCCTGGACAGCGCCGATGCCAAGACGTTGCGCGATGCGCTGGTGTCGCTGGCCCAGGAACTGGCCCAGGCCATCGTGCGCGACGGCGAGGGCGCGACCAAGTTCATCACCATCACCGTCGAGGGCGGCCGTGACGAGGCCGAGTGCAAGCTGGCGGCCTACGCCATCGCCCACTCGCCGCTGGTCAAGACGGCATTCTTCGCCAGTGACCCCAACCTGGGCCGCATCCTGGCCGCCGTGGGCTATGCCGGCATCGCCGACCTGGACCAGGGCCTGATCGATCTGCACCTGGACGACGTTCACGTCGTCACGCGCGGCGGCCGCCGGCCCGAGTACAGCGAGGCGGACGGCCAGCGCGTCATGAAGCAGAGCGAGATCACCATCCGCGTGGGCCTGAACCGCGGCGGCGCCAGCGCCACCGTCTGGACATGCGATCTCAGCCACGACTACGTCAGCATCAACGCCGACTACCGAAGCTGACCCCGACGCGCCCCTGCGGGTTTGTGCTGTCAGGGGTTACATCGAATGACCATCGGCCCGGCTGCCTGGCGGCGCCGAGAATCGCCGCTTTCCCGCATCCAGGATCCTGTCCGATGAAGCTCACCCTGTCCGCCATCGCCCTCGCCGCCATGCTCGCCAGCGGCGTCCAGGCCCAGACGATGACCTATCCCGTCGCGCGCAAGGTCGAGCAGACCGATGCCTACCACGGCACCTCGGTGGCCGACCCCTACCGCTGGCTGGAGGACGACAACAGCGCCGAAACCAAGGCCTGGGTCGTCAAGCAGAACGAGGTTACCGACAAGTTCCTCGAGGCGATGCCGCAGCGCCTTCCGGCGCGCCGCATCTATACGGGGCTCTACAACTTCGAGCGCTTCGGCATCCCCTTCGAGGAGGGTGGCCGCTATTTCTGGAGCCGCAACGACGGCCTGCAGCAGCAGAACGTCTACTACTGGGCCAAGTCGCTGAAGGACACGCCTGTCGTCGCACTGGACCCCAACGCGATGAGCAAGGATGGCACCGTCGCGCTGAGCGGCGTCGTGCCCTCGCGTGACGGCAAGCTGCTGGCCTACGGTATCGCAGGCGCCGGTTCCGACTGGCAGAGCTGGCGGGTGCGCGACCTCGCGACAGGCCAGGACCTGGCCGACAAGATCGAATGGGTCAAGTTCAGCAACGCCACCTGGACGGCCGACGGCAAGGGCTTCTTCTACGCCCGCTATGACGCGCCCAAGGAAGGCGAGAAGCTGACCGGCGCCAACTACTTCCAGAAGCTGTACTACCACCGCCTCGGCACGCCGCAGAGCGAGGACCTGCTGGTGACCGAGAACCGCGAGGACAAGGAATGGGGCTTCGGCGCCCAGGTGTCCGACGACGGTGAGTTGCTGATCATCAGCATATGGAAGAGCGCCGGCAGCAAGAACGGCCTCATGGTGCTGCCCCTGCCCAAGGGTGCCTACGCGGGCGGCAAGCCCCAGCCCATCGCGCTGGGCTTCGACGCGCAGTACACGCCTGTCAACGTGATCGGCGGCAAGCTCATTGTCAAGACCGACAAGGGCGCGCCGCGCGGCAAGCTGGTCGCCATCGATCTGAAGAACCCCGCCCAGGCCAACTGGGAGACGCTGGTGGCCGAAGGCCCCGACGCGATGACCGCCGCCTCGGCAGTGGGCGGCCGCTATCTGTTGAGCTATCTGCACGACGCCGCGACGCTGGTGCGCGTGCATGGCGCCGACGGCAAGCGCCTGTCCGAGGTGGCGCTGCCCGGCATCGGCACGGCCGGTGGCTTCGGCGGCCGCTGGAACAGCAAGGAGACCTTCTTCAGCTACACCAGCCTGACGACGCCGGCCGAGATCCACCGCTACGACGTCGCGACCGGTCAGATCGAGCCGTTCAAGAAGCCCAAGACCGCCTTCGACACCGAAGAGTTCGAGACCCGCCGCGAGTTCGTCACGAGCAAGGACGGCACGCGCTTCCCCATCTTCATAGCCGCGAAGAAGGGCCTGAAGTTCGACGGCAGCAACCCGACGCTGCTGTACGGCTACGGCGGCTTCGACATCTCCATCACGCCGGCCTACGGCGTCACGTCGGCCACCTGGCTGAAGATGGGCGGCGTCTACGTCATCGCCTCCATCCGAGGCGGCGGCGAGTACGGCTCGGCCTGGCACGAGGCCGGCACCAAGCTGCGCAAGCAGAACGTCTTCGACGACTTCATCGCCGCGGGCGAATGGCTGGTCAAGAACAAGGTCGCCAGCCCCGCCACGCTGGCCATCAACGGCGGCTCCAACGGCGGCCTGCTGGTGGGTGCGGTCACCAACCAGCGCCCGGACCTGTTCGCCGCCGCCGTGCCGCAGGTCGGCGTGATGGACATGCTGCGCTACCAGAACTTCACGATCGGCTGGGCCTGGGCGACCGACTTCGGCACCAGCAAGGACAGCCCCGAGATGTTCAAGGCGTTGTACGCCTACTCGCCGCTGCACAACATCAGGAGCGGCGCCAAGTACCCGGCCGTGCTGATCACGACCGGCGACCACGACGACCGCGTTGTGCCGGCGCACAGCTTCAAGTACGCCGCCACGCTGCAGGCCGCTGACACCGGCCCGGCACCCAAGCTGATCCGCATCGAGACCAATGCCGGCCATGGCGCCGGCAAGCCCACGTCCAAGATCATCGAGGAGCGCAGCGACATCCTGGCCTTCATCGCCAACACGATGAAGCTCGAGGTCAAGTGACGCGAGGGGTCGCCTTGCGCGACCTGGGCGTCACCGACCTCGACGCCCTCGTTCAGCTCTATCAGCATCTGAACGCCGGCGACGCGCCGCCTGCACCCGAGGCGGTGCGTGCCGTGTTTGCGCATCCGGGCCTGCGCCATTTCGGGCTTGTCGACGGCGGGCAGCTCGTCGCCAGCTGCAACCTCGCCGTCATCCCCAATCTGACGCGTGGCGGCCGCAGCTACGGCGTCATCGAGAACGTCGTCACCCATGCCGACCACCGGGACCGCGGCCATGGCCGGGCGGTCATCCGGCACGCGCTTGAAGAGGCCTGGAAGGCTGGCTGCTACAAGGTCGTGCTGACGACCAGCCGCAAGGACCCGGCCGTCTGGGCGTTCTACGAGCGCTGCGGCTTCGACGGCGGCGACAAGCGCGCCTTCGTCATCCGCCGCCGGCCCTAGAAGTTCACCGCCTTGGTCCTGAGGCCGCGCGCCACCAGCGTTGCGTTGATGAGCTGGGCCTCCTCGCGGCTCGGGAAGGGCCAGACGGTGGCGCGCCAGCCCTCGGGCGTCTGGACGATGTCGCTCTGCAAGGACTGCGGGCTGCCGTACACGGCCGTCAGACCGGCCTGCATCTTCTTCAGCAGCGCCTCGGCCTCGGCCTTGTTGCCCGGCGGGCCGACGAGCGCGACGACGAACTGCCCTGGCGACTTGGCCATGCCGGCCAGGCGCGGGTCGGTCGGAGGGGGCAGGCTGGCAGCCGGCGTGGGTGGCGCCGGGGCTCTGGCGACGGGTACCGCGGCCGGTCTAGCCGCGTGCAGCGGCGGCCGTTTCGCGCCTTCGGCGCGTTCCACCAGGCGAGGGCGGATGTCGGGCGGCGATGCCGCCGCGTCGGGCTCGCTGGCGGCCGGCTCCGGCTCGGTCGACGGCACCGATGCGGCCTCGGAGGCCGGCGGGACCGGCATCTCCGGCACCGCGGCGGACGCCGGGACGGGCATCGAGGCCGCCGGGGCAGGAGCCGGCAGGGCTTCAGCCACACGGCGCGGCCACAGCATCCAGGTGCCGGCCAGGGCCAGCAGCACCAGCAGCGCGGCCGCCGCGCCCAGGCGGCGCGGGTCCCACAGCCGGCGGCCGAGAATCTCCGACGGGATACCGCGGCCGGCCAGCACGCGCGTGCGGTGGCTGCCCAAGTCGACGCCCGCCGTCATCAGATAGATCTCGAAGGGCCAGCCGCTGTGGGCGGCAGCCAGCCGCTCGTCGACGACGACGACGCGCGAGGGGGCGGCCTCGGGCGCGGCAGGCGCCTCGGCAAATCCATGCGCCAGCGCAAACCGCTCGACGCGGGCAAGGCGGGTGCCGGGCAGAAACTTCTCGCTGAAGGCGCGCCATTGCGTGCGCGGCTTGCGGCCAGGCAGGCGGAGGAGCCCTCGCCAGCGTCGCCACAGCAGCGCCAGCGTCGATGGCCGTGGCGCGGCCGCGAGCTCGTCGAAGGTCACGGCGTCGGTGAGGACCGGCTCGACCAGCCCGCCGGCCTCGGCGGACGCGCGTACAAAGGGCAGGGCCACCACACCCACGGTGTGCACGTCGCCCACGGCGATGCGACGCGCAAGGGGGTGGCGGTTGTGCCAGGCGACGATCTGTTCAGCAAGGCGCTCCATGCTTATCGATCTTCGCCCAGCCCGGCGGACGGCAGCGTCGGGATCAGGACCGTCATGTCAGCCCAGTTGCTTGAGCAGCCAGGCGTTCAGGTCCCGGATCTCTTCCATGCAGACGGAATGCGGCATGGGGTAGTCATGCCATTCCACCGCGTACCCGAGGGCTTGCAGCGCATCGCGGCCGGCCATGCCGCGCGCGGGGGCGACCACCGGGTCCTGCGTGCCATGGGCCATGAAGACGGGCAGGTCGGCGTTGGCGGCCGAGCGCTCAGCCGCGGTCGCCGCGGTCAGCGGCAGATAGCCAGACAGCCCCGCCACGCCGCCCAGGCGCTCCGGATAGCGCAGCGCCGTCATCAGCGCCATCGCGCAGCCCTGCGAGAAGCCGACGAGGACGATGCGCTCCGCCGCCACGCCGCGCTGGCGCTCGCCGTCGACCAGCGCCGCGATGGCGGCCTGCGATGCGCGCAGCCCGGCCTCGTCCTCGCGCCGTGCGAGGTCGGTACCGAGGATGTCGTACCAGGCCCGCATCACATGGCCGCCGTTGATCGTCACCGGCCGCTCGGGCGCGTGCGGGAAGATGTAGCGCACCGCGCCCAGGCGGCCCAGGTCCAGCTCGCTGCAGATGGGCACGAAGTCGAAGCCGTCGGCGCCCAGGCCATGCAGCACGATCAGCGTCGTGCGGGGCGCGGGGCCGGTCTCGATGACATGGGTTTCAAGCATGGGCGGGGTTCCAGTCGGAGGCAAGGCGCTCGAAGCGGCGCTCGCCGTGTTCGTCGATGTGCAGCGCGCGCCAGCCGGCGCGGCGGTAGAAGGCTTCGGCGCGCGAGCCGGGCTGGGTGCCCAGGCTCAGGCGCTGCAGGCCGGTCGAGAACAGCCAGCCGACCATCGCGTCGTGGAGCGCGCGGCCATGGCCCTGGCCGTGGCAGATCGGGTCCACGAACATGGCCCAGACGTTGCCGTTGCGGGCGTCGCCGATGGCGAAGCCCGCAATCCTCAGGTCCGGGAGCGGGGCCAGCTCGACGACCCAGCCGCGGCCGAAGTCTTCCAGATGGGCGTGCAGCTCGGCGTCCGAGATGCAGCCCGGCGTCAGCGTGTTCTCTGTGACGGCGTAGCGGACGCGCCAGAGTTCGGCAGTGTCGGCACGCGTGGCGATGCGAAGCGTCATGGCCGCCATTCTCGCGGCCGCGCCGGGGCGCCTACTTTCTCGTCAGCACGACGCGCGTCTCGCCCTCGGCCATGCGCCCCGTGCCTTCGAGTCGACCCTCCGCAGTGCGCAACTCCAGCCGGAGGTCCGCGCATCCGGTGACCTCGGCCGACTGCTTCGCCAGCACCCGCAGCGCGTCGCCTTCGCGGCTTTCCACGACCATGGGCATGCGCCGGCCGATGCGGGGGGATGCGATCCCGCGCGGCTTGCTTGTATGACATCCAGGTGCCTGCGTCGCCCTTGAAGATCACCTCGGCCTGGCGTTGCCTGTCCCCCATGGAGTAGCTGGCCAGCCATTCGCCCTCGGTGTCCGGTGGCTGGGCCGTCGCGGCAGCGTGTGTCAGACCCGGGGCGGAGATGGTGATGTGATGCGTGCGCATGGGTCTCGCGTCGAGCGGGTGATGGTTGGCCGATGCTAGGTTTCCGAGGGCTGCCGTCAATGACGCGACACGCGGACGGCTCATCAGCCGTGATGATCCGGCGCATGGGAAGCCTCTATCTCGTCCGCCACGGCCAGGCCAGCTTCGGCGCGGCCGACTACGACCAACTCAGCCCCACGGGCCGCGAGCAATGCCGGCGCCTGGGTGTCTACTGGCGCGAGCGCGGCCAGCGCTTCGACGCCGTCTTCACGGGCACGCTGCGCCGCCATGCGCAGTCGCTGGCGGGCCTCGTGGAGGGGTATGGCGAGGACTTGCCGGCGGTCGCGCTGCCGGGGCTGAACGAGTACGACAGCGAGGCCGTCGTGAGAGCCATCCATCCCGAGCCGCTGGGCGCACCGACGGACGCAGAGGCCGTCAAGCAGCATTTCCGCCTGCTGCGCCAGGGCCTGCTGGCCTGGATGCACGGCGAGAGCCGGCCGGCGGGCATGCCGGCGTATGCCGACTTCTCGGCCGGTATCGCTGGCGCGCTGGATCGCGCGAGGGCCGTGGGCGTGGGGAGGCATGTGCTCATCGTGTCCAGCGGCGGGCCGATCGCGACGGCCGTCGGCCAGGTGCTGGCCTGCCCGCCAGAGAGCTGCGTGGAGCTGAACCTGCGCATTCGCAACTCTGCCGTCACCGAGTTCGCCTTCAACCCCAGGCGCCATCACCTGGTGAGTTTCAACACCCTGCCTCACCTGGACGCCCCCGACGCCCGCGGACTGGTGACGCACGCCTAGCGCAGCGTTTTGTTCTGTTTGGAACTTAAGCGCTGGTTGGCGCCGATGACCTTCTGCAGGATGTCGCGCGCGCTCTTGGTCCAGATGAAGGGCTTGGGGGCATGGTTGTGATGAGCGACGTACTCGTCGATCGCGGTGACCAGCTCCGGCACGCTGGCGAACACGCCGCGGCGCAGCCGCTCGCTCGTGAGATCCCGGAAGAAGCGCTCGACCATGTTCAGCCATGAGGCCGAGGCGGGCGTGAAGTGCATGTTGAAGCGCGGATGCTCGGCCAGCCATTGCTGGACCGCCGGATGCTTGTGCGTGGCGTAGTTGTCCGCGACCAGATGCAGCGTCTTGTCCTTGGGCGTCTCGCGATCGATCTTGCGCAGGAACTTCAGCCACTCGGCATGGGTGTGGCGCTGCTGGCATTGGCCAATGACCTGGCCGTCGAGCACGTTCAGCGCCGCGAACAGCGTGGTCGTGCCGTGGCGCTTGTAGTCGTGCGTCATCGTCTGCGCGCGCCCCTTCTTCAGAGGCAGCCCCGGCTGTGTGCGGTCCAGGGCCTGCACCTGGCTCTTCTCGTCGCAGCACAGCACCAGCGCATGCTCGGGCGGGGACATGTACAGCCCGACGATGTCTTCGAGCCTCTCGACGAAGCGGGGATCGCGCGAGACCTTGAAGCCGCGCAGCAGATGGGGCTTCAGCCCCTTGGCCTGCCAGTGCCGCATCACGGTGCTGGCGCTCACGCCCAGCACGGCCCCCATCTTGCGCGTGCTCCAGTGCGTGGCCGCCTCGGGCGTGCTCTGCGTGGTCAGCTCCACCAGCCGGTTGACGTCCACCTTCACCGCCGGCGCGCCACGCGGCAGGTCGTGCTCGATGCCTTGCAGGCGCTCCTGCGCATAGCGATCCCGCCAGCGCGCCACCTGCACCCGACCCACCCCCAATTCAGCGGCGATGTCCTTGTTCTGCAGGCCCTTCGCGGCCAGCAGCACGATGCGCGCGCGCTGCGCCAGCCTCACGCTCGTTACCTTCGAGCGCGCCAGCTTCGTCAGCTCTGCTTCCTCTTCCGGGCTCAGCTCAATCGTCTGGGCAACTCGCAACTGCTCGCTCCAATGCAAACCTAACTAGCCCGCAGGACTTGAGCCCTGCGGACTCGCACCCTGAACTATTGGGCTCTGTCTTTGGGGCCTTCTGTCGGCGGCTCGGGATCCGTGCCGCGGGGCTTCTTGCCCGCGTCGCGCTGAGCCTTGCGCTTGGCCTGCTTGGCCTCGAACTCTTGCTTCTCGGCCAGGTAGCGCTCGGCGCCACGTTGCTCGATCTTGGCCTTGGCTTGCGCGATCGCCGCCAGCCGATCCTCGCGCCGGGCGATCTCGGCGGGCACGTCCATGCCGTCGGGCACGCCCGCGCGGTCGCTCTTCTCGGCCAGCGTCAGCAGGGTCTGCACCTCTTGGCGCAACTGCGCCTCGATCTTGTTGACGTGCGCCCACGACAGGGCCTTGTGCTTGCTCGCGTTGGCCTTGATCTTGGTGCCGTCCAGCGCGATGTGGCCGAGCTTGAGAAGCTTCATCTCGCGCGCCAGCACCAGCACCTGCACGAACAGCGCCTCGATCTCCTTCAAGAAGCGCCGCCGGAACGTGGCCAGCGTATCGTGGTCAGGGTGCGTGTTGGCCGCCACGTAGCGAAACGCCACCGAGTCGTAGGTCGCCCGCTCGATCTTGCGGCTGGAATGCACGCCGTTGGCGTACCCATAGATCAGCAGCCCCAGCAACACCGCCGGATGATGGGCCGCGGAGCCTCTGCCCGAGTACTGTCGGGTCAGCTCATCCAGATCGAGTCGGTCGATGACTTCAACCACAAAGCGCGCCAGATGATCAGTGGGCAGCCATTCATCTACCGAGGGTGGCAGCAAATAGGCAGTGTCTCGATCGATAGCAACGAAGCGGCTCATCGGCGGGGGCAGTCCTGCTGGCTCGGCTCCTTACGCCCTGCGATAGGCTCGAAAGTCCGACAAGCCCCCACGGGGCACCGTATACGCGCCAGCGGGGCTGAAGGCTCATGGCAAGGGAAATGGCGGCTCGCAGCGGTGTTTTCGTGTGGATCTGTAAATCGTGATTCTGGCGTCTGTCAGGCTTGACAAGACGAGACGGCGAGCGCGCGAGGCCGCAGCCATACGGCCCCCCCGGGCGGGTGGCCCGGGACCGGCCTCAGGCGGGGCGGCGGCGGCGCGTCGCAGCGACCGCTGCCAGTGCGAGGCCGGCAAGCGCGAGCGAGGCGGGTTCCGGCACGCTGTTGCCGGCGCTGGTGCCGGAGTTGGGGCTGCCGCTGGACCCGCCGCCGCCGGTCGGCTGGACATAGGCCATCGTGACCGACAGCAGGTCGCCCACGGGCTTGCTGTTGTTCGCCTGGGTGAAGCCGACCTTCAGCTGCGGCGCTGTGACGGTGGTGAGGTTGATGCCGCTGCCCATCAGCTGGATGGTGAAAAACAGGTCATTGACCAGCGGCAGGTTGGCCAGGCCATCCAGGCAGATGCCGCCGGAGTTGGCGTTCTTGTTGCAGCCCTGGCCGCCCAGCTCGCCCGTGAAGGACGCCAGCGTCCAGGTGACCGGCGCGCCGGCGTTGGACGACACGGTCACGTTGACGCCCGTCAGGCCGGCCAGATTGCCCAGGCCCTTGAGGCCGAGGTAGCCGAGGCTGGTCGCGGAGCTCCAGTTGCCGGTGGCATGGTTGGCGTTCCGGATGTCCAGCGTGAAGGTGTTGGCGTTCAGCGTCTGAAGGTTGAAACCCACCCCTTGGCTGGAGGTGACGAAGTCGGCATGGGCCGACGCTGCAAGGGCCGTCAGCAGCGTGACGGCGGCGAGGCGCAAGGACTTGGACATGTTCGGGGTTCCCTGAAAAGCTGGAAGTCAGAAATCAACTTCAAGTTAGGGGGGACTCTAAGAAAGAAGCCCCCTGTCGTGCATCCCGCGCAGCAGGGGGAGGGCGGGGCGATTCGTGCAGCAATGGACATCTTTCCCGCGAACAAGGGGGGCGTGGGCGATCCGGGACAATCCCGGCCGATGCCTGCACCGCTCTTCACCTCGCTGATCACTCCGCCGCCCGTCGCGTCCGCGCCCGCCCGCGAGCGCTTTCTGCATCTGCTGCGCCTGGCCCTGGCCGGCGGCCAGTTCGGCAAGTTGCTGTTGTCCGGCCCGGTCGGCGGCGAAGACGAGGTCGAGCGCCTGACCGTGCGCCTGGTCGAGCTGCGCGGCGAGGCCCAGCTGAGCTTCCTGTGGCGGCACCGCACCAAGGACGTCACCAAGAACCAAGTGCCCGAGGCGGGCCTGGCGGAGATCGCGGCCCTGCTGGGCGCGCGCTTTCGCAACGCCCATCTGCATACCTCGGCCGAGGAGGTGCAGTTCGCCGTCAGCCGCAAGGGCCGCGAGACGCTGCGCGTGACGCGCCTGGATGCCGCCGAGGCTCCGCCCGCGGCGGCCCACGACAAGGCCAAGCAGCGGCCGCTGGACATCGCCCACCCCGTCTGGTCGGCCCTGGGCCTGACCCATCTCGTCAAGGGCGAGCCGGCCCTGGTGCCTGCAATGGCGCGCAAATGGAAGCAGATCAACCGCTTCGTCGAGATCCTGTCCTCGGCCGTCGAGGAGGCGGGGCTGGCGGGCCCGGTGCGCGTGGCCGACTTCGGCTCGGGCAAGGGCTATCTGACCTTTGCCGTGCACGACTGGCTGCGGTCCCGGGACCTGTCGCCACGCGTGACCGGCATCGAGTTGCGTGACGACATGGTCCGGCTGTGCGGCGGCATCGTCGACAGCGAGGGCCTGACCGGCCTGCGCTTCGATCAGGGCGACGTCAGGACGCAGCCCGTGCAGCCGCTGGACGTGATGATCGCGCTGCATGCCTGCGACATCGCGACCGACCATGCGCTGCACGTCGGCCTGCAGTCCGGCGCCCGCGTCATCATGAGCTCGCCCTGCTGCCACAAGGAGCTGCGTCCGCAGATGACGTTGCCGGCCGTGCTGCGGCCCATGCTGCAGCATGGCATCCATCTGGGCCAGGAGGCCGAGATGGTGACCGACTCGCTGCGCGCGCTGCTGCTGGAGAGCCAGGGCTACCGCACCCAGGTGTTCGAGTTCATCGCGTTGGAGCACACCAGCAAGAACAAGATGATCCTGGCCGTGAAGGCGCAGGGTGCCGCGGCCGAGGCGCTGGCCGCGCGACGGCCCGAGCTGCTGGCACAGATCGCCGAGATCAAGCGCTTCTATGGGCTGCGCGAGCAGCGGCTGGAGCAGTTGCTTTCAGGCCGCGACCAGACCTGACACCGGCGCCCGCCCCAGCGCGCGGCACAGCTTGGACCAGGCCATGTCGTCCAGCAGCGCCCGGGCCGAGTCCAGCACCGGCGCCTGCGCCTCGGGCGGCAGGCTGCCGATGAGCGCGGCGCGCTCGGCAGGGTTCAGCGCCGGGATCAGCCAGCGCAGCCACACGCTCATCTCCTGCGGCCCGACGTGGGCATGGATGCGGCCCTCGATGGCCTGCAGCTCGACGTCGCCATAGGCAGCCCACAGCACCTGGTTGTGGCGGGTCTCCTCCACGTCCATGTGCTCGAAGTTCTCGGCGACGAAGGCGGCGAGCTGGCGGTAGAGGCGGTGCGCGGCGGCGGCCGTGGGCAGTGCGCGCAGCGTGGCAGCCTCGGCGCGCAGCGCCGCGATGGCGTCGAGATGCTCCCGGTGCTCGGCCGCGATGGTGGCGCTTGTGCCGGGGCGGTGCGCGTCCAGCGCCGGGTGCACGAACTCGTTCTCGTGACGCAGGTGCTGCGCGGCCGCGTCCAGCAACGCGTCGAGCCGGGCCAGGCCCGCCGCCAGTTCCTGCGGGTCGTCGAGGTCCAGCCGGCCCATGACCGCCAGCGTGTCGGTCATGAAAAGGCGCAGGGCCTTGTGGATGGGAGCGTAGAGGTCGTGGCGATTCGGGGTGTTCATGGTGGGCACCAGGTGTGAGGACAGGCCGCCAGTGTTCAGGCCCGCCCGCGCGCCGCCATCGCTCCGAGGAGCCATCTCCCGTGGCGCGCGGTGCTGGCCCGTCGGAGCGATGGCGGCGTGAGGGGGGCTCGGCACAGTGCCGCCACTTCCACCCGACGGAGACCTCCATGAAACTGCTGATCCCTCTGGCGCTGCTGCTTGCGACGGCCGCGCAGGCGGCGCCGCGCGAGCGCATCGAGCGCGGCCGCTACCTCGTTGCCACCAGTGGCTGCGCCGACTGCCACACGCCGCTGAAACCAGGCCCGCGCGGTCCCGAGCCCGACGAAGCGCTGGCCTTCGCCGGCCACCCGCAGGCGCTCGCCATGCCGGCCGTGCCGGTGTTGCCGGCGGGGCCGTGGCTGGTGGTGTCCTCGGCGACGAACACGGCCTGGGCCGGCCCCTGGGGCGTCAGCTTCACGGCCAACCTGACGCCCGACCCTGACACGGGCCTGGGCCGCTGGAGCGAGCAGGACTTCGTGCAGACGCTGCGCAGCGGCCGCCACCTCGGCCGGGGGCGGCCGCTGCTGCCGCCCATGCCCGCCGCCTATGGCCACATGACGGATGACGACCTCCGCGCCGTGTTCGCCTACCTGCGCACGCTGGCGCCCATCCACAACCGCGTGCCAGCACCGCTGGCGCCACCATCGCACTGACAAGGCAAGGATCCGACATGAGCTCCCCGCTTTTCCGCACCGCACTCCCGCTGTTCCTCGCGGCCGCGCTGACCGCCTGTGGCGGTGGCAGCACCACCACTCCGGCGCCCGACAGCAAGCCGGACAGCCCGCCCCCGCCGCCACCCGCCGGCTTCAGCTTCACGCTCGACACCAGCAAGGCCGTCGTCCGGCAGGGCGGGCAGGCAACGGTCGCCGTCACCGTGCAGCGCGAGGCCGGCTTCACCGACGCCATCCAGTTCAGCGCCGACGGCCTGCCCAGCGGCGCGACGGCCGCCGCCCTCAGCGTCGCGGCCGGCAGCAACACCGGCACGCTGACGCTGCAGGCCGGCGCCACGGCGCCGCACTCGCTGCCCACCGGCGTCACCGTCAAGGGCAGCGGTGGCAGCGCCAGCAAGACCCAGCCGCTGACCGTCACCGTGCGCGGCGCGGCCGGCGACATCGACACCAGCTTCGGCGGCGGCATCCTCATCACGCCCGGTGGCCTGACGGACGACTATGTGCGCGGCGTCGCCGTGCAGGCCGACGGCAAGGCCGTCGTCGTCGGCTACGGCGTGTTCGGCGGCGGCGCCACCGGCACCGACTTCATGCTGCTGCGCCACCTGCGCGACGGTGGGCTGGACACCAGCTTCGGCAACGGCGGCAGGGTCGGCACCGCGTTCAACAACGGCAGCCGCAGCGGCGAGGCGCTGGCCGTGGCCGTGCAGCCCGACGGCAAGATCCTCGTCGCCGGCACCAGCGACCAGGGTGCCAGCGGCTACGACTTCGCGCTGGCCCGCTACAACGCCGACGGCACGCTGGACGCGAGCTTCGGCACCGGCGGCCGCGTGACGACCTCCTTCGGCAACGGCGACGACAAGGCCTATGCGCTGCTGCTGCAGCCGGACGGCAAGATCGTGCTCGGCGGCGGCAGCAACCAGGGCGCCACGGGCAACGATTTTGCGCTGGCCCGCTACCTGCCCAACGGCAGTCTCGACGCGGGCTTCGGCAACGGCGGCAAGGTGCTGACCGCGATCGGCGCCGGCGGCAAGAGCGAGACGGTCTACGCGCTGGTGCTGCAGACCGTGGCCGGCGCCGCGCGCATCGTCGCGGCCGGCGGCGAGGGCGACTTCATCGCCGCTGCCTATCGCGACGACGGCACGCTGGACGCCGGCTTCGGTACGGCCGGTCTCGTGCACGGCCTGTTCGGCAGCGTCACAGGCGCGGCGCGCGGCATCGTTGTCACGGCGGACAACAAGCTCGTGCTGGCCGGCCACCGCGACCACCATGTTGCTGCCGCGCGCCTGCTGCCCGATGGCAGCCTGGACGCCGGCTTCGGCTCCGGCGGCCGCAGCGTGGTCGTCGTCAATGCCGACAACTGGGACGAGGCCACGGCCCTCGTGCAGCAGACCGACGGCAAGCTGCTGCTGGGCGGCTGGGTCTACACCCTCGGCACCAGCGCCGACACCGTGTTGCTGCGCCTGAACGCCGATGGCAGCGTCGACACCGGCTTCGGCCCCGGCGGCCTGCGCGTCACGCCGGTGGCCGCCGGCACCAAGAGCGACGCCGGCCGCGCGCTGGCGCTGCAGCACGACGAGCGCGTGCCCACGGTGCGCGTGCTTCAGGCCGGCGAGGCCAACGGCAGCGACCTCGACGTGGTGCTGATGCGTCACTGGCTGTGACGGGCTCCTGCCCACCAGCGACCTCGGCGAGCGGGGTCGCAGGGCGGCCGGGATGAGCCCGGCTCGAGTCCAAAGGAAACGCCCCGCCCGGCGTGAGCCGTTCGGGGCGCAAGAGCGCTTCACGCCGCCCGGGACGCTCCCGCGAGGGGGCGTGGGGCTGCGGCGTGCATCACAGCGCAGGCGGCCAGCGGAGCGACACCGGGAGGTGACGCGGGCAGGCCCGGATCTCGTGCTTTCGTGGTCGCGGGCGGATCGCGTTCCGCCTCGCCAGGGGCCGCAACGTTGCCGGGGGCCGTGCACTGGTGACGGGATGAATCATCGGCGCAGCCGGCCGTGAACGAAGCCACGATCAGCCGGGGCGGTCCCGGCTTTATTTCGCTTCAGTGGGCGTGGGCTTCGGCGCGCGTGGGCGTCACCCGCAGCCGCACGGCGGGCGCGCGTGGCTTCGGGTTGTCGGCCGTCGGCAGCTCGGCCCAGAACCATTCACCCTGGGTGCAGACCTGGCGCACCGCGAAGGTCAGCTCGCCCGGCGCGGACGGCAGCGTGGCGCGCAGGATGAATTCGTCGTACCAGGCATCGGGCAGATAGCTGGCCTCGCTGTCGGCCGTCCAGCGCACCTCGGCCAGCTCGTCGGTGACGGGCTGGCCGTGGCTCTCCAGGGGCGTCTTCAACGGACGGCGCAGGGTGGTCAGCGTCCAGCCGGGCTTGGGCATGGGACGGGCGCCGCGCAGCCCCCCGGGCAGGGTGACGACGATGGCCTTGGTGGCCGCGCCGCCTTCGCAGCCATGGCCCACCTTGAAGACGGCGCGGTAGCTGCTGCCGGCCGGCGCCTCGGGCTGGTCCAGCGTGATGTGGGCCTGGGCGGCGCCGGCGAGCGCCAGCAGCGGGACGGTGAGGAGGGTCTTCATAGATCGAACTTCAGCTCGGCCATGTAGCTGCGCTGCGGGTAGTTGTGGAAGTTCCAGTATTTGTAGTTGTTCAGGTTGTCGATGCCAAAGGCGGCGCTCCACTGGCGGTCTATCTTCCACAGCAGGCGCACATCGGCCGTGGCGTACTTGCTCACACCCATGTAGGCGAAGCCGTTCACGTCGGCATTGTTCAGCGTGCGGTACTGGCGGCCGCTGTAGCGTGCAGCAAGGCTGGCGCTCCAATGCTCGTCCAGGCGCCAGCTGGCGAGGGCCGTGGCGCGCCAGCGCGGGATGTTGGGCTGCCAGCGCCCGACGGTGTCGCCCGGCACGGCAACGAAGCCGGCGTTGGCCTTGATCTTCGAGTCCGTGTAGGTGACGCTGGTCGACAGGTCAAGCCCCTTGAGCAGCCAGTCGGTCGCGCCCAGCGTCGCCTCCAGGCCGGTGGTACCTATCCGGGCGATGTTCTGCACGCGGCTGACGTTGCGGTTGGCGGCGGTGTCGAACACCGTCTGCGAGTACAGCGAGTTGCGCGTCGTCTCGGCGAAGAAGGTGAGGCGGGATTGCAGCGGCCCCCAGGCGGACTCGGCGCTCAGCTCGGCCGTCCAGGACTTCTCGGGCTTGAGGCCGGGATCGTTGATGTACTGCGAGTTCGCCGTCGACGTGGCGCCGTAGAGCTCGGAGACTGTGGGCATGCGCACGGCCCGGCCCAGCGAGGCCTTCAGCACCATCTCGGGCGCGGCCTGCCAGGACAGCGCGGCCTTGGGCGACAGGAAGTTCTCGCTGCGCGACGCATAGACGCTGGGCGGCGGCGTCCCCGTGGCGGAGAAGTCGGTGCGGCCGTCGTAGGCCTGCCAGTGTTCGGCGCGCAGGCCCAGCACGGCCCTCCAGTCGGGGGCGGGCAGCCAGGCGTCCTGGATGTAGGCCGCCTGCAGCTGCGTCCGGCCCTGGACCCTGCTGGCCAGCGCGCCCGGGCCGTCGTTCAGGTAGTTGCCGGCGATGCTGGAGGTCAGGTAGCTGAGCCGGTAGCTGTCCTGCTGCAGGCCCAGGTCCACGACATGGCCCGTGCCGGCGGGACGCCAGATGCCCCTGAGGGCCAGCGTGTGCCAGCCCGTGCCGCTGCCGTCGGCCAGCGTGCCGGCGCCGCCCGTCCAGGCGCCGGGCTGCCGGTTGTTCACGTCGTTCTGGCGCTTGTCGTCCTTCTGGTAGTCGTAGAGGCTGGCCGCGACTTCCCAATCCCAGGTGCCACCGCCGTGGCTCTTGACCGACAGCCCGTGCATGACGTGGCGCAGTTGCTCGCGCGTGAGGGCGAAGTCGCCGCCGGTCGGTGCCGCGAACTGCTTGCCGTCGATGACGATGGGGCCCGAATAGACCGGCTTGCCGGCCGCGTCGCGCAGCCAGCTCTCGGAGTTGCCGTCCGAGTCGTTGCGCCACAGGCCCACCAGGTAGCTGGCGCGCAGGGTCGGGCTGAGGTCGTAGGCCAGCTTGAGCTTGAGGTGGTCCTGCACGGTGCTGTAGCGCGTGCCCGCGCCTATCAGGTACCAGGGCTGGTTGCTGCTGTTGGGCTGGAGCACTGCGCCTGTCACCGGGACCGCGCCGCTGCCCGGCGTGACGGCGCCGCCCGCGCTGGCCAGGCGGGTCGCGAAGGTCAGCGGCTGGCCCTCGCTGTCGGTTCGGTTGACGTTGAGCCACCAGCTGAAGGCGCCCGCGCGGTCGCCCAGCGAGGCGCCGGCCTGCCAGGCGCGATAAGTCTTCGTCGCGCCCCAGAGGTCGGAGGACTGCGAGCTGTAGCCGAGCTTGGCGTGGGCCTCGAACCGGGTCGGCATGCGCGTCTGGTAGTCCACCACCGCGCCCACCGAGTTGCCCGGGTAGGCGGCCGAGAAGGGGCCGTACATGACGTCCACGCGCTCTATCTCCTCGGGCGTGACGAGGCCCCAGCGCGGCGGGAAGCTCAGGCCGCCGACGCCGTTGCCGAGGTAGTTGGACAGCAGGATGCCATCGGCATAGACGGCCGAGCGGGCGCTGTTGCCGGTGCCCGAGGCGCGGCTGGACAGGATGGCGTGGTTGTAGTCGCCGATGTAGCGCTTGCGCACCAGCAGGCTGGGCAGGTACTTGAGCGCGTCCTCGGCATCGGTCGCGTTGATGCCGCGCTCGATGTCTTCCCGCGAGACGGTCTCGCGCGTGGTCGGGATGTTGGTGGGCAGCGACGAGGGGGCAGCGCCCTGAACCCGCACCAGGGCCAGCTTGTTGCGGGTGGGCGTGGGGGCCGGTTCGCCGGCGGAGGCGGTGATGGCGACGGGCGCGTCATCGCCGCAGTCGCAGTCGTCGCAGGCGCGGGCCGCGGCCGGCACCAGCAGTGGCAGCGCGGCGCAGGCCGCAGCCGCGCGCGCAAGGGCAGTCTTCTGGATCATGATGAGGCGGGATCTGAGTCGGTCGCGCCCGGTGTGGGCGGCGGCGGGTGCCGAGGCCGGAAGCCTCGGCAGGGCAGGGGACTCAGGCCCGACGGCTGGCACGCCGCCGAGCCTTGGACGGGCGTCGAACCGGCCGCATGGCCAGCTCTCGGTCCCGTCTCAGACCCGCTCGGGTGGGGCGCGTGCGCTGGCGGGGCGCCAGGCGTGGGCGGTGACAGGCGCGGTCCAGAAGCGCTGGGGCGCTTCCAGCACGAGGTCGTCGCGCAGGTTCGGTTCCGCGGCGGCCGGCGGGCTGGCCAGGTCGGCCGTGCCGATATGGCAGGCCGGGCAATGGCCCTTGGCCAGCAGGTCCAGCGCGGCCTCGATGGGCTGGGGCTTGGCCGCGTTCGTCGCGGTCGGCGCGCGGCAGACATCCTGCCAGGCCGAGAAGTCGCCACGCGCATGCGCCAGCGCCGCGCTGAGGCCGGGCGCCAGCACGCCGAGCAGGAACACGGCCACCAGCCACCACGCCGAGCGGCGGGCGGTGCGGGTCGTGATCGGCAGGCCGGACATGGGCATGGATTCTAGGCAGGGTCCGGCGTCTCAGCCATGCAGCAGGCCGAGTCGGATCATTCCCAGATGAAGGCGGTGCGCGCATCAAAGGGATGGGTCGCCTTCCAGTGCCGCGCGATGTCCAGCCGCCTGCAGACCCAGACGCGGTCATGCGCTTCGATGTGGTCGAGGAACTTCTGCAGTGCGCGCAGCCGGCCGGGGCGGCCCAGCAGGCGGCAGTGCATGCCTATGCTCATCATCCTCGGGCTCTCGGCGCCCTCCGCGTAGAGGACGTCGAACGAGTCGCGCAGGTATTCGAAGAAGGGCTCGCCATGGCTGAAGCCCTGCGGCAGTGCGAAGCGCATGTCGTTGCAGTCCAGCGTGTAGGGCACCACCAGGTGTGGTGCCAGCTCGCCGCTGGTCCTGCGCACCTGCAGCCAGAAGGGCAGGTCGTCGCCGTAGTAGTCGCTGTCGTACTCGAAGCCGCCGAAGTCGGCCACCAGGCGGCGCGTGTTGGGACTGTCGCGGCCGGTGTACCAGCCCAGGCCATGCGGGTCGCGGCCCAGCGTGAGGCGCTTCAGGCTCGCCATGGCCTGGGCCAGGTGGGCGCGCTCCGTGTCCTCTTCCATGTTCTGGTAGTGGATCCAGCGCCAGCCATGGCAGGCGATCTCGTGGTCCAGCTCGACGAAGGCCTGGGTCACGTCGGGGTGGCGCTCCAGCGCCATGCCCACGCCGAACACGGTCAGCGGCAACGCGCGCTGTTCGAACTCCTTCAGCAGCCGCCACACGCCCACGCGCGAGCCGTACTCGTAGATGCTCTCCATGCTCAGGTGGCGCGCCGGGTAGCTGGCCGGATTGGCCATCTCGGACAGGAACTGCTCGCTGCCGGCATCGCCGTGCAGCACGCAGTTCTCGCCGCCTTCCTCGTAGTTCAGTACGAACTGCACGGCAACGCGCGCGCCGCCTGGCCATTGCGCATGGGGTGGGTTCTCGCCGTAGCCGACGAGGTCTCGGGGATAGCGGGGCTGGTGGGGCGTGCTCATCCCTGCACTTTGTACCAAGGACCGGACCATCCATGGGCAAACCGACAAACGCCGTGCTCGACGGCGCCGACGCGAGCCCGCACACGCCGCAGCTTCGCGGTGCAGCCACCGGACCCACCGTGGCCGTTGAGGCCCTCATCCTCGTCACCGTCGCCCGCAGGACCGGCAGCGTGCCGCGCCAGGTCGGGGCCTGGACGAGCGTGGGCGTGGCCGCGGTCGCCGGCACGCTGGGCGGCGGGCGCCTGGAGTTCGGCGCCATCGCCTGCGCCAGAGTCGACCTGGCCGGCGTCGCCTGCCCCGTCGGCGTGCCGGGCGCCGCGGGCAAGCAGCCGGCGGTCGTCGCGGTGGTGGTGCTGGCGCAGATCCCGGCACTGCCTGCATAAACTGGCGCCCTGTCGCAGCGGCGTCGGGTGTCGTCGGCCCGTGGACGCGACCCCCGGGCCCCACAGCACCCGCCGTGGTGGGGCTATCGAGATCACCACCGCGTCATGGACATCTACCTGCTCGACTGGGCCAACCTGCTGCTGCGCTGGCTGCACGTCATCACCGTCATCGCCTGGATAGGCGCGTCCTTCTACTTCGTCTGGCTGGACAACCATCTCGTCAAGCCGCAAGCGGAGAACCTCCAGGCCAAGGGCGTGGACGGCGAGCTGTGGGCCGTGCATGGCGGCGGCTTCTACAACCCGCAGAAGTACCTGGTGGCGCCTGCCAACCTGCCCAGGGACCTGCACTGGTTCTACTGGGAGAGTTACTGGACCTGGATGAGCGGCTTCGCGCTGTTCGTCGTGCTCTACCTCTGCAACGCCAGCCAGATGCTGATCGACCCGCGCGTGCACGCATGGGGCGCTCCCTGGCAGGCCGTGGCGGCGGCGCTGGGCTTCCTCGTCGTCGGCACGGCGGTGTACGACATCGCCTGCCAGACGCTGGGCCGCACCCGGGCCGGCGCCATCGGCAACGATGGTCGCGTGATGGCGGTCGTGGCGGTGTTCGTCGTTGCCGCGAGCTGGCTGGCCTGCCAGCTGTTCGCCGGCCGGGCGGCCTTCCTCATCGTGGGCGCCACGCTGGCGACCATGATGACGGCCAACGTCGCGCACTGGATCATTCCCGGCCAGCGCAAGGTCATCGCGCAGATGCGCGCCGGCGAGACGGTCGACCCCCTCCATGGCCAGCGGGGCAAGCAGCGCAGCGTGCACAACACCTATTTCACGCTGCCGGTGCTGATCGCGATGCTCAGCAACCATTACGGCATGCTGCACCAGCACCCGTACAACTGGGCCGTGCTGTGCGTACTGATGGCCGCGGGTGTGGCCATCCGCATCTTCTTCGTGAAGCGGCACAAGGGTGTCAACAGCTGGGGCGCGGTGGTGCTGGCCCTCGTGCTGCTGGGCGGCCTTGTCGCCTGGATGGCCCCCCGGCCGCAGCCCGCGGCAGCGGCCGCGTCTGCCGTTACGCTGGCTCAGGTGCAGGCCGTCGAGGCGCAGCGCTGTGCCATCTGCCATAGCGGAGAGGCGGCGCAGAAGGGCGTGCGGCTGGACAGCGCCGAAGGGCTGGTCGCGCACAAGGCCCAGATCTATCAGCAGGTGGTCGTGCAGCGCGCGATGCCGCTCAACAATGCGACCGGCATGACCGACGACGAGCGAGCCCTGATCGGCCGCTGGGCCCGGCAACCCTGACCGCGCTCGCGATGAGCGTCGCCCCCCGCACGCTGCTGAACCAGCTCTACGACGTGGCCGTGGCGAGCGCGCTGCCGGACCGGTTGCTGGCCGCGAAGCTGCCGCCGCCCCCGCGAGGCCGCACGCTGGTGCTGGGCGCCGGCAAGGCGGGCGGCTCGATGGCGCAGGCGCTGGAGGCTGCGTGGCCGGTCGACGCGCCGCTGTCAGGGCTGGTCATCACCCGCTACGGGCATGTGCCGCCGGGCTACAGGCCGCGCCGGCTGGAGGTCGTCGAGGCCGCCCACCCCGTGCCGGACGGCAACGGCCTGGCCGCCAGCGGAAAGCTGCTGGAGCAGGCGCAGGGCCTCACGGCGGACGACCTCGTCATCTGCCTGATCTCCGGCGGTGGCTCGGCGCTGATGAGCCTGCCGGCGCCGGGGCTGACGCTCCCGGACAAGCAGGCCGTCAACCGCGCACTGCTGCACAGCGGCGCCACCATCGCCGAGATGAACTGCGTGCGCAAGCATCTCTCCGCCATCAAGGGCGGGCGCCTGGCTGCCGCCTGCGCGCCGGCGCGCGTGCTGACGCTGACCATCAGCGACGTGCCGGGCGACTTGCCCGAAGTCATTGCCTCCGGCCCCACGGTGGCCGATGCGACGAGCTGCGCCGACGCGCTGGCCATCTGCCGCCGCTATCGGGTCGAGCTGCCGCCTGCCGCGCGCGCGGGCCTGGAGTCTGAAGATTTCGAGACGCCCAAGCCCGGCGACCCGCGCCTGGCCGGCCACGCGCTGGTCATGCTGGCCACGCCGCAGCTGAGCCTGGAGGCCGCGGCCGAGGCGGCCCGCGTCCAGGGCATCGCGGCGCACATCCTCAGCGACGAGATCGAGGGCGAGTCGAGTGTCGTCGGCGGCATGCACGCGGCCCTGGCACGCGCCGTCGCGCGACACGGCCAGCCCTTTGCAAAGCCCTGCGTCCTTCTGTCCGGTGGCGAGACCACGGTCACCGTGGACGCCGGCCAGCCCGCCGGCCGGGGCGGCCGCGCCACCGAGTTCCTGCTCGGCTGCGCGCTGGCCCTGCAAGGCGAGCCGGGCGTCCACGCGCTGGCCGCCGACACCGACGGCATCGACGGCGTCGGCCCGCATGCCGGGGCGCTGCTGACGCCCACCAGCCTCGCCCGCGCTCGCGCGCTGGGCCTGAACCCGCAGGCCCTGCTGGATGCCCACGACAGCGCCAGCTTCTTCGCGCCGCTGGGTGACCTGCTGGTGTCCGGCCCCAGCTTCACCAACGTCAACGACTTCCGTGCATTGCTGATCGTTTAGCGCCGGCAAAGCCTTGTCGTCACGAAAGCCTTCGTCCTAGACTGGCTCGCCCCAGCGTCCGAAGGAGTCCGCGATGACCGCAGCCGCCGAGCGTTTCTTCGTCAAGCACAGCGCCTTGCCGACCATGCCCGAGGTGGCCACGCGGCTGCTCAAGAGCTTTGACGACGACAACGTCGGCCTGGGTCAGATCGCGGCACTGATAGAGAAGGACTCGACGCTCACCGCCCGCGTGCTGCGGCTGGCGAACACGGCCCACTACAGCCCCTCGCACCAGATCGCTACCGTCGTCGACGCGGCCCATGCGCTGGGGCTGGATACGCTGCGCAATCTGGCCATGGCGGCCTGTCTGAGCGGCGCCTTCCCGCGGGTGCAGGGCCTGGACCGCGCGCGCTTCTGGCGCCACAGCGTGGCCACGGCCAACTATGCGCGCATCCTCGCCCGCATGCTGGGCACCGATGCGGGCACCGCCGACACCGCCTACCTCGCCGGGCTGATGCTGCGCACCGGCCAGTTGCTGATGGCCATCGACGAGCCGCATCTGGTGGCCGATGTCGAGGCCCACGCCGCCGAGCCGGGCAGCCGCTTCTCGCTGGAGGAGCACCGCTTCGGCTGCACGCATGCCGACGTGACGGCCTCGCTGGCCGCGCATTGGCATTTCCCGCGGGCTCTGGTGGCGGCTTTCAGGGATGCCAACGCGCCCCTGGACGTGCGCCCCTTCTCGCTGATCGCCGCCGTGCTGCACGTGGCCGAGGTGCTGGCGGACGCGGCCGAGCACCACGACGAACCCGTGCATGCGTTGAAGATGGCGGTGCCCGAGCTGATCGAGCACCTGCACCTGGATCTGGAGCTTCTGGCCGCCCGGGTCGCCGCCGCCGGCGATCCGGCGGCCGAGGTGGAACAGATGCTCCACTGAGGACTGGCCATGGGCGCGGCCCGCCCATGGCCCGACGCCCCCCCTCAGGGCATCTTGGCGATGAACGCCTTGGTCTCGCTGGCGTTGTAGGCGCGCAGCGTCTGCGTGCGCACAAAGCCCAGGCTGGCCATGGCCATGCCGAAGGCCATCATGCCGGCCTCGTCCTTGGCTTCGAGCTCGATCACGATGTCATAGGCGCCCTGGGTCCAGTGGACGGACTTGAAGGTGACGCCGTACTCCTTGCCCGCCTTCTGGGCGGCCTCCGAGCGCAGCACCGTCTCCTTGATGGCGCGTGCCCCCTGGTCCGTGAAGTTCATCAGGCAGATATAGGTCGCCATTGCTGTCTCCTCGCGCATCGCTGCGCCGGGACCCCGTGGTGGAGGCCGCGGCTGTCGCGGGTCCCGCGCGCCGGCCCGGCTCGCTCTGGGCTGCCGGGTCAGCGGCAGCCGTGGCAGCCTACGCCGGATTGGCCGGGCTGTGCGAGCCTCTCCCGAGAATGAACTACAGGCAGCCGGCGGCCGGAGCGACGCCGGGGGCGCCATAGCCCAGCTGCATCCAGCCGGCACCTGGGCGCAGCAGGAAGATGTGGTGGAAGCTGGTTTCGCAGATCTCGGGCAGCCGCGGCCCGCCCAGCGCGGCCAGGATGGCCGGCACCGTGTTGCTGTGACCCACGACGAGGACGGTGCCAGCCTGCCCGCGCACGGCGTCGGCCACCGCCTGCACATGCTCGGCCGCGGCGCCACGCCGGGCCTCTATGGCTTGTGGCTGGACGCCCTGGGCCCGGGCCAGCGGCGCGGCGGTGTCGCGGGTGCGGCGGAACTGGGTCGTCAGGATGGCGTCGACCCGGGTGCCGGCCAGCGCCTGGGCCAGCGCCAGCGCACGCTGCTCGCCGGCGGGCGTGAGGCCGGGGTCGGCCGCCGGCTCGGCGGCGCGCTCGGCATGGCGCACGAGGATGACGAGGTCGGGCATGGCTTGGGCGGGCAGGGCCAGGACGATGGCGAAGATCAGGGCGAGTAAAGCGTTCATTGCGAATTCAAGCAGGGGCCGGGGTCATTGTCATGGCGCCCCGCCAGTTACCATCCCGGCCCCATGCCGCACGCCTTTGCACCGCTCCATGCCACTGCCGTTTGAACTCCAGGTCGGCTGGCGCTACGTCCGCGCCGGGCGCGGCGGGCGGCGCAACCGCTTCATCAGCTTCATCTCGGGCGCGTCCATGGTGGGCATCGCGCTGGGCGTCATGGCGCTGATCGTCGTGCTGTCGGTGATGAACGGCTTCCAGAAGGAAGTGCGCGACCGCATGCTCAACGTCATCGCCCACATCGAGCTGCTGGACGCCGGCGGCCAGGCCCTGCCGGACTGGCAGGCGACGGCGGCCAAGGCCAGGCAGAACCCCGAGGTCGTGGGCGCGGCGCCCTTCGTCGCCAGCCAGAGCCTGATCGCCCGCGGCGAGGACATGCGCGGCGCCATCATCCGCGGCATCTCGCCGGCCGAGGAGGCCACGGTGACCGGCCTGGGAGCCCAGCTCAAGGACGGCGCCTTCGCCCAGTTGCAGCCGGGCGCCTGGAACATCGTGCTGGGGGGCGAGCTGGCCCGCCAGCTGGGCGTGGGCATCGGCGACAAGATCACCGTCGTCGCGCCCGGCGGCCAGGTCACGCCGGCCGGCGTGGTGCCGCGGCTCAAGAGCTTCAACGTGGTGGGTACCTTCAATTCCGGCCATTACCAGTACGACTCGGGCCTGGCCCTGGTGCATGTGGACGACGCGGCCAAGCTGTTCCGTACCGGCGGCCCCAGCGGCGTGCAGCTCAAGCTGCGCGACGTGAACGAGGCCCGGACCGTGGCCGCGGACCTGTCCGGCCGCCTGGGGCCGGACATCCGCGTCAGCGACTGGACTCGCGCCAATGCCGTCTGGTTCGACGCCGTCCAGATCGAAAAACGCATGATGAGCATCGTGCTGACGCTGATCGTCGCCGTGGCGGCGTTCAACCTGCTGTCCACGCTGATCATGACGGTCACCGACAAACAGAGCGACATCGCGATCCTGCGCACCCTGGGCGCCAGCCCGCGCTCCATCATGGGCGTCTTCATCGTGCAGGGCGCGGTGTCCGGCGTCATCGGTACCCTGGCCGGCGTGGTGGCGGGCCTGGCGATCGCCTTCAACATCGACGTCATCGTGCCGGCCATCGAACATCTGCTGAATGCCAGCTTCCTGCCGGGCAGCGTCTACCTCATCAGCCAGATGCCCAGCGACCCGCAGGCGGCCGACATCCTCCCCATCGTGGGGGTGTCGCTGGCCCTGTCGCTGGTCTTCACGCTCTACCCCAGCTGGCGTGCCAGCCGCGTGCAACCGGCGGAGGCGCTGCGCTATGAGTGAGCCCATACTGCAGGCCACGGGGCTGACCCGCCGCTTCAACGAGGGCAGCCTCGACGTGAGCGTGCTGCGCGGCGTCGACCTCGCCGTCCAGCGCGGCGAGACGCTGGCCGTCATCGGCGCGTCCGGCTCGGGCAAGTCCACGCTGCTGCACCTGCTGGGCGGCCTGGACGTGCCGACCACCGGCAGCGTCACGCTGATGGGGCGCGGGTTCGCGTCCATGGACGAGGCCCAGCGTGGCCGCTGGCGCAACCAGCAACTCGGCTTCGTCTACCAGTTCCACCATCTGCTGCCGGAGTTCTCGGCGCTGGACAACGTCGCGATGCCGCTGCGCGTGCGTCGCCAGACGCCGGCCGATGCCCGCGCCGCGGCCGCCGAGATGCTGGCCCGCGTGGGACTGAAGGACCGCGTGCAGCACCGCCCGGCCGAGCTGTCGGGCGGTGAGCGCCAGCGCGTGGCCATCGCGCGTGCGCTGGTGACCCGGCCAGCCTGTGTGCTGGCCGACGAGCCGACCGGCAACCTGGACCGCGACACCGCCGCCGCCGTCTTCGAGCTGATGCTGGAGCGCGCCCGCGAGCTCGGCACGGCCTTCGTCCTCGTCACCCATGACCGCGACCTGGCGGCGCGCTGCGACCGGCAGTTGCGCCTCGTCGCCGGCCAGTTTTCTTGAGTTCGCCGCATGACCCCGCGTTTCATCCTCAAGCTCTCCTGCCCCGACCGTGCCGGCATCGTGCATGCCGTCACCGGCGTGCTGCTGAATCAGGGCGGCAACATCATCACGTCGCACCAGCATGGCGACGCGGACCATGCGCGTTTTTTCATGCGCATCGAGTTCGAGGCCCGGGCCGAGGAGGCCGCGCTGCAGGCCGCCTTCCAGCCGCTGGCGGCCGAGTTCGGCATGGACTGGGAGCTGGTGGCGCGCGCCCGCAAGACCCGAGTGCTGCTGCTGGTGTCCAAGCTGGGGCACTGCCTGAACGACCTGCTGTTCCGCGTGCAGACCGGGCATCTGCCCATAGAGATCCCGGCCATCGTGTCCAACCACCGCGATTTCTACCAGCTCGCGGCCTCCCACAATATCCCCTTCCACCACTTTCCGCTGCTGGGCGGCACGGACGCGCAGAAGGCGGCCCAGGAGGCCAAGATCCGCGAGGTGGTGGCCGAGAACCGCATCGACCTGGTCGTGCTGGCACGCTACATGCAGATCCTGTCGCCCGAGCTGTGCCGCGACCTGTCGGGCAAGGCCATCAACATCCACCACAGCTTCCTGCCCAGCTTCAAGGGCGCCAGGCCCTACCATCAGGCCTACGAGCGTGGCGTGAAGCTGATCGGCGCGACGGCCCACTATGTGACCAGCGACCTCGACGAGGGCCCCATCATCGAGCAGGAGGTCGCCCGCATTGACCACAGCATGCCGCCCGAGCAACTCGTGGGCATTGGCCGCGACATGGAGTGCGTGGCGCTGGCCCGGGCCATCCAGTGGCATGCGGAGCATCGCGTGCTGCTGAACGGCAACCGCACGGTGGTGTTCCGCTGACGCATGACGAGGCAGGCCCCATGGCGATCACGTTCAACGATCTGGCGGCGGATTTCGACGTCGAACAGCGGGAGAGCCTGCTGGTCGAATGGCATTGGCTGATCGGCGAGCACCGGCTGCCCATCCTCTTCGCGGCAATCGGCAATGCCTTCGTGCAGGACCTGGAGGATGGCTCCGTCCATCTGCTGGATGCCGGCGAAGGCCGGCTCACGCAGGTGGCCCAAAGCGCCGATGAGTTCGGTGAGCTGATCAATGACGGTGGCTTCGTCAGGGCCTGGTTCGACGTGCAAGCCATTGCGGAGCTGAAGGCAGCCGGCCGCACGCTTGCGCCGGGCCAGGTGTGGGGCTTCATCCAGCCCCCGGTGCTGGGCGGCACGTTCAGCACCGACAACTACGAGCCGACGGACATGGCGGTCCATTTCTCCATCCAGGGCCAGATCCACCGACAGGTGAAGGACCTGCCCGCTGGCGCGCCGATCGGCTCGGTCAAGCTGGAATAGCCGCTCAGGCCCTTGAGGCTGCGCCGTGCCCTGGATAGACACCCATTGCCACCTTGACGCGGCCGAGTTCGACGGCGACCGTGACGCGGTCGTCGCGCGGGCCCGGGCCGCGGGCGTCGCGCAGATCGTCATCCCGGCCGTCGCCGCAGGCAATTTCGATGCCGTGCGCCTGCTGGCCATCCAGCACGACTTCACTTACGCGCTGGGCATCCATCCGCTGTGCGTGATGCGGGCGTCGACGGGAGACCTTGACCAGCTTGCGCAGGCGCTGGAGATGCATCGCGCCGACCCGCGCCTGGTCGCCGTAGGCGAGATCGGCCTGGACTATTTCGTCGCGGGCATCGATCCCGACACCCAGCAGCATTTCTACGTCGAGCAGCTCAAGCTCGCCAAACGCGCCGGTCTGCCGGTGCTGCTGCATGTGCGCCGGAGCGCCGACAAGCTGCTGGCCGGCCTGCGCCGCGTCGGGTTCCCGCATGGTGGCATCGCCCACGCCTTCAACGGCAGCGAGCAGCAGGCCCAGGCCTTCATCGACCTGGGCTTCAAGCTGGGCCTTGGCGGCACGCTGACCTTCGAGCGCTCGCTGCAGATCCGCCGCATCGCGGCCAGCGTGCCCGAGACGGCGCTGGTCATGGAGACCGACGCACCCGACATCCCTCCGCACTGGCTCTACAAGACGGCTGCGGAGCGCGAGGCGGCGCCGGGGCAGGCGCGCAACGAGCCGGCCGAGCTGCCGCGCATCGCAAAGAGCCTGGCTGTGCTGCGCGGCTGGACGCTCGAGGAGGCCGCCGCCGTCACGTCGGCCAATGCCCGTGCGGCCTTGCCGCGGCTGGCTAGAAGCTCCCCATCCGGGTGCTGAATTTCGCCACGTATTCCTGATCGGCCTCGGCCGGCAGGCAGCGCAGGCCGTCAAACAGGTCGCGGGCCACGTACCTGGCATCCCGGGATGCCAGACCACCTTCCACGCGGACGTTCTCTATGCTGCCGTCGGCCCTGACCAGGAAGCGGATGACGAAGTCGAAGTCGCCGGTGGGCATCTTTCTCAGCTTGTCGATGCGCGGGGGCGGGCAACGGCCCTTGGGCGGGCTGATGACCGTCGAGGCGGGGCCGGCAGCGGGCTCGGCCACCGCGGTGTCGGATCCGGCCGCCTGGCAGGCCAGTGCAGCGCAGAGCAGGGTGGGCAGGACGATGCTCCTCATGATTGAGGACAAGGTGTTCATTCGCCGAAGTCCAGGGTCAGCTCGACGCGGTCGCCCACGCTGAGTCGGCCGCCGCTGCCGCCGGCATAGATGCCGAACTGCACCGGCGCGCCGGGTGCCCGCTCGGTGCTGAGCAGGGTCAGCGCCTCCAGCGCCGCAGGCTGGGGCTTGCCGCTGGTCGGGTCGACGGCCGGCACCGTGCAGCGCACGCAGGCGGAGGTGCGGCGCAGCGTCGGTCCGTCCGCGACGCGGGCCTCGACGAGGATGTCCTCGATGAAGGGCGGCAGTTCGCCGCCGTCCTCGGCGCGCAGCAGCAGGTTGGCCCGGGCGCGTTCGGCGGGCTTGTTCAGCGGCTGGGCCAGGGCTTCGCGCCAGGCGCGTAGCGAGCCGTCGCCGACGAGGTGCAGCGCGTTCGGGGCCAGACTGCGCCGGGCTGCGGCGCTCAGGCGCACGAGGCGCAGACGCGCACCCGTCGTCGCGCGCAGCAGCGCGGCCGCGTCGTCGCCGGCGTCCCAGGCCTGCAGGGTGTCGAAGTCCTGGCGTTCGCCGTTCCAGGCGCGGATCTGGACCGCCTCGCCGGCATCGGCTGCCAGGGTCAGCAGGCGCCCCTGGGCCAGCAGCGTCAGCCCGTCGGCCCGCAGCCGGGCGGCCACGAGGGCCAGGCGTGGCTGTGCGCCCATCCAGCTCAGCTCGCCGGCCGCATCAACGACGGCCCAGCCCCGCTCGCCCTCGGGCCGGCCGTCGGCATCCAGCTCCAGCGCGTCAACGGCCTCGCCGGCGCAGGACTTGACCGGGTAACGCCACAACCCGGCGACGCGGGCGACGAGATCAGCCATGGGCTGGCGGCGTCAGCGGCTGCGCGGTGCGATAGGCGTCTCGGGCACTGGATAACCGGCGGCGCCGAAGGTCGCGACGACGGCCTTGTGCACGTCGAAATAGACCTGCCAGTAATGGTCGGTGTGGCAGTAGGGGCGCACGCACAGCAGCGGGCCTTCGGGCGTGAACTGCAGGATCTCGATGTCGGGCGCTGGCTGGGCCATCACGTTGGGGATGGCGGCGATGGCGGGCTTCAGCCGCGCGATGGCGTCCAGCGGATCCACGCTGTTGGCGACCTTGGCCAGGCAGTCCACGCGACGGTGGGGCAGGGCGGAGAAGTTCTGGATGGCGCCGCTGAAGATGGTGTTGTTGCCGACGATGGTCTGCACGTTGTCGGGCGTGGCGATCGTCGTGCCGAACAGGCCGATCTCGGTGACCGTGCCGGTCACACCGCCGGCCTGCACGAAGTCGCCCACCTTGAACGGCCGCAGCACCTGCATGAAGACGCCGGCCGCGAAATGGGTCAACAGCCCGCCCCAGGCCGTGCCTATGGCCAGCCCGGCGCCGGCCAGCAACGCGGCGAAGGAGGTGGTCTTGACGCCGAAGATGTCCAGGATCGCGAGGATGAGGACGACGTTCAGCAGCACGCTGAGGATGGAGCGCAGATAGGCCGCCAGCGTGGAGTCGATGCGCTGGCCGCGCGCCAGCGCCGCCGTGAAGACGCGCAGCGCCAGCGCGATCAGCCAGCGGCCCACCACCCAGGCGGCGATGGCGGCCAGCACCTTGAGCCCGAAGTCCACGCCCTGGGTGCTGAGAAACTGCCAGACGGCTTCCGTGTTCATCATTCGTTACTCCCTTTGAAGACCCCCGCATCCTCTCAACCCCGTGCCACCCATGCAAATCCCATAAACCCCGAGCCCGCGCGGCTGCAGGGCCTGGCTCCGGTGTTCGACGCGCGGGCCCGGCTGCTGGTGCTGGGCAGCTTTCCCGGCGCGGCCTCGCTGCGGGCGGCGCAGTACTACGCCCATCCGCGCAACGCCTTCTGGCCGCTGATGGCCGCGCTGCTGGGCCAGGCCGACCTGGCGGCGCTGCCCTACGCCGAGCGCCTGGACGCATTGCGGCGGCACCGCGTCGCGCTGTGGGACGCCGTGGCCGCCTGCCGCCGCGAGGGCAGCCTGGACACGGCCATAGAAGCCGCCGAGCCGAGTGACCTGGCCGCTCTCGTCGCTCGTCTGCCGGAGTTGCGCGCCATCGCCTGCAACGGTGCGCTGGCCCACCGGCAGACGCTGCTGGCCCTGGGCGAGCCGGGCCAGCCGGTGCTGCGCCTGCCGTCCACGAGCCCGGCCCATGCCGGCCTGAGCCTGGCCGACAAGCTGGCCATGTGGCGGGCCGGGCTGGCGCCGTATCTGGCCTAGGATGCACGCATGAAGAGACTGTTCATGGCCGCCATCGCGGCCTGGGCGGGCGGCGTCGCCGCTGCGCCTGCCATCCCTGCCGACCTGATCCTGCGCGATGCCACCGTCGTCGACGTGGCCGCGGGCCGCCTCGTGACGGGCCAGGCCGTCGTCACGCGCGGCGACCGCATCGTGGCCGTCGTCGACGCGAAGCGGCTGGGCCGCTACAAGGCCAGGCAGACGCTGAGCCTCAAGGGCCGCTACCTGATCCCGGGCCTGTGGGACAGCCATGTCCACTTCGGTGGCGGAGAGGCGCTGATCGAGGAGAACCGCCATCTGCTGCCGCTCTACCTGGCGCACGGCATCACGACGGTGCGCGACTGCGCCGGCGACCTCAGTGACACGGTATTGCAGTGGCGCGACGAGATCTCCGCCAAGAAGCTGCTGGGCCCGACCATCTTCGCCTCCGGCGCCAAGCTGGAGGGCTACAAGCCGCTGTGGAAGGGCACGCAGGAGGTCGGCACGCCGCAGGAGGTGGGCCAGGCCCTGGACAAGTTGCGCCATGACCACGCGGACTTCGTCAAGATCACCGAGAACACGATGCGCGCCGACATCTACCTGGACGCGCTGCGCCAGGCGAGGGCGCGCGGCCTGCCGAGTTCCGCGCATCTGCACGGCGCCGTGACGCTGGACCAGGCGGCCGAGGCGGGCCTGGGCACGCTGGAGCACCTGAACTACCTGCTGCGCGCCGCCACGCCCAAGGAGGCGGAGCTGACGGCCCAGGTGGCCGCCGGCACCCTCACGGCGCGCTCGGCCGCCGAGCAGAGCCTGGCCAGCTACGACGAGGCCACGGCCCGCGCCGCCTTCAAGCGCCTGGCCGCGCGCGGCACGGCCGTCGTGCCGACGCTGTCGGTCATCCGCATCACGGCCTATCTGGACCAGGACGACCACGCGAATGACGACTATCTGAAGTACATCGGTCCCAAGCTGCGCCAGACCTATGACTGGCGCGTCAAGCGCGCGGCGCTGGACGGGCCGGATGCCATCGCCTACCGCCATGCGAGCTACGAGAAGACGGCGCGGCTGCTGCCGCTGCTGGCCGAGGCCGGTGTGGAGATCGTCGCCGGTACGGACGCAGGCTTCCTGAACAGCTTCGACTATCCCGGTCAGGCCTTGCACGACGAGATGGCCGTCTACGTGCGCTCCGGACTGACGCCGACGCAGGCGCTGCGCTCGGCCGTCGTGGCCGGCCCGCGCTTCCTCGGCAAGGACGGCTACGGCGCGCTGGCCGGGGGCAAGGTGGCGGACATCGTCGTGTTGAAGGCCAACCCGCTCGAGGACATCGCCGCGACGCGCCAGATCGATGCCGTCGTGACGCGCGGCCGGCTGCTGGACCGCCAGCGCCTGGACGCGATGCTGGCCGAGGTGCGCGACTGGGTGGCGGCGCAATGAGGGCCAAGCCTCAGGCCTGGGGCCCGGCAACGCTGAGCGAGTTCGACGGCGTGCGCTTCCTGCACCTGGACTCGATCTGGGTGCAGGGCGCGATGCGCATACGCAAGCCCGACCAGCTGGAGCTCGAATACATCCAGCGCATGTGCGCCTGGATGCTGTGGCGTGACCCGGCCGCGCTGGGCGAGGGGCATGCCGTTCAGCTGGGGCTGGGGGCGGCGGCGCTGACGCGCTTCTGCCATGGCTCGCTGAAGATGCAGACCACCGCCGTGGAGATCAACCCCGAGGTCATCGCCGCCTGCCGGCAGTGGTTCCGGCTGCCGGCCGACGATGCGCGGCTGAGCGTCGTCAACGCGGATGCGGCGCGCTGGGTCATGGACGACGCCCATCTGCAGACGGTGGACGTGCTCAACGTGGACCTCTACGACCACGACGCCGCCGCGCCCGTGCTGGACGACGAGGCTTTCTATGCCGCCTGCCGCGGCGTGCTGGCCGACGGCGGGCTGATGACGGTGAACCTGTTCGGACGCAGCGCCAGCTTCGCGCGCAGCGCGCTGCGCATTGCCCGCGCCTTTGGCTCGGACCAGGTCTGGAGCCTGGCGCCCACCAAGGAGGGCAATACCGTCGTCGTCGCGGCGCGCGGTGTGCAGGTGCCGCACCGCGAGGTGCTGGAGCAGCGCGCGGCTAACATCGAGTCGCGCTTCAAGCTGCCGGCCCGCAAATGGCTCAGGCTCGTCAGGCCGCTGCCGATGAGCATCCTCAACGCCCTCTGAGACCCGCCTCGATGTCGACCAAGCCCAAGCCCTCGGTTCCTCCCGCCAAGACCGAAGGCCGCCTGGACTGGCGCCAGCTGCTGCACTGGCTGCTGGAGGACGGGCTCATCGACGAACCCCAGGTGCAGCGCACCGAGCAGCGCTTCGCCGCGGGCGACAGCTCGCTGCATCCACTGGTTCGCCTGGGACACGCCAGCCTGGTGCGGCTGTCGACGGGCAAGCCGCTTGACGTGGACGCCCTGTCCGAATGGCTGGCCGTGCGCGCCCGCCTGCCCTATCTGCGCATCGACCCGCTGAAGGTTGACGTGGGCCGCGTCGGCGACGTGATGTCCATAGGTTATGCGGAGGCCAAGCGCTGCCTGCCGGTGCAGTTCGGCGTGAACGACGTGACCATCGCGACGTCCGAGCCCTTCGAGACCAGCTGGGTGGCGCAGATCGAGTCGCATGTGCGCAAGCCCATCAAGCTGGTCGTCGCCAACCCGCTGGAGATCGCGCGCTACACGACCGAGTTCTTCACGCTGGCGCGCTCGGTGCGCGCCGCGGCCAAGGCCGGCGAGCAGAGCCAGGTGGCGAGCTTCGAGCAGCTCGTCGAGCTGGGCCGGACCAACAAGCAGCTCGACGCCAACGACCAGGGCGTCGTGCAGGTCGTCGACTGGCTGTGGCAGTACGCCTTCGACCAGCGCGCCTCGGACATCCACCTGGAGCCGCGCCGCGAGATGGGCGTCATCCGCTTCCGCATCGACGGCGTGCTGCACACGGTCTACCAGCTTCCGCCCACGGTGATGAGCGCGATGACCTCGCGCATCAAGCTGCTGGGCCGTATGGACGTGGTCGAGAAGCGCCGCCCGCTGGACGGCCGCATCAAGACGCGCAACCCGGCCGGCGACGAGGTGGAGATGCGCCTGTCGACACTGCCCACCGCCTTCGGCGAGAAGATGGTCATGCGCATCTTCGACCCCGACACGGCGGTCAAGGATCTGTCGTCGCTGGGTTTCGGCCAGCACGACTCCGACCGCTGGGAGGGCCTGGTCAAGCAGCCGCACGGCATCATCCTGGTGACCGGCCCGACCGGCAGCGGCAAGACGACCACGCTGTATTCCACGCTGAAGCGGCTGGCGACCGACGAGGTCAACGTCACGACCATCGAAGACCCGATCGAGATGATCGAGCCGGCCTTCAACCAGACCCAGGTGCAGAACGTGCTGGACTTCGGCTTTGCCGAGGGCCTGCGCGCGCTGATGCGTCAGGACCCGGACATCATCATGGTGGGCGAGATCCGTGACCTTGAGACGGCCGAGATGGCCATCCAGGCCGCGCTGACGGGCCACCTCGTCTTCAGCACGCTGCACACCAACGACTCCGTGTCGGCCATCACGCGGCTGATGGACCTGGGCGTGCCGAGCTACCTGATCAGCGCCACCGTCATCGGCGTGCTGGCCCAGCGCCTGGTGCGCACGCTGTGCCCGCATTGCAAGCAGCCCGACCCGCTGGTCACGCGCGAGGGTCTCAACGAACTGGTGCGCCACTGGCGCCTGGGCGGCGGTGTGAAGCCCTACAAGCCGGTGGGCTGCCTCGAATGCCGCAACACCGGCTTCCGTGGCCGTGCCGGTCTCTATGAGTTGCTGACCGTGAGCGAAGGTGTCAAGGGCGCCGTGGGCGACCTGGCAGCCCTGCGTCGGCAGGCCGTGCAGGAGGGCCTGCGCCCGCTGCGCCTGGCAGGCGCGATGAAGGTGGCCGAAGGCGTCACGACGGTGGAGGAAGTGCTGCGCAGCACACCGGCCTGGGAAGGCTAGGGCTGGGGCGGGCAGGCCTCGGCGGCCTTACGTGTAATCCACAGTCGGGCGGCCCTGGGGCCACTGCCAGAATCGCCGCGCAACTTACAGCGCAGCCTCCGGCGCGCCGGAGGCGACTGACGATGAAGATCAAGAGCCAGCGGGACTTCTGGTCCGGGCTGATGTTCCTGGTGGCGGGCGTGGTGTTTGCCTGGGGCGCGACCGCGTACGCCTTCGGCACGTCGGCCCGGCCCGGCCCGGGGTACTTCCCGTTCGGGCTGGGCATCCTGCTGGCCTTGCTGGGCGGCCTGGTGCTGTTCAAGGCGCTGACGCTGGAGTCCGAAGGCGGAGACCCCGTTGGCGCCATCGCCTGGCGGCCCCTCGTCACCATCGTCGCGGCCGTGGCCTTGTTCGGCCTCGCCCTGCCGCGCCTGGGCCTGGCCTGCACGCTGCCGCTGCTCATCGCGTTGTCGGCGCTGGCCGGTGACGAATTCCGTTGGCGCGACGCAATGGTCAGCAGCGTCGTGCTGACGGTGGGCAGCTGGGCCTTGTTCATCCTGGGCCTGAAGCTGACCATCCCGCTCTGGCCCGTCTACTTCACCGGCTGAGGGCGGGCGCCATGGACTTGCTGAACAATCTCGCCCTGGGCTTCCAGACGGCGCTGAGCCTGCAGAACCTGGTCTATGCCTTCTTCGGCGCCGTGCTGGGCACGCTGATCGGCGTGCTGCCCGGCCTGGGGCCCGTCGCGACTATCGCGATGCTGCTGCCCTCCGTCTACACGCTGGACGCGACACCGGCCCTCATCATGCTGGCCGGCATCTATTACGGGGCCCAGTACGGCGGCTCGACGACGGCCATCCTCATCAACGTGCCGGGCGAATCGAGCTCGGTCGTGACGGCCATAGATGGCTATCAGATGGCGCGCCAGGGGCGCGCCGGCCCGGCGCTGGCCGCCGCCGGCCTTGGCAGTTTCTTCGCCGGCTGCGTCGGCACCATCATCATCGCGGCCTTCGCGGCACCGCTGACCGAGCTGGCCGCCCGGTTCGGCTCGGCCGAGTATTTCTCGCTGATGGTGCTGGGCCTGGTCGGTGCCGTGGTGCTGGCGTCGGGGTCGCTGCTCAAGGCGATCGCGATGATCGTGCTGGGCCTGCTGCTGGGGCAGGTCGGCACCGACGTGATCTCCGGCAGCGCCCGTTACGCCTTCGACATCCCCGACCTTGCCGACGGCATCGGCTTCGTCGTCATCGCGATGGGCGTGTTCGGCTTCGGCGAGATCATCGCCAACCTGGGCCAGCCCGAGGAGCACCGCGAGACCTTCGTGAAGGAGGTGAAAGGCCTGTGGCCCACGCGCGAGGACTTCAAGGAGGCCTGGCCCTCCGTCGTGCGCGGCACGGCGCTGGGCTCCATCCTCGGCGTGCTGCCCGGTGGCGGCGCGTTGCTGGCCTCGTTTGCCGCCTACACACTGGAGAAGAAGGCCGTGCGCCGTCCGCGCGTGCCCTTCGGCAAGGGCGCCATCCAGGGCGTGGCCGGGCCGGAAAGCGCCAACAACGCCGGCGCCCAGACGTCGTTCATCCCAATGCTGACGCTGGGCATCCCGCCCAATGCCGTGATGGCGTTGATGGTGGGCGCCATGACCATCAAGGGCATACAGCCCGGCCCGCAGGTCATGGCGAGCAATCCCGAGCTCTTCTGGGGCCTGATCGCGTCGATGTGGGTCGGCAACCTGATGCTCATCGTGTTGAACCTGCCGCTGATCGGCATCTGGATCAAGCTGCTGACGGTGCCCTACCGCTTCCTGTTCCCGGCCATCGTCGTGTTCTGCTGCATCGGCGCCTACACACTGAACAACAACAGCTTCGATGTCTATCTGACGGCCGTCTTCGCGCTGCTGGGCTATGTCTTCTACAAGCTGAGCTGCGAACCGGCGCCGCTGCTGCTTGGCTTCATCCTGGGACCCATGATGGAGGAGAACCTGCGCCGGGCCCTGTTGCTGGCGCGCGGGGACTGGAGCACCTTCCTGACGCGCCCCCTGTCGGCAGGCCTGCTGATCGCGGCGGCGCTGATGATCGTGGTCGTGATGCTGCCGTCCATCAAGAGCAAGCGTGAGGAGGCTTTCCAGGAAGAGACCTGAGGCGGCTGCTGCGGCGCCGGAGTCGCTCGGTATTCAAGCTGCCCGGCGCACGAAACCGGGCAGGTGACGCCGGGAGATCCAAGCCACTCTATGTAGAGGGGTAGAGGGGGCGCCGGCCAGGCGGCCCCGGCGAATCTCCAGGCGTCGACGCAGAAAGTCTTGCGCGGCCCAAAAATCCTGTGCTACAGTAGCGGGCTTCGCTGATCACAAAGCGCAGCGCGAACCGAAAGGGGCGTGCGGCAGGTGGGAAGCGAAGCCGGGCTGAGAGGCCTGGGGGCGGGCTGGAGTTGCTCGTTGGGTGCCGAGGGGATTCGAAAAGAAATCTTCAAAAAGTACTTGACGACGCTGCGAAAGCGGATCAAAATCCCGCCTCTTTGCTGCTGACGAATGAATTGCGAAAGCGACGAATTCGAGGGTGGC
>NZ_JAFAGT010000074.1 GCF_019237615.1 Roseateles sp. | reverse complement strand
GCAGCAAAGAGGCGAGATTCTAATCCGCTTTTTGCGTCGTCGTCAAGTATTTTTGAAAATTTCTTTTCTCAATACTCGGCAACTTGTTTTCTTCGCCACCCTCGAATTCGTCGCTTTCGCAATTCATTCGTCAGCAGCAAAGAGGCGAGATTCTAATCTGCCTTTTGCATCACCGTCAAGCATTTCGAAAATTTCTTTTCTCAGCGCTCGGCGGCTTTGCCTCTCTTCCCCGCCTTTGAATTTTTGCTTTCGCAATCCACTCGTCAGCAGCAAAGAGGCGAGATTCTAGTCAGCTTTTTGCATCGCCGTCAAGCACCCTTGAAAATTCTTTTCTCAATACTCAGCAGCATTCAAGGACAAGGCCGCAGCACGCATGCTGCCACCGGAGAGCACGCCAGCGGGAGCCCTGGCGTTGGAGGTCGGCGTTAGCGCGAGCGCGCTGGAGCGCTGGCATAGCGACGCCCTGGCGCAATCGCCGGACAAGAAGGTGTGGGCGGCTGCGGCGCGGTTTGATGCCGTGCTGGTGACGGCGGCGATGGACGAAGCCGGCAAGGCGGCCCGGTGCCGCGCTCAAGGCCACGGCGGTGCTGGCGATGCTGTACTGGCTGCGCGTGAAGCCCCTCGTACTCGAGCTCACGCGTCAGCGACGACAACGCGTTCGTCGAGAGCCTGCTTCGCACCGCGAAGTACCGGCCGGCGTTCCCTACGCGCGGCTTCGACGACCTCGATGCAGCACGCGGCTGGGCTGCCGAGTTCGTGCGTTGGCACAACGTCGAGCACCGTCACAGCGGCATGCCGGGCAGGATGCGACCATCCTCGCCGCACGCAGCGTGCTCTACGCGCATGCGCGTCAACAACATCCTGCGCGCGGGTCTCGCGGTACGCGCGACTGGCCTCCGATCACGACGGTCACGCTCAACCCTGAGCGTGATGCGGTCGTCGACGCCGTGCTGCAGAGCAAAGATACTCAGCCCCAGGCTGCATGACCGAGGCGACAACTACCTTCACGCCAGCCGCTATGTCTGGGGGAGACGGCGCGCCCCGGTCTTGCACATGCCTACTCTGGGTCGATAGCACCAGTCCAACGCTCGCGCCCGCAAACTCCATCGCGGGTTGACGAGACACCTGTCGCGGATGGATGGCCGCTGACCACCTATGCCGCTCACCGGATCGGTCGAGATTCCAAGTTGGCAGATGCCCGCCTCATTCCAGACATCGTGATGTCCGGGAACGGGCGGCGGGTGGCGGCATTCGCTGCGAACTCACCCTCGCAGTCTCCGTCCCCTGTATAGGTTCAGAGGTTTACGGTCAGCCCAAGCTGACAAAGCCGATCGCGGGAACGAAGGTGGTCGCTTCATTCATCGCTGCCTTCCGGTGATCTGGCAAATCGCCTATTTCTTCGGGCCGAACGGGAACATCGCACCCGCCTGCTTGAGCTGCTCCTGCCACTGGTTCATCAGCGTCTTGGACTGCTCGGCGTACCCACCCATCAGGCCGGTCCAGGCCTCGGGCGTGAAAGGCATGCCCGGCGTCTGTTCGGTGAAGCGCTGCTGCATGTCGGCGAAGGCCTGCATCTGGCGCTCCAGCAGCCCGCCCATGACGCCCTGCATCGCATGGCCGTAGAAGCGGATGATCTGGGCCAGCGACGCAGTGGAGAACATCGGCACGCCGCCGGTCTCCTCCTCCAGGATGATCTGCAGCAGGATGGAGCGCGTCAGGTCCTCCTGGGTCTTGGCGTCGTGCACCTCGAAGGCCACGCCCTCCAGCACCATGCGCTTCACGTCGGCCAGCGTGATGTAGCTGCTGGTCTGCGTGTCGTAAAGGCGGCGGTTGGGGTACTTCTTCAGAATGCGCAGGCCGGGCTTGGCTTCGCCGGCCTGTTCAGTCGTCGATTCCGCCTTCTTGCGGGCTGTCGCCATGCGGGAGTCTCCTGTGCAGTGCAGCAAATTTTAGGCAGTCCCTGACGCGCCGTTCGGACGGGTTTACCTGGAGCCTTCAATCATCCGGGCTGCCGATGCAGTGCGCTCAGGCTTTGGGGTCCAGCCTGTAGCCCACGCCCGCTTCCGTGATCAGCCAGCGCGGCCGGTTCGGGTCCGCCTCGATCTTCTTGCGCAGATTGGCCATGTGGACCCGTACATAGTGCAGGTCCTCCACATGGTCCGGCCCCCAGACTGACTTCAGCAGGTGCTGATAGGTGAGTACCCGCCCCGGCGCCGTGCAGAACTCCTGGAGCAGACGGTATTCGATGGGCGTGAGGTGCAGGCGCTGCCCGTCCCGGCTCACCTGCCTGAGGGCTCTATCCACCTGGATGTCGCCAAAGCTCAGCACCGGCTCGCCGTCGTTGCCGCCGCCATGTCGGCGCAGCTGGACCCGCACGCGCGCCAGCAGCTCGGCGACGCCAAAGGGCTTGACGAGGTAGTCGTCGGCACCGGCGTCGAGGGCTTGCACCTTGCGCTCCTCGCCCTCGCGTGCCGAAAGCACCAGGATGGGAGCACCGGACCAGCCGCGGAACTCGCGGATGAAATCCAGCCCATCGCCGTCGGGCAGCCCGAGGTCCAGCACCACCAGTTCGGGGCGCCGGGTGGCGGAGTCGATCAGGCCGCGCTGCAGCGTGCCCGCCTCGAAGACCTCCAGCCCCTCGCTTTCCAGCGCCATGCGGACGAAGCGCCGGATCTCCGGCTCGTCCTCGATCATCAACACGCGCGCCGCGCCCATCGCTACTTCCTTTGGCTAGCCCGGCGGCTGGCCGAGAGGAAGCTCCATCCTCACACAGGCGCCGCCGCCCGCCACATTGTGGGCCGTGATCCGCCCCCCATGGGCGTCGACGATGGCCTTGCAGATCGCCAGCCCCAGGCCGACGCCGGGCGTCGCGCTCTCGCGCTCCCCACGCTCGAACTTGTCGAAAAGCTGGGCCTCGCGGCCCGCGGGGAAGCCAGGGCCGGCATCCGACACGTCGATCTCCATGTTGCGGCCCGCGGTGCGGGCGGCGATGCGGATGGGGCTGCCCGGGGGCGTGTACTTGGCCGCGTTCTCCAGCAGATTGACCAGGACGCGCTCGATCAGCACGGCGTCCACCTGCACCAGCGGCAGGTCACCCGGCACGTCGACGTCCACGTCGCGCCCCGCCAGCACCTCCTCGAGGCTCGCCAGGGTCGTGCCCACGACCTCCTGCAGCGGCAGCCAATGGCGGTTCAGCTGCACGGCGCCGGACTGCAGCCTGGCCATGTCGAGCAGGTTGCTGACCAGCGCGCTCATGCGCAGGGACGAGCGGCGCATGGCCTCGGCCACCTCGGCCTGCGCCGGGCTCAGCGCGGGAGGCGCCAGCTTGAGCGCGTCCGCCAGCCCGACAAGGGCCGACAACGGCGTGCGCAGGTCGTGGGACACCGCGGTCAACAGCGAGTTGCGCAGGCGCTCGGACTCCATCTGCAGCGTGCTCTGCTGCGCGACATCGATGTAGTGGATGCGCTCGAGGGAAATGGCCAGCAGCGCGGCGCAGGTGTCCAGCAGCTCGCGCTCGTCCGGCAGCCAGCGGCGGCCCTTGCTTTCGATGGCCAGCACGCCGCGCAGCCGCATGGGCGCGGTCAGCGGCAGCATCAGGCAGGCGCTGGCGGGCAAGGTGTCGGTGCCATGCCCGGCCGGCTGGCCATGGTCGAACGCCCATTGGGCGACCCCCAGGTCCGGCTGGGCCGTCGCGCCGGGCAGCACGGCCAGCACCTCGCGACTGGAGGTGGCCGCCAGCGGCGGCGCCAGCACGGCCGACGCAATGCCGAACTCCGCGCGCAGGAAGCGCGCCGCGATCTCCGCCACCTGCTCCGGCACCAGGGCGGCGCCCAGGTCCCGCGACATGGCGTACAGCCCGCGCACGCGGCGCTCGCGCTCCTGCGCCGCCTTGGCCTGCGCCTGCAGCCCGGCGGCGAGCTGGCCGATGACCAGCCCGACCAGCAGCAGCACCGCGAAGGTCACCAGGTACTGCGCGTCGCCCACCGCGAACGACCAGCGCGGCTCGATGAAGAAGAAGTCGAATGCGGCCACGCCCAGCAGCGCCGACAATGCCGCCGGTGCCCGGCCGAATCGCAGCGCCACGCCGACGACGTTGAGCAGGAAGAGCATGGCGATGTTGGTGGGCGCTATGAATTCCAGCAGCCCCTGGGCGACAAGCGAGGTCAGCCCGACGCCGATCAGGGAGGCCGCGTAGCCGCGCCGTGCCAGCGGCGTCAGCAGGCCGCGCGCCGGCTCCAGCGGCGCTTCACGCTCGCGCGCCGCGGTGGGCAGCGCCACCTGCAGCACGTCCATCTCCTCGGCCTGCCGATTCAGCGCCTCGGCCAGGGAGGGTCGGCCGGGCCAGCGCCAGTCGCGCTCACGCCGCCCCACGACCAGGCGTGACAGGTTGTGCTCGCGCGCATAGCCCACCAGGGCCGCCGCCACCTCGGGTGCCGACAGCACCGCCGTCCGCGCGCCCAGCGACTTGGCCAGCTCCAGCGTGCGCTGCACGTGCCGCCGTGCCGCGTCGCCCAGCACGCGCGCCGTCCCGACATGGACGGCATGCCAGTCCAGCCCGAGCTGCTGGGCCAGGCGCGCGGCGCTGCGCACCACCTTGTCGCTGGTGGCGTCGGGGCCGACGCAGGCCAGCAGCGACTCCCGGTTGGGCCAGACGGCCGCGGCGCTGTGCGCGCGCCGGTAGGCCTGCATCTGGTCGTCCACGCGATCGGCCGTGCGGCGCAGCGCCAGTTCCCGCAACGCCAGCAGGTTGCCCTTGCGAAAGAAGTTCCGGGCTGCGCGCTCGGCCTGGGCCGGCAGATAGACCTTGCCCTCCTTGAGCCGCTGCAGCAGCTCGTCGGGCGGCAGGTCCACGACGACCACCTCGTCGGCCTCGTCGAACACCCGGTCCGGCAGCGTCTCCTGCACGCGTATGCCCGTGATGCCCCCCACCACGTCGTTCAGGCTCTCCAGGTGCTGCACGTTCAGCGTTGTCCACACCTCCACGCCGGCCTCGCACAGCTCCTGCGCATCCTGCCAGCGCTTGGTGTGGCGCGAGCCTGGCGCGTTACTGTGGGCCAGCTCGTCCAGCAGCAGCACGCCGCCGGGCTGCTGCTGCCCCCAGGCCAGGGCAGCGTCGAGGTCGAACTCGCGCAAGGTCTGGCCGCGGTAGGCCACGTCCTTCAGCGCCACCCGCTCCAGGTCGCCGGCCAGAGCCTCGGTGTCCGCGCGGCCATGGGTCTCGACGACGCCTATGCGCACCGGCCGCCCCTGCTGCTGCGCCGCATGCGCGGCGGCCAGCATGGCGAAGGTCTTGCCAACGCCAGCATTCGCGCCGAAGAAGATCTTCAGCCGCCCGCGCCGGGCCGCGACTTCGTCCTGCTGGACCTTGGCCAGCAGCGCATCGGGATCGGGACGCGTATCGGTCACGGGGGGGTCACCACCATTTCGGGCACCTGGAGCGCCGGCCAACTGCCAGACAAGGCGAGGTTCAATAGCATAGGGCTTCAGGAGTCGTGCGAGCCGCGCTTGGCCTGCACGCGCGCGCGCCGGCGCGCCTGCCATTCCATCAGCCCCCAGACCGCGACCAGCGGCAAGGCGACCGCGCCAAGCGCCAGCAGCGCATTCAGGTAGTCCACGCCTGCTCCTCAGCGCGCCGCCGGCACCAACGCGTCCAGCGCAAGGTTGAGCCGCAGCACGTTCACGCGCGGCTCGCCAATGAAGCCCAGCGCGCGACCTTCGGTGTACAGCGCCACCAACGCCTGCACGCGCGCCAGCGGCAGGCCGCGGACGCGGGCCACGCGGGCGGCCTGGTAGTCGGCCGCGGCACGGCTGATGTGCGGGTCCAGGCCGCTGGCCGAGGTCGTCACCAGGTCCGCCGGCACGGGTGCGGTGTTGCCCGGGTCCGCCGCGCGCAGCGCCTGGACGCGCGCCTTCACGGCGTCGACCAGGGCCGGTGCCGTCGGCGCCAGGTTGCTGCCGCCCGAGTTGGCCGCGTTGTAGGGCATGGGGCCGGTGGCCGAGGGGCGGCTCCAGAAATGCCCCGGATCGGCGAAGGTCTGGCCGATCAGCGTGGACCCGATGGCCTTGCCGTCGCGCACGACGAGGCTGCCGTTGGCCGCGACCGGGAACACCGTCTGCGCGATGCCCGTGACGAGCAGCGGGTAGGCCAGGCCCGTCACCAGGCTCAGCACGACGAACAGTGTCAGCGCGGGGCGCCACAGCGCCACCGCTTCGGTGCCAGTCGCGGCGGCAGAGGTGGAAAGCGTCGTTGTCATGGCGGGGCTCCTGTTCAGAAGGTCTTCTTCAGGCCGACCACCAGCGTGGTCTTGCCCATGAACTTGGCGTTAACAGGGCTGGCGTAGAAGCCCTTGTTGGCATCGGTGCCGACGATGGCGCCGCTCAGCACCAGGCCCGAGAAGTCCTTGGCCAGCGTCAGCGAATAGTCCGTATACGAGCCCGCGGAGTTGTGGCGG
>NZ_JAFAGT010000066.1 GCF_019237615.1 Roseateles sp. | reverse complement strand
CACCTGAACGCGCCCGTTATCGTCGTCCTGGTCTCGGCCATCGGCATCACGGCCGTCTTCGGCGCGCTGCTGGCACTGCCGGCGCTGCGTGTGACGGGGCCGTATCTGGCGATGGTGACGCTGGCCTTCGGCACCATCATCCAGATCCTGATCAACGAGATGGATTTCCTCACCGCGGGCCCGCTCGGCATCATGCTGACCAAGCCCGTGCTGCTTACCCACCAGCTGACCGACACCGAGTTCTTCTGGCTCGTCGGAGGTCTGATGATCGCCTCGCTGATCTTCTTGGACCGCGTGTTGCGCTCGCACCTGGGCCGCAGCTTCGAAGCGCTGCGCGGCAGCCCCGTGGCGTCGGACTGCATGGGCGTCTCGGTCTACCGCTACAAGGTCTACGCCTTCGTCATCTCGGCGGCGCTGGCCGGCCTGGCGGGTTCGCTCTACGCCTACTCCGAGCAGTACATCAGCCCCAACACCTACAACTTCGAGCTGACGGTGATGTTCCTGCTGGCCATCATCATGGGCGGCCGCAAGACCCGCACCGGCGCGCTGCTGGGCGCGACCATCATCGTCATGCTGCCCAAGCTGCTGGACGACCTGCAGATGTTCCGCGTCGGCGCCGTCGTGCTGGCCGTCATCGTGGCGATCTCGGTCGGCGTGGCGATGAAGCGCGGCAAGATGACGGGCCAGCTCGCGGCCATCCCCGTGGTGGGCACCATCGGGCTGGCGCTGATCTCCTTCAAGCTGGAGACCATGACCGACTGGCGCCTGTCAATCTTCGGCCTGATCACGCTGTTCGTCGTCTACTACCTGCAGGACGGCATCGTCGGCTTCGTGCGCAACGCGCTGAACCTGAAGGCCAGGCATGAACGCGAGGCCGCGGGCGCCCAGGCCGCAGCGTTGACGCGCGCCAGCGTCGAGGGCGGGCCGGAACTGCTGAAGGCCGACGGCGTGCTGATGCAGTTCGGCGGCCTGAAGGCGCTGAACAACGTGGACCTGGTCGTCAAGCGCGGCAGCATCCACGGCCTCATCGGCCCGAACGGCTCCGGCAAGAGCACGATGATGAACGTGCTGACCGGCATCTACCAGCCCACCGCCGGCACGGTGGTGTTCGCTGGTCGCGAGGTCAATGGCCGCACCTCGTCGGACATCGCGCTGTCGGGCATCGCGCGCACCTTCCAGAACGTGCAGCTGTTCGGCGAGATGACGGCGCTGCAGAACGTGCTGGTGGGCCTGCACCACAGCTTCAGGAGCCACCTCGTCGACATCGCGCTGCACCTGCCCCGCTACCGGCGCGAGGACCGCGAGCAGCGCGCCCGCGCCCATGCGCTGCTGGAGTTCGTGGGCCTGGACGAACTCGCCAGCGAGGAGGCGCGCAACCTGCCCTATGGCAAGCAGCGCCTGCTGGAGATCGCCCGCGCGCTGGCGCTGGACCCGCAGCTGTTGCTGCTGGACGAGCCCGCCGCCGGCCTGACCGCGCCGGACATCAAGGAACTGCTGGAGATCATCCGCAAGATCCGCGCAGCCGGCGTCACCGTCATCCTCATCGAACACCACATGGACGTCGTCATGAGCCTGTGCGACCGCGTCTCGGTGCTGGACTTCGGCCAGAAGATCGCCGAGGGCCTGCCCGCCGAGGTGCAGGCCAACGAGAAGGTCATCGAGGCCTACCTGGGGGGCTCCTGATGCTGGCGATCAAGAACCTCAGCGCCGGCTACGGCAAGGTCCAGGTCCTGCACGGCATCTCTCTGGAGGTGCCCAAGGGCCAGGTCGTCACGCTGATCGGCTCCAACGGCGCCGGCAAGACGACCACCATGCGCGCCGTCAGCGGCATGATCAAGCCCACCGGGGGCGAGATCACGCTCAACGAGCGCCGCATCGACGGCCTGGAGAGCTATCACATCGCCCGCCGCGGCCTCGCGCATTCGCCCGAAGGCCGGCGCGTCTTCGCGACCATGACGGTGACGGACAACCTGCGCCTGGGTGCCTTCCCGCGCTACACCGGCGAGCGGCCCAAGGGCGACATCGCCGGCGACCTGGAGCGCGCGCTGGAGCTGTTCCCGCGCCTGAAGGAGCGCCGCACGCAGCTGGCCGGCACGCTGTCCGGCGGCGAGCAGCAGATGCTGGCCATGGCGCGCGCCGTCATGCTCAACCCCGAGGTCGTGCTGCTGGACGAGCCCTCCATGGGCCTCGCACCCATCCTCGTCGAGGAGGTCTTTCGCATCATCGAAAGCCTCAAGGCGCGCGGCGTGACCATGCTGCTCGTCGAGCAGTTCGCGGCCGCCGCGCTGAGGGTGGCCGACTACGGCTATGTGCTGGAGAACGGCCGCATCGCCGTGCACGGCCCGGCCGAGAAGCTGCGCAGCGACCCCGCCGTGCAGGCCGCCTACCTTGGCGGCGGCCATTGACGTGGAGCGGGCGGGCTACCGGCTGAGCTTCGAGGACATCGACGCGGCGGCGGCCCACGCCTTCCTGACGCGCGCCTACTGGTGCGAAGGCATCCCGCTCGCGACCGTCGAGCGCGCCATCCGGCACTCGCTGTGCGTCGCGCTGCATGCTCAGGGGCGGGGCCAGGTGGGCTTCGCGCGCGTCGTCACGGACCGCACCACCTTCGCCTATCTCTGCGACGTCTACGTCCTTGAAGACCACAGGGGGCGGGGGCTGGCCGATTGGATGGTTCAATCGCTGCTCGCCCACCCGGACCTGCAAGGCCTGCGCCGCTTCATGCTGTTCACGCGAGACGCCCATCCGCTCTACGCCCGCCACGGCTTCCAGCCGCTGGCGACGCCGGATCGCGGCATGGAGGTCGTGCGGCCGGGGATCTACCTGACCGCACCACCCCCTGCCACCGATGCCTGAACTCCGCCGCTTCGTCCAGGTCGACGTCTTCACCGCCACGCCGCTGAAGGGCAACGCACTCGCCGTCGTCGTCGACGGCGCGGGCCTGTCGGACGCCGAGATGGCCGACTTCGCGCGCTGGACCAATCTGTCCGAGACGACCTTCCTGCTGCCGCCCACCGTGCCCGAGGCCGACTACCGCGTGCGCATCTTCACGCCCGGCGGCGAGCTGCCCTTCGCCGGCCATCCGACGCTGGGCAGCGCCCACGCCTTCCTGGCCAGCGGCGGCGACGCGAAGAAGCCCGGCGAGGTGGTGCAGCAATGCGCCATCGGCCTGGTGCGCGTGAAGCGCGACGGCGCCCGCCTGGCCTTCGCCGCGCCGCCCCTGAAGCGCGGCGGTCCGGTCGACGCGGCCACGCGCACCCAGGCCGCGGCCTCGCTGCGCCTGCCGGACGCGGCGCTGCTGGATGCCGTCTGGGTCGACAACGGCCCGGGCTGGATGGCCGTGCGGCTCGCGGATGCGGCGAGCGTGCTGACGCTGCGGCCGGACTTCGTCGCGATGAAGGGGCTCAAGCTCGGCGTCGTCGGCGCCCATCCAGCCGGCAGCGACTGCCAGTTCGAGGTACGCGCCTTCGTGCCCGACCTGGGCATTCCCGAAGACCCCGTCACCGGCAGCCTCAACGCGGGCCTGGCGCTGTGGCTGCAGGGCGCCGGCCTGGCGGGCGACCACTACGTGGCCGCCCAGGGGGCCGCACTGGGCCGTGCCGGCCGCATCCACGTGCGGCGCGATGCCGAGGCGACCTGGATAGGCGGCGACGTGGCGCCGCTCATCCATGGACAGGTGAGGCTGTGATGACCGAGGAGCTGTTCCGGGAGGACGCGACGCTGCTGCACTGCGATGCCGTGGTGAGCGCGCAAGGGGAGGGCGGCGTCATCCTCGACCGCAGCGTCTGCTACCCGCTGGGCGGCGGCCAGGCCGGCGACACCGGCTGGCTGGTCGCGGGCGAGCGGCGCTGGCGCGTGACCGACACGCGCAAGAGCAAGGAGCGGCCCGGCGGCATCGTGCATCTGATCGAGGGCGAGGCGCCTAAGGTGGGCGCGGCGGTGCGCGTCGAGGTCGATGCCGCGCGTCGCCAGGCGCACCGGCGCTTCCACACGGCAACCCATCTGCTGTGCGCGCTGCTGCCCTATCCGGTCGACGGCTGCTCCATCACCGAGACCTATGCGCGGCTGGACTTCCACACCGACCAGCCCTTCGACAGGGACGCCCTCCAGGCGGGGCTGGACCGGCTGGTGGCCGAGGCCCGTGCGGTCCGCCACCGCTGGATCAGCGAGGAAGAGCTGGACGCCAACCCCGGCCTCGTGCGCTCGATGAGCGTGCAGCCGCCGCGCGGGCTGGGCCGCGTGCGGGTGCTGGAGGTCGAGGGCGTGGACCTGCAGCCCTGCGGCGGCACCCATGTGTCCAGCACGGCCGAGATCGGCGCCGTGGTGGTGACCAAGATTGAGAAGAAGTCGGCCAAGACCCGCAGGGTCGTGCTCGGCTTTGCCGAGGCGGCCGCGGGCCGAAGCTGATTTCCGGCGGGAGGCGGGCGGGTGCTCGCGGCGCGAACGTGAGTGACCGCCAGGACGTGCGCCGGGACCCGCAGGGGCATGCCCGGCGTGGCTGGCCCGGCCGAGGCGGGTGACTAAACTGCACCGTCTATGGACGGCCCCGATATACAGCTCATCACGCCCGAGTCCCCCTCGGACTGGCAGGAAACCCGACTGATCCTGCGCGACTACGCCGACAGCCTCGACGTGGACCTCGACTTCCAGGGCTTCGACGAAGAACTGGCCGGTCTGCCCGGCGCCTACGCGCCGCCCGGCGGCCTGCTGCTGCTGGCCACCGTCGATGGCGCCGTTGCGGGCAGCGGCGCCTTCCGGCCCCTGCCGGACGCGGACTACCCCAACGCCTGCGAGATGAAGCGCCTCTTCGTGCGCCCGGCCTTCCGCCGTTTCGGCCTGGGCCGCCTGCTGGCCCAGGCGCTGATGGACCACGCGACCGAGGCGGGCTACTCCTGCATGCTGCTCGACACGCTGGACGACATGGAGGCCGCGCGCGGCCTCTACGAGAGCCTGGGCTTCGTCGAGGTGCCGCCGTTCTACTTCAACCCCATCCCCGGCGCGCACTACCTGAAGGCCGAGTTGGGCGGCTTCCGGCCCAGTTACCTCGGATAACGGCCTAGAGTGCCGGCATGGCACTCGAACAAGACATCCGGGCCCTGGGCCCCCACCGCTGCCTGCTCGGCGAATCGCCGCTCTGGCATCCCGTGGAGCGGCAGCTCTACGCGGTCGACATCCCCGGCCGCCAGGTGCTGCGCTGGCGCGAGGGCGCGAGCGAGCCAGACACCTGGGTCCAGGACGCCGAGCCCGGCTGCATTGCGGCGCGCGCGGACGGTGGTCTGCTGGTCGCGCGGCGCGACGGCCTGTGGGCGCTGGACACGGCCACGGGTGCGCAGGCCCGGGTCGCGCCGCCGCCCTATGACCCGGCGCGGCTGCGCTTCAACGATGGCAAGGTCGACCCGGCAGGGCGGCTCTGGGTTGGCAGCATCTCGGACGCCCGCGAGCCGGAGGCCGCGCTGTACCGTTTCGACGGCCGGGCGTTCGCGGCCCAGGTGCCGGGGCTGACGACCTCCAACGGCCTGGCCTGGAGCCCCGACGGGCGCCGCGTACATTGGTCGGACACCAAGGCCCATCGCATCTACGCCGCCGACTTCGATGCGGCGACCGGTACATTGTCCGCGCCGCGCGTCTTCGCCGAGTTCCAGCCGCGCTCGCCCGGCGCGGCCTACGGCGGCCGGCCCGACGGCGCGGCCATGGACGCCGAGGGCTGCTACTGGGTCGCGATGTTCGAGGGCGGCTGCCTGCTGCGCATCGCGCCGACCGGCGAGTTGCTGCAGCGCGTCGAACTGCCCGTCGCCTGCCCGACCATGCCGGCTTTCGGCGGCGCGGACTTGTGCACCCTCTTCATCACGACGGCCCGCGAGAAGCGCCCCGCCGAAGAGCTGGAACGCCAGCCGCTGGCCGGTGCCGTGCTGCAGCTGCGCGTCGACGTGCCGGGCCTGCCGGCAACGCTGACACGGGCCTGAAACCCGCGCGCTCCGCCAGGACAGGTTTACCCCGGTGTAACTCGTCACATATAATGAGGGGCTTTGTTGGGTGGCGCTCGTGCGTCATCCAGGTGCAATCAGTCTCTGGCAGTTTCGGGGGCTGAGCCGCCCACCCCAGGATCTGGCGCCCATGACCGAGAACGGCCCCCGAAAGACCTGGCCCCCCGCTGTTTCGACGGCCGGCGGCTGGGACGACGACAACGAGGAGCCGCCCGTCAAGGCCTTGAGCCCGGAGGAGGCGGCGGCATTGAAATCCGCGTTGCCGATGCTGTCGCCCTGGCGTGTGCTGGGGTTGCAGCTGGTGGTGGGACTGTTGTGCGTGGCCGTGATCCGGCTGTGGACGGGGTCCGGCGTGGCCATGGTTTCGGCGCTGTACGGTGTCGCGGCGGTGGTGCTGCCAAACATGCTGCTGGCACGGGGCATGACAAAGCGCGTGGACTCTGCGGTCGGTGCGGCTGCCGGGTTCATGGGTTGGGAATTTTTGAAAATCGGTGCATCGATCGCGATGCTGGTGCTGGCGCCGAAGGTGGTGCCGGGCCTGAGCTGGCCAGCCCTGCTGGTCACCCTCGCGGTGTGCATCAAGGTGAACTGGCTGGCGCTCGCATGGCGCGGCCGCAGACTGAACTGACGAGGCAGAACGAAACATGGCAGCAGAAGGCCACGCAACCGCAGCCCCGAGCGCCGGTGAATACATCATTCACCACTTGCAGCACGCGCAGAGCGGCAGCCAGCAGGGCATCGTCGACTTCTCCGTCGTCAACATGGACTCCATCTTCTTCAGCGTGCTGCTGGGGCTGGTGGGTTGCTTCTTCCTGTGGCGTGCCGCGAAGGCCGCCACCTCGGGCGTCCCGGGCCGTTTCCAGGCTGCCGTCGAGATCCTCGTCGAGATGGTCGCCAACCAGGCCAAGGGCATCGTGCACAGCGCCGAGAGCCGCAAGCTGGTGGCCCCGCTGGCGCTGACCGTCTTCGTCTGGATCTTCCTGATGAACGCGATGGACCTGCTGCCGGTGGACCTGCTGCCCTGGGTCTGGCAGAACCTCAGCGGCGACCACCACGCCAAGCTGCGCTCCGTGCCGACGGCCGACCTGTCGATGACGATGGGCCTGTCGATCGGCGTGCTGATCACTTGCCTGGTCTACAACGTGAAGGTCAAGGGCGCCGGCGGCTGGGGCCATGAGCTGATCTCCGCGCCCTTCGGCGACAAGGTCGCGCTGTACCCCGTCAACCTGGCCATGCAGCTGATCGAGTTCGTCGCCAAGACCGTCTCCCACGGCATGCGGCTGTTCGGCAACATGTATGCCGGCGAGCTGATCTTCCTGCTGATCGCGATGATGGGCGGCGCCTGGAGCCTGTCGGCCACCGGCATCGGCCTGGCCATCGGCCACATCATCGCGGGCTCGGTGTGGGCGATCTTCCACATCCTGATCATCACGCTGCAGGCCTTCATCTTCATGATGCTGACGCTGATCTACATCGGCCAGGCCCACGACGCGCACTGATCGCACCCGGTTTCCCCAAGCAGTTTTCCCCTCAACCGTTTCTCTCTCTAAATCCTCTAAGGAGTCATCGTGGAAGTCATTAGCTTTGTTGCTCTCGCCGCTGGTCTGATCATTGGTCTGGGCGCCTTCGGTGCCTGTATCGGTATCGGCATCATGGGCAGCAAGTACCTGGAATCCGCCGCTCGCCAGCCCGAGCTGATGAACGAACTGCAAACCAAGATGTTCCTGCTGGCCGGCCTGATCGACGCGGCCTTCATCATCGGCACCGGTATCGCCCTGTGGTTCGCCACGGCCAACCCGTTCCTGGGCCAGATCGCCCAAGTCGTCGCCAAGTAATTCGACGTTGCCGCCCCGCCCTCGGACTCCTGGGGGCGGCTTCAAGCACTCGAAACTTTGTGAGGCACCACCGTGTTTATTAACGCGTCGCTCATCGTTCAGATGATCGTGTTCCTGATCCTGGTCGGGTTCACGATGAAGTATGTGTGGCCGCCGATCATCAAGGCGCTCGACGAGCGCGCCGCGAAGATCGCTGCTGGCCTGTCCGCTGCCGACAAGGCCAAGGCCGAGCTGGCCGGCGCCGAAGCGCAGATCGCCAAGGAACTGGCCCAGACCAAGGCCGAATCCGGCAAGCTGATCTCGGATGCCGAGAAGCGCGCCGCCGCCATCGTCGACGAGGCCAAGAAGCGTGCCGAAGACGAAGGCGCCAAGATCCTCGCCGCCGCCAAGGCCGATGCCGAGCAGCAGGTGGGCCGTGCCCGCGAAGCGCTGCGCGACCAGGTCGCCGCGCTGGCGGTCAAGGGCGCCGAGCAGATCCTGCACAAGGAAGTCAACGCCGGCGTCCACGCCGATCTGCTGGCTCGCCTGAAGACGGAGCTGTAAATGGCTGAGCTCGCCACCATTGCCCGGCCCTACGCCGAAGCCCTGTTCCAGGTTGCCAAGTCGCACGACCTCGCGGCCTGGGGCCAGCAGCTCGACGCGCTGGCCCAGGTGGCGCAGGACGCCGATCTGCGCCAGTTCGCCGATCATCCCAAGGCCCAGGCCCAGCAGGTCGTCGCGGTCATGACCGCCGCCGCCAAGCAGACCCTGGCCGCCGGTGTGCAGAACTTCCTGAGCACCGTCGTCGAGAACGGCCGCCTGGCCGCGCTGCCCGAGATCGTGGCCCAGTACCACGTGCTGGCCAACGCCGCCTCCGGCGTGTCCGACGCGCAGATCTTCAGCGCCTATGAGATCAGCGACGCCCAGCTCGCCGAGCTCAAGGCCACGCTGGAAAAGCGCTTCGGCCGCAAGCTCGACGCCCATGTGCAGCTGGAGCCCGGCCTGATCGGCGGCGTTCGCGTCGTCGTCGGCGACGAGGTGCTGGACACCTCCGTCAAGGCCCGCCTGGAGCGCATGAAGGTCGCGCTGACTGCCTGATCCGCAGCCCAGCCACGCAAGACATTCCGATTTACCCCGCGTCTGACCCCGCCCTTGATCCGGCGACGGTTCGGCAACCTGGGAGACCAAGCATGCAACTGAATCCCGCTGAAATTTCCGAACTGATCAAGAGCCGCATCGAGGGTCTTGGTGGCAGCACGGACATCCGCAACCAGGGCACCGTCGTGTCCGTTTCCGACGGCATCGTCCGCGTCCACGGCCTCTCGGACGTGATGCAGGGCGAAATGCTCGAATTCCCGCCGGCCGCTGACGGCACGCAGACCTTCGGTCTGGCCCTGAACCTCGAGCGCGACTCCGTCGGTGCCGTGATTCTGGGTGCCTACGAGCACGTCTCGGAAGGCGACACCGTCAAGTGCACGGGCCGCATCCTGGAAGTGCCGGTCGGCCCCGAGCTGATCGGCCGCGTCGTGAACGCGCTGGGCCAGCCCATCGACGGCAAGGGTCCGATCAACGCCAAGATGACCGACGTCATCGAGAAGGTCGCCCCGGGCGTGATCGCGCGCAAGAGCGTTGACCAGCCTGTGCAGACCGGCCTGAAGTCCATCGACTCCATGGTGCCCGTCGGCCGCGGCCAGCGCGAGCTGATCATCGGTGACCGCCAGACTGGTAAGACCGCCGTCGCTATCGACGCGATCATCAACCAGAAGGGTCAGAACATGACCTGCGTCTACGTCGCCATCGGCCAGAAGGCGTCGTCGATCAAGAACGTCGTGCGCTCGCTGGAGCAGGCCGGCGCGATGGAATACACCATCGTCGTCGCTGCCTCGGCCTCCGAGTCCGCCGCGATGCAGTACGTGTCGGCCTACTCCGGCTGCACGATGGGCGAGTACTTCCGCGATCGCGGCCAGGACGCGCTGATCGTCTATGACGACCTGTCCAAGCAGGCCGTCGCCTACCGCCAGGTCTCGCTGCTGCTGCGCCGCCCGCCGGGCCGCGAAGCCTTCCCCGGCGACGTGTTCTATCTCCACAGCCGCCTGCTGGAGCGTGCCGCCCGCGTGAACGCCGACTACGTCGAGGCCTTCACCAAGGGTGAGGTCAAGGGCAAGACCGGTTCGCTGACCGCGCTGCCCATCATCGAGACGCAGGCCGGCGACGTGTCCGCCTTCGTCCCGACCAACGTGATCTCGATCACCGACGGCCAGATCTTCCTGGAAACCAACCTGTTCAACGCCGGTATCCGCCCCGCCATCAACGCCGGTATCTCGGTGTCGCGCGTCGGTGGTGCTGCCCAGACCAAGCTGATCAAGTCGCTGTCCGGCGGTATCCGTACCGACCTGGCCCAGTATCGTGAGCTGGCCGCGTTCGCGCAGTTCGCCTCCGACCTGGACGAAGCCACCCGCAAGCAGCTGGACCGCGGTGCCCGCGTGACGGAACTGCTGAAGCAGGCCCAGTACTCGCCGCTGCCCATCTCGCTGATGGCTGCCTCGCTGTACGCCGCCAACAAGGGCTTCATGGACAGCATCGAAGTGAAGAAGGTCCTGTCCTTCGAACACGGCCTGCACCAGTTCCTGAAGACCAGCCACGCCGCGCTGCTCGCCAAGCTCGAGAACGACAAGGCGATGGACAAGGATGCCGAAGCCGAACTGAACGCCGCGATCACGGCCTTCAAGAAGTCCTTCGCCTGAAGCCACGGAACACGCGGGGCCGAGCCTCAACTTAGCCCCGCACTGAACTAGGAGTTCGAATGGCTTCAAGCAAAGAAATCCGCGGCAAGATCAAGTCGGTCGAGAACACCAAGAAGATCACCAAGGCGATGGAGATGGTCGCCGCGTCCAAGATGCGCAAGGCGCAGGAACGGATGCGCTCGGCCCGCCCCTACGCCGAGAAGATCGGCAACATCGCCGCCGAGCTGGCCAAGGCCAACCCGGAGTACCGCCATCCCTTCCTCGTCAAGAACGAGGACGCGAAGGCGGTCGGCATGGTCGTCGTCACGACGGACAAGGGCCTGTGCGGTGGCCTGAACACCAACCTGCTGCGCGCGGCCACGGCCAAGCTCAAGGAGCTGGAGAACGCGGGCCAGTCGGCCGAGGTCGTCGCCATCGGCGGCAAGGGCCTGGGCTTCATGAACCGCGTCGGCGCCAAGGTCGTGGCCCACGCCACGCAGCTCGGTGACCAGCCCCACATCGAGGCCCTGATCGGCCCCGTCAAGGTGCTGCTCGACGCCTACGCCGCCGGCAAGCTGTCCGCCGTCTACCTCTGCTACACGCAGTTCATCAACACGATGAAGCAAGAGGTGCAGGTGCACCAGCTGCTGCCGCTCAAGGCCAGCGACATGGCGACCGGCCAGTCCGGCCACTCGTGGGACTACATCTACGAGCCCGACGCCGCCACCGTCATCGACGAGCTGCTGGTGCGCTACACGGAAGCGCTGGTCTTCCAGGCCGTCGCCGAGAACATGGCCAGCGAGCAGTCCGCCCGCATGGTGGCCATGAAGGCTGCGACCGACAACGCCGGCACGCTGATCGGCGAGCTGAAGCTGGTCTACAACAAGACCCGCCAGGCCGCGATCACCAAAGAGTTGTCCGAGATCGTCAGCGGCGCGGCCGCGGTGGGCTGATCCAGCCCGAACGCAAAGATTTGAATTGAAGGAACGCACAAATGGCTAACACTCAAACCGTCGGCAAGATCGTTCAGTGCATTGGCGCCGTCGTGGACGTGGAGTTCCCGCGCGACAACATGCCCAAGGTGTACGACGCGCTGAAGATGGAAGGCTCGGCCCTGACGCTGGAAGTGCAGCAGCAGCTGGGCGACGGCGTGGTCCGCACCATTGCGCTGGGTTCGTCCGACGGCCTGCGCCGCGGCACCGAGGTCTACAACACCGGCGACACCATCAAGGTGCCGGTCGGCAAGGCCACCCTCGGTCGCATCATGGACGTGCTGGGCAACCCCATCGACGAGCGCGGCCCGGTCTCCTCCGAGCTGACCGCCTCCATCCACCGCGCGGCTCCCGCCTATGACGAGCTGAGCCCGTCGCAGGACCTGCTGGAAACCGGCATCAAGGTGATCGACCTGATCTGCCCGTTCGCCAAGGGCGGCAAGGTGGGCCTGTTCGGCGGCGCCGGCGTCGGCAAGACCGTGAACATGATGGAGCTCATCAACAACATCGCGAAGGCGCACAGCGGTCTGTCCGTGTTCGCCGGCGTGGGTGAGCGCACCCGTGAGGGCAACGACTTCTATCACGAGATGTCGGACTCCAACGTGGTCGTCCAGGACAAGCTGGAAGACTCCAAGGTCGCCATGGTCTACGGCCAGATGAACGAGCCCCCGGGCAACCGTCTGCGCGTGGCCCTGACCGGCCTGACCATCGCCGAGTCGTTCCGTGACGAAGGCCGCGACGTGCTGTTCTTCGTGGACAACATCTACCGCTACACGCTGGCCGGCACGGAAGTGTCCGCACTGCTGGGCCGCATGCCTTCCGCCGTGGGCTACCAGCCGACGCTGGCCGAGGAAATGGGCCGCCTGCAGGAGCGCATCACGTCGACCAAGGTCGGCTCGATCACGTCCATCCAGGCCGTCTACGTCCCTGCGGACGACCTGACCGACCCGTCGCCCGCCACGACCTTCGCCCACCTGGACGCCACCGTCGTGCTGTCGCGTGACATCGCCGCGCTGGGTATCTACCCCGCCGTCGACCCGCTGGACTCCACCAGCCGCCAGATCGACCCCAACGTCGTCGGCGAAGAGCACTACACGACGACCCGCTCGGTCCAGGCCGTGCTGCAGCGCTACAAGGAACTGCGCGACATCATCGCCATCCTGGGCATGGACGAACTGTCGCCGGAAGACAAGCTGGCCGTGGCCCGCGCCCGCAAGATCCAGCGCTTCCTGTCGCAGCCCTTCCACGTCGCCGAGGTGTTCACGGGCACCCCCGGCAAGTACGTGCCGCTGAAGGAAACCATCCGCGGCTTCAAGATGATCGTCAACGGCGAGTGCGACGCGCTGCCGGAGCAGGCCTTCTACATGGTCGGCACCATTGACGAGGCATTCGAGAAGGCCAAGAAGATCCAGTAAAGCGCTGCGGGGCCTCGGCCCCGTTGCTTCACTGAGTCTTCCCAACCCATCAGCCCAGGACGATTGATATGGCAACCCTCCACGTCGACGTGGTCTCCGCCGAAGAGCAGATCTTCTCCGGCGAGGCCAAGTTCGTCGCCCTGCCGGGCGAGTCCGGCGAGCTCGGCATCCTGCCCAAGCACACGCCGCTGATCACCCGCATCAAGCCGGGCGCCGTGCGCATCGAGCGCACCGATGGCAGCGAAGAATTCGTCTTCGTCGCCGGTGGCATCCTCGAGGTGCAGCCGAACCGCGTGACCGTGCTGGCCGACACCGCCATCCGCGGCAAGGACCTCGACGAGGCCAAGGCGCTGGAAGCGAAGAAGGCCGCCGAGGAAGCGCTGCGCAACGCCAAGGACAAGCTCGACCAGGCAGCGATCCAGGGCGAGCTGGCCATCCAGGCGGCCCAGATCGCCGCGCTGCGCAAGTTCCTCAAGAAGTAAGTCTCCCGCCCCGCCAGGGTGAGACGATGACGGCAGGCCCAGAGCCTGCCGTTTTGTTTTCCGAAGGCTGATTCCCATGACCGCGACGAACGACGCCCTCCGACTGACTGCTCCCGACGGCGCCACCGCCACGCTGAGCCTGCATGGCGCCCACCTGCTCTCCTGGACGCCCGCCGGCGCGCCCGAGCAGCTCTACCTGTCCCCGCGCAGCGAGTTCGCTCCGGGCCAAGCTATCCGCGGCGGCGTGCCGGTGTGCTTCCCGCAGTTCTCCGGCCGCGGCCCGCTGCCCAAGCATGGCTTCGCGCGCACGCAGCCCTGGGAGCTGGTCAGCCAGGAGCAGGGCAGGGACGACGCTCTGGCCGTGCTGCGCCTGCGCGACGGCGACGCGACGCGCGCGATCTGGCCCCATGCCTTCGAGCTGGAGTTGAGCGTGCGCGTGGGCGGACGCACGCTGGACATCGAGCTGGCCTGCGAGAACACGGGCGATACGCCGCTGCAGTTCACGACCGCGCTGCACACCTATCTGCGCGTGGCGGACCTGGACGCGGTCAGCGTCGAGGGACTGGCCGGCCTGCGCTACTTCGACCAGGTCAAGCAGGCCGAGGCGCTGCAGCGCATGGACCTGCTGCTGACCGGCGAGAAGGGCGTGCTGGACCTGGACCGCATCTACTTCGGCGTGAAGGAGCGGCCACTGCTCGTCACGGAGGACCGCCGGCAGGTCGTCGTCCGGCAGCAGGGTTTCGAGGACGCGGTGGTCTGGAACCCCGGCCCCGAGCGCTGTGCCGGCCTGGCCGACATGCCGCCCGAAGGCTGGTCCGAGATGCTGTGCGTGGAGGCGGCCTGCATCGGTCGTCCCGTCGAGCTGCAGGCCGGTGAGAGCTGGGTGGGGCGGCAGAGCCTGCAGCTGGCGTGAATCGGCGCGCCGGCTGCCTGCCCGGGGCCGCAACCGGCCGGGGCCGGCGGGGATAATCCGGCGATGTTCGCCCCCCTGCAAAACGACTGCTTCCTGCGCGCCTGCCTGCGCCAGCCCACCGACCACACGCCCGTCTGGCTGATGCGCCAGGCCGGCCGCTACCTGCCCGAGTACCGTGCCACGCGCGAGAAGGCCGGCAGCTTCATGGGGCTGGCGACGAACACCGACTACGCCACCGAGGTGACGCTGCAGCCGCTGGAGCGCTACCCGCTGGACGCGGCCATCCTGTTCAGCGACATCCTGACCGTGCCGGACGCGATGGGCCTGGGCCTGAGCTTCCAGCAAGGCGAGGGCCCGAAGTTCGCCAAGGTCGTGCGTGACGAGGCGGCCGTCGCGGCGCTGGACGTGCCTGACATGGACAGGCTGCGTTATGTCTTCGACGCCGTCACGTCCATCCGCAAGGCCTTGAACGGCCGCGTGCCGCTGATCGGCTTCTCGGGCAGCCCCTGGACGCTGGCCTGCTACATGGTGGAGGGCGGCGGCTCCGACGACTACCGGCTCGTGAAGAGCCTGATGTATGCGCGCCCCGACCTGATGCACCGCATCCTGGACGTGAACGCGCGCGCGGTCGCGGCCTATCTGAACGCGCAGATCGAGGCCGGCGCCCAGGCCGTCATGCTGTTCGACTCCTGGGGCGGCGTGCTGGCCGATGGCGCCTTCCAGCAGTTCAGCCTGGCCTACTCGCGCCAGGTGCTGGCGCAGGTGAAGACCGAGCACGAGGGCCAGCGCATCCCGCGCATCCTGTTCACCAAGGGCGGCGGGCTGTGGCTGGACGAGATCGCCGCGGCCGGCGCCGATGTCGTGGGCCTGGACTGGACCATGAACCTCGGCGCGGCCCGGGCCCGCGTCGGCGACCGCGTCGCGCTGCAGGGCAATCTGGACCCTAACGTGCTCTTCGCGCCGCCCGAAGCCGTGCGTGCCCAGGTTCGCGCGGTGCTGGACAGTTTCGGCAGGCCTGCGGCCGGCAGCGGCCACATCTTCAACCTCGGCCATGGCATCAGCCAGTTCACGCCGCCCGAGAGCGTGACGGCCCTGGTGGACGAGGTGCACAGCCACTCCCGCAGGCTGCGCGCGGCGCCCTGACGAGGCCATCAGATCTGCAGTTGGCAACGGACTTATCCCCAAATATTGGGATGCGGGCGTTGTCGGCGGTGTTTGATGCGGCGCAGCTAAGAGTTTTCCCGAGTTGTTCCTAAGTGATTGATTTCAAAGGAACTTCGAAAAACGTCGGGGAGCACCTCGGCGCGCCGCCCGGGACCGGTCGGATGCTCGTTCGGCCACGGCGGGCGAAATTGCTCACAAACTTATCCACAGAAATTGTGGGCAACCCAAGAGCCTTTCAAAATCATGAACTTGCGGGTGCTTGCTGAGCCACTGCTTCACAAGAAGCGCGGAGCTGCGCATGGCTGACATGCCCTGCCCCACGACGGTGCGGGTAGCTGTCGACGCCCCTCAGCACAGCGGCCTGAACGGCCCGCTTGACTATGCGAGTGAGCAGGCGCTTGCATCCGGTACGCTGGTGCGGGTGCCGCTGGGCAGGCGCGAGTTGCTGGGCGTCGTCTGGCCGGGGGGCGGGGGCGCGGTCCCGCAGGTCGCCCTGCGGCCGGTGGCCGCGGTGTTCGACGGGCTGGCGCCGCTGGGGGCCGACTGGTGCCGGCTGCTGGACTTCGCGGCCGGCTACTACCAGCGCAGCGTCGGCGAGCTGGCCAGCGCGGTGCTACCGCCGCAGTTGCGTGAACTGTCGCCCGAGCAGCTGACGGCGCGGCTGCGCAAGCTGGAGCGCAAGGTGACCAAGACCGTGGCGCCTCCCGAGCCGGTCAGGCCCGAACTGGCGCCCGAACAGGCACTGGCGGTCGCCGCCATCGAAGGCCAGCTCGCCGGCGCCACGCCCAGGCCGCTGCTGCTGTTCGGCGTGACCGGCAGCGGCAAGACCGAGGTCTATCTGCGCGCCGCCGAGGCCGCGCTGGCCGCCGGCCGCCAGGTGCTGGTGCTGGTGCCGGAGATCAACCTGACGCCCCAGTTGGAAGCCCGCTTCACCGAGCGCTTCGCGGCCCTGCTGCCGCAACCGCTGGCCATCGTGTCGCTGCACAGCGCGCTGACGCCGGCCCAGCGCCTGCAGAACTGGCTGGCCGCCCATCTGGGGCGCGCACGCCTCGTGCTCGGTACGCGGCTGGCGGTGTTCGCATCGCTGCCGGAGCTGGGGCTCCTGGTCGTCGACGAGGAGCACGACCCCTCCTACAAGCAGCAGGACGGCGCACGCTACTCGGCGCGCGATCTGGCCGTCTGGCGCGCCCATGATCTGAAGATCCCCGTCGTGCTGGGCTCGGCCACACCGTCGCTGGAAAGCTGGCAGCACGCCGAGAGCGGCCGTTATGAGCGGCTGACGCTGGCAGCTCGCATCGGCGGGGGGGCCCTGCCCAGGGTGAAGCTGTTCGACATGAAGGCCTTGCCTGCCACCGCCGGCGTGACCACCGCGCTGACCGCGCCGCTGCTGGCTGCGCTGAAGCAGAGGCTGGAGCGCGGCGAGCAGAGCCTGGTGTTCCTGAACCGCCGCGGCTATGCGCCGGTGCTGCACTGCGGCGAATGCCAGTGGAAGAGCGACTGCCCGCACTGCAGCGCCTGGCGCGTATTCCACAAGCGCGACCGCACGCTGCGCTGCCACCATTGCGGCTTCACCGAGCGCGTGCCGCGCGCCTGCCCCAACTGCGGCAACCACGACATCGCGCCCATAGGCCGCGGCACCGAGCGACTGGAGGAGCAGCTGGCCGAGGCGCTGCCCGGCGCGCGCGTGCTGCGCATCGACGCCGACTCCACGCGCCGCAAGGGCGAACTGGAGGCGCAGCTGAAGGCCGTGCACGACGGCGAGGTGGACATCCTCGTGGGCACGCAGATGATCACCAAGGGCCACGACTTCCGTCGCATCCGTTTCGTCGCCGCCGTGAACCCGGACGGCGCGCTGTTCAGCAGCGACTTCCGCGCGCCGGAGCGGCTGTTCGCGCTGCTGATGCAGGCCGGCGGCCGGGCAGGGCGGGACGCGTCGGGCGAGACGCCGGCCGAGATGTGGGTGCAGACCTGGCATCGCGACCACGCCCTCTACCAGGCACTGGCGCGCCACGACTACGAGCGCTTCGCGCGCGACCAGCTGGCCGAGCGCCGCTCGGCCAGCCTGCCGCCGTTCTCGCACCTGGCCCTGCTGCGCGCCGAAGCACGCACGGCGGAGGCGGCCAAGGCCTTCCTCGACGCCGCGGCGGCGCTGGCCCATGACGAGGGCGTGCTGGTCTATCCGCCGGTGCCGCATGCCGTGGCTCGCGTGGCCGACGTGGAGCGCATGCAGATGCTGATGGAGGCCGGGCAGCGCGCGCGGCTGCAGGCCTTCCTGCGCGGCTGGGTGCCCGAGCTGCTGGCGCTCAAGCGCGAGCACAAGGCGGTGCTGCGCTGGGCCGTGGACGTGGATCCGCTGGCGATCTAGCGTCGGTGGCGGGGGCTCTCAGTGGCGCGGCGCGTGGCCCAGGGTGCTGGCCAGCGCCGTGGCGCGGCGGTGCTGCTCCTGGCGGCGCAGCGCGCGGCTGACCGGGCGGGCCAGGGCCACGACCAAGACGCCTAGGACGATGAACACGGTGCCGGCGTCGACCTCGGGCGAGGGGCTGTCGAAATCGCTCTCGGCCGGGAGGTTCTGCGGCGCCCAGGGACTGCCGTTCAGCGAGGTCAGGCTGGCCGAGCCCAGGCGGCTGGCGTCGGCCATCACGCTGGTCGCCGTTTTGTCCACCGCGGCCTTGGGGTGTGCCTCGCGCGTGGCACCGGCCAGGGCGGAGGAACTGAGGGCAGCGAGGGCGACGGCAAGGACCAGGGCTTTCATGCGGCTCACCATGAGGAATAAGGGGCTGATCGCATTGTTCGCAGCCTAGCGCGACTGAGATGTGAAGACTTCACGCACCAGGGGGGGACCCCCGCGAATGGGCGATCAGGCTTGATCTTGTGCGGATGCGCGTGCGGCGGCCTTGGCGGCCAGCTCTTCGCGCATGCGCTTGAGCTTTTCCCTGGGATCCTCGCGTGTGCCGCCCTCGTTGAGCTTCATCTCGGCCAGGAAGCGGCTGGGAATGCCCACGACGGTGTCCCGGCCTTTTTTACGTCTGCGCAAAGTTGAAACAGCCAGCGTCGTGCGCGCGCGGGTGATGCCCACGTACATCAGCCGCCGCTCCTCCTGCAGCGCCTCGGGCGTCAGCTCGGCCTCCTCGCGCTTGAAGGGCAGCAGGCCCTCGTTGACACCGGCCAGCACGACGTGCGGCCATTCCAGGCCCTTGGAGGCATGCAGCGTCGTCAGCGTGACCTGGTCCTGCTCGTCGCCGCGCTCGGCCAGCGACAGGATGACGGAGATGGTCTGGGCCACGTCCAGCACGCTCTGCTTGGGCTCGGTGAAGCTGACGCCGTCCTCCTCGCTGTGCTGGCCGCCGCAGCGCTTGGACACCCAGTCGACGAAGTCCAGCACATTGCCCCAGCGCGCCTGGGCGACCTTCTCGTTCTCCTCGTTGTCGACGAGGTGGGCCTCGTAGGCGATGTCCTTCAGCCACTCCGTCAGCAGCGCGTGCGCGGCGGTGTGGCCCTCGGTGTGCTTGGCGCGGTACTGCAGCTCGTTCACCGCGCGGCCGAACTCGTGCAGCTGCGCCAGCGCGCGGGGCGTGACGGCCGTGGCCAGGCTCTCGGAGAAGAGGGCCTCGAACATGCTGCACTTCCACTGCGCCGAGAAGGTGCTGAGCGCACCCAGCGTCGTGTGGCCGATGCCGCGCTTCGGGGTGGTGACGGCGCGCAGGAAGGCGGGGTCGTCGTCGGGGTTCACCAGCAGGCGCAGCCAGGCGCACAAGTCCTTGATCTCGGCCTTGTCGAAGAAGCTCTGGCCGCCCGAGACCTTGTAGGGGATCTGCGCGCGGCGCAGCGCCTGCTCGAAGACGCGGGCCTGGTGGTTGGCGCGGTAGAGGATGGCGAAGTCCTTGAAGGCCGGGCCCTTGCCGTCGGCGCGCAGTTGCTGGATGCGGGCCACGGCGCGCTCGGCCTCGTGCTCCTCGCCGTCGGCCTCCAGCAGCGCGATGGGCTCGCCGTCGCCGTACTCGCTCCACAGCTTCTTCTCGAACAGCTTGGGGTTGCCGGCGATGACATGGTTGGCCGCGCGCAGGATGGCGCCGGTGGAGCGGTAGTTCTGCTCCAGCGGGATGACCTTGAGCGCCGGGTAGTCGGTCGGCAGCCGCTTCAGGTTCTCGATGGTGGCGCCGCGCCAGCCGTAGATGGACTGGTCGTCGTCGCCCACCGCCGTGAACATGCCGCGCTCGCCGACGAGGGCCTTCAGCAGCTCGTACTGCACGGCGTTGGTGTCCTGGTATTCGTCCACCAGCACGTAGCGCAGCTTGGCCTGCCACTTGGCGCGGGCCTCGTCATCGGTGGTCAGCAGCTTCAGCGGCAGCGTGATGAGGTCGTCGAAGTCCACCGCCTGGTAGGCCGCGAGGCGCTCCTGATAGCGCACCATGACGGCGGCGGCCGCGCGCTCGTCATCGTCCTGGGCGACCTGCGCGGCCTGGGCCGCGTTCAGGCCCTGGTTCTTCCACAGCGAGATGGTCCATTGCCAGCGCCGCGCCTGGTTCATGTCCGTCGTGCCGCCGGCATCCTTCAGCACGTTGAGCACGTCGTCGCTGTCGAGGATGGAGAACTGCTCCTTCAACCCGAGCCGCGTGCCTTCCTCGCGCAGCAGGCGCACGCCCAGCGAATGGAAGGTCGAGATTGCCAGGTCCTTGGCCGCCTTGTTGCCCACCAGCGCCTTGGCGCGCTCGCGCATCTCCTGCGCGGCCTTGTTCGTGAACGTGATGGCGGCGATCTGGCCGGGCCGGTAGCCCGACTGAAGCAGCTGCCAGATCTTGGTCGTGATGACGCGCGTCTTGCCCGAGCCCGCGCCGGCGATGACGAGGCAGGGGCCGCTCAGGTGGTGGACGGCGGCGAGCTGGGCCGGGTTCAGGCCGGCGGACGGCGGGGCGGCAGACATGGGGGGCGCATCATGCCACCCTTGCCACGCCCTCCCCGGGCAAGGCCCTCAGGCCCAGGCCCAGCAGCAGCAGCGTGAAGAACAGGAAGCCGATGCGCGGCGCATCCAGCAGGCTGTCGAAGGCGCCCACCGCGCCGAAGCCGATCAGCCCGGCGACGATGGCCGGCGCGAGCGGATGGTCGCGGCCGCGGCCGAAGCTCAGGCGCACCAGGGCCAGCAGGTAGGCGCCGCCCAGCAGCGCGAGGCCGACGAGGCCTTGCTCGAACAACACGTGCAGGGCCGCGTTCTTGATGTGCCAGGGCAGGTGGTTGCGGTCGCTGGAGAAGAACCAGTGCGCCATCTCGTGGCTGAAGTCGCCGTTCTGCAGCAGCTGGCGGCCCTGGGCGTCCTTCATGGCGATGCGGCCGATGTCGACGCGCGCACCGCGCGTGTCCAGGGCCATGGAGAAGGTCACGAAGCGGGGTGCCCACCAGTCGCCGCCGAGGGCGGGCACGGGGCCGAGCTGGTACTGGCCGGTCTGCCACGCGCCCATGCCGGTCGGCGCGGGCGCGTCCTCGGCCGTGCCCTCGGGCCGCAGCGGCTTGAGCAGCACCTCCAGGGTGCTGCAGTTGTCCGGATAGATCAGGTTCTTCTCGCAGATCTGCATCATCAGGTGGGCGTCCGCCGCCGTGCGGCTGACGACCTGCAGCGTCACCGGGCCGGGCGCGGGGGCGGCGATGCGCTGGCTGATGCGGAACTGCTCGCCCTGGCCCAGCAAATGCTTGCCGGCGGCCATCGCGAGATAGCTCTCGGCCTCCCCGGTGCGCAGTCGGTAGTCGCCGATCTGGGCGCTGGCCGGACCCTCATAGAAATTGCTGGACACGAAACGACCCGAGCCCTTGCCGAGCAGCCATTGCCGCCCGCCATGCAGCAGCCCCAGGCCTTCATGCCAATGCGTCAGCCGGGTCTGGCCGTCTTCCTTCCAGCTGGCGACGCGGTCGCGCAGGTAGGCGCCGCCGCCCAGGGCCGCGACGACGGCCATGACCAGCAGCAGGCCGGCCACCAGCAGGGCGCGCTTGCGCCAGCCGGCCTTGCCGGCGCTGCCGGCGCCCTGCAGCGGCCACAGCCGCGGCTCCAGCAGCATGGCGGCCCAGATGGCCGCCAGCGCGAAACCGGCGGCCAGGGCCGTCCAGCGGCCGGCCGTGCCGCCCCAGTAGTCGGCGACGATGACCATGGTCGCGAGCAGCCAGAACCAGCAGGTCGACACCAGCAGCACGTAGATGGGGCGCGCCTGGCCCGGCGCGTCGCGCCAGCGCAGCAGCGCGCAGCACGCCAGGGCGACGGCATGCAGCACATAGGCCGCCTTGGGCACGGCCAGCGACAGCGCCCAGCTCGCGCCGCCGAGCAGCAGGGCCAGCAGGCCGCCCATCAGCAGTGCCGTCAACCGCTGGCCCAGCGGCGGCAGCCACAGGCTGGCCGGCATGCTCAGCAAGACCACCATGACGAAGAACAGCGCCAGCAGGCCGCGGTAGCCGCCGCCACCGAAGACCAGGGCCGCCGCGAGCGCGAAGGCCGCAGCCATGGCCAGGGCGCCGAGCTTGGCCGGGCGCGACATGGGGGCGTCGACGGCGCCCTGCTCGCCGTCGATGTGGCTGCTTTCCGGCCCCGAGGCCGCCGCGCGGCGGCGCTGGGCGTCGGCCAGCAGCACCATGGGGATCAGCGCCAGCGGCAGCGCCAGGTAGACGCCGCGCGAGAAGGTCGTGAGGATCGCATAGGCCGCCAGCAGCACGATGGCCAGGCCGGCCCCGAAGTGCCAGGGCGAGCGCGTGCGCAGCAGCGCCAGCAGCGCGAAGGGCAGGGTCAGCACGAGGAAACCGTCCAGCGCGGCGCCGCCGACATGCATCTCCCAGAAGAGCGCCGTCGTGCGGTAGTCGGTGGAGAAGTCCAGCAGCTCCGTGTAGGCCAGGCGCTCCCACAGTGCCGCGGCGCTGCCGCCGGCCAGCGCCAGCACCAGGCCCAGCAGCAGGCCGCGCGAGAAGCCCCGCGGCCGCGCGGCCGCGGCGGCCATCCACAGCGGCAGCAGGGCCAGCACGAGGAAGATGGCCTTGGCATTGCGCACCGAGTTCATCGCCTCGTGGTAGCCCTGGAACCAGCCGAAGGTGAAGCCGCCGGCGTCGGCGAAGCCGCGCTTCATGCTCCAGGCGGCGGACAGCGCCAGCGCGAGGATGAGCACGACGACGACCGGCGAGTAGGCCAGGGCATGGCGCCAGGCGGGCGCCCGGTCGCGCGCATTCAGCTGCAGCGCGTAGGCGAGGTAGCCGCCACAGCCGCAGGCCGTGACGAGCAGGTCCATTTCCTCGAAGGTGATCCAGCCGCTCCACGGCGCCAACCCGAGCAGCGGCAGCGGTGCCAGCAGCAGCAGGGGCGTCTTGATCCAGAACAGCGCCGCCAGCAGCACCATGGCGCTCCAGGCCGCGAGCGCCAGCGAGCCGGACAGCGGATGGTGCCAGGCCAGCTCGGCGCCGATGCAGCCCAGGCCCAGGCCCGCCGCCAGGGCCAGCCACTGCAGCCGCGTGCCCGGCAGGATGATCCTGAGTTCGCCGAGGCCCAGCAGGCCCGTGCGCGCGGGTTGGGTACCGACGGCCGCCATCAGTGTTGCCACCGCGGGCCGGGGACGACCGTGGTCGTCATGTCGCCGGTGGCCGCGGCGGCCGGGGGCGGGGCGTTGCAGGCGGCAATCGGCATCGCGCGCAGCGAAGGGGCCATGAGGACCTCCGGGATGGGGGCTCGCATTGTTGCCGAGGCCCGCGCGGCGTGCATCCCCACACAATCCCCCCAACCCGGCGGTGCCGGTCGTTTGCCGGTGCCACGCCGGGGACGGCGCTCAGCCGCGGGGCTGGTGCTGGGAGCTGGCGGTCGGCTCGGTCGGCTCGACGATGCGCGCGGCCATGGCCAGCAGGCCCAGGCCTAGCGCGGCGCCCAGCCAAAGCCAGCGCCGCCACCAGGCCGCAGGCTTGGGCGCCGCCGGCTCGGCCGGCGCCAGTGCGCTGCGCGGCGGGCTCAGTCCCAGCCATTCGCGCAATTCGTCGGCCAGGCCCTCGGCGCCGCGCGTGCGCAGCTCGGGCGACTCGGCCATGGCGGCGCGCAGCAGCGTGTCGAGCCTGGCCTGCTGGGCCTCCTTCAGCAGGGGCCACTGCTGGCCGGCGCCGCTGCGCAGCGGCGCCAGGCCCCTGGGCGTGTCTTCCCAGCCGCAGACCAAGACGCGGCACAGCGCGCCGAGGCCGTAGACCTCGCTGGCCAGGCTGGGTGGTTCGCCGTTGCGGCGCTCGGGCGCGATGAAGGCCGGCGAGGCCCCCAGGCTCAGGCCGCGGTCGAAGGGGTCGGTCGGGTCGGGGATGCGGGCCAGACCCAGGCCCATCAGGCGCACGTTGCCGTCGGGGTCCAGCCAGATCATGGACGGGTCGATCTCGGCCAGCAGCCAGCCCTGCTGGTGGGCCGTGCGCAGCGCCTCGCACAGCTGCACGAGCAGCTCGACGCGCTTGCGCAGGTCGAGCTGCTGCAGCCGAGGGAGCAGCGGCTCGCCATGCATGCCTTCGAGGATCAGATAAGGGTGGGCGTCGGGCGTCACGCCGCTGTCGCTGGGCACCGCGATGTGCGGGTGCTGCAGCTTGGCGAGGTCGCCGGCCTGGTCGGCGTAGCGCAGCATGACGCCGGCGCCCTGGTCGCTGCGGTCCAGCACCAGGACGGCGGCCTGCTGCTCGGTGGCCAGCGCATGGTGGGCGCTGTACCACTGGCCCGCATGCGCCAGCTCGCCGTCGAGCAGCGGCCGGATCAGCCGCCACACGCCCAGGGCCTGCCCTTCCTCCAGCGGAGCGGCGGCGGCCGGCGGCGGCAGTGACAGGTTGGGCATGCGCATGGCGCAGCATATTAGGGGTGGCCCCAGGGTGCCACCATCCCCCCTGCGCCGCAAACCGGGCTCCGCCGCGCATTCGCTCACGGCGCCAGCCGACCGGCGCCGGCCCGCCGGGGCTCAGCGGCGGCGCCGCACCACCCAGGCGATGACGCCGAGGCCGGGCCGCAGCAGCGCATAGGTCCCGGCCTCCGGGATGGGCGGCAAGCCGCCGTCGGCGCAGGCCAGGTTCTCGCAGATCGTGCCGTTGCCGTTGCCCGCGAAGGCCATGCCCGTAGTCCGCCGCGCTGACGCCGGACATCACATGGACCGTGGCGTCCTGCGGCAGGCTCATGCCGGTGAACTGCGCGGCGTCGGAGAAGTCGGCCGCGCCGTTGCCGGAGATGCTGGTGACCAGCCCCGACCTCAGATAGAGCGCCGTGCCATAGCTGAAGCTGTAGCCGCCGATGACGTCTTGTTGATCGTCGGCGGACCTTTGCCGCCGGAGTTCGTCGATTGGCCGTTGCTGAAGACGGCCAGTCTTTCACGGACTGCCGGGCCTGCCATCCCCGGTCGGCGGGACGCTGGGCAGCCGGATGGCCACGCGCAGCCCGCCGTTGTCACGGTTGGCCAGCGCGATACGGCCGTCGTGGGCCTCGGCGATCTCGCGCACCAGCGCCAGGCCCAGGCCGGCGCCGCCCTGGGAGCCGGGCTCCGAGCGCTTGGTGGAATAGAACGGCAGCAGGGCCTGGGCAAGCACCGCCTCGCTCATGCCGGGGCCGCGGTCCAGCACCTCGATGCGCAGCTCGCTGCCCTCCATGCGCAGGCGCAGCGCCACCTCGTCGGGGTCGCTGCCCGATTCGTGGGCGTTCTTGATCAGGTTGAGCAAGGCCTGCTCGATCTGCGCTGGGTCGAACCAGCCGGGCTGCTCGGGCAGCGGGCCGTCGATGCGGAATTCGCCCAGCGTGGCCATGCGGGCCAGGAAGGCCGACCAGTCCACCGCCTGGCGGCGCGGCGCCGGCAGCTTGGCGAAGCGCGCATAGCCCGACAGGAAGCCGTGCAGATGCTCCGCGCGCTCGCCGATGCTGGCCAGCACCTGGGGCAGGCGCTCGATGTTGCCGCGCCGCGCCAGCTCGGCGCCGCTGTGGGCCAGCGACGAGATCGGAGCCAGCGAGTTGTTCAGCTCATGGCTGAGCACGCGGATGACGCGCTTCCACGTCGCCACCTCGGCGCGCGACAGTTCCCGCGTCATGCGCCGCAGCAGCCGCAGCCGGTGCGGCTGGCCCTGCAGCCGGAACGCCCGGGTGCTGTGGTGGAAGGTTTCCTCGGAGCCGTCGGGCAGTGTCACCGCGAACAGCCGGTCGCCGTCGCCGGCGAGGGCCTCGCGCAGCGTCTCCGGCTGGGCCGCGATGACGCTGGGGAAGTCCAGCCCGGTCAGGCTGCGGCCGTCCCCCAGCAGTTGGCGCGCGGCCAGGTTGGCGATGGCGATGCGTTCGCTCGCCGCGGTCAGCACCAGCGCGACCGGCGTGTTCTGCACGATGGTGTCCAGCAGCAGCTCGCGCTGCGTCAGGTGCTGGCGCTGCTCGCGCAGGGCCAGGCCCAGTTCTGCGTGCAGCCGCGTCAGCCCGGCCAGCTCCTGCGGGCCGTTGGGTGCCAGGTTGAGGCTGAAGTCGCCGTCGCGGTAGCTCAGCACGGCGCCTTCCAGCGCGCGCGTCAGCCGCAGCAGCGGCGCCAGCCAGAACGCCGCCAGCCAGCCGATCAGCGGCAGCATCACCAGCACCGCGGCGGCGAGGGCGACGCCCGCATCCAGCCCCACCTTGCGCACGCCGAGGATGACCAGTGGCGGCACGACCGCCGCCAGCGCCAGCGCCAGCATGGCCCGCGTGCGCAGCGACAGCGGCTGCAGCCAGCTCACGGCGCGATCCCGTAGCGTTCCAGTCGCCGGTACAGGGCCTGGCGCGACAGCCCCAGCTGGCTGGCCGCGCGGCTGACGATGCCGCCGGCCGCGGCCAGCGCCGCGGTGACGGCCTCGCGGCTGGGCTCGTCGAGGTTTCGCCAGGCGCCGTTGCCGCCAGCGTCCTCCAGCCCCAGCAGCGCTGGCGTGATCTCGCTGCCCTGGCACAGCAGGGCTGCACGCTCCAGTGCGTTCTTCAGCTCGCGCACATTGCCCGGCCAGCGGTGGGCCAGCAGCGCCTCGCGCGCCGCCTCGCCCAGCCGCGCGCGGCCGGCCAGAAAGTGCTCGGCCAGCGGCAGCACGTCGTCGCGGCGCTCGGCCAGGGCGGGCAGCTTCAGCTCGATGAGGTTGAGGCGGTAGAACAAGTCCTCGCGAAAGGTCCCCGCCTTGACCATGGCGCGCAGGTCCGCGTTGGTGGCGCTGAGCACGCGCACGCGGGTCTGGCGCGTCTTGCTGGAGCCCAGGCGCTCGAACTGGCCCGTCTCCAGCACGCGCAGCAGTTTGACCTGGCCGGCCAGCGGCAGGTTGCCGATCTCGTCCAGGAACAGCGTGCCGCCGTCCGCCGCCTCGAAGCGGCCCATGCGCGCCTTGGCCGCGCCGGTGTAGGCGCCGCTGTCGCTGCCGAACAGCTCGGCCTCGATGAGGTCGGCCGGCAGCGCGCCGCAGTTCAGCGCGACGAAGGGGCCGTCCCTGGCGGCCGAGTTGGCATGGACGAAGGCCGCGACGCGCTCCTTGCCCGCGCCGTTGGGCCCGGTGATCAGCACCGGCACCGGCGCCGCGGCGATCTGGCCGGACAGCTCCAGCAGGCTCAGCATCGCGTCCGAGCCGAACACCAGGCCGGCCAGGTCGTGGCGGCGCAGCAGCGCCGCATGCCGTTCGCGCCGGGCCTCGCGCAGCTGGGCGATCTCGCCGTTCACCTCGCCCAGTTCCAGCAGGTTCTCCACCGTGGCCAGAAGCTTGGCGTCGTCCCAGGGCTTGGCGAGGTAGTCCGCCGCGCCGGCCTTGACGAGGGCGACGGCGGCGTCCAGCCGCGTCCAGGCCGTCAGCAGGATGACCGGCAGGTCGGGGCGCCTGGCGCGGATGGCGCGGAACAGCTGCTCGCCTTCCTCGCCCGACGTCGTGTCGGCCGTGAAGTTCATGTCCTGGATGACGAGGCCGAAGGGCCGCGCCTCCAGCAGCGCCAGGCCTTCCTCGGGGCTGGTGGCCACGCTGGCCTCGATGTCGTGCAGGGACAGCAGCAGCTCCAGTGCCTGGCCCACGCCGGGGTGGTCGTCGATGATCAGAACTCGTCGCATGGCGCGCAGGATACTGAAGCCCTCGCCCAGTCGCGCCGCGCTGGACCTGGCGGAATGGATGACTGGAAGATGAGCGAACAAAAGATCGAGCTGTACGACGGCCCCGCCGGTGGCTGGGGCGCGCTGAAGAGCGTCGCCAGGCATCTGAACGAGCAGGGCGTGGCCGTGAAGGGGGCGAAGACCTTGCTGCACGCCAACCAGGCCGACGGCTTCGACTGCCCGGGCTGCGCCTGGCCCGACCGCGACCACCGCTCCACCTTCGAGTTCTGCGAGAACGGCGCCAAGGCCGTCGCGGCCGAGGCGACGGCGCGGCGTGCGACGCCGGAGGTGATCGGCGCGAAGACCCTGAGCGAATGGGCGGAGGCGTCGGACTACGAGCTGGAGGCGACGGGGCGCCTCACCGAGCCCATGGTCTACGACGCCGAGACGGATCGCTATCGGCGTACCACCTGGGACGACGCCTTTGCGCTGGTCGCGCGCGAGCTGCAGGCGCTGCCCGACCCCAACCAGGCCATCTTCTACACCTCGGGCCGCACCAGCAACGAGGCGGCGTTCCTCTACCAGCTGTTCGTGCGCGAGTACGGCACCAACAACTTCCCCGACTGCTCCAACATGTGCCACGAGCCCAGCGGCGCGGGGCTCAAGCCCACCATCGGCGTAGCCAAGGGCACGGTGACCTTGGCGGACTTCGAGCGGGCGGACTGCATCCTCGTGTTCGGCCAGAACCCGGGCACCAACCATCCGCGCATGCTGGGCGAGCTGCGCGCGGCCCGCAAGCGCGGCGCGCGCATCCTCAGCTTCAACCCGCTGCGCGAGCGCGGCCTGGAGCGCTTCGCCGACCCGCAGAACGCGCTGGAGATGACCACGCTGGGCGACTCGCCGATCAGCAGCCACTACTTCCAGCTCAAGGTGGGCGGCGACTTCGCGCTGCTCAAGGGCATGTGCAAGCGCGTCGTCGAGACCGGTGCGCTGGACCGGGCCTTCATCGCCGAGCACACGCAAGGCTTCGACGCCTTCGCGGCCGAGCTGCGCGAGCAGCCCTGGGAGCCGCTGGTCGAGGCCTCGGGCCTGACGCACGCGCAGATCGTGCAGGCCGCCGACCTCTACGCGGGCAGCGAGCGCGTCATCGCCTGCTGGGGCATGGGCATCACCCAGCACCGGCATTCGGTGGCGACCATCCAGATGATCGTCAACCTGCTGCTGCTGCGCGGCAACCTGGGCCGCGAGGGTGCCGGGGCCTGCCCGGTGCGCGGCCACAGCAACGTGCAGGGTGACCGCACCATGGGCATCTACGAGAGGCCCGCGCCGGCCTTCCTGGACCGCCTGGGCGAGGTCTTCGGCTTCGAGCCGCCGCGCGAACCGGGCTACGACACCGTCGGCGCCATCCAGGCCATGCTGGACGGCAAGGGCAAGGTCTTCATCGCGATGGGCGGCAACTTCGCCGCCGCCACCCCCGACACCGCCGCGACGTGGCGGGCGCTGCGCCAGTGCGAGCTGACCGTGCACATCACGACCAAGTTCAACCGCAGCCATGTCGTGCATGGCCGCAAGGCCCTGGTGCTGCCGGTGCTGGGGCGCACCGAGATCGACGTGCAGGCCGGCGGGCCGCAGGGCGTCACGGTGGAGGACTCGATGAGCATGGTGCACCTGTCCTCGGGCATGAACGCGCCGGCCAGCGAGCACCTGCTCTCCGAGCCCATGCTGGTCGCGCGCATGGCCGCCGCCACCCTGACGAAAAGCCGCACGCCCTGGCTGGCGCTCGCCGGAGACTACGCCGCCATCCGCGACAAGATCGAGGCCGTGCTGCCGGACTTCGCCGGCTTCAACGACAAGATCAGACAGCCTGGCGGCTTCCGCCTGCGCAACACGGCCAGCGAGCGCGTCTGGGCCACGCCCGGCGGCAAGGCCAGCTTCAGCACGCACGCGCTGCCCACCGACCTGGTCGAGCGACGCGTTGCCGAGCGCCAGCGCGACGCGCGGGTCTTCACGCTGACGACGCTGCGCTCCCACGACCAGTACAACACCACCATCTACGGCCACGACGACCGCTACCGCGGCGTCTACGGCCACCGCCGCGTCGTCTTCATCCATGCCGACGACATCGAGGATCTCGGCATGAAGGCCGGAGACTGGGTGGACATCACCAGCCTCTACATCGCCGAGGGCGGCGCCGAAGTGCAGCAGCGCCGCGCCGAGCGCTTCCTGCTGGTCGCCTACGACATCCCGCGCGGCTGCCTCGCCAGCTATTACCCCGAGACGAATCCGCTCGTGCCGCTGGAGAGCTTCTCGCGGGTGGCGCGCACGCCGACGTCGAAGTCCATCCCGGTCATGCTCGTTGCGCATGCAAGCCCGGCTGCTGCAGACGCTGCGTGAGCTGGCGCCCGACGGCGAGCCGGTGGCGCTCGCGCGGCTCGCCAAGCGGCTGGACCAGCGCGTCAGCGTGCTGCTGCGCGAGCTGAGCGGGCTGACCGATGCCAGCATAGGCGGCGTCGCCGGTCCCGGCCTCGTGCGGCTGGCCTGCGACGACGCGGGCCGCTGGACGGTGCGGCTGGTCGTCTAGCGGCGCTGCCGGCGGCTTTTCCTCAGGCCGACCACATGCGGTGCAGGCTGGCGCTGATGAAGTTCAGCCGCGTGCGGTTCTCCCAGGTGATGTTGTAGCCCTCCAGCGCGTTCACCTCGTTCAGCGTCCACAGCAGCTCGCGCTGGGTCTGGTCGGGGATATAGCTCTCGATGAAGGTGATCATCACCAGCCGCCGGCCCGAGCGCACCGGCGTGACCTCGTGCAGCGTGGTCGACGGGTACAGGCTCATCGAGCCCGGCTCGCCCTTGATCGTCACGGCCTCGGTGCCGAGGTGGATGCGTAACTCGCCGCCATCGTAGCTCGAGGGGTCGCCGAGCCACAGCGTGCCCGACACGTCAGAGCGCAGCGGCCCGCCCGGCACGGGCAGCAAGGCCGAGTCGGCGTGCACGCCGTAGGTCATGCCGGGGTCGTACCTGCACAGCAGCGGCGCGGCGACCCGCTTGGGGAAGACGAAGTTGCGGATCTCCTCGTTGCGCATGATGGCCGCGTTGGCGATCTGCGCGGCGCGACCCGCCTCGGGCTGGCCGATGTCCACCTGCAGGTTGTTCTTGGCCAGGCTGTGCGGATTGGAGACGCGGCCATCCACGAACTGCAGAGCGCCGGCGATCCGGGTCAGCTCGTGGAGCTCGGCGGCCGTCAACACATCCTTGACCATCTGGAACATGGCGAACCCTTTGTCGGCGCAGGAGGCTGCAAGGGCTGCGATTCTGCATGGCATCTGGACGGGCGCGGCCACAATCGCCGGACCCACTCACCCACCGCGCGCCCGCCATGCTGAAACTCCTCGGCCGCCTCACCTCCATCAACGTGCGCAAGGTCATGTGGACCGCCGCGCAACTCGGCCTCGACCTGGACCGCGAGGACTGGGGCGCGGGTTTCCGCTCGCCCCGCGAGCCTGAGTACCTCGCGATGAACCCCAACGGCCTGGTGCCCGTCCTCATCGACGGCGACTTCGTGCTGTGGGAGAGCAACGCCATCTGCCGCTACCTGGCCGCCCGGCACGGCGCAACGGCGCTGCTGCCCGCCGAGGCGCAGGCTCGCGCCCGGGTCGAGCAATGGATGGACTGGCAGGCCGGCGAGCTGAACAACGCCTGGCGCACGGCCTTCATGGCCCTGGTGCGCGGCCAGCCCGCCACGCCGGAGGCCATCGCCGCCAGCGTCGACAGCTGGAACCGCCACATGGGCCTGCTGGACCGGCAACTCGCCGGGACGGGTGCCTTCGTCACGGGACCGGACTTCACCCTTGCCGACATCGTGCTTGGCCTGTCCGCCCAGCGCTGGAAGAACGCGCCCATCGCGCGCGTCGAGCTGCCGGCCGTTGAGGCCTGGCTGCAGCGGCTGGGCCGGCGACCGGGGTTCGCGGACTACGTCGGGAACGGGATGCCCTGAGCAGGCGTCAGGGCGGCTTGCCGGCGCGCGCGCGGCCGACGATCTGCTGGCCGGCGACCTGCGCAGCGGATAGCTGCTGCGCCGTGGGTTCGGCTTTGAGCCGGATGGTGCGCTGCGCGATCCACTGCCTGACCAAGGCTTGCCCGCCATTGCCGTCCATTTCACTGAAGGCGACGAGATAGCCGAGCCTCTCTTCGTCGCTCAGACCCCAGGCGGCACCGTCCGTCGATGCGCCGAGCAGGCTCTCCGGTCGACCGGCGTTCGCATCGCGCCGCAGCGCGTCGGCCACTTCCTGGCGAAGAGCCGGCGCGATGTCGCCGGGGCTGACCAACGTCGCAAAGGCGACGGCCGCATGCGGCACTTCGCCCCGGATCGCCCGCAGGGCAAGGTCCGGCAGCATGGCCCGGTGCCGGGCGGTGACGGTCTGGCAGAGGCGCCCTTCGGCGTCGGCCTCAAGCATCAGCTGGGTCAGCATTTCTTGCGGAATGCGTTCGCCGCGCGCGAGTTCGTAGCTTTGGCGCCGCTCCTCGTTCGAGGCGCATTGCCGCAGCCATTGCACGGCCTCCCAGGCTGCGGCCGCGTCACCGTTGGCCTGGGCGCGCTCGATGTGCGGGCCGTAGCCTTCCGAGCCGATGCGGGGCGGCGGGGCCGCCGGCGCGGGCCGGCCTGCGAGCGGGCCGGCCGCGGGCCAGGGCTGGGCGACTGTCCCGGCGGCACTGACCTGCAATGGCGTGGGCAGCGGCAACGCGGCCACGCCGGGCGCCGGGTCCGCGGCCGGTGCGCGCTCGGCGGGCTCGTGCAGCGTGTAGACCACGCCGGCGGTGCCGGCCAGCGCGGCGAGCAGCAGGGTCCAGCGGGGGTGGGTCATCGGGCTCAGTCCGCGAAATTGAATCTCACCACCGCCAGCGCGAACAAATAGCCGTAGGCGAAGCGGTCGATGCGGCCGGCACTCGCGGCCGAACGGCCGATAGTGCCAAGTGTCGAGAGTTGTCGTCCTCGCAACGAGCTCAACCAACCTAGCTGGGGCGTCCTTGCGGGCAGTCCTATCGCCGGCTTCACTCCTGAGGCCGGGCAATGGTCAGTCGGGGGTTCCTTGTCGAGTTGCGGCGAGCATATCGAGCATTCGGCATTGAACATTGGCTGAACATTTGCGTGAACTACTTACAGGTTCTCATGCTGTTTTCCCTTGTGGAAAGTGAATGCCTGCTGCCCAGAATTGCGCCGCTTCATAACTTCATGGTTAGTGGCGGCAGATGTCGTTTCAAGGGGCGAGCCGTCATCTGGCAAGCCGGCCCCGCACGAAGCCATGTCGCCAGCCAGCCGTACGCGCCGAGCAGATGTCCCGTACCCAGCTGATCGACCTCGCCGACAGCGGCGGGCGACCGTCGCGGGCCGTATGCTGGCCTAACGGGAACGGCCCGGCGACAGCGCCGCACCCTGGGCCGGAGGCTGCCCGCGCCTGCTGGCCGAAATACTGATCCGCGGACCGGTGTTGCCGGCCGGCACTGATTCCTCTACTCGACCTACCTGCTTTTCTGACGATGCCGATTTCAATGTGGGTTCCCTGTCTCCTGCCATTGCTGCACCCGGTCCGGGCGGCGGCGCTGTTGATTCCCATGCTGGCCGGCAGTGCCCAGGCGACGGAAGGCCCCTCGGATCTGAGGCCTGACCTGATAGGCCTGCATATGGTCAGCCTGCACTCGCGTTCAGGCTACGAAAACGTCAATCCCGGCCTCTATCTGCACTGGCGCAGTGGCTGGGTGGCGGGGGCGTATCGCAACAGCTACCGCAGTACCAGCGCCTACGGCGGCTGGCTGTGGGAGATCGACGACCGGAAGCGCTTCTCGCTGCTGCTGGGCCTGGTCAACGGCTATGGGCGGCGGGTGCTGAGCGTCGAGGACTCGGCGCCCGTGCCGCTGCCGGATGGCTCGGGCTACCAGTTCGAGCGGACGGTGACCTATTCCAACGACCGCCCCGTGGTGCCGCTCATCGTTCCCAGCGTGCGCTTCAGCCTGGGCGAAACCACCAGCCTGAGGCTGAGCTATTTCCCCGATCCGCGGCGGGGCTCCACGCAAGCCCTGCATCTATCGCTGGACATTCGGCTCTGAGGTGGCGCCCGGCCCACCGGGTGAGGCGGGCGCTACCAGGTGCGGGTCAGGAACCGTGCGTCGACAGGAACTGCGTGTTGCCGCTATGGATGGCCCAGTCCAGGCGGTCCTGCTCGTGGCTCAGCACCAGCGCGGCCGCGACGCCGGACGGGCCGGCGGCCAGGCTGCGGGCCTGCTGTTCCTGCATGGCACGGGCGTCCTGCAGCGCGTTGGCCTGCATCAGCGTCAGCCGGCCATGGCGCAGCTCGGCGTCGATGCGCTGGCCCTGGGCCAGCGAGCGCGCCACGGCGGGCGGGGTGGCCCGGGCATGCGCGGCCACCGTGGCGGCCTGCGCGGAACCGGCCATCGCGGCCAGGGCCAGCAGGAAGGCGGGGGAGAAGCGGTGTGTCGTCATCATGTACTCCTTGGGGAGTGAGTCCCGGCGGCGCGGCCGCCGGGCACAGGGCGGGCCGGCTGCGCCGGCCCGGAAGGTCAGCCGAGGCGCACGGGCACGAAGATCTGCTGCCCGTCGCGCGACACCAGCAGCGCGACCTGCTTGGGGTTGCCCTTCATCGCGGCGCGCACCTGATCGATGTCCTGCACCGGCTTGCCGTTCAGCGCCAGCAGCACGTCGCCCGGCTGCACGCCGGCCAGCTGCGCCGGTCCGGTCACGCGCTCGATCAGCAGGCCATGGTCCAGCCCGGAGCCGCGCAGCTCCTGGCGCTCCAGCGGCCGCAGCGCCAGGCCCAGCGAGCCGCGCTCGGGCGCGGCGCTGGCCTCCTGCTGGTCCTTGTCGGCACGGCCCAGGGCCACGGTCTCGCTGAGGCGGCCCTTGTCGCGCCACAGCTCCAGCTTGAGCTTGTCGCCGGGGCGGGCCAGGCCCACGCGGCTGGACACGTCGCCCGCCACATGCACCGCCTCGCCGTCGACGGCCGTGATGACGTCGCCCGCCTTCAGCCCCGCCTTGGCGGCGGCGCTGTCGGGCGTGACGCTGGACACCAGCGCACCGTCCGGCGAGCCCAGGCCGAATGACGCGGCCAGCGGCGCCGACAGGTCCTGCAGCGTGACGCCCAGCCGGGCATGCTCGACCTTGCCGTGGGTGACGATCTGGTCCTTCACGCGCAGCGCCACGTCCACGGGGATGGCGAAGGCCAGGCCCTGGAAGCCGCCGCTCTGCGAGTAGATCTGCGCATTGACGCCGACGACGCGGCCCGACGCGTCGAACAGCGGGCCGCCGGAGTTGCCGGGGTTCACGGCCGCGTCGGTCTGGATGAAGGGCACGACGCTGTCGCCCGGCAGCGAACGGCTCTTGGCGCTGACGATGCCCTGCGTGGCCGTCTGCTCGAAACCGTAGGGTGCGCCTATGGCCAGCACGTAGTCACCCACCTGCACCTGGCGCGGGTCGCCCAGCTGCACGGCGGGCAGGCCCTTGGCGTCGATGCGCAGTACGGCGATGTCGGTGGCCGGGTCGCTGCCCAGCACCTGGGCCGAGAACTCGCGGCGGTCGCTGAGCTTGACGGTGACCTGCTTGGCGTCGCGCACGACGTGGGCATTGGTCAGCACCAGGCCGTCGCTGCTGATGATGAAGCCCGAGCCCTGGCCGCGGAAGGGCTGGGCGCCGCGCGGCTGCATGCGCAGGCCCGGTACGCCGCGGAAGAAGCGGAAGAAGGGATCGTCCTCCAGGCCCGACGTGTCGGTGCCATCCTCGGCGCTGGCCTTGTGCAGGCCGGCCACGGTGATGCCGACGACGGCCGGCCCCTGGGTCTGCACGATGGCGCGGTAGTTGGGCAGCTGGGCCGGCGGCAGCGCGACGGCGGGCGCGGCCGCGACGGCGGCGGCCGCGGCCAGGGCGGTGGGCGTCGCACTGGCCGGGGCGTCGCTGGAGGCCTTGTCCTTGAGCCAGGCGGGCGCCGTCCAGCCCGAGGCGCCGGTGGTGATCGTCACGCCGGCGGCGAGCAGGGCGGCGGCCGTGGCGGTCAGGGCGGTCTTGGCGGTGCGGGTCATCGTTCACTCCTCATGCGGGCTGCGGTGCAGCCGGTTGCCAGCCACTCTAGAGAGCCAGCATGAGGGGCCGATGAGGCCAAGGTGAGGCGAAGATTAAGGCGCGGGGGCCAGCGGCGTGAACAGCGGGCTGGCCATGCGCACCGGGATCACGTCCAGGCGCACCTTCAGCACCGTGTAGTCGTCGCTGCCCAGCGCGCTGCTGAGCCAGCCGACCATGCCAGGCTCCCTGTAGAGGCGGAACTCGAAGCCCAGCTCGGGCGACAGGTCGCCGGGCCGGGGCCTGACCCGGTAGGCCAGGCCGCGCACCTCGGTCGTGGGGCCCTCCAGCAGCTGCGCCATGGCCGTGACGATGCTGCCGTCGCCGAGGATGTCGAGGAAGTAGTTGTCGAAGTGCCTTGCGGGCTTGTAGTCGCTGGCGGCCGGGTCGATGCGGGGCTCGCGCAGCTTGTGCGCGGCGGGCGTCGTGAGGCTGGTCTTGAGGTCGTGGCGGTCGCCGCGGTCCAGGTAGCTGAGCAGCGCGCCGCGCAGGTTGAAGGCCGGCAGCTTGCCGTCGGTGCTGGCCTCGGACAGATCCACCAGCAGGGCGCCGTGCGCGCCGATGATCTCGATCTCACGGCCCTTGACGACGGCCGCCGTGTTCTCTTCCACGCCCAGGCCCAGCGTGTAGCCGAAGGCGCGCATGGCCGGCAGCATGCGGCCGATGCGGCCGCGCTTGAGGAAATGCTGCTCCACGAACAGCTCGGCCCCCACCAGGCCCAGGCCGCGGTCGTACTCGCGCTTGTCGCGCCACTGGCCCTTGAGGATCTGCATGTTGTCCGGTGCGTCGCGGAACATCATGCGGCTCATGATGGCCGCGCCTGCGCTGGTGCCGGCCACGACGCCGCCGCCGTCGAAGACCTGGCGTATGGCCTTCAGCATGGCCGTGGGCTCGCCGTCCGGCTGAAGCGTGTCGACGATGTACTCCTGGGCGCCGCCGGAGAAGAACACGCCGCGCGACGCGGTGACCTTGGCGATCAGGGCCGGGTCGTTGAGGTTGGCCTGCAGGTCAGCGCCGGCCAGGCGCGGCGCGACCGGGATGGCCTCGGCCTGGGCGCCGTGACGGTTCAGCGCGGCGACGATGAGGCCGGCGCTGCGCTCGGGGTTGGCGGCGGCCGTCGCGAACACGGCGATGCGCGCGCCGGCGCCGCCGGATTCATCGACGATGCGCTGCCAGACGGCGTCGTTGTCGGGCCTCAGCGCGCCGCCGATGACGATGGCCGTGCCGGCATGGGCGGCGCCGACGACGGCGATCAGCGCGAGGGCGGCGAGGCGCCGCAACGAGGTGCTCAGGGATGTCATGCGGGCATCTTGGCAGGAAACAGCACGCAACTTGTCGCCAACTTGGGTGAACGGGCGGGGCCGGCTGCCCGGTGGAGCCTGAAGCATCGCGATACATCCGCCCGCGCCGGGGCGCGGGCTTCGTGCAGACTGACGGGATGACCCTGCAAGTTGACGAGACCTCCCCCACCCTGACCATCGAGCAGACCTTGACCGGCTGGCGCCGCGAGTTCTGCGTCGAGTTGCTTGGCGACGGCCAGGCGCGCATCTTCCTGCGGGCCGTGGAGGCGCCGTCGCTGAAAGCCACGGAGCTGCACCGCGGCGTGCTGTTCCATCGCGTGGCCTCGACCTTCGCCGACCTGAAGGGCTGTGTCGCCGCGGCGCATGAGGGGTTGGAGGCGCTCGCCGGCACGGCCGTGAGGCAGCGACCGACCCAGGACAACCTCTTCGCCCCGGTGACCTACGACCGCGCGGCCTGGGACCGGGTCGTCGACGACGTCGAGTGCTGGCAGCGCCGCGCGTCGCACGCCTTCGCCGGTCGCCTGGCTTCCTAGGCCGGCCAGGCCATCTCGGCGCGCAGCCCGCCCAGCGGCGAGTCCGCCAGCCGCGCCTGCGCGCCCTGCTGCCGCGCGGCAGCACGCACGATGGCCAGACCCAGGCCGCTGCCCTCCACGCCCGCGCCCTCGCCGCGCTGGAAGCGATCAAAGACGCGTTCGCGCGCCTCCAGCGGAATGCCCGGGCCGTCGTCGTCCACGCGCAGTAGCGGTGCGCCGTTGCTGCCGCGCAGTGCACTCACCTGCACCGTGCGCGCGCCGTATTTCAGCGCGTTGTCGATGAGGTTGCGCAGCGCGCCCTGCAGGGCCTGGGGGTCGCCGGTCAGTGGCAGCGCGTCGGGCGCCGTCACGCCAAGGGCGACGCCGGCCCGCTCCGCCAGCGGCTGGGCGTCGGTCACGGCTTGGCGGGCCAGCTCGGCGAGGTCCAGCGGCAGCTCGGCCGCGCTGCTGTCGGGCTCGGCGCGGGCCAGGGCCAGCAACTGCTCGACGAGGCGCACGGCGCGGTCGATGCCGCCGCGCAGCCGCGCGATGGCGGCATCCTGCTGCTCGCCGGGCGCCGAGTCGCGCAGCAGGCCCAGCTGCAGCTTCAGCGCCGTCAGCGGCGAGCGCAGCTCGTGGGCGGCATCCGCGACGAAGCTGCGCTGCGCGTCGAAGGCCGTCGCCAGCCGCGCCAGCAGGCCGTTGAAGGACTCCACCAGCGGCGCGATCTCGCCGGGCAGGCCGGCCGTGGGCAGCGCGTGCAGCGCGTTGGCACCGCCGGCCTGGGCCGCGTGGACGACGCGCGCCAGCGGCGCGAGCGAGATGCCGATCAGCCACCAGACGGCCGCCGCCACCAGTGGCAGGGCCAGGGCCACCGGTGCGATGCTGCGCAGCGCGGCCAGTGCCGCGAGCTTCTGCCGCACGGCCAGCGGCTGGGCTACCTGCACCACGCGCAGCGGCGTGGCGGCGCTGAACACGCGCCAGTCCCGCCCGCCCAGCCGCAGGTTGGAGAAGCCCAGCACGGCGCGCGCCGGCAGCGGCTCGGTCAGGCCCTGCGGGCGGCTGGAATACAGCTCGAGCCCTTGCAGGGACCAGATCTGCACGACGTAGTCGAAGCTCGGGTCTGCCAGCGCGGCGGCCTCGTCGCCGGCGATACGGCCCTGGTCGCGCAGCGACAGCGCCGTCTGGCGCAGCTGGTAGTCGAACAGCTCGTCGGCCTCGGCGCGCACGCTGAAATAGGTGGCGCCGCCCACGGCCAGCGCCGTCACGGCGCCGAGCACGGCGAGCAGCGCGAACAGGCGCCCGCGCAGGGTGCCGAGCAGCTTCATGCCGCACCGCCCTTCTCGGGACCGGCGTAGTAGCCCAGGCCGCGCACCGTGTGCAGCAGATCGGCGCCGAGCTTCTTGCGCAGCTGGTGCATGTAGACGCTGATGGCGTTGCTCTCCAGCTCTTCGCCCCAGCCGTAGAGGCGGTCCTCCAGCTGGGCGCGCGACACGATGGCGCCGGGCCGCTCCAGCAGCGCCTGCAGCAGCGCGAACTCGCGCGCCGACAGCAGGATGGGGCGCCCCGCGCGGCTGACCTCCCGGGTGGCCGGGTCCAGCCGCAGGTCGGCCACGGCCAGGGCGGTGTCGGTGCGGCCGCCGTGGCGGCGCGTGACGGCGCGCAGCCGGGCAAGCAGCTCGTCCAGCTCGAAGGGCTTGACGAGGTAGTCGTCCGCGCCGGCGTCCAGGCCGGCGACCTTGTCGGTCAGTGCGTCGCGCGCCGTCATCACGAGCACGGGCGTCGCGTCGCCGCGGGCGCGCAGGCTCCTCAGCACGTCCAGCCCGCCGCGCTTGGGCAGGCCCAGGTCCAGCAGCACGGCGTCGAAGCGCTCGCCGCTGGCCAGCACCGCGTCGGCGGCCTGGCCGTCGCGCACCCAGTCGGCCGCGAAGCCCTGGCGGCGCAGGGCCTCGCGCAGGCTTTCGCCGATCATGGGGTCGTCTTCAACGAGGAGCAGGCGCATGCGGGCGGGGTGGGCGGTGATGCCCCGGATTCTGACGGCTCGGCCCGAGGCCCGCGGGTTTCGCCGCGGGCGTCAGGACTTGCCACAGGCCCCCTCGCTTGGGGGCGGGTGTATTGATCGGCGCGGTCAATAGATTTGACAATTACGTCAGAAATTACCGATTGACCGTCATGCCCATCGTCCGCCGAGAACGCCCCAGCACCCGTCTTCACCCCATGCGGGCCGTCGCATGCCGCTGAAGGAGGGGGGCATGACGACGCGCCAGGTCTTGTATGTGGAGGACGACCCGGTCAATGCGATGCTGATGCAGGGCATCCTCGAGCTGCGGCCCGGCTGCAGCCTGCAGGTGGCGCGCAGCGGCGCGGAGGCGCGGCGCCTGGCCATGCAGGGCCGCATTGACCTGCTGCTGTGCGACCTGCACCTGCCCGACGTGGGCGGCGAGGAGCTGCTGGCCCAGTTGCGCGCCGACGGCCTGCCCGGCAGCGTGCCGGCCCTGCTGGTGACTGCCGAGTCCGAGTCCGTGGCTGACCAGCTGGCGCGCAGCCATGGCTACGACGGCTACTGGACCAAGCCGCTGGACGTGGCCGCCACGCTGCGCAGCCTGGAACGCTGGATCGGCTAGCGCCAGTCCAAGGGGTCGATACAAATCTTTGCGCATCGGCCACAAGGCCTTGCGCGAGCCGGGCGATTCTTCGGTGCAAGACACCGGAGACCGCTCATGATGAACCGTCGCTTCTTGCTCGGCAGCGGCGCCGCGCTCGCCGGGGCCATGATGCTGGCCCGGCGCGCGCCGGCAGCGGCGCTGGCGCCGCTGAGCGCGGACGAGCGCGCCCTGCATGCGTTGAACCGCCTGGGCTACGGCCCGCGCCCCGGTGACGCGGCGGCCATTGCCGCGCAGGGTGCCGGCCCCTGGCTGGAGCGCTTCCTGAGCGAGCAGCTGGACCCGCGCCGCCTGCCGCAGCCGGACGGCCTGAGCAGTACGCTGGCCGGCCTCGATGTGCTGCAACTCGGCCAGGCCGAGTTGCTGGGCCGCTACCGCGAGGCCGTCAGGGCGGCGCGCGAGGCCCGCCGCGAGCAGGCCCGGGGCATGACGCCCGACGCCGACGCGCTGAACGCCGTGCGCGACAAGGTGCGCCCCCTCGTCGTCCAGGCCGCGACGGCCCGCCTGTCGCGAGCGCTTCAGAGCCCCGCCCAGCTGGAGGAGGTGCTGGCCGAGTTCTGGTTCAACCATTTCAACGTCTTTGCCGGCAAGAACGCGGTCGGCGTGCTGGTGGCCGACTACGAGCAGCGGGCCATCCGGCCGCATGTGCTGGGGCGCTTCCGCGACATGCTGGGCGCGACCGCCAAGCATCCGGCGATGCTGATCTACCTCGACAACGCCCAGAGCGTCGTCGCCGGCTACGAGCCACCGCAGCGCGCGCGCCGGCTGCTCGAGGCCAACCCCGAGCTCAAGGCCGGCGTGCCCCACGGGCTGAACGAGAACTACGCCCGCGAGCTGATGGAGCTGCACACGCTGGGTGTGGACGGCGGCTACACCCAGCGCGACGTGACCGAGCTGGCGCGCATGCTGACCGGCTGGGGCCTGGATTCGCGCAAGGTCCTGGCCGGTGGCTCCGGCGACCTCTTTGCCTTCGATGCGCGCAAGCATGACGCCGGCGTCAAGACCTGGCTGGGCCAGACGGTCAGGGGCGCCGGCCAGGCCGAGGGCGAGCGCGCGCTGGACGTGCTGGCCGCCCACCCGGCCACGGCCCGCCACCTGGCCTTCAAGTTCGCCCAGGCCTTCGTCGCGGACGAACCGCCGCCGGCCCTCGTCGCCCGGCTGGCCGACAACTTCAGGGCCAGCGGCGGCGACCTGCGCGAGTTCACGCGCACGCTGCTGCGCGCCGACGAGTTCTGGAGCCGCGAGGCCTACCAGGCCAAGTTCAAGACGCCCTATCAGTACCTGCTGTCCAGCCTGCGCGCGCTGGACCTGCCGCTGGCCAACCCGCAGAGCCTGCTGGCGGCGCTGAGCCAGGCCGGCCAGCCGCTGTATGGCGCGGCCACGCCCGACGGCTACAAGAACACGGCCGCCGCCTGGCGCAACCCCGAGGCGCTGACGCAGCGCGTGCAGCTCGCGACGACGCTGGGCCAGCGCAGCGGCGTCAGCCCGGAGCGGCTGGGCGCCACGCTGGGCGCCTCGCTCAGCGAGCCCACGCGCCGCACGCTGGCCGCCGAGCCGCCGGCGCAGCAGGTCGCGCTGCTGCTGGCCAGCCCCGACTTCATGAGAAGGTGACCCGACATGCTGCGCCGCCAACTCCTGCACTTCGGTGCCTTCACGCTCGCCGGCCTGCCGCCGGCCCTGCTGCATGCGCAGGGCGAGATCACCCAGCGCAAGCTCATCGTCGTCATGCTGCGCGGCGCGGTCGACGGCCTCTCGGTCGTCGCGCCCTATGGCGAGCGCGAGTACGCCGCCAACCGCCCGCAGATCGCCATCGCGCCGCCCGGCGCCGAGGACGGCCTGCTCAAGCTTGACTCGCTGTTCGGCCTGCACCCGGCGCTGGCCCCTCTGAAGCGCCGATGGGACGGCGGCCAGCTCGCCTTCGTGCACGCCAGCGGCTCGCCCGACCCGACGCGATCCCACTTCGACGCGCAGGACTATTTCGAATCCGGCACGCCGGGCCGCAAGTCCACGCCCGACGGCTGGATGAACCGGCTGCTGACCGCGCTGCCCGGCGAGCCCACGCCCACGCGGGCCATCAGCATGGGGCAGACGCCGCCGCGCATCTTCGCCGGCCCGGCCAGCGTCGCCAGCCTGGGCCTGGGGCCCGGCGCGATGCAGCGCCGCGCCATCGACAACCCGCAGATGCAGGCCAGCCTGGCACGGCTCTACGCCGGCGACGCGCCGCTCAGCGGCACGCTGCGCGAGACCACGGAGGGCCGTGGCGAGATGGCGCGCAGCATGGCGGCGGCCGAGCCGCGTGCCATGGACCCCAGCGCCGACGCCGGTGCGCCGTCCGCGCGCAGCTTCGCGGCCGATGCGCGCCGCCTGGGCCAGCTGATCCGCAACGACCCCCACACCCAGCTCGCCTTCACGGCCGTGGGCGGCTGGGACACCCATGTCAACCAGGGCGCCGCCCGCGGCCAGCTGGCCAACCGCCTGGCCAGTCTGGGCGAGGGCCTGGATGCGCTGGGCCAGGGCCTGGGCGATGCGCTGCAGGACACCGTCATCGTCGTCGCCAGCGAGTTCGGCCGCACGCTGCGCCAGAACGGCAACGGCGGCACCGACCATGGCCGCGGCAACGTCATCTGGCTGCTGGGCGGTCCGGTGGCCGGCGGCCAGGTGCTGGGCGAATGGCCGGGCCTGGATGCCGGCGCGCTGGCCGACGGCCGCGACCTGGCCGTGCGGACGGACTTCCGCCAGGTGCTGGCGCCGCTGCTGCAGCGGCACCTGGGCCTGTCTGAGACCGCGCTGGCCGCAGTGTTTCCACAAGGCCCGCAAAGTTGGCGCTATGCGGACAAGCTGCTGCGCACCTGAAGGCGCGCGGCACTGTTCGGACGGATGGAGAACGAGATGATGATCAGAACCACGTTCCCCTTGTTCGGTGCTTGCCTGTCGATGGCCGTGCTGGCCTATTGCTTCCTGGTCGCGGTGGGCTGACCGGTTAGGGCTTGTGCGCGCCGCGGCGGCCCGCCGCGGCCGCCACTCGGACTGTCCGCGCGCTGTCCGCGGACAGTGGTTTCGCTTCTAAGTCGTTGATTCTTCTAGGTGGTGGCGCTGGCATACGGCTTGCAAGAAGCCGGGCATGAAAACTGGCTTTCGCGACACCTCCGAGCAGGACCGCACGCTCGCTCCCAAGTCCCGGCGCTGGCCGCTGCTGCTGGCCGGCGGCGCGGCCATCGTTGCCGCCGGCCTGCTGCTCGGCGGGGGGCGCCTGCGCCAGGCACTGTCCGCAGAATCGGCCGTCAGCGCCGGCCGGCTGTCGCTGGCCACCGTCGACGTCGCGCCGCTGACGCGCGACGTCGCCGGCGAGGGCCGCGTCGTCGCCGCGCAGAGTCCCACGCTCTATGCCCAGGGCGCCGGCACCGTGACGCTCGTCGTGCAGGCCGGCGACCCCGTCAAGCGCGACCAGGTGCTGGCCCGCGTCGACTCGCCCGAGCTGACCAATCGCCTGGCCCAGGAGCGCAGCCATGTCGACGCGCTGAAGGCCGACCTGGCCCGCGCCGAGGTCGAGGCCCGCCAGCAGACCGCCGCGCTGCAGAGCGCCTACGAGAACGCCCGCATCGACCAGCAGACCGCCGCCAACGACCTGACCCGCCAGACCCAGGCCTTCGAGGCCGGCGCGACGGCGCGCATGCAGGTCGAGCGCGCCCAGGACGCGCTGGCCAAGGCCAAGCTGGCGCTGGATCAGGCCCGCGACCTGCGCGGCCTCAAGACCGACAGCCTCAAGCTCGACGTGCAGGCAAAGCAGAGCGCGCTGGCGCGCCAGCAGCTGCTGGTGGCCGACCTGGAGCGCCAGGTGGCCGAGCTTCAGGTGCGCTCGCCGGTGGACGGCCAGGTGGGCCAGCTCTTCATCGCCGACCGCACCAACGTCGCCCGCGACGCCAAGCTGCTGTCGGTCATCGACCTGTCGGCGCTGGAGGTGCAGATGCAGGTGGCGGAGAGCTTCGCCCGCGAGCTGCAACCCGGCATGCCCGGCGAGATCAGCGGCAACGGCCAGCGCTGGGCCGGCCAGGTCAGCTCGGTGTCGCCGGAGGTCGTCAACGGCGAGGTCAGCGCGCGGCTGCGATTTGACGGCAGGCAGCCCGAGCAGCTGCGCCAGAACCAGCGCCTGTCGGTGCGCGTGCTGCTGGACCGCCGCGACAAGGTGCTGGGCGTGGCCAACGGCAGCTTCGTCGACGAAGGCGGCGGCAGCCAGGCCTACGTGGTGCGCAACGGCGTGGCGGAGAAGGTCGCCGTCAAGCTGGGCGCGCGCTCTCTGGAACGGGTGGAGGTGGTCTCGGGCCTGGTCGCAGGCGACCGGGTCGTCATCTCCGGGTCGGACAACTTCAAGGGCGCGGAGCGCGTCCTGATCGCGGATTAAGCAAGGGAAACACGATGCTCCAGATGGAAAAACTGCAGAAGGTCTACCGCACAGAGATGGTCGAGACCTACGCGCTGCGTGACTTCAACCTGACCGTCAACGAGGGCGAGTTCGTCGCCGTGACCGGCCCGTCCGGCTCCGGCAAGACGACCTTCCTGACCATCGCGGGCCTGCTGGAGGCCTTCAGCGCGGGCAGCTACCGGCTCGACGGCATCGACGTCAGCCGCATGGGCGACGCCGAGCGCTCGCGCATCCGCAACCAGAAGATCGGCTTCATCTTCCAGGCCTTCAACCTGATCCCCGACCTCAACGTGCTGGACAACATCGAGGTGCCGCTGCGCTACCGCGGTTTCGGTGGCGCCGAGCGCAAGAAGCGCGCTGCCGACGCGCTGGCCCGCGTGGGTCTGTCAGCGCGCGGCCGCCATTACCCCAACGAGCTCTCGGGCGGTCAGCAGCAGCGCGTGGCCATCGCCCGGGCCCTTGCCGGCGAGCCGCGCCTGCTGCTGGCCGACGAGCCCACCGGCAACCTCGACAGCGCGATGGCGCGCAGCGTCATGGAGCTGCTGGAGGAGCTGCACCGCGACGGCGCCACCATCGTCATGGTCACGCACGACCCGCAGCTGGCCGCGCGCGCGCAGCGCAACGTCCATGTCATCGACGGCCAGGTCGTCGACCTGACGGCGGAGCTCAACACGGCCCTGGCCGCCTGAGATTCATGCGCGTTTCGATCCTTTTCCTCGCGCTGCTGGCCGCCACCGCGGCCCGCGCCGATGACTTGCTGCAGGTCTGGGCCCAGGCCCGCGCGGCCGACCCGCTGCTGCGCCAGGCGGCGGCCTACAACGGTGCGCAGGAGGCCGCCAGCCGCGGCGTCCGCGCGGCCCTGCTGCCGCAATGGAGCCTGCAGAGCAGCGAGCAGCGCGAGAACAGTGGCGGCCGTTCACGCACGACGACGAGCAGCCTCAGCCAGACGCTGGTCGACCTTGCCGCGCTGCGCGAATGGGATGCCAGCCGCAGCCAGGCCTCGGCCCAGTCTGCCCGGCTGTCGGCCGCCGAGCAGGCGGCGCGCGCCCGCGTCGCCGAGGCCTATTTCGGGCTGCTGTCGGCCGAGGCCCAGCTGGCCACGGCGCGTGCCAACGAGGAGGCCTTCGACCGCCAGGTCGGCGAGGCCGACGCGCGCTTCAAGGCCGGGCTGTCCGCCCAGGTCGAGGTCGACCAGTCGCGCGCCTACCGCGAGCTGGCGCGCGGCAGCACGCTTGGCGCCGAGCTCACCCTGGCCGACGCCCGCGAAGCGCTGGCCCAGCTGACCGGCGCCGCGCCCGCGGCGCTGCAGCCGCTGCGCCGCGGGCTCGATGCGCAGACCCTGCCCGACGACGCCGAGGCCTGGGCCCGGCGCGCGCTGCAGGCCAACCCCGAGCTGCAGGCGCTGCAGCTGGACTTGCAGGCCAGCGGGCAGCGCCTCGACGCCGCGCGCGCCGGCCATCTGCCGACGCTGAGCCTGGGCGTGGACACGACGCAGCGCCGCGGCGACGGCGTGGCCGCGCAGGATGCCGGTCGAACGCCGACCGTGATCGGGCTGCGCCTGACCGTGCCGCTGTTCGCCGGCGGCGCGGTCGCCGCCGCGGCCGACCGCGCCGGCTTCCAGCGCGATGCCGCGCGCGAGCAGCTCGAGGCCGGCCGCCGCGCCGTGCTGCGCGAGGTGCACACCCGGCACCTGGCCGTCGGCCAGGGCGCGATCCAGCTGCGCTCCACGCAGCTTGCCGTCGAGGCCGCCGAGCGCGCGCTGGAGGCCACGCGCACCGGCCTGACGCTGGGCACGCGCAGCACCACCGACCTGCTGCTGGCCATCCAGACCCTGGCCGGCTCGCAGAACGCCCAGACCCAGGCCCGCCACCGCCATGTGCTGGCCCTGTTGTCCCTGCACCAGGCCGCCGGCTCGCTCGGCGACGCCGAGCTCGCCACCGTCAACGCCCTCCTGGAGACCCGCTGATGTTCCTCCACTACCTCGAACTCGCCTGGCGCAACACGCTGGCCGCCAAGGGCCTGTCCGCGCTGATGGTGCTGGCCCTGGCCCTGGGCATCGGCGCCTGCATGACGACGCTGACCGTGTACCACGTGCTGTCCGGCGACCCGATCCCGCACAAGAGCACGCGGCTGTTCAACGTGCAGCTCGATGCCGGCGACATGATCGGCTGGAAGGCCGGCGAGGAGCCCAACTTCGACCTGGCCCGCTTCGACGCGACGGCGCTGCTGCGCGACCGCAAGGCGCTGCGCCAGGCCATGTCCAGCGGCTTCAACACGGCCGTGTCGCTGCCCGATGCGCAGATCAAGCCCATCTTCTCCAGCGTGCGCTATACCTCGGCCGACTTCTTCGCGATGTTCGACGCGCCCTGGTCGCATGGCGGCCCGTGGACGGCCGCGGACGACGAGGGCGAGGCGCGTGTCGCCGTCATCTCGGCGGCGCTGAACGACAAGTTGTTCGGCGGCGCCAACAGCGTGGGACGCGAGGTCATCGTGCGCGGCCAGCCGCTGCGCGTCGTCGGCGTGCTCAAGCCCTGGAAGGTGCAGCCCCACTTCTGGGACCTGACGCTGGGCAGCTACACCGAGACCGAGGACTTCTACCTGCCGTTCTCGACCGCGATGGCCATCAAGATGGGCCATTGGGGCAACATCAACTGCTGGGGCCGCGGCGCCAACGGCGGCACCTCGCTGGACCTGAACGCGAGCTGCTCGTGGATCCAGTACTGGGTCGAGTTCGCCAAGCCCGAGGACGCTGCCGCCTACCGCGACTACCTCGTCGCCTACTCCGAGGCCCAGCGCAAGGCCGGCCGCTTCGAGCGCCCGACCAATGTGCGCCTGCGCAACGTGATGGACTGGCTGGGTGCGCAGAAGGTGCTGCCCGCCGACGTGCGCCTGCAGACCTGGCTGGCCTTCGGCTTCCTGGCCGTCTGCGTCGTCAACATGGTGGGCCTGCTGCTGGCCAAGACGCTGCGCCGCAGCGGCGAGATCGGCGTGCGCCGCGCCCTGGGCGCGACGCGAGGCGACATCTTCAAGCAGTTCGTCGTCGAGGCCGGCCTGCTGGGCATGGCCGGTGCGCTCCTGGGCCTGCTGTTCGCCCAGGGCGGGCTGTGGCTGGTGCGCCAGAGCCCCAACGAATACGCCCGCCTGGCCGAGCTGGACGCCGGCATGCTGGCCCTGACTTTGGCCCTGTCCCTGCTGGCCAGCCTGCTTGCGGGCCTGTTGCCGGCCTGGCGTGCGGCCCTCGTCACCCCCGCGGTCCAACTGAAGGTGCAGTGATGACTACGATCCCCATGCCCGCCCCGATCTCCGCCCCCCGGCCGGCCGCGCGGCCGCTGGCCGACCTGATGCCCATCCTGTCGACGCTGCGTCGCCACAAGATCGCGGCCGGCCTCATCGTGCTGGAGGTGGCGCTCTCCTGCGCCATCGTCACCAATGCGCTGCACCTGATCCAGACCCGCGTCCAGGCGCTGAACACCGACAGCGGCCTGGTGGAGTCCGAGCTCGCCGTGCTGAACCTGCGTGCCAGCAAGCCACAGCCGCCCGAGCGCACCGCGGGCATCGTGGCCGAGGATCTGGCGCGGGTGCGCGCGCTGCCCGGCGTCAAGTCCGCCACGGTCGTCAACCAGATCGTCTATGGCAACAACAGCAACAACAGCGGCGTCTCGCTGGAACCGGACAACAAGGGCATCCGAGTCGTCGCGGCGCAGTACGCGGCCGACGAGCAGATGCTGCCGACCTTTGGCCTGAAGCTGCTGGAGGGCCGCAATTTCACGGCCGACGAGATCCTGGACAACTTCCAGGCCTTCAGCGTCGCCGAGCCCAAGATCGGCCAGATCATCATCAACAGGGTGATGGCGGACAAACTCTTCCCCGGCCGCTCGGCGGTGGGCAAGACCATCTATATCTTCGGCAGCTCGCCGTCGACCGTCGTCGGCGTCGTCGACACGCTGACGCACACCCAGTTGCACCGCGCCCGCGGCGGCGACGGCGGCGGCGGCGCGATGATCCTGCCGCTGCGCGGTGGCGGCGCCTACGTCATCCGCACCGAGCCGGGCCGGCTGGATGCGCTGATCAAGGCCGCGACGACCGTGCTGGAGGATGGCGGCCGTGGCCGCGTCGTGACGCAGGGCCAGCCGCTGGCCAGCATGCGCGCCAGCTTCTACGCCCAGGACCGTGCGATGGCATGGCTGATGGGCGGCGTCTGCGTGGCGCTGCTGCTCGTCACGGCCATGGGCATCGTGGGCCTGGCCAGCTTCTGGGTGCAGCAGCGCACACGCATGATCGGCACGCGCCGCGCGCTGGGCGCCACCGAGGGCCAGATCCTGCGCTACTTCCAGCTCGAGAACCTGTTGCTGACGACGACCGGCATCGTCATCGGCCTGGGTGGCGCCTGGGGCCTGAGCCAGTTGCTGATGCAGAGCTACGAGCTGCCGCGCCTGCCCTGGATCTACTTGCCCGCCGGCGCGCTGGCGCTGTGGATCCTGGGCCAGCTGGCCGTCTGGGTGCCGGCCCGCCGGGCTGCGCGTTTGTCCGCAGTGGCGGCGCTCCGGGCCTGAGCCATAGTCCGAGCGCGCGGCGCCGCCGTGCGGCAAGGAGAGGTTATGAACAGGCTCCTCAAGTGGCTGGGCATCGCCGTCGGGTTGCTGCTGATCGCCGCCGCCGCCCTGGCTGCCATAGGCTGGCTGCAGGCCGAGCGCAAGATGGCTCGCCGCGTCGATGTCAGCATCGCGCCCCTGGCCCTGCCCACGGACGTGGCCGCCATCGAGCGCGGCCGCTACCTCTTCAACTCGCGCGGCTGCGCGGACTGCCATGGCGCCGAGGGCGCCGGGCGCAAGGCCATCGACAGCGGCGGCATGCTGGTCGTCACGCCCCACATCAGCGCCGGGCCCGGCTCGGCGACGGCGGCCTACCGCGTCGAGGACTGGGTGCGCGCCATCCGCCACGGCCTCAGTACCGAAGGCCGGCCGCTGCTGGTCATGCCCAGCGAGGACTACAACCGCTTCACCGACGCCGACCTCGGCGCGCTGATCGCCTACGTGAAGCAGATGCCCGCGGTCAGCGGCGAGACGACGCTCATCCGGCTGCCGCCGCCGGTGCGCGTGCTCTACGGCCTTGGCCTGATCCAGGATGCAGCCGCCAAGATCGACCACGGCCTGCCGCCGCCCGCGCCGGTGCCTGAGGGGCCGACGGCGGTGCATGGGCGCTACGTCGCGCAGATGTGCGTGGGCTGTCATGGCCAGGGCTTTGGCGGCGGCAAGATCCCCGGCGGCCCGCCGGACTGGCCGGCCGCCGCCAACCTGACGCCCGGCAGCGGCAGTGCGATGGCGCGCTATCCCAGCGCCGATGCCTTCATCGCGATGATCAAGAGCGGCAAGCGCCCGGACGGCGGCGCCATCGCCGTCATGCCCTTTGCGTCGCTGTCGCAGATGAACGACGTCGATCTGCGCGGCCTGCACGCCTTCCTGCTGACGCTGCCGGCCCGGGACTTCGGCAGCCGCTGACGCGTCGGCCGTCCGCGCCGGCGTTGGCGTTGGCGAGCCGTTCCGGCAGGCTCACGGCATGCGCCGGTAGGGCAGGGGGCCGCCGGGGCCGACCCGTACCAGGGCCAGGGCCTGCTGGACGTCCGGCAGTCCGCGCGCCCGGACCTCCAGCGCCACCGCCTGCGCCGCGCCATCGACGCAGCCTTCCAGGTAGACGATGCGACCCTGCACGGTGAACCACAGGCTGCTGGGGTGCAGGGCCGGCGTGTCCCGCAGCGCCTCGCGCAGCGTGGCGGCGATCGCGGCGTCGAACCGGTAGGCGTTGGGTTCGCTGCACCGGCCGGCGAGCCAGCAGGTGGTGCCGCGCTCGGCGCGGTGGTGGGCCTGCACGCGCGCCTCGGCGGCCGTGATCCGCGGGCCGCGCGGCTCCGGGCAGTCGGCGATGTCGGCCGACACCGCCTCGAAGGGATCGTCGAAGCGGTTCAGCAGCCGCTCGTCGTCGGCAGCACCGGCCAGCAGCAGCGCGGCGAGCAGTGCCTTCACGGGCAGGCCGTGCGCTGCATGGGGAAGTCGATGCCGCGCTCCTGGCCGTTGCTCCGGCCCTCGATGCGGGCCACCAGCCGGTCGGCCGCCTCGCGGCGGTACAGCACGCGCTGCGGGAAGTCGTGCGCCGGATTCTCGAACACGGCCTCGGCCTCGGCCTGGCGCAACAGCGGGAACGCCGTCGGCGGCCGGCCCTGCGGCTGGGCGACGAAGCTGAGCCGGCCATCGGCATCGGCGCGGATCTGCATGAACTCGAACTCGACGACGCGCCCGTTCTTCAGCATGCGCGCCATGCCCAGCATGACGCCGCCGGCCGGCGCCATCCAGTGCTCGACCGAGCCGGCCTCGCGCCCCTGCTGGCTCCAGCAGCCGGCCAGCCAGGCAACGGGGGCGAAGGGGTCGGCCTGGGCCGCGGCGCAGGCCGCCGACAGCAGAACGGCGATGAGGGGCTTCATGCCGGCGATTCTGGGCTGCCGCAGGGGCCCGCGCAAACCGGCGCCGGCCGGCTTGTGGCATCGTCGCACCGTGGCGCAACAAGACCTCTCCCACAGCTTCAAGCTGCTCACGATCTGGCTGCTCGTGTTCCTCGTGCTGTTCCTGGGCTTCAAGGCCTGGGAGCGCGAGCGCGAGGCCAGCCGCTTCAGGCTGGCCGGCACGGCCATCGTGCTGACGCGCGCGGACGACGGCCATTTCCACTGGCCCGGCCGCGTGGGCGACATCGAAGTGGACTTCCTCGTCGACACCGGCGCCACGTCGACGGCCCTGCCGCAGCGCCTGGCCGAGCGCGCCGGCCTCAAGCCGCTGGGCGCGGTGCGCACGCAGACGGCCGGCGGCACCGCCCGTGGCTTCGTCGCGCGGGCCGACATCGCGCTGGACGGCGGCGTGCGCGCCGACAAGCTGCCTGTGACCGTGCTGCCCGACCTCGAGGCGCCACTGCTGGGCATGGACGTGCTGGGCCGGCTGCATTTCTCCCAGAAACCCGGCGAACTCCGCATCGAGCCCAAAGAATGATCCGACCCCTGCTGCTTTCTCTTGCGCTGCTGGCCGGCGGCGCCCACGCGGCCTGCCCGCCGGTGCCGACCCTGCCCGACGCCGGGCAGGCGGCGGCCTGGGCCACCGGCGCGCCCGACCGCGGCCTGCTGTGGCGCATCAGCCGCGGCGGCCACAGCAGCTATCTGTTCGGCAGCCTGCATGTCGGCAAGGCCGACTGGGCCTACCCCGGCCCGGCGCTGCGTGCCGCCTGGGCGGCGACCGAGGTGCTGGCCGTCGAGCTGGACCCCGCCGACGTCGGTGCCGCGCTGGCCACCCGGCCTCAGGACGAGGCACCGGCGCCGGCCCAGGCCCGCCAGATCGAGGCCCAGGCCCGCGCCGCCTGCCTGCCGCCGGGGGCCCTGAGCGCGCTGCCGGTGATGCTGCAGCTCGCCACGCTGACGCTGCTGGAGGCGCGCCGCGACGGCTTCGACCCCGGCTTCGGCCAGGAGCAGATGCTGCTGGCCTGGGCGCGGCGCGAGGGGCGGCCGGTGCAGTCGCTGGAGAGCGTGGAGGAGCAGCTGGATGCGCTGGCGCCGGAGGCGGCCGAGCTGCCGGCCGTCGTCGACGGCACGCTGCGCCAGCTGCGTGGCGGCCAGGTGCGGGCGCCGCTGCGCAAGCTCGCCACGGCCTGGTCGCGCGGCGACCTGAAGACGCTGGCGGACTACCCGCGCTGGTGCGCCTGCGCGGACACCGCCGCCGAGCGTGCCTGGCTCAAGCGCGTCAACGACGACCGCAACGTGCTGCTGGCCGCCCGCATCACCGCGCTGCACGGTGCCGGCCAGCGCCTGCTGGTGGCCGTCGGCGCGCTGCACATGAGCGGGCCGCAGGCCTTGCCCCGGCTGCTGGCGGCCGAGGGCTTCGACGTCGAAGCCCTGTGGCCCAGCAAGTAGGATGGCCCATCACAGGAGACACACCATGACCGACAACAGCTTCACCAAGTTCGTGCCCGGTTTCGAGTTCCTGCAGAGCCTGGTCAAGAACGCCGGCTCGGCGCTGCCGGGCATAGGCCAGTGGGTGGCGCCCACGATCAACCCCGAGGAGCTGGCCAAGCGCATCGAGGAGCTGCGCACCGTGCAGTTCTGGCTGGAGCAGAACGCCCGCATGCTGGGCGCCACCATCCAGGCGCTGGAGGTGCAGCGCATGACGCTGTCCACGCTGAAGTCCATGAACGTGCCGCTGGCCGACCTGCGCGACAGCCTCAAGCTGCCCGTCGACGCGCCGGCCTGGCCCGGCGTCCCGTCCGAGGTCGCGGCCGCCGCGGCGCCCGTGGCCAAGGCGGCCGTGAAGACGGCGGCCAAGACCCCCGCCAAGGCCGTCAAGAGCGTGGCCGCCAAGGCGGCGCCGGTCGGCGTCGTGGACCCGACGCAGTGGTGGACTGCGCTGAGCCAGCAGTTCACGCAGCTCGCCACCACGGCGATGAAGGACACCGCCACCGACGCGGCCAAGAACCTCGCCGGCACGCTGGTCAAGCAGAGCTTCGACGCCGCCAGCGACACGCTCAAGCGCGCGGCCACCATGCCCGGTGCGGTGGTGGGCAGCGTCGCCAAGGGCTTGTCGGCCGGCGTCGCGCCCAAGCCCGCGGCGCGCAAGCCGGCGTCCAAGGCAGTCGCCGCCAAGCGCGGCAAGGCCTGACGCCGCCGTCAGCGGCTCGCGCCCGGCCCCTGGCAGGCGGTGCGGGCCGCTAAAGTCCGGGCCGTCATGATTGCTGAATCCGTCGCCGCCGACCCCGCCGCGCAAGCCCGGCTGGTGCAGGCCCTCGAGCCGCTGCTGCCGCCGCACGCGCTGCTGTGGACCACCGAGAGCACCACGCCCTACGAGTGCGACGGGCTCACCGCCTACCGCCAGCGGCCGCTGGCCGTGGCCCTGCCCGAGACCGAGGCCCAGGTGGCCGCCGTGCTGAAGGCCTGCCACGCGCTGGCCGTGCCGGTCGTTGCGCGCGGCGCGGGCACGGGCCTGTCGGGAGGCGCGATGCCGCATGCGGCCGGCCTCACGCTGGCGCTGGGCAAGTTCAACCAGATCCTGCAGATCGACCCGCTGGCCCGCACGGCACGCGTGCAGTGCGGCGTGCGCAACCTCGCGATCAGCGAGGCGGCTGCCGCCCATGGCCTGTACTACGCGCCCGACCCCAGCAGCCAGATCGCCTGCACCATAGGCGGCAACATCGCCGAGAACAGCGGCGGCGTGCACTGCCTGAAGTACGGGCTGACGCTGCACAACGTGCTGCGCGTGCGCGGCTTCACGGTGGAGGGCGAGGCCATCGAGTTCGGCAGCGAGGCGCTGGATGCGGCGGGCCTGGATCTGCTGGCGCTGGTGGTGGGTAGCGAGGGCATGCTGGCCGTCGTCACCGAGGTCACCGTGAAGCTGGTGCCCAAGCCCATGCTGGCGCGCTGCATCATGGCCAGCTTCGACGACGTGCGCAAGGCCGGCGACGCGGTCGCGGCCATCATCGCGGCGGGCATCATCCCGGCCGGCCTGGAGATGATGGACAAGCCGATGACGGCGGCGGTGGAGGACTTCGTGCACGCCGGCTACGACCTCGACGCCGAGGCCATCCTGCTGTGCGAGAGCGATGGCACGCCGGAGGAGGTGGCCGAGGAGGTCGCCAAGATGGAGGCGGTGCTGCAGGCCAGCGGCGCGACGCGCTGCCAGGTCAGCGCCGATGAGGCGCAGCGGCTGCGCTTCTGGAGCGGCCGCAAGAACGCCTTCCCGGCGTCCGGGCGCATCAGCCCCGACTACATGTGCATGGACTCCACCATCCCGCGCAAGCACCTGGCCACCATCCTGCTGGACATCCAGCAGATGGAGAAGAAGTACGGCCTGCGCTGCGCCAACGTCTTCCATGCCGGCGACGGCAACCTGCATCCGCTGATCCTGTTCGACGCCAACGATCCCGACCAGCTGCAGCGCTGCGAGCAGTTCGGCGCCGAGATCCTGGAGCGCAGCGTCGCCCTGGGCGGCACGGTGACGGGCGAGCATGGCGTGGGCGTCGAGAAGCTCAACTCGATGTGCGTGCAGTTCAGCGCCGCGGAGCGCGAGCAGATGCTGGCGCTGAAGAGCGCCTTCGACCCGGCCGGCACGCTGAACCCCGGCAAGCAGATCCCGACGCTGAGCCGCTGCGCCGAGTACGGCCGCATGCATGTCAGGCGCGGCCTGCTGGCCTTTCCCGAGCTGGAGCGGTTTTGAATTTCGACGATCTGCAGGCACGCCTGCAAGAAGCAGGGAAGGCCGGCACGCCGCTGCGCGTCACGGGCCACGGCAGCAAGGACTTCTACGGCGAGGCGCCGCGGGGCGAGGTGCTGTCGACGCTGGCGCTGAACGGCATCACGGCCTACGAGCCCAGCGAGCTCTTCATCAGCGTGCTGGCCGGCACGCCGTTGGCCGACGTGGAGGCGCGGCTGGCGCAACAGCGCCAGCGCTTCGCCTTCGAGCCGCCGCGCTTTGCGGGAGGTCCGGGCGGCAGCGGTACCGTGGGCGGCATGGTGGCGGCCGGCCTGTCCGGCCCCAGCCGCGCGGCGCTGGGCTCGGTGCGTGACCACCTGCTGGGGGCCGTCCTCATCAACGGCCGCGGCGAGCTGCTGAACTTCGGTGGCACGGTGATGAAGAACGTCGCCGGCTTCGACGTCAGCCGCGCGCTGGCCGGCTCGATGGGCCAGCTGGGCCTGATTGCCGAAGTCACGCTGAAGGTGTTGCCGCTGCCGGCGGCCGGGGCGACGTTGCGCTTCGACCTGGCCCAGTCCGCGGCGCTGCAGGCCTTGAACGCCTGGGGCGGCCAGCCCCTGCCCATCGAGGCCAGTGCCTGGTGGGACGGTGCCCTGGTGCTGCGCCTCGCGGGTGCGCAGGCGGCCGTCGAGGCGGCGACCGCCAGGCTGGGCGGCGACCTCATCCCGGCCGAGCTGGCCGAGCCCTTCTGGACCGGCCTGCGCGACCAGTCCGACGAGTTCTTCGTCGGCGCCGAACGTGCCGTGGCTGGCGGCGCCCGGCTGTGGCGGCTGAGCCTGCCCAGCACGGCGCCCGAGCTGAAGCTGCACGGCGAGCAGCTGATCGAATGGGGTGGCGCGCAGCGCTGGGTCGTCACGCCGCTGGAGCCCGCTGCGGTGCGCGAGGCCGCGGCCGGCGCGGGCGGGCATGCGACGCTGTTCCGCGCGCTGGACAAGGGCTGCGGCGCCTTTGCGCCGCTTTCTGCGCCGCTGGCGGCCATCCACAAGCGCCTGAAGGCGTCCTTCGACCCGCATGGCGTCTTCAACCCCGGCCGCCTCTACCCCCACCTCTGAATGCAGACGACGCTTGCCCCCGAATTCGCCGGCACCCGCGAGGGCGCCGAGGCCGAGGCCATCCTGCGGCGCTGCGTGCACTGCGGCTTCTGCACGGCCACCTGCCCGACCTACCAGCTGCTCGGCGACGAGCTGGATGGCCCGCGCGGCCGCATCTACCTGATCAAGCAGGTCATGGAGGGCGCCACGCCCACGCGCGAGACGCAGCTGCACCTGGACCGCTGCCTGACCTGCCGCAACTGCGAGACGACCTGCCCCTCGGGCGTCGAGTACGGCCGCCTCGTGGACATCGGCCGGCGCGTCGTCGACGCCAAGGTGGCGCGCCCGGGCGGCGAGAAGCGCGTGCGCTGGCTGCTGAAGGAGGGGCTGACCTCGCCCCTCTTCAAGCCGGCGATGAAGCTGGGCCAGGTCTTGCGGCCGCTGGTGCCCGACTCGTTGAAGGACAAGGTGCCGGCCAAGCCGCCCGTGACGGCGCACGACTGGCCCACGCGCCAGCTCAACCGCAAGGTGGCGCTGCTGCTGGGCTGCGTGCAGCCGGCCATGGCGCCCAACATCAACAGCGCGACAGCCCGGGTGCTGGACGCGGCCGGCATCCAGACCGTGGTGGCCGACGGCGCCGGCTGCTGCGGCGCGATCCGCGAGCACCTGGGCGACCACGAGGCCGCGCTGGACGACATGCGCCGCAACATCGACGCCTGGTGGCCGCTGGTGTCGGGCCGCGGCGAGCGCGTGGAGGCGCTGGTGATGAACGCGTCGGGCTGCGGCGTCACGGTCAAGGACTATGCCCATGCCCTGGCCCACGATCCCGCCTATGCCGACAAGGCCCGTCGCATCAGCGAGCTGACCAGGGACCTGAGCGAGCTGCTGCCCGAGCTGGTGCCGCAGCTCAAGGCCAGGCTCAAGGCCAGGCCGGGCCCGCTGGCCTATCACCCGCCCTGCACGCTGCAGCATGGCCAGCAGCTCAAGGGCGGCGTCGAGACCGCGCTGCGCGAGCTGGGGCTGCAGATTGCCTGCGCGCCGACCGACAGCCACCTGTGCTGCGGCTCGGCCGGCACCTACTCGGTGCTGCAGCCCGAGCTGTCCAAGCAGCTGCGTGACCGCAAGCTCGCCGCACTGGCGCCGCTGCAGGCCGCGCAGATCGTGTCGGCCAACATCGGCTGCATCCAGCACCTGCAGAGCGGCACCACCCAGCCCGTGCGGCATTGGGTGGAGGTGCTGGACGATGCGCTGCGCGGGGTCGGCACGGCGGCCTGAACGGGCGGCCGGGGCGCGGCTCAGCGCGCCGGCACGGCGAAGCGGTAGTCCAGTCCCAGCACCAGGTTGTTGGCGCCATAGCGGCCACCGCCGGCGCTGCGGGCCTCGATGCGGCCGCCGCTCACGCTCATGGCCAGACGGTCGTCGAGCACATAGCGCAGGCCGGCGTTGATCTTGCCGCCCTTGCCATGCACGTTCGCGCCGCCCATCAGCTGCCCGAAGGCCTGCACGCGCTCGCCCGGCGCCAGCCGCGTCTGCACGCCCAGGCCCGCGAAGATCTCGGCGTAGCCAGGGTAGCCCAGGTAGGACGTGTAGGCCGCGGACGCCTGCAGCGGCAGGTAGAAGCGTTCGCTGACCGGCATGTCGATCTGCAGGCCGATCATGTGCAGCGCCGGCCGCTCGATGCCGCGATAGCGCAGCTGCGCGTCCGTCTGGTGCAGCAGCGTGATGCGCAGGCCTTCGTAGTGGGCCGGCGGCGCGCCGGCATCGCCGCCCTGGCCGGAGCGCAGATGGCGGGTCAGCGTCAGCCCGTACGTGGGGTTGCGCGAGCTGCCCTTGGGCGCCGTCAGGTAGCCCGCCGACAGCGCCACGCCCAGGGTCGGGTTCGGCGCATACTCGGCCGCGAGCTTGGGATACACGAGCAGCCCGGGCCCGGTGTCGATCTGCTCCGGCGCATAACCGCCGGAGCCCAGGCCCAGCTGTGCGTAGAGCCGCCAGGACGGCGAGACGCGCCAGCGCCAGCCCGCGCCGCCCAGCAGCTGGTTGTAGGTGGGCAGCCCGCTGTAGGCGCTGGCGAAGCTGGCGAACCAGTACAGCTGCGGCGTCAGGAAGTGGCTGAACTGGAACTCGCCCGTGCGCACCGTGCCGGCGTAGCTGCCCGTGGCGTTGAGCTGGCGGTAGTTGTCGAGCGAGAAGCTCAGCATGCTTTCGCCCATCTCGCGGGCGGCGCGCTCGTCGTCGGTCGCCGACAGAGGCTGGCCGCGCCGGGCATAGGAGCCGCTGAGGTAGCTGAAGGGCAGCTCCAGGAACAGGTTCAGCTGGCTGCCGTCGATGAGCGACTGGCGGAAATTGATCCGTGAAATGCCGGCGCCAAGCGTGTAGTCGCCGGCGTCATAGCCCAGTGCCAGTTGCCCGCGCACGAAGCTGCCGGTGCCGGACAGCCGCTTGGCATGCTCCGGGCTGCGCCCGCCGGCGCCGCCGCCCGCCGACAGCGTCGCCAGCGCCACGACCGGGCCGCCGAGGCGCCAGCGGCCCTGCACGCCGACGCTGGCTCCCATGAAGCCGCCATAGCGGCCTGAGACGAGCGGCGCCATCAGGCCGGCCCCGACGGCGATGCCCTCGGCCACCGGCAGATAGACGTGGAAGCCGGCCAGGTCGATGGCGCTGTCGCCCTGCACGCGCACGGTCTGGTAGTCCAGCATCAGCCGCGCCTCGTTGCGCCGCAGGGTCGAAGCCTCGGTGGAGGCCGTGTCCTGGGCCTGCGCCCCCGGGCAGAGCAGGGCGCTGGCTGCCAGCGCTGCCGCGGCCGCCCGCGCGAGAGCCAGGGGCGACGCCCACGACGGGGCTTGAGATGGCTGCACGTCTCGTCTCCTTCAACCTTGAGGTTTTCCTATCCCGCCCGCAGGGCGGACGGGGCACGCAATGCGCGGCCGCTCAAGTCCTGAAGGTCGAGACCAGCCGGACCAGCTCGTCGGCCTGCTGGCGCAGGCTCTCGGCCGCAGCCGCGCTCTGCTCGACCAGCGCCGCGTTCTGCTGCGTGGCCTGGTCCATCTGCGTGATGGCCTCGCCGACCTGGGCCACGCCCGCGCTCTGCTCGCGGCTGGCCGAGCTGATCTCGCGCACGATGCCGGCCACGCGGCCGATTGCCGAGACGACCTCCTCCATGGTCTCGCCAGCGCGGTTGACGAGGCCGGCGCCCTCCTCGATGCGCTCCACGCTGTCGCCGATCAGGCCCTTGATCTCGCGCGCCGCCTCCGCGCTGCGCTGCGCCAGCATGCGCACCTCGCTGGCCACGACCGCGAAGCCGCGGCCCTGCTCGCCGGCGCGGGCCGCCTCGACGGCGGCGTTCAGCGCGAGGATGTTGGTCTGGAAAGCGATCGCGTCAATGGTGCCGATGATGTCGCCGATCCTGCGCGAGCTCTCCTCGATGCCGCGCATGCGCTCGACGGCCTCGCCCACCACCGCGCCGCCCTGCTGAGCGACGCGGCTGGCGTCCTGGGCGAGGCGGTCGGCCTGCTCGGCGTTGTCGGCGTTCTGGCGCACCGTGGCCGACAGCTGCTCCATCGACGCGGCCGTCTGCTCCAGCGCGCTGGCCTGGGCCTCGGTGCGGGCCGACAGGTCGTTGTTGCCGGTGGCGATCTCGGAGCTGGCCGTGGCCACGCTGTCGGCGTTGTGCCGCACCGAGCCGACCAGGCCGCGCAGCGCCTGCTGCATGCGCGCCAGCGCGTGCGTGAGCTGGGCCGTCTCGTCACGGCCGTTGGCGCGGATCTCGCGCGACAGGTCGCCGCGCCCGACCTCCTCCGCCTCGTGGATGGCGGCGCGCAGCGGACCCACGACCGAGCGCGTGATCAGCCAGGCCGCCACGATGCCCACGGCCAGGCAGGCCACGGCCAGGCCCAGCATCGTCAGCTGGGTGCGGCGGGACTCCTCCATGATCTGGCCAGTCTCGGTGCGCACGCGCTCGCCCTGGAAGTCGGCGATGCGGCTGATCGCGCTGACATAGGTCTCGGCCGCCGGACGCATCCTGGTCTCCAGCGTCTGCAGCGCGGCGTCGGCCTCGCCGGCCTTGAGCTGGGTGAAGACCTGGTTGCGGATGTCGATGTAGGCCTTGCGGGCCGCCGCGATTTCCGTCAGCAAGGCCTTGCCGCGCGTGCTGTCGATGAGCTGGGTCAGGCCCTCCTGCAGCTCGTTGATGCGGGCGCTGGTGGTCTTGATCTGCGGCGAGAAGAAGTCGGCCACGGGGCCGGCGCCCCCGGCGCGCGCGACCGCATCGGTGCGGGTCACGTTGAGCTGGGTCAGCGTGCGCCAGTCCTGCGCCATCTCCTGGCGGCGTTGCAGCGACATCAGCAGGTCGATGTGAGGTCCGACCGCGCCGATCTGGCGATAGCTCAGCCCCACCGCGATCACCAGCAGCAGCAGCACGATGCCGAATCCCAGCACCAGCCGGGTTCCGATCCGCAAGGACTGAATCTTCATCGTCACCTCCGTGATTCCTTGACGACGGCGGGCAGCGTCGCGCGCACCCTGTCGGTGCGCTGACTCTACATGTCGCAGCGCAGGCGCAGGGCCAAGAAAAACACCGCCCCGTAGGGCGGTGTCGGAAGGGGGAGGCCTTGTGGTTCTCGCTCACGTCGCCGCGCGACATGAACTCCAGCCCAAGGCGGCCTGGTCGCCCAGGCGACGGCGGCAGGGCCTTACAGCCCGGCCGCAGCGCGCAGTGCTGCCGCCTTGTCCGTGCGCTCCCACGTGAACTCCGGCTCCTCGCGGCCGAAGTGGCCGTAGGCGGCCGTCTTGGCGTAGATGGGGCGCAGCAGGTCCAGCATCTGGATGATGCCCTTGGGGCGCAGGTCGAAATGCTCGTTGACGAGCTTGGCGATCTGCTCGTCGGGGATGACGCCGGTGCCCTCGGTGTAGACAGTCACGTTCATCGGGCGGGCCACGCCGATGGCGTAGGCGACCTGGATCTGGCATTGGCGGGCCAGGCCGGCGGCGACGATGTTCTTGGCCACGTAGCGCGCGGCGTAGGCGGCCGAGCGGTCGACCTTGGACGGGTCCTTGCCCGAGAACGCGCCGCCGCCATGCGGGCAGGCGCCGCCATAGGTGTCGACGATGATCTTGCGGCCGGTCAGACCGCAGTCGCCCTGCGGGCCGCCGATGACGAAGCGGCCGGTCGGGTTGATCAGGTACTGGGTCTCGGCCGTCAGCCATTCCTTGGGCAGCACGGGCTTGATCAGCTCCTCGCGGATGGCCTCGTAGAAGGCGTCCGTCATGCGGTCGCCCAGCGAGTACTCGGGCGCGTGCTGGGTGGACAGCACGACGGTGTCGATGCTGTGCGGCTTGCCGTCCACGTAGCGCATCGTGACCTGGCTCTTGGCGTCCGGGCGCAGGAAGGGCAGGCGGCCGTCCTTGCGGAGCTGGGCCTGGCGCTCGACGAGGCGGTGCGCGTAGTAGATCGGCGCGGGCATCAGCTCGGGCGTCTCGTCGCAGGCGTAGCCGAACATCAGGCCCTGGTCGCCGGCACCGGTGTTCAGGTGGTCGTCGGACGCGTGGTCCACGCCCTGGGCGATGTCGTTGCTCTGCTTGTCGTAGGCGACGAGGACGGCGCAGCCCTTGTAGTCGATGCCGTATTCGGTGTTGTCGTAGCCGATGCGCTTGATGGTGTCGCGCGCGACCTGGATGTAGTCGACGTGGGCGTTGGTCGTGATCTCACCGGCCAGCACGACGAGGCCGGTGTTGCACAGCGTCTCGGCGGCCACGCGGCTGCGCGGGTCCTGCTCGAAGATCGCGTCCAGGATGGCGTCGGAGATCTGGTCGGCCACCTTGTCGGGGTGCCCTTCGGAAACAGATTCAGACGTGAAGAGGAAGTCGTTCGCCACTTTTAAACTCCGGTTGCTTGGTTGACGGCGATCGCCGTTGCTCCAGAGGGTGCGGCGAACGCTTTAGCAGGATTTGTGAATCGCCCCGCAAGTAGTTCAATAACTCGGCGATGTGCCAATTATAGGAAATGGGTTGGGTCTTTCGCTTGCTGTCCCGCTTGCCCCTGGCTTTTCTGCACGCTTTGGGTGCCGGCCTGGGCTGGGTCGTCTATGCCGCCTCGGGCGTCTACCGGCGCCGTTTCCAGGCCAATGTGGCCCAGGCCGGGGTGGCCTGGGCGGATGCGCGGCCGGCGATCGCGGCGGCCGGGCGAATGACGGCGGAGCTGCCCTGGCTGTGGGTGGGCACCCGTGCCAAGCCCCTGGGCGACAAGCTGAGATGGGACGGCGGTGAGCTGATCGCGCAGGCCCTGGCCGAGAAGCGCGGCCTGGTCATGCTGACGCCGCACATGGGCTGTTTCGAGATCTGCGCGCAGGCCATCGCCGAGCGCTTCACGACGCCCGAGGCGCCCATCACCGTGCTCTACCGGCCGGCGCGCCAGGCCAGCCTGCGCGACGTGATGGCCGGATCGCGCGAGCGACCGGGCCTGGCCACGGCGCCGGCCTCGCTGGCCGGCGTGCGCCAGATGATCCGCGCGCTGCGCCGCGGCGAGGTCATCGGCCTGCTGCCCGACCAGGTGCCGCCGGACGGCCTGGGGGTCTGGGCCCCCTTCTTCGGCAAGCCCGCCTACACGATGACGCTGGCGGCCCGCCTGGTACAGCAGACGGGGGCGGCGCTGCTGCTGATCTGGGGCGAGCGGCTGCCCGGCGGCGCGGGCTTCGTCGTGCACGTGCTGCCCGCCCCCGAGATCGCGAAGGAGGCGTCCGCCGAGGACGCCGCCACGACGGTGAACGCCGCGATGGAGGGCCTGATCCGGCGCGCGCCGGGCCAATACCTGTGGGGCTATCACCGTTACAAGCAGCCACGTGGCCTGGACATCGGGGCGGCACCGGATAATCCGGCCCCATGAGAGTGCGGTTCACCAAGATGCAGGGCGCGGGCAACGACTTCGTCGTCATCGACGCGACGAAAGAGCCCTTCAGCCTGACGCCCGAGCAGATGCGGCGCCTCGGCGACCGCCGCTTCGGCGTCGGCTGTGACCAGATCCTGGTGATCGAGCCCGGCACGGATGCCGGCGCGGATTTCCGCTACCGCATCTTCAACAACACCGGCGACGAGGTGGAGCATTGCGGCAACGGCGCGCGCTGCTTCGTGCGCTATGTGGTCGACGCCGGCCTGACGGACAAGCGCGAGATCCAGGTCGACACGTTGAACCGCCGTCTGCGGCTGACGCTGCAGGACGATGGCCGGGTGACGGTGGACATGGGGACGCCGGTGTTCGAGCATGCCGCCCTGCCTTTCGATGCGAGCGGGCTCGAGCCTCGCGTCGTCAACGGCTTCGAGCTGTGGCCCATCGAGGGCGCCGAACTGGCCGTGCTGTCCATGGGCAACCCGCATGCGGTGCAGCGCGTGGCCGATGTCGAGGCCGCGCCGGTGCTGACCCAGGGGCCGCGCATCGAGCACCACGCGAGCTTCTCGCGGCGCGTGAACGCCGGCTTCATGCAGGTCCTGGCCCGCGACCGCATCGCGCTGCGCGTCTACGAACGTGACGCTGGCGAGACGCTGGCCTGCGGCACCGGCGCCTGCGCGGCCGTCGTCGCCGGCATCCGCCTCGGCTGGCTGGATGCCGCGGTCGAGGTGCAGACACGTGGCGGCCAGCTGCGCATCGAATGGGCCGGCGGCCAGAACCCCGTGCTGATGACCGGCCCGGCCACCCAAGTTTTTGACGGAGAAATCGAGCTGTGAGTTCCAACCCCGCCGCCGATGCGGTGCAAGGCATCACCGAAACCGACATCGCGAACTACCTGGCGGCCACGCCGGGCTTCTTCGAGCGCCACGCGGCGCTGCTGGCCACGGTGCAGCTGCAGCACCCGCATGGCGCGCGCGCCGTGTCGCTGCAGGAGCGCCAGGCCGAGATGCTGCGCGACAAGATCAAGGGCCTGGAGCTGCGCATCGTCGACATGATCCGCAACGGCCAGGACAACGTCGCCATCGCCGACCGCCTGCACCGCTGGACGCTGGCCGTCATGCGCGCCGCCGGCACGCCGGCCGAGCTGCCGCATGTGCTGCTGGCCGAGCTGCGCCACCAGTTCCTGATCCCGCAGGCCGGCCTGCGCCTGTGGGGCGTGGCGCCCGCGCACGCGACCTCGGAGTTCGCCGCCTCGGTCAGCGCCGACGTGCGCAGCTTCGCGTCCAGCCTGAGCCAGCCCTATTGCGGCGTCAACTCGGGCTTCGAGGCGGCGCGCTGGCTGGGCCTGAGCGAGAGCGGCGGCACGGCGACCTCGCTGGCGCTGATCCCGCTGTGCCAGCCGGGCGTCCACGAGGGCAAGCCCTTCGGCCTGCTGGTGCTGGGCTCGCCCGACCCGACGCGCTACACGGCCGAGATGGGCACGGACTTCCTGACCCGCGTCGGCGAGATCGCCAGCGCGGGCCTGGCGGGGCTGCTCGCCGCATGACGGAGCTTGCGCAGGACTTCCAGGACTTCCTGCAGCACGCCCGCGTGCAGCAGCGCCTGAGTCCGCGCACGCTGCGCCTCTACACCGACGGTCTGGCGCGCCTGCAGGCCATGCTGGCCGAGGGCGCCATCGAGGCGCGCTCCCTGAGCATCGCGCAGGCGCGACGCCTGGCGGCGCTGCTGCACCGCGAGGGCCTGGCGCCCAAGTCCATCGCGCTGCTGCTGTCGGTCTGGCGCAGCGCCTACCGCTGGCTGGGCCTGCAGGGCCGCGTCGCGCTCAACCCCTTCGACGGCCTGCGCGCGCCGAAGGCGCCCAAGCCCCTGCCCAAGGCGCTGGGCGTGGACGATGCGGTGCAACTGGCCAGCCATGTGCCCGACGAGATCGCCGACTCGCGGCTGGAGGCGCGTGACCGCGCCATCGTGGAGCTGCTGTACGGCGCCGGCCTGCGCGCGGCCGAACTGATGGGCCTGGACGTCCGGGCCAGCGGCCATGCGGCCGGCTGGGTGGACCTGGAGTCCGCCGAAGTGCATGTGCTGGGCAAGGGCGGCAAGCGCCGCAGCACGCCGCTGGGCCGCGCCGCGGCTGACGCGCTGCAGGCCTGGCTGGCCGTGCGCGGCCAGCTGGCGGCGGCCGGCGAGCCGGCACTGTTCGTCGGCGCGCGCGGCCATCGCGTGGCCGGCTCCACGCTGCGCGCGATGCTGTCCACGCGCGCCGTGCAGGCCGGCATGCCGGCCCACGTGCACCCGCACATGCTGCGCCACAGCTTCGCCTCCCACCTGCTGCAGTCCAGCGGCGACCTGCGTGCGGTGCAGGAGCTGCTGGGCCATGCCCACATCACCACGACCCAGGTCTACACGCAGCTGGACCACCAGCACCTGGCGCGCATCTACGACGCGGCGCACCCCCGAGCCAAAAAATGAGATTCCGACTTGCCGCGCTGGTGGCCCTGCTGCCGACGACGACCTGGGCCACGCCCGACGACGCACCCTTCGCGCGCATCCAGACCGTGCGCCCCGCCGCGATCGAGGGCAACTGGACCAGGATGAAGATGCCCGACGGCGGGCGCACCGCGTTCGCGTCCATCAGCTACCTGATGGCGCTGGACGACGACTGGGGCTTCGGCCCCGGCTTCTACGGCGCGGCCAAGGGCAGTTACGGCGGCATCTTCACCGTCGGCTTCACAGGCCAGCGGCGCTGGCGGCTGTCGAGCAACACGCATCTGGCGGCCAGCCTCTACGTCGGTGCCGGCGGCGGGCTGTCGAACGAGCAGATGCGCTTCGGTGGCGGGCTGATGCTCAGGCCCGAGCTGTCGCTGCGCACCGAGGCCGGCGCCTGGTACTCCGGCGTCGGCATCTCGCAGATCCGCTTCCCCAGCGGCAACGTGAAGAGCGGCGTGGGCCTTGCGTTCACGCTGGGCCGGGCCATGGACTTCTCCAGCTTCTCGCCCGCCGATGCCGGCCAGCCGGGGCGCGCGACGCGGCGCACCGGCCTGGGCTTCGACGAGATCTCGCTGGTCGGCGGCTTCGAGAGCCCGAGCGGGTCCAGCCTGACCCGCAGCGGCGCGCCCTATGCGGGCAAGGTCGGCAAGGCCGGCGCAGACCTGCGCCAATACATCGCCGAAGGCAGCTGGTGGGGCTTCGAGGCCGCCGGCGCGGCTAAGGGCGGTGTCGACGGCTACATGGAAGTGCTGGGCCAGATCGGCCAGGACTGGGGCCTGTTCGGCTCGCCGCGGCTGCGCGTGGGCGGGCAACTGGGCCTGGGCCTGGGCGGCGGCGGCAATGTGGACACCGGCAACGGCTGGCTGCTGCGCGCCGGCCCCACGCTGCGCTGGATCACGCCCTGGGGCCCCAGCCTGCGCATAGACGTGGGCCGCACCCATGCGCCCAGTGGCAGCTACAGCGCCAACTTCCTGCGCGCCGCGCTGAGCATGCCGCTGGACCAGCGTCCCAACTGGACGGTGGGCGACGACGCCGGCGGCACGGTGCGCGTGCAGCAGCTGGGCGCCAGCGTCATGCACCTGCCGCGCGTGCGCTTCAAGGACGGGCGGCGCGAGGCCGTCAGCCACCTGGCCGTGAACCTGTCGCGCGAGTTCTCGCCCTGGCTCTACGGTGCGGCCCAGGCCGGCAGCGCGGCGGCCGGCAGCGCGGGCGCCTACTCCTTCGGCCTGTTCGGCCTGGGCCTGCAGAGTCGCCCGCTGCTGGGGGACATGCGCGTCGGCGCGGAATGGCTGGTGGGCGCGGCCGGCGGCGGCGGCGTCAAGGTGGGCGGCGGCGCCGTGACCCAGGCCGAGCTGTGGGCGCAATGGCCCGTCGGCGAGCGGCTGCGGCTGCGCGCCGGTGTCGGCGAGTTCCGCACGATGCGCGGTGCCGACCAGTCCACGCCGCTGCTCCATCTGGCGCTCAGCTACGCCTACGGGACATTGCAGCGATGAAGAAGATCACGCTTCGGACGGGCAAGGAGCGCTCCCTCGTCAAGCGCCATCCCTGGGTGTTCGAGAGCTCCGTCGCGCGCGGCGGCGGCGACTCGGGCGAGACGGTGCGCGTGGAGTCGGCCGACGGCGCCTTCCTGTGCTGGGCGGCGTTCAGCCCGCAGTCGCAGATCCGCCTGCGCGCCTGGAGCTTCGACGAGGCGGAGCGCATCGACGCCGCCTTCTTCCAGCGCCGCATCGCCCAGGCGCTGGCGATGCGGGCGCGGCTGGCGGTCGCGTCCGACGCGGTGCGCCTCATCCACGGCGAGGCCGACGGCCTGCCCGGGCTCATCGTGGACCGCTATGTCGACACGCTGGTCGCGCAGTTCACCAGCGCCGGCGTCGAGCGCTGGAAGGGCGTGATCGCCGACGCGCTGCTGGCGGCAACCGGCCTCACGCGCCTGTACGAGCGCTCCGACGCCCAGGCCCGCGAGTGGGAAGGCCTGCCGGTGCAGACGGGCTGGCTGCGCGGCGAAGGCGAGACCGCGATCACCATCCGCGAGCACGACTGGCGGTTGACGCTGGACGTGGCCCAGGGCCACAAGACCGGGTACTACCTGGACCAGCGCGACAGCCGCCGCCGCTTCGCCGACGCGGTGAAGCAGTACGGCTGCCAGACCGTGCTGAACTGCTTCAGCTACACCGGCGGCTTCTCGGTCGCGGCGCTGGCCGGCGGCGCGGGGCAGGTCGTCAGCGTGGATTCGTCCGGCCCGGCGCTGGAGCGGGCCAAGGCCCATGTCGCGCTGAACGGCTTCGACGCGGCCCGCCACGAGGCCTGGGACGCCGACGTCAACGCGACGCTGCGCCGCTGCCTGGCCGAGGGCCGGCGCTTCGACGCCATCGTGCTGGATCCGCCCAAGTTCGCGCCCACGGCCGCCCATGCCGAGCGCGCCGCGCGCGCCTACAAGGACATCAACCGCCTGGCCTTCATGCTGCTGAACGACGGCGGCCTGCTCTACACCTTCTCCTGCTCGGGCGGCATCGCGCCGGACCTGTTCCACAAGATCGTTGCCGGCGCGGGCCTGGACGCGGGTGTGGACGGCTACATCGTCGAGCGGCTGTCGGCTGCGGCCGACCACCCGCAGACCGTGCGCTTCCCCGAGGGCGACTACCTGAAGGGCCTGGGCATCCTGCGGCGCTGAGCGGCGTCAGCGCGCGCCGGGCAGGCCCAGCCGCGTGTCGAACTTGGCCCGCTTCACGCTGAAGAAGGCCTTGATGTTGCGCACGTTGGCGTCCTGGGTCAGCAAGCGCTGGGTGAGGGCGTGATAGGCCGGCATGTCGGCCACCTGCACGACGAGGACGAAATCCGGCCCCGGCGACACGCGCCAGCATTGCTGCACGGCCGCCTCCTGCACGGCCCGGGCCTCGAAGGCGTCCAGGTGCTCGGCGCCCTGGCGGTCCAGCGTGATCTCCAGCAGTGCATGCAGGCCGACGCCCAGCCGGTCCGCCGACAGGATGGCCACGCGCCGCTCGATGACGCCGGCATCGACGAGGCGCTTCACGCGCCGCAGGCAGGTGGCTGGCGACACCGCCACGCGGGCGGCCAGGTCCTGGTTGCTCAGCGAGGCATCGGCCTGCAAGGCGTCCAGCAAGCGCAGGTCTATGGCGTCAAACTCTTCATTCATGGCTTGAATGCGAAAGAAAGTTTCATCTCGAATGATGCAAGAAATTTTCCATCATTTGTTAATGAAATTTGCATGCATATGCCATGCTGGCTTGCCTAGCATGGGCCCTTCCTCAAGGAGAGTCACCCATGTGCGGCATCGTCGGCGCGGTCAGTCAGCGCAACATCGTCCCCATCCTCGTCGAGGGCCTGAAGCGCCTCGAGTACCGCGGCTACGACTCCTGCGGCGTGGCCGTGCACCAGGACGGCGGCCTGAAGCGTGCCCGCTCCACCTCGCGCGTGGCCGAGTTGCAGGCCCAGGCGGACCAGGACGGCATCTCGGCCGGCACCGGCATCGCCCACACCCGCTGGGCCACGCATGGCGCGCCGGCGGTGCACAACGCCCATCCGCATTTCTCGGCCGGCCCGAACGCCGGCACGGACGGCGTCGGTCGCATTGCGCTGGTCCACAACGGCATCATCGAGAACCATGACGAGCTGCGCGCCGAGCTGACGGGCCGCGGCTATGCCTTCGCCAGCCAGACCGACACCGAGGTCATCGCCCATCTGATCGACCATCTCTACGACGGCGACCTGCTGGACGCCGTGCAGCAGGCCCTGCCGCGCCTGAAGGGCGCCTATGCCGTGGCGGTGTTCTGCCGCGACGAGCCGCACCGCGTCGTCGCCGCCCGCGAGGGCTCGCCGCTGGTGCTGGGCGTGGGCGAGCAGGAGAACTTCGTCGCCTCCGACGCGATGGCGCTGGCCGGCGTGACCGACCAGATCGTCTACCTGGAGGAGGGCGACGTCGTCGACCTGCAGCTGGGCCGCTACTGGATCAGCCGCCAGGACACGACCACGGGCCGCTACGGTGCCGTGCAGCGCGAGGTGAAGACCGTGCACGCCCACAGCGGCGCCGCCGAGCTGGGGCCCTACCGCCACTACATGCAGAAGGAGATCTTCGAGCAGCCGGTGGCCATTGCCAACACGCTGGACGCGGTGGCCGGCATCAGCCCCGAACTCTTCGGCGACGGCGCCTACCGCGTCTTCAAGGAGGTGGACAACGTCCTCATCCTGGCTTGCGGCACCAGCTACTACTCCGGCTCCACGGCCAAGTACTGGCTGGAGAGCATTGCCAAGATCCCGACCAGCGTCGAGATCGCCAGCGAGTACCGCTACAGGGACAGCGTTCCGAATGAGCGCACGCTGGTCGTCACCATCAGCCAGAGCGGCGAGACGGCCGACACCATCGCCGCGCTCAAGCATGCCCGCGCGCTGGGCATGCAGCACACGCTGACCATCTGCAACGTGGCCACCAGCGCCATGGTGCGCGAATGCGAGCTGGCCTACATCACGCGCGCCGGGGCAGAGATCGGCGTGGCTTCCACCAAGGCCTTCACGACCCAGCTAGTCGGCCTGTTCCTGCTGACGCTGGCGCTGGCGCAGACGCGCGGCAGGCTCAGCGAGGCCGACGAGGCCGCGCACCTGAAGGCGCTGCGCCACCTGCCCGTCGCCGTGCAGGCCGTGCTGGCGCTGGAGCCGCAGGTCATCGCCTGGAGCGAGGAGTTCGCGCGCAAGGAGAACGCGCTGTTCCTGGGCCGCGGCCTGCACTACCCGATCGCGCTCGAGGGTGCGCTGAAGCTCAAGGAGATCAGCTACATCCATGCCGAGGCCTACCCGGCCGGCGAACTCAAGCATGGCCCACTGGCGCTGGTGACGGCCGAGATGCCGGTCGTTACCGTGGCGCCCAACGACGCGCTGCTGGAGAAGCTCAAGAGCAACATGCAGGAAGTCCGCGCCCGCGGCGGCCAGCTCTATGTGTTCGCCGACGGCGACACGGCCATCGAGAGCGAGGCAGGCCTGCACGTCATTCGCATGCCCGAGCATTACGGTGCGCTGTCACCCATCCTGCACGTCGTGCCGCTGCAACTGCTGGCGTACCACACGGCTTGCGCGCGGGGGACGGATGTGGACAAGCCGAGAAACCTGGCGAAGTCTGTGACGGTGGAGTGAGCGGCGCGGGTGGGGTGACGAGGGGTTTTGTGGTGAGAAATCGCTGTACTACCAAACTTAAAAAGGTAGTATAGAAACATGTTCATCGACAACAGCCTGGCAGCCCAGGCCGCCTACTCCTCCGTGCTGTCGGCAGCTCGCATGGCGCAGCTCAATCGCTCGCCGGCGGATCTGCCGGGCGGATTCACGTCCAAGCGGATCCACGGCAAGCAGTACTGGTATTACCAGCGCAAGGGCCCGGCCGGCCTCGAGCAGATCTACGTCGGGCCGGACGACGTAGCAACCCGCACGCTGATCGAAGCCGGTCGCAACGAGACCGCGAGCGCAAACCAGGAGCACTTGCGCAAGCTGGCCAACGCGGCCGCGGCACTGGGCTGCTACACGGTGGCGCCTAAGCATTTTCGAGTTCTCAAGCGGCTGGCTGATCACGGGGTGTTTTCTGCAGGCGCGCTCGTAGTGGGCACGCATGCCTTCCTGGCCTACCAGAACGTGCTCGGGGTGATCTGGGGGGATCCGGGCCAGACGGTCGACCTGGACTTCGCCCATGCGGGCCGCAATCTCTCGCTGGCTCTGGCGCCTGACGCCCGTGTCGACGCCCACTCGGCCATCGAGTCGCTGCAGATGGGATTCGTGCCGGTGAACTCGGGAACGCGCTACGTCAAGCCGGACGAGCTGGACTTCGATCTGGACTGGCTGACCTCCAGGACGCGCACGGGCGATGAACCGGTCGACTGCCGCGCGCTCAACGTGACGCTGCAGCCGCGGCGCTTCATGGAGCTGGCGCTCGAGGCGCCCATCCCCGCGGCACTGCTGGGCGGTACCTCGGCCATCGTCGTCAACCTGCCGGCGCCGGCCACCTACGCCGCGGGCAAGCTGCTCGTGGCCGCCGAGCGCACCGGGGACAGTCGGTCCAAAACCAAGAAGGACATCGCCCAGGCTGCCGCGCTGATCGACTACTTCCTGCAGCGCGATCCCGACAGCATCGTGGAGATAGTCGCCCAGACGCGCGCCCGCGGACCGGCCTGGCGCAAGGCCTTGGACGTGGGGCTGGAGGCCTTGCAGCGCACCTGGCCCCGGGTCGGTGAGGGCCTGGCGGCCGCTACCGAACAGAGGCAGTAGCAGCTACTAGGCAAGCCCTTGGCGCCGGCGCTCGGCTGCAAGGCGGTCCATCTCCGTGTTGGCGATCTCCCCACCATGTCGATCCGGGCCGAACTGGCTCAGACTCATGGCGTTCGGGTCGTTGACCCGCAGCCACCGTCCGAAAACGTCCTTTAGCCTGAAGTTCCGCCTTCGCCCATCAGGCCCGGCGCCGCAATGACGGGGATGTTCGGACACTCACGAGTTGCTGCCGTGGGTGGTTGCGGCACAGTGGGCGGACGAAGCCAGCGCGAAGGACATGCCGCTGGCGGCCTGAGCGCAAGCCCAGCGGGCATCGGCAGAATGTGCGCATGCGCATCAAACTGATCGAAGAGCTGCCCATGGCGAGCAGCGCCGAGCTGTACCAGCTCAGTTGGGTCATCGAGCAACTGCTGGCCGACCCAAGACGCATCGTCCAGGCGCGTGCGCAGTTGCACACCGGCCAGCAGGTCCAATACCTGCAGTGGGCAGACGGGAAGCTGCACTCGGGACGAGTCGTCGGCATGCACGGGGACCACGTGGCCATCCATGATGCGGCCTACAGCAAGCCCTTCAAGGTCCACTACGGGGCGATCATCGCCGACCCTGGCGCGACATCGACCGGGAGTGACTCGGCCTCAGCGGCGGAAGTCAAACCTGACAAGCCGCGTCCGCCACCCGAGATCGCCGGTCGTACCGACTTCCGCGTCGGCAACCGCGTGACCTTCACCGACACGAATCTGCAGCACCGCGTTGGCCTGATCGTGCGCGTCAATCAACACACCGCCACACTGGACAGCGACGGCCAGAAATGGCGAGTCGCCTTCGGATTGCTCCGACATCTCGTTGACGTCTGATCGACGCGGGGCCGACCAGGGGTGTTCGTCGGACTATTACATTGCAAGCAGCTTTTGGCGATCTGAGCAGGAGTCAGGGCTGCAGTCTTATATCCGGCCTGTAGTGCAGGCGAACAAGCCTGCCGGCCCTGATGGCATTCGCCGACGAGGCTCCCATCTGCAGAGCGAGCTTGATGCTCGGCGGTCTCGTCGGAGTGTCCTCGTCCTGTCGATCAGCATCGCTGGCAGTCGCTCTTGTGCCTCCCGCAGAGCTGCCGGCAGTTCCTTGAGCAAGGCGCGATGGCCTTCCGGCAGCACGATGCCGAACTCGTAAAGGATTCCACGCAGCTCGTTGGTCTGCATGATGCGCGCCTTCATCAGTTGCGCGCGCAGCCGATGCAGCGCCAGTGCGCCTCGTTCTTGACGGGGACGAAGCGCATCCCCGGTTGCTGGCTGGCCGTCCAGATGGCCTGCGCGTCGGCGGCATCGGCCTTGTTGCCATGAACGAAGGGGCGAACTTTCTTGGGCAGCACCAGGCGCGCGTCATGCCCAAGCTTCGACAGCGCGCGGCTCCAGCACGACAATTGCCGGCGAGCGGTTGGCGAACCAGGACAGAACCTGAGCACGTCGGAGCTTCGCCTGCTCCATGCAGCCGCTGTCCGGTTCGACCCAGTGCAACTGGAACACCTTATCGATTGCGATCACGTTGACGTCCATGGTGAAGCCTCCGCCAGTGGATTGAGGGCCATTTACTCTGGCACATCGATTCCCGCATTGGGTGCCCCCACCGCGACGCCTATCGGTGCCGGAGGGAGGCGCCCAATAACTTCCCGGATGCGCGAAATCGGTGACTGCGGTGCAATTGCCGCATGGAAAGCTTCTTCCTGATGGGTGCGAAGCCGCTGGTCCAGGGCTCGCCGACCCCGACGATGAAGTTGCACGAGTTGCTGGACTGGGCCGAGATCGGGTACTCCTCCCACAGCAACTGCAGCGTCACGCCCGGGCGCTTGAGCTCCTGGTGCAACGCTGCGTAGTCGGGCTCGCGCCGGGTACTGCTGCGCGGACGCGACGGCGGGTATGCCTGGCCTGCAGCTCATCGTCGCCGAGGGTGCGGGCCAGCGCCCAGTCCACACCGGCATCGCGCGCGTACATCGCGATGTCGCCGACGGTGGACTTGCTGATCCCCAGGGCGGCGGCCACCTGCCGCGCGCTCAGGCTGGCATCGGCCAGTAGCTGAAGTGCTTGTCTGATCTTGCTCATGAGGACCATCCCTTTCAAGGTCTTTTCCCGAGGGCTAGTTTGAGCACACGGGCGGTGGAGACATGGGAGCGAGCAATGGAGCCTTCGACATAGCCCCTGGCTTGTGCCGCCTTGGGCGCGCGCTTGGAAGTGGCCAGTTGCTTAGGGCTCATGCGCTCGGCCAGCAGCA
>NZ_JAFAGT010000105.1 GCF_019237615.1 Roseateles sp. | reverse complement strand
CTCGCGCTCCAGGCGCTTTTCATCGAGCGCCTTGGCGATCTCCTTGTAGCGATCGGGTTGGAGGAAGCGAAAGGAGAGATCCTCGATCTCCCACTTCATCTGCCAGATGCCCAGCCGGTTGGCCAGGGGCGCGAAGACTTGCTGGCTCTCGGAGGCCAACGCGGGCGGGCAAGGAACCTTGGTGGCCGCGAACCAGCGCAAGGTCTGCAGGCGCGAGGCCAGCCGCAGAAGGACCACTGGCAGGTCGCGCGAGAAGGCCAGCAGCATCTTGCGCACGCGCTCGGTCTGCTCGGCACGCTGGTCCGGCTTCTTGTCGGCCTGCGCCTTGGCGTCGCGGGTGGTGCGCTGCAGCTGCACGAGGCGGCGCGTGTGCGTGACGAGGCTGGCGTAGCTGTCGCCGAAGGCCTTGGCGACGACCTCCTCGGGCTTGTTGAGGAAATCCGCCGCATAGACCAGGTAGGCCGCCGCCTGCAGCTCCTGGGCGGCACCGACGCCGTGCAGCACGGCCGCCACGCCATCGGCATGGGCCAGCGCGTTCTCGCCCGTGTCCAGCAGCTCGCCCGCGAGCAGCGGCTCGGCGAAGGCGCGGGCACGCACCACTTCGGCATTGGAATGCGCGGCGCCCGCATCCAGCAGCGCGACGATGGGCGCGGTAGCCGCGCCCTCGATCATCGAGCCGGTCTTCATGAACTGAGAAAGTCCCTCACGATGGAGATCTGGTCGGCATGGATCAGCGTCGGCGCATGTCCCACGCCCGGCAGTTCGACGAGGCGGGCAAGCGGCCCGCGCTGCGTCATCGCGCGGGCCGTCTCGGTGCTGAGCAGGTCGCTGTCGGCGCCGCGGATCAGCAGCGTCGGGCAGCTCAGGCGCTCATAGGCGGCCCACAGCGCCGCCTCGCCGGCGGCGGCGAGCTCGGGCGTCACGGCGGCGAAAGGCAAGGCGATGGCGGGGTCGTAGTGCAGCGTCCAGCCGCCGTCCTCCTCGTGGAACAGTGGCGCCGACAGCGCCAGCCACTCCGCATCGGTGTGTGGGCCGAAGCCCTCCGAAATGGTGCGCAGATAGGCCGCGCCTTCGTCCAGTGACGCAAAGCGCAGCACCTTGCCCAGGTAGCCGCCAATGCGCTGCAGCGCCTCGAAGCCGACGGCCGGGCCGACGTCGTTGAGCACGAGGCGGCGGATCGGGCTGGGCGCCCCCTCGGGCCGCGGCAGGGCAGCCAGGCCCAGGCCGATCAGCCCGCCCATGGACGTCCCCACCCAGTCCACCTGCTCCACGTCCAGGCGCGCCAGCAGCGTGACCATGTCCGCGACATAGGTCGGGATCTGGTAGCCGGCGGGCTGGCGCAGCCAGTCCGAGCGACCGCGGCCGACAACGTCGGGGCAGATGACCCGGTGGCGCGCGCTCATGGCGCGGGCCAGCACGTCGAAGTCCCGCCCCTGGCGCGACAGGCCGTGTGCGCAGACCAGCACCGGTGCATCGGCGCTGGGACCGGCCCATTCCCAGTAAGCCATGCGGTGCAGGCCGGTCGCATCAAGACAATTGACGAAGCGCAGTTCAGGCTGGGTCATGATTCAATCCTTTGAAGTCATCCTAGCAACCCAGAAGGACCCCTCCATGTTGAAAGGCAAGACCGCCCTCGTCACGGGCTCCACCAGCGGCATCGGCCTGGGCATCGCGCTCGCGCTGGCGCGCCAGGGCGCCAACCTCATCCTCAATGGCTTCGGCGACGCCGAAGGGCCCAAGGCCGAAGTTGCCGCGCTGGGCGTCAAGGTCGGCTACCACGGCGCCGACATGAGCAAACCGGCCGACATCGCGGCCATGGTGGCCTATGCCGAGGCCGAGTTCGGCGGCATCGACATCCTCGTCAACAACGCGGGTATCCAGCACGTCGCGAAGGTGGAGGACTTCCCCGTCGAGAAATGGGACGCCATCATCGCCATCAACCTCAGCTCGGCCTTCCACACGACGCGCCTGGCCCTGCCCGGCATGCTGAAGAAGAGCTGGGGCCGCATCGTCAACGTCGCATCCACGCATGGCCTGGTCGCGTCGGCGCAGAAGTCGGCCTATGTGGCGGCCAAACATGGCCTGGTGGGCTTCACGAAGAGCATCGCGCTGGAGACGGCGACGACGCCCGTCACCGTCAACGCCATCTGCCCCGGCTGGGTGCTGACGCCGCTGGTGCAGAAGCAGGTCGACGCGCTGGCCGCGAAGGACGGCGTCGGCGACGACGAGGCCAAGCGCCGCCTGCTCGCCGAGAAGCAGCCCTCGCTGCAGTTCACGACGCCCGAGGAACTGGGCGCGCTGACCGTGTTCCTGTGCTCGGACGCCGCGATCAACGTGCGCGGCCAGGCCTGGGCGATGGACGGCGGCTGGACCGCCGTCTGAGCGCTCGCCCGGGGGGCGGCTACTTCGTCAGCTGCACCGAGCCGCTGACGTTGACCGTCACGGTCGCCTTGCCGGCCTCGGTGGGCAGGGCCTCGTCCCCCGCGGCGACACCCATGCGCATGGCCTTGGCCATCAGCGGCCGCGGCGCCATCTCGTCGCCGTTGATGCTGACCTCGCCGAGCACGTAGCCGCCATAGCCGAACTGCCTGGCGTAGTCGGCCGCCTTGGTGCGGTAGCGGGCAATGGCCTGGGCCGTGATGTCGGCCTCGGCCTTCTCGCGCGCCTCGCGCGACAGGCTGTAGCCCACGCGGGAGATGGCCAGCGTGCCGATGCGCCCCGTCAGCTGCGCGATGGCAGCGATGTCCCGCCCCTCCACCAGCAGCTCGGCGCTGCCCTGCCAGCCGTTGATCTTGCCGGTCTTGGGGTCGTGGCGCGGGTAGAGCGAGAAGCCGCCGGTCTGCACGTCAACCTGGCCCGGCTTGGCCACCTTGCGCGCCTCGGTCAGGGCCGCGTCCAGCGCCTGCTTCAGGGCCGTCTGGACGCCCGCCGCCTCCGGACCCTCGCGCGTGGTCGAGAAGCCGACGCCGAGCACGTCGCGCTGGACCTCGGCGCTGGCGCTGGCCGACAGGCTGAGCCGCTCGCGCGGTGCATCGGCGCCGGCATGGGCCGGCAGGGCCAGGGCAAGAACGGAGACAGCAAGCAATGAGCGCATAAGAAACTCTGTGGCAAGAAGGAAAGCCCAGCTTACCCGGGCCGGCTCGAAACCAGCTGTAACCGCTGCGCGCTGTCCTACAGGCATGGCTTTAAAACCTGCTCACAATGTCGCTGTTACAAATTCAGGAAACGCGATGAACGGCACCGCGACACCCCGCCCCAACCGCATCCTCGTCGTCGACGACGATGCTCGTATCCGTGATCTGCTCAGGCGCTATCTGACCCAGGAAGGCTTCGAGGTGCTGCTCGCCGAGGACAGCCGCGCGCTGAACAAGCAGCTGACCCGCGAGACCGTGGACCTCATCGTGCTGGACCTGATGCTGCCCGGCGAGGACGGCCTGACCATCTGCCGCCGCCTGCGCGCCGCAAACGACCAGACGCCCATCATCATGCTGACCGCCAAGGTCGAGGACGTGGACCGCATCGTCGGCCTGGAGGTGGGCGCCGACGACTACCTCGCCAAGCCCTTCAACCCGCGCGAGCTGCTGGCCCGCATCAACGCGGTGCTGCGCCGCCGCCCACCGCCGGAAGCGCCGGGCGCGCCGAGCAAGGAGCCGATGACGGTCACCTTCGGACCCTTCGAGTTCGACCTGGCGCTGCGCCGGCTGACCAAGAACGGCGAGCAGCTGCCGCTGACGACCGGCGAGTTCTCCATGCTCAAGACCCTGGTGCGGCACCCGCGCCAGCCGCTCTCCCGCGACAAGCTGGCCCAGTTGGCGCGCGGCCGCGAGTTCGAGCCCTTCGACCGCAGCCTGGACGTGCAGATCTCGCGCCTGCGCAAGATGCTGGAGGCCGACCCGGCCCAACCGCGCTACATCCAGACCGTCTGGGGCGTGGGCTACGTCTTCGTGCCCGACGAAAACACCTAGCGCATGCCGCGCCCCCACCTCGCGCTGAATCTCTTCTGGCGCACCTTCGCCTGGCTGGCTCTGCTGCTGGCCGGTGCGGTGCTGGCCTGGCAGCACACCTTCAAGCTGCTGGAAGCCCAGCCGCGGGCGCTGGAGTCGGCCGAGCAGCTGGCTGGCCTCGTCAAGCTCAGCCGCATCGCGCTGGAGCACACCGATCCCATCAACCGCATCGCCGTCATCAGCTCGATGTCGCGCGGCGACACGGTGCAGGTGCGCGTGGCCGAGACCAGCGACCGCTGGCTGCCGTACGACACCAGCCCTTTCGCCAAGCAGCTGGCCGCGGAGCTGCGCCACACACTGGGGCCAGACACCGTCATTGCCCGCAGCGTCAACGACGCGTCGGGCCTGTGGGTGCGCTACATCGTCGGCGAGGACGCCTTCTGGCTGAGAACCTCGCCCGCGCCGCTGTCCATCGCGATGGCCAGCAACTGGTGGTGGGTGCTGATCGCGCTGCTGGCCACCGTCGTCGGCTCGGCCCTCATCGCCCGGCTCATCAACCAGCCGCTGCGCGAGCTGGCCGAGGCTGCCGGCCGCATTCGCGACGGCGAGTACGACTCGCGGCTGGACGAGACGACGATGACCAGCGAGATCCGCGAGGTCAACATGGGCTTCAACCGCATGGCCCGCGAGCTGGCCAAGCTGGAGGAGGACCGCGCCGTCATGCTGGCCGGCATCTCGCACGACCTGCGCACGCCACTGGCCCGGCTGCGGCTGGAGACGGAGATGAGCGTCAGCGACGAGCAGGCGCGCCACTTCATGGCCCAGGACATCGACCAGCTCGACGCCATCATCAGCAAGTTCATGGACTACGCGCGGCCCAACGAGACGCAGCTGCGCGAGACCCGGCTTGTCGACATCGTCGAGCGCGAGGTGCAGGGCTTCCGCGACCCAGAGCAGATCCGCTTCCAGGTGCTGGTCGCCAAGACGCTGAAGGTCGTCGTCGACGACACCGAGCTTGGCCGCGTGTTGCTCAACCTGTTCGAGAACGCGCGCCGCTACGGCCACCAGCCGGGCGAGCCCGCGCGCGTGGACGTCAGCGCGACGCGCGCCGGCGCCTGGGTCGAGCTGCGCGTGCGCGACCACGGCCCCGGCGTGCCGCCCGACCGCCTGCAGCGCCTGACGACGCCCTTCTACCGCGGCGATGCCGCGCGCACAGCAGCCAGTGGCGCGGGCCTGGGCCTGGCCATCGTCGACAAGTCCGTGCAGCGCCTGGGCGGCACGCTGTCGATCAGCAATGCGCAGGGCGGCGGCCTCGTCACCCTGCTGAGACTCCAAGCCGCCTGACATGCGGCCCGCCAGCTGCATGCGCTGAGCCGGGCCGCTGCTGCTCACCTTTACCCTCGCCGCCCGCGCAGGCGCTGGACGTGCTGGTCTATCCCAACCACGGCGTCGTCGATGAACCAGTCGGCAGGCCGCCCAGCGGCCCGGGCGTGGCGCCCCTCGACCACCTGGCCGAGATCGGCGGCGTGACACTGCGAGTGCAGGCCGCGTCAGTTGCGCGCGCACAGCAGGCGGTAGGCACGCAACCCGGCCATTGCGCGGCCGGCGCGCGTGGCCACCTTCCGTTGGGCCGGTCTCATCGTATGGCGCCACAGTAGTTGCACTGCCTCGGATGTGTAGATCAAAGACTTATCGGGTCCCGTGCCACAGCCTTCAGCCAAGCAACGCCCGAGTTCATGCGACTGGTCTTCAATTGCGCCAGGGCTATTGCACCGGATCGGCTGGCAAGCGGTGACCGCAACAGGCTGGTGTGAGTCGTTCGAGGCGAGCCGCTTGAACGACCGGACGACCGCGGCGGCGGCGGCCGGCCATTCGACGATCCGCGCTCGATGGGCAGCGGTGCCTCTGTCAACGGTCACTCGACCGCGGCAGGTCGTCTCGCGGTGTTGGAACGACGGCTTTCGACGCCGCCCTACTCGCTCTGGATGTGGGAGATCTCAATCCCTGAAAGTCTGCGCATTGGCGCGCCCTAGGCTAACCCCGCTTCTAAGAAGTCGGCCCTGCAATTTGGCTGCAACCCGCATGAATGCTGGCGTTCGAGGGTAAGTCCGGTCCTCTGAATCCCCCAGGAAGCGTTGTTAGCGGAGTTGATTCCTGGGGGCTTTGCACCTTGAGCACGCCCGACTTCTTCCGCGCCCGACTCGACGCGATGGTGGACCCCAAGCACCCGCTGGTGGTGCTGGCGTCGCGGCTGCCGTGGGATCGGA
>NZ_JAFAGT010000097.1 GCF_019237615.1 Roseateles sp. | reverse complement strand
GGTCTTGTCCGCGAGGTTGCGCACGCCGACCGTGGTCTTCCACTTGCTGACGGAGTCGCTGTAGGACAGCGACACCGAGTGCAGGAAGTAGTCAGGCGTGTTCAGCTTGTAGATGCTCGTGTCCGGGTTGTAGGCCGTGGACGTCGGATTCCGGCGCTGGTAGTACTCGTAGCTCGACGTCTTGCCGACCCACTCCATGCCGTAGTAGACGTTCCAGCCCTTGACCGCGTAGTTCACGTCCAGCGCACCAGACCAGCGCGGCAGCCCGATGCGGCCGTTGTTCTGGGTCAGCGGGTCGGTCGCGAAGACCTTGCTGGCTTGCGAGTGGTACTCGGTCGCCGACATGTTGACGCGCAGCTTGCCGATACCCACGTCGTTCGTATAGCGCAGGTTGTAGTCATAGCCGCGCACGACGTCGGTCGCGAGGTTGATGTAGCTGTTGTTGACCGTCAGCGCGCCGGTATTCTGATCACGCGTGATCAGGTTGCAGAAGCCGCCGCCCTTGCGGAAGGCCGGGTCGTCGTAGCACAGCGTCAGGATGGAGCCGGTGGTGACGCGCGACACGCCGTTGTCGACCTGGATGTCGAAACGGTCCAGCGCAACGGACAGATCACCCCAGCCGGTCGGCAGCGCCGGCTGCAGGATCAGGCCCCACGACGAGTTCTTCGAGGTTTCCGCAGCCAGGCCCGACTCGCGACCACCCTTGGTGATGGAGGTAACGCTGTTCTTCTGCGCGAAGTCAGCCGGCAGGCCTTCGCTCGCGCAGTTGGTGGCGCGCACGCTGCCAGCGGACGGGGTGTTGCAGGGGTCGGTCGAAGCGTTCGCGAAGCTGGTCGTGGCACCGACGAACTGCTCGAACAGCGCCGGGGCGCGGTACGAGGTGCCGCTGGTGCCGCGCAGCGAGACCCACTTGACGGGCGACCACAGCGCGCCGATCTTGTGCGTGGTGCCAGAGCCGTAGGACTTGTAGTCGGCCAGGCGGGCGGAGGCATTCAGCGTCAACTCATGGGCGGCCGGCAGGTTCTTCAGCAGCGGCACTTCCACTTCGGCGAACACGTCGGTCGCCTGGTCGCTGCCGCGCGTCGGTGTGGAGGACGTGAAGTTGTAGATGTTGGCGGTCTGCTGGTCGATCGACGGGGTGTCGTCGATGGAGTTGCGACGGAACTCCGCACCGATCGCGCCCTGCACGTTGCCATAGGGCAGCGCAAAGAGCTTGCCGGTCGTCGAAGCCGTCACCACGTCTTCCTTGTACTTGGTCACGCCGGTGTAGTTGCCGTAGACGAAGCCCAGCCATGCCGCCGGCAACTTGCCACCCACCACGGAGGAGCTCAGGGCCGGTGCGGCCACGCAGCCATTGGCCGTATTGACGCAGTTGAAGCCGCCGCTGCCGTTGGACACGACGTTCAGGCTCTGCGCCAGGCGGTCGGTGCGGAAGCCGTCGAACGTATAGGAGCCACGGCTCTCACTGTGGGTCACCGAGACGTCGTAGTCCCAGCTGATCTTGGCGAACGAGCCACGCAGGCCGGCGACGGCGCGCGTGAAGTCCACGGCTTGGCTGGAGAAGCTGTTGCCGGCACCGATGAAGGCGCGCACACCCAGCGCGGCACCGTTGGTGAGCGACGTAGGCGCCGACTGGAGCGTGCTGAAGGCCAGGCTGGCCGGGATCAGCGGGCTGCCCTTGGCGTAGTCCAGCGCCAGCTGGCGGAAGCCGACCTGCGACGAGTCGCGACGGTTGAACAGCAGTTCCCAGTAGGCCTCGGCGTCACCGCCCAGCGCCGGCACGTCGAACGCGCCCTGGGCATAGAGGTTGTGGTTGCGCACCGGCGACATCACCGCGTTGTTCATCATGCGCGGGTCGAAGGTATCGCGGACGTTGAGGTTGTTGCTGCCGCCGCCCACGCCCTCCCAGCCGGCCATATTGCCCGTGATGGCGGAGTTGGGACGCCAGCGGTCGAAGCTCGTGCCCACCGAACCTGCGGCACCGGTGCCGGCAACGCTGTTGGTGCCGATGGTGTTGAGGCTCGTGCCGTTGGAACCCGTATCCGTGATCGGGTAGCACTTGGCCTGGCCGGTCAGCGGGTCCTTGAAGTCCCAGCTGCCCCATTCGCCGACGGTGCCATTCACGCTGGTGCGACGGTAGTCGGTGTTGCAACGGGTCCAGTCACGCTGGCCCAGCGTCATGCGGGTGTTCTCGTTGAAGTTGTACGAGACCAGGAAACGCGAATGGTCCGAGACCATGCCACCTGCCGCGGAGAAGTTGTAGGCGTTGCCGCCGCCATGCTCCGTCTGGGACACAGAGGCGTCGAGGCGGATGTCGGTCAGATCCTTCTTCGTGATGATGTTGATCACGCCGGCCACCGCGTCGGAGCCGTAGATGGACGAGGCGCCGTCCTTCAGCACTTCGATGCGGTCGACGATGGCGTTGGGCAGCGTGTTCAGGTCAGCGGCGCCGACCGAACCACGGGTGCCCGAGGGCGACATGCGGCGGCCGTTCAGCAGCACCAGCGAGCGGGTCGGCGCGAAACCGCGCAGGCCGACCGTGTTGGCACCCGGGCCACCGTCGGTGACATAGCCGCCGAATGCGTTGTTGATCTGGCCGGCGCCGCCGGTCACGGCCGTGCTTTGCAGGACCTGGGCCGTCGACGTGAAGCCCGCCAGCGCGGCGTCTTCGTTCTTGATGACCTGGATGGGGGCGGGCGAGCTGAAGGCGTCACGCTTGATGCGGGAGCCGGAGGTCACAACGACCGTATCCAGCTTTTGCGTGGCTTCGGTTTTCGCGGCGGTGGATTGCGCCGTGGTTTCGGACTTACTTTCGGCCGAGGTTTGCTGCGCCGCAGCATGCTGCGCCAGGATCAGGCCAAGAACGGCCAGTGCGATGGGTTTTTGAACAGGCTTGAAACCGGAATATTGGATAGACATATGAAAATACAGCTGAGAAAGCATGTTCACGAGCAATCCGCCAAGCGGTCAGGCGCTTCAGCCTTCATCTCGTCAACAAACATTCATGTTAGGGATGGGGTGGCGTTACCCAGAAGTTTCGAGCCCAACCTAGGGTCTTCTCTTAGTCTTCAGGCCGGTCCAGGCGGCCGAACCGTTGCACGCAACCAACAAAGCGAGCCGGCGGCCGGCGATCGACCCGCGCAGGCCGGCACCCCAGCGCTACACGCCAGACATACTCGGCAAGGTAAAAATTAACGTTCGCAGATTCCAGATCTGGGGATTGCGGATGGAGAAATCAGGGCCTTCACCGCCGTGGCCAGAAATGCTCGCGGCGTAATTTTTCTTACTAGAAAGAAAAAATATCCCGACATGATTGGGATGGAGTTGTCGGCGCCGAAAATACGCCCATGAGTTCCATGCCTGATGCCGCCGTCCCCGACCTGCTGTTCGTGCTGCTGCCGGACAGCGGCCTCGCGCCCGACGGCCCCGACACCCTCGCACCGCTGGCGGCAGCCCTGCAGGCCCAGTACCCCCGGGCCGCGACGCTGACCGTGCACCCGCCGCTGCGCGACGCCGAGGGCCGCTGCCGCTGGTGGGCCGACGCCCAGCCCAGCGCCGAAGGCGTCGATGCTGCCCTGCCGCACCTGATAGCCCGCCTGCGCATGGAGGCCGCCAAGCTGGACCTGCCCTGGCAGCGCGTGGCGCTGGCCGGCATGGGCGACGGCGGGCTGCTGGCGCTGGAGGCCGTGCAGTCCGAACCCGCCCTTGTCGGGCGCGTGCTGTCCTTTGCCGGCGGCTATCTGGCCCGGCCCGAGCACGCGCCGCAGGACGTCTGTGTGCACCTGCTGCACGGGCTGGACGACCAGCGCTACCCCTACCGCCAGGTCGTCGACGCGGCCCAGTCGCTGGTGGACCTGGGTGCCGACGTGACGGCCGACCTGTTGCCCCATCTGGACCATGGCCTGCACCCGGCCCTGATCGAAAAGGCCATGGAGCAGCTGCGCACCTTCATCCCCGCGCGGCTGTGGCGCGAGGCGGTAATCGCCGCCCAGGACAGCGAGCGTCCCGCCAGCTGACCGCTCAGGCCGCCGCCACCGCGCGCGCGGCCAGCTCCGGGATCAACGCGGCGCGGTAGGCCGCCGTGCCGTGCAGGTCGCTGTTCAGGCCCGCGGCGTCGACCTTGACGGCGCGCGCCGCGGCCGGGCTCCAGTCGCGGCCCAGCGCCTGCTCCAGCGGCGTGCAGCGAAACACGCCCGGCCCGGCGCCGGTGACGGCCACGCGCACGCCAGAGTCGAAGCGCGCGACGAACACGCCCACCAGCGAGAAGCGCGATGCCGGCTGCTTGAACTTCTGCCAGGCCGCCGCCTTCGGGATGGGAAAGCCGACCGCGGTGATCAGCTCGCCATCCTGCAACGCCGTCGTGAACAGGCCCTGGAAAAAGTCGTCGGCCGCGATCTGGCGGCTGCCGGTGTGGACAGTGGCGCCCAGCGCCAGCACCGCCGCGGGGTAGCAGGCGGCAGGGTCGTTGTTGGCCAGGCTGCCGCCCAGCGTGCCGGCATTGCGCACCTGACGGTCGCCGATGCGACCGGCCAGGTCGGCCAGCGCCGGAATGGCGTGCTGCACGTCGGCCGACGCGGCGACCGCGGCATGCGTCGTCGCCGCGCCTATGCGCAGGGTCTTGCCGTCGACGGCGATGCCTTGCAGCTCGGGCAGCCGGCGCACGTCGACGAGGCCGGCGGGCGCGGCCAGACCCAGCTTGATCGCGCCCAGCAGTGACTGGCCGCCGGCCAGGAACTTGTCGTCCGCGCCCAGGCGGGCGGCGGCGACGGAGGATGCGGCTTGGTAGTTCATCGCAGTGGTCTCCTCAGGCCCGGGCCGATTGCAGCGCCGTCCAGACCGCGCAGGGCGTGGCCGGCATGGGCAAGTCCTTGACGCCTATGGCGTTGCAGATCGCATTGATGACGGCCGGCGGCGAGCCTATGGCGCCCGCCTCGCCGCAGCCCTTCACGCCCAGCGGGTTGTGCGTGCAGGGCGTGCCGGGCGCGGTCCGCACCTGGAAGCTGGGCAGGTCGTCGGCGCGCGGCATCGCATAGTCCATGTAGCTGCCGGACAGCAGCTGGCCCGACTCGGCGTCGTAGACGCCATGCTCCAGCAGCGCCTGGCCTATGCCCTGGGCGATGCCGCCGTGCACCTGGCCCTCGACGATCATCGGGTTGACGATGTTGCCGAAGTCGTCCACGGCGCTGAAGCGGTCCACCCGCACGACGCCGGTGGCCGGATCCACCTCCACCTCGCAGACATAGCTGCCGGCCGGGTAGGTGAAGTTGGCGGGGTCGTAGAAGGCGTTCTCGTTGAGGCCCGGCTCCAGCTCGCCCAGCGGGTAGTTGTGCGGCACATAGGCCGTCAGCGAGACCTGGGCAAAGGGGACGACGCGGTCCGTGCCGGCGATGCGGTACTCGCCGTTCCTGAACTCGATGTCCCCCTCGCTGGCCTCCAGCAGATGGGCGGCGATCTTGCGACCCTTGGCGATGACCTTGTCCACCGCCTTGACGATGGCCGTGCCGCCCACGGCCAGCGAGCGGCTGCCATAGGTGCCCATGCCGAACAACACCTTGCCGGTGTCGCCATGCTGGATGTCCACGTCCTCCAGCGGGATGCCCAGGCGGTCGGCGACAACCTGCGCGAACGTGGTCTCGTGGCCCTGTCCATGCGAATGGCTGCCGGTGAAGACGGTGACCTTGCCGGTGGGATGCACGCGCACTTCGCCGGCCTCGAACAGGCCCGCGCGCGCGCCGAGCGCCCCGGCGATGTTGGACGGCGCCAGGCCGCAGGCCTCGATATAGGTCGAGTAGCCGATGCCGCGCCTGAGGCCCTTGGCCTCGCTGACCGCCTTGCGCGCCGCGAAGCCCGCCACGTCGGCAAGCTGCTGCACCTGGGTCAGCGTCGCGTCGTAGTCGCCGGTGTCATAGGTCAGGCCCACCGGCGTCGCATAGGGGAACTGGGTGATGAAGTTGCGGCGGCGGATCTCGGCCGGGTCCAGGCCCAGCTCATGCGCGGCCGTTTCCACCAGCCGCTCGACCACATAGGTCGCCTCCGGCCGGCCCGCGCCGCGGTAGGCGTCCACCGGCGCCGTGTTGGTGAACACGCCGGTGACCTCGGCATAGATGCTGGGCGTCTTGTACTGGCCGGCCAGCAACGTCGCGTACAGGATGGTCGGCACGCACGACGCGAAGGTGGACAGGTAGGCGCCCAGGTTGGCCGTCGTATGCACGCGCATCGCGAGGAAGTGGCCGGCCCTGTCCAGCGCCAGCTCGGCCGTCGTCGCGTGGTCGCGTCCATGGGCGTCGCTGAGGAAGCTCTCGCTGCGCTCGGCCGTCCACTTGATCGGCCGGCCCAGCTGCTTGCTGGCCCAGACCAGCGCCGTCTCCTCCGCGTACAGGAAGATCTTGGAGCCGAAGCCGCCGCCCACGTCGGGCGCGACGACGCGCAGCTTGTGCTCGGGAATGCCCAGCACGAAGGCGCACATCAGCAGCCGTTCGACATGCGGGTTCTGGTTGGCGACGTAGAGCGTGTAGCTGTCGTCGGCCGGGTTGTAGCTGGCGTTCGCGGCGCGCGGCTCGATGGCGTTGGGGATCAGGCGGTTGTTGCGGAAGGCCAGCGTCGTCACGTGCGCCGCCTGGTTGAAGGCCGCGTCGGTCGCCGCCTTGTCGCCGCAGCTCCAGACATAGCTGCGGTTGTCCGGCGCCTCGTCGTGCACGCAGCCTGCGTGACCGGCCGCGCTGGCCGTGTCGGCGACGGCGGGCAGCTCCTCGTAGTCCACGTCGACCAGCGCCGCCGCGGCCTTGGCCTGGGCCAGCGTCTCGGCGACGACCAGGGCCAGCGCGTCACCCACGTAGCGCACCTTGCCGTCCGCGAGGATGGGGTGCTTCGGCTCCTTCATCGGCGTGCCGTCGGTGCTGGTGATCAGCCAGCCGCAGGGCAGTCCGCCGACGGCACGGAAATGCGCGCCCGTGTAGACGCCCAGCACGCCATCGGCCGCCTGTGCCGCGGCGGTATCGATGGCACGAAGCCGCGCATGCGCATAGGCGCTGCGCACGAAGACGCCGTAGGTCTGGCGCGGCAGCACGATGTCGTCGGTGTACTGGCCGCGGCCGGTCAGGAAGCGCGCATCCTCGCGGCGCTTGACGCTCTGGCCGATGAAGCCCTTGTCGGGTGCATTCATGTCACACCCCCTTCATCGCGGCCGCGCCCGCCTGCACGGCGCGCACGATGTTCTGGTAGCCGGTGCAGCGGCACAGATTGCCCTCCAGGCCCTCGCGGATGGCGGCCTCGCTGGAGCAGTCGTGGTGCTGCACGAGATCGACGGCGCTCATCACCATGCCGGGCGTGCAGAAGCCGCACTGCAGGCCATGGCAGTCCTTGAACGCCGCCTGCATGGGGTGCAGCGTGCCGTCCTGGGCCGCCAGGCCTTCGATGGTCGTGATGCTGGCGCCGTCGACCTGCACTGCCAGCAGGTTGCAGGCCTTCACGGCGCGGCCGTCCAGGTGGACGGTGCAGGCGCCGCATTGCGCGGTGTCGCAGCCGACATGGGTGCCCGTCAGGGCCAGGTCTTCGCGCAGCAGCTGCACCAGCAGGCGGTCGGCATCGACCTCCCTGCTGACAGCGCGGCCGTTGACCACGAGATGGATCCTGTGGCTCATCGCTTGTCTCCTGGTTGTGAGGCCGATGCTCGGCCCGCTTCAAGGGCTTGTGATTGCCGATTACCCTAAGGCCTTGTTCAAGACCTCGAAGCTGGAGATGGCAATCCATGGACAACCTCGACCTGAGCGTGTTGCGCTTGGCCGCTGGCTGGCTGGCCGAGGGCCGCGGCGTCGTGCTGGGCACGATCACGCGCACCTGGGGCTCGGCACCGCGGCCGGTGGGCTCGCTGGTCGCCCTGCGGGATGACGGGCGGATCGCCGGCTCGGTGTCCGGCGGCTGCATCGAGGACGACCTCGTCGCCCAGCTGCGCGCTGGCGGCCTGGCGATCACGAAGCCCACGCCGCTTCGCTACGGCGTCGGCGCCGAGGAGGCACGGCGCTTCGGCCTGCCCTGCGGCGGCACGCTGGAGCTGATGCTGGAGCCGCTGTCGCCGCAATCGGCCATCGACGCGCTGCTTGCGCGGCTTGAGCGCGGCGAGCGCGTGCAGCGCAGGCTGGACCTGGCGACCGGCGCCGTCACGCTGTCCGAGGCCGAGCCCGGCGCCGACCGGCTGACGCTGACCGACGCCCTGCTCGTCAGCCACCATGGACCGCAATGGCGGCTGCTGGTCATAGGCGCCGGCCAGATGACCGACTACCTGGCGCAGATGGCCCTGGCGCTGGGCTATGGCGTGACGGTGTGCGACCCGCGCGCCGAGTACGCCGACGGCTTCCACCTGGCCGGCGTGACGCTGACTCGAGACATGCCGGACGACGTCGTCACCGCCTTCCGGCCCGACGGCGCGACGGCCATCGTCGCGCTGACGCACGACCCCAAACTGGACGACCTCGCGCTGATGGAGGCACTCCGCGGCGCGGCCTTCTACGTCGGCGCCATCGGCTCGCGCGTCAACCAGGCCAAGCGGCGCGCGCGGCTGGCCGAGCATTTCGGGCTGACCGCTGCCCAGTTGGACCGCCTGCACGGCCCGGTGGGTCTGGACATCGGCGCACGCACGCCGCCGGAGATCGCGCTCAGCATCCTGGCCGAGATGACCTCGGTGCGCTATCGCGCGGCGGGCGCCCGGCCCGAGGCCGGTTGCGTCGTTTAGCCCCGTGCCCCGGGCCGCCCCGGGGACAGAGGCTGGACAAACTACACCCAGTGGGCGCGATGTGCCTGCCCAGGGGCCGCGGCGCGGCCTGCAGGACAGGCCAAGGTATTCATCGGACAGGGGTTCATTTCATCGTGTAGCCGCGCCCGTCCATGCAGGCCTCGACGGCGCGGTTGAACACACTGGTGTCCGCCTGCGCATTCGGCTGCGTCGTCGCCCAGCGGTTGCAGTCGCGGCGGTCGCTCTCCTGCTGCTCGGGCGACTGGCCGTTGCGCGGGTAGATGACCGGATCGGCCCTGGACGCGGGCGGTGGCGGCGGCATGACTTGCGCGGCGTCGGCCCCGGGGGGCGGTGCGACGACGACATAGCCGTCCGGCACCGACTGGTAGTAGACGCCGTTGGCGTAGTAGTAGGGCAGGCCGCCCAGCGTCAGCGTCACGTAGGCCGCCGGCAACAGCGGGATGACGAGGCCGAAAGGCGGCAGCACGACGCGGAAGCCGGCGCCATACGGCCGGTACCAGACACCACCATGGAACCAGTAGCGGCCGGGCCCGACGCCGACGCCCACGGCGCCGTAGGGCACGCGCGGCGCCACATAACCGGGCGCGGGGTAGTAGTGGTCGTGGTGATAGCGGCCATCGAACACCATGCCGATGCGGGCGTGGGCACGCGCGTCGGCGTGGGCGGCGGGCGCGCCCATCGAGGTGCCCAGCACGAGCAGGGCCGCTGCACAGGAGTGGAGCAAGGTCTTCATGATCTTCAGCCGTGAAGCCGCGGGAGTTTGCCAACGCGTTCAGCCTCGCGCGGGTGCACTGCGGGGGCGTTGCGGCAACGTAAAGTTCGCCGACTCACCCGTCGCCACGCCATCCCGCCATGATCGAACTGCACTACTACCCCAGCAACGCCAGCTTCGCACCCCATCTGCTGCTCGAGGAGATGGGCATTCCGTACAGGCTGCGCGAGGTGGACCGCGCCAACGACGAGCACAAGTCGGCGGCCTATCTCAAGCTCAACCCCAATGGCCTGATCCCCGTGCTCGTCGACGGCGACATCGTCCTCTACGAGACGGCCGCCATCCTGATGCACCTGGCCGACTGCCATCCTGCTGGTGGCCATGTCTTCGCGCCGGCAACCGGCACCGCCGAAAGGGCCCAGTACTACAAGTGGATGGTGTGGCTGACCAACACGCTGCAGGCCATGCTGATCCACTACTTCTATCCGGACCGCATGGCCAGCGCTGCGGCCGAGGTGAAGGACCGCGCCGAGGCCCAGATCGCGCCCATGCTGGACCAGCTGGACGCCGAGCTGGCCCGCCATGGCGGGCCCTGGTTCATGGGCCAGCACTACACGGCCGTCGACCCGCTGGTCTTCATGCTGTGCCGCTGGACCCGGATGCAGGCCCGCCCGGCCAGGGCGCGGCCGGTGCTGGGTGCCTATCTGCAGCGCGTGCTCGAGCGCGCGGCCACGCAACGCGTGGTGGCCAGGGAAAAGCTGGCCGATCCGGTCTACTGATCGTTGGCCCGGATCGCCGCCACGACATAGGCCGCGAGCCCGGGTGCCACGGCATCGAAATGCGCTGCGAAGCGCTCGTCGGTTTCGTAGAGCCGGGCCATCTGCGCATGCATCTCGCGCGAGCAGGGGTAATGCCAGCGGTGGATGTGCTCGCGATGCCGCTCGGCGTGCGACCGGGCGGCGGCGCTGTCGGCGGCTTCACCCTGGCGCATGACGACCGCCCAGTCGGCCAGGATGCCCGCCTCCTCGGCCTTCATCGCCGCCGCGTCGGCCGGGCCGCGAGCCTTGCGCCGCGATTCGGATGTGCGCCATTGCGGGCTGGCGCCCCAGCGCTGTTCGGCTTCGTCGGCGAAGGGGGCGGATTCGGGATCGGGTTCAGGCAGGTTCTGGTCTTGCAGTCGCATCGCGGGGCTCCAGTCGAGAATGTTGAGGAGGGCGACGTCCAGGCCCCGAAGCCGTGAGGCCGCATCGGCCAGCTCGGCTTCCAGCACCGCCCGCTGCTCGCGCAGTGCCGCCTGCAGCCCGGCTGCGTCCGCACAGAGCAGGGCACCGATGCGCTCCAGCGCAAAGCCCAGGCGGCGCAGCCAGACGATGCGCAGCAGCTGGGCCACGTCGCTCTCGCGGTAGCGGCGGTGCCCTGCCTCGCTGCGCGGCGGGGCGAGCAAACCCAGGTTTTCGTAATGGTGCAGCGTGCGCACCGTCACGCCGGCACGGCGGGCGATGCCGGCAGGGCTGAGGAAGCGGCTCATGGCGGGGTCTCGGAAGTCACAAACACAACTCTGGAACCTGACGCCGCGTCAGGTGCAAGCCCCGCAACCGTTCATTGCGGCCGCTTTTGCATCTGCGCCAGCAACTCGCCCATCTTCTGGTGCACGGCCTGCATGCCCTTGAGCGGCCTGACCATGACCTTGAAATCGACGATCTGCCCGGCGTCGTTCCAGCGGATGATGTCCACGCCGTTGACCTGCACGCCCGCCAGCTCCAGTTCGAACTCAAGCAGGGCATCATGCTCGCCGCGGATCTCGCGCACATAGCGGAAGCTGTCGTTGGCCAGCACCGCCAGCGCGGCGCTGAGGTATTGCCTGACGATGGCGCGCCCCTTCTGCGGGGTATGGACGACTGGCGAATGCAGCACGGCGTCTTCGGCCAGCAGCGCGTCCAGCCCGCTGACGCTGCGAGCGCGGACCAGCTTGTGCCAGGTATCGATGGGATGGGTCATGGGGTCCTCACGGGTTCAGGGCCAGTGGCGCCGGAAGACGGCGGCGACTTCCGGCTGCTGCTCCACGCGCAGCAGCTGCGCGAAGAAGCCCGGCCGCTCGGCCTGCAGCATCGCCCGCACGCCCGACCACTTGGACACCACCGTCGCCAGCAGTTCCAGCGCGCCGGGCGAGCCAGCGTCGAAGCCGATCTCGAACTGGTCGGCGAAGCACCGCCAATGCTCGTGCAGCCGAGCCCGCGTGCCGGCGCGGATCTGCGCCTTCGTCGCGTCGTCGCAGGGCTCGCACCAGCGCTCCGGGTAGTCGATGACGCCGATGGCCGAATAGCAGTTAGCCGCGATGTAGACCAGGCCGCGCAGCACCCGGGCCCGCGCGCCGGCATCGCTGGGCAGCAGCAGGCCCGGTGGTGTCGTCAGGCCGAGATGGATGAGGATAGCCGCGCTCTCCGTCAGCACCGTGCCGTCGGCCAGCAGCAGCGCCGGGATCTGGCCCAGCGGGTTCACGCGCAGCAGCTCGTCCCGCCCCGGGCCGGGATTCCACGACGCTGCGTCGACACCGGTGTAGGCCAGGCCCGCGCGCGCCAGCGCCGCCTCGATGGCCGCAGAACCCGAACCCTTGGTGCCGTATAGGGTCAACATCGCCATGACTCCTTCGTTGAGCGTGCAAAATCGTCGCACATCATGAACGCCCGCCCCGCTCTGCCCCCGTCACGCCGCGCCAGCCCCAGGCCCAGCTTCGGCCGGGTCAGCGTGGGCGTGCACGGCCGCGTGATGATGTCCATCGCCGAAGGCCCCTTCGACGCCGAGCTGATGGCCGCCACGCGGCGTGCCATCACGCTGGCCGGCAAGCGCCTGCCGACGGACCGCCGCTTCGCCGACCTGCTGGAGATCCGCGGCAACCTGCTGATTGACGCCAACGCGCTGACCCAGTTGCGCGCCAGCATCGATGGCTTCGCGGCGCGCGGCATCGTCGCCCTCTCCACCGTCTTCCTGGTGCGCCCCGGCATCCCCGGCATCGAGCGCCTGCCGGCGCTGATGGACATCTGGCGCGCCAGCCGGCCGGTGCGCCGCGCGGACAACTTCGAGTCTGCCTGGGCACTGGTCAACGCCGACCTCGCAGCGGCCGGCCTGCCCACGCAGCCGCCGCCGTCGCGGCCCTGAACTCAGGCGGGCCAGGCTCGTTGGGCCGGGCGCAACTGCTCCCAGGCCGCGGCCAGCGCCAGCACGCCTGCATCGTCGAAGCGGCGGCCGATGATCTGCAGGCCTATCGGCAAGCCCTCCGACGTGTAGCCGGCGTTGATGGCCAATGCCGGCTGCTCGCTCATGTTGCTGGGCAGCGTGAAGGCGATGTGCTCGAAGGGCTTGGCCGGATCGTGCAGAGGGCTGGCGAGATGTGCCGGGTAGGCCGGCATGGGCGCCACCGGCGACAGCACGAAGTCGAAGGGCTCGCAGGCCGCATGGGCGGCCTCGCGCAAGGCCTGCATCTGGCTGTAGCCGCGAAAGACCGTCGCACCGTCATACCCGGCCGCGGGCGCGACCCAGTCCAGGATGTAGGGCAGCACGCGGGCGCGGCGCTCCGGCGCCAGGGCTGCGATGTCCAGCCAGGAGCGCATGCGCCAGAAGCGGTCGATGCCGTCGGCCATCTCGCGAGTCGTGAAGGCGCCCAGCAGTTCGACGACGGCGCCGGCCCGCTCGAAGGCGTGCGCCGCAGCGGCCACCGCGGCCGCCACCTCGGGCCGCACCGCTTCGCCCCAACCGGCATCCAGCAACAAGCCCAGGCGCAGGCCGCGCAGCTCGAGGAGGCGAGACGCGAAGGGGCCGGGCGGCAGTTGCGTGGGGTCGCGCGCGTCCGACTGCGCGAGCACGGCCAGCATCAGCGCGGCGTCCGCCACCGTGCGCGTCAACGGTCCGGCGACGCGGCCGGCATAGCCGGGCTTGATGGGCACGCGGCCATGGCTGGGCTTGAGCCCGACCAAGCCGCACCAGCCGGCCGGCAAGCGGATGGAGCCGCCGATGTCAGTGCCCAGGTGCAGCGGGCCATAGCCAGCCGCCGCCGCCGCGGCTGCACCGGCACTCGACCCGCCGGGCGTCATGCGCGCATCCCAGGGGTTGCGAGCCGGCTCGGCGTAGAGGCTGGACAGGCCCGAGCTCAGCATGCCGTAGTCGGGCATGGTCGTGCGCGCCCAGGCGATGGCGCCAGCCTCGCGCAGCCGCGCGGCGGGCGGGGCCTCGAAGTCGGCGATCGCCGCGTCGGCCGTCGCCGCCGTGCCCAGGCGGTAGGCCGCGCCGGGCTGGGCGATGTTCTCCTTCAGCGTGACCGGCACACCGTCCAGCGCCCCGGCGGTACCGGCACGCCAGCGCGCCTCGCTGGCGCGGGCGGCGGCCAGCGCGCCATCGGCGTCGACGGCGCACAGCGCATGCAACTCGCCCTCGCGCCGCTGCGCCTGGGCCAGCACCGCCTGCATGACCTCGACGGGCGACAGCGTGCCCTTGCGGTAGGCCGCCAGCAGTTCGGCCGCGCCGAGGCCGGCGATCACTTCTTCAGCTGCTGAACGGCCTTCAGCATCGCGTCGATGTGGCCGTCGGGGTTCATGCTGGCGTGCACGGCAGCGACCTTGCCGTCGGGAGCGATCAGGTAGGAGACGCGGTCGGCCATGCTGCCCGGCACCATCTTCAGCTCCACGTCGTAGTCCTTGATGACCTTGCCGCCGGCATCCGCCGCGACGCCGAACTTGTTGCGGCAGGCCTCGACGCTGAACTTCTTCAGCGTCTCGATGTCGTCGTTGGACATGCCGATGACGGTGGTGCCCAGGGCCTTGAACTTGTCCGTGGCCTCGGCGAACTGGTGGGCCTCCACGGTGCAACCGCGGGTAAAGGCCTTGGGGTAGAAGTACAGCACCACCGGGCCCTGCCTGAGCGCTTCGGCGAGGCGGAACTTGAAGGGCTGTCCGCCGACGGCGGCGTCGGCCGTGAAGTCCGGGGCGGCGGCCCCCACGCTCAGCGCGGCCCGGGCCGGCGCGATGGCCAGCAACGGCAGGATGGCGGCCAGCGTGAGGCGGCGCAGGCGAGTCGGAAAGGTGTTCATGGCGGATCCTGGTTCACGAAATCGGGGCTGCGCCAGTATGCGGGCTGCGCGAAGTCCCGGCGCGCGGCGGGGCCACCGGCTGCTGCGGCCCTACGCAACAAGGATCTCGCGGCGCAACGCCGTGGCGCGCAGGAACTGCTCGCGCTCCAGCGCATCCTCGAACACCGCGGCGCGGCCCGCCAGGCAGCGGCGCGCGGCATCCGCGGTAGCCGCGGCGCGCGGGTCGCGTTGCAGCGTCAGCAAGCGTGCGCACCAGAGTGCGGCATCGGCCTCGTCGTTCCGCCAGCCGCCGCGGCCGGTTACGTCGGCCAGCAAGGACTCGACGGCGGCGCGCGCGGCGGGCTCGTCGCCCGCCTGCTGCAGCGCGCAGGCGACGCCGGCCTCGCTGATGAGCGCATCTGCCGGTTCGCCATGGGCCGCGAAACCGGCATGCGCCAGGCGGCCGTGCTCGACGGCCTCCTGCCAGCGGCCCAACAGGTAGCAGCACTCGAACACGGCGCCATGGCCCGAGGCCTGGATGTAGCTGTCGCCACTGCGCTCGCCTATGCGTATGCCGTGGTACGCGTGCTCCAGCGCCTCCAGCATCTGCCCCGATTCGGCCAGCACGCCGGCCAGGTTGCAGCGGGCCTGGCCGCTGATCTGCTGGTGGTCGATGGCGTCGCTCATGGGCAGCAGGTCCAGCAACTGGTCGCGAGCCTGGCCCAGCTGGCCGCGCAGCTGCGCCCCATAGGCCAGGTTCAGCAGCGCGATGGCCTCGCCGTAGCGGCTGCCGATGCGCCGGTACAGCGCCAGCGCCTGCTCGCCATAGGCCGCCGCCTCGCGCAGCTGGTACTGGGCCGTGTAGCCGACACTCAGGTTGTTGAGCAGCGAGGCCTCGGTGTAGGCGTCGCCAGCGGCGCGCGCCAGCGCCAGCGCGGCATGGGCCTGCTCGCGCGCCTCCGCGTGGCGGTTCTGACGCGCCAGCGCGATCAGCAACATGTTGCGGACCTTGGCCGCCTCCAGCGGTGCCAGCGCCTCGGCCGCGGCCAGATGGGTCAGGCCCAGCGCCAGCGCCCGCTCGTAGTCGCCATCCCAGCATTGGCGGTGCATGCGGGCCTGGGCGGCGATGAGCCGCATCACTGCGTCGCCCTGCGCGTCTGCCAGGGCTTCGAGCGCCTCGATGGCCTTCAGGTGCTGGGCCACGTCGCCGCGGCGCGACCCGACGATCGCACGCACGCGCAGCAACGCGAACCGGCGCTGCACGTCATCGCCGGCGTCCAGAGCCAGCGCGCGCTCGGCATGCGCCAGCGCCGCGGCGTCGGCATGCCGGGCGGCGGCTTCCTGGGCCGCCCTCGCCCAATGGGTGGCAGCGCGGTCGGCGATGCCGGCGCGCTCGAAGTGCTCGGCAATCAGGCCGGCGAACTCTGCGCCGCGCCCGGCACTGCGCGCCTCCAGCCACAGGGCCACGCGGCGGTGCTGCTCGGTGCGGTCGCGCTTGAGCACCGTGCCGTAGGTGACGTCGTGCAGCACATGATGCTTGAAAGCGAACTCCAGCGCATCGCCGAAGGCGCTCTGCGCCTGCGGCAGCACGAGCCCGCGCTGGCCCAGCGCGTCCAGCGCCGCCGGCGCGCGGGTGTCCAGCGCGGCCAGCGTCTCGTCCCAGAACACGGCGCCGACGACGCTGGCCTGCTGCAGCGCGCGCCGCTGCGGCGCCTGAAGCGCATCCAGCCTGGCCTGCAGCACGCCCACCAGCGTGGCCGGCACCTGCAGCTCCGGCAGGCCCGCGGCCGCCAGCTGCCAGGGGGTGGCGCTCGTGACCAGCACGCCCTGGTCCACCAGCATCTGCAGCAGCGCCTCCATGTGGAAGGGATTGCCCTCGGTGCGCTCGATCAGCAGGCGCTGCAGCTGCGGTGCGTCGGGGTGCTCGCCCAGGCGCTGCAGCAGGGACTGCGCCAGCGCGTGGCGGTCGGCCGCCCCCAGCGGCGACAAGGCCAGCGCCAGATGGGCCGGCCAGCCCTCGGCCCAGCGGGGCCGCCGCTCGATCAGCTCGGGCCGCGCCGCGCACAACAGCAACAGCGGCAGCGCCTGCCCCGCACGGGCCAGCTGCGAGATGGCGTCGAGCGAGCCGTCGTCGGCCCAGTGCAGGTCGTCCAGCATCAGCACCAGCACACCCCCCGCCGGCAGCCGCGCGCAGGACAGGCGCAGGTACTCGACCCAGGCATGCACGGCGCGGGCGCGCAACTGCTGCCCGTCCTGCAGGATGCCGGCGACGAAAGGGCTGGCCCGGTAGTCCAGCCCGATCAGCTGGCCCAGCAGCGCCGTCTGCTCCTCGGCGCGCTCACCGAACAGCGGCGCCAGCCCGGCGGCCAGCTTGGCCTGGGCCTGCGCCAGCGGGTCGCTGTCCTGCACGTCGAAGCAGCGGAACAGCTGGTCGCGGATCACGCCATAGGGTTGGTTCAGCCCCTGCGGATGGGCGCCGGCATGCTGCGTGACGACGGCCGCGGGCAGCCCGGCTTCGAACTCGGCCAGCAACCGCGTCTTGCCCAGGCCGGCGTCGCCGACCAGCGTGACCTGCTGCTGCCCCGACTGCGCGGCGGCCAGCGCGTCGCGCATGCGGGCCAGGTCGGTGTCGCGGCCCACCAGGGCGGCGGTGACGGCGTCGAGGCCGTGCCGCACCTGCTGCGCGCTGCGCGGCAGCTCGCGCTCGACCCCGTAGCTGAGCATGGGCGCATCTATGCCCTTGACGCGCAGCAGTTGTCCCTGCTGCACCTCGAAACGGCCCGGCACCAGCCGGTAGGTGTCAACGCTGATTAGCAGGCTGCCCGGCGCCGCGCTCTGCTCCATGCGGGCGGCGACGTTGACGGCGCTGCCGCGAATCGTGCCCTCGGCATCGACACCGCCGCCCAGCAGCACGCGGCCGGAATGGATGCCCACGCGGACGTTGAAGCCGTCATGGCCATGCGCGGCCCGTACCTCGCCACCCACCCGGCCAGCCTCGACCAGCAGTGCCAGGCCGCAGCGCACGGCGCGCTCGGCGTCGTCCTCATGCACCTCGACGGTGCCGAAGCCCGCCAGCAGGCTGTCGCCAGCGTACTGCAGCACGCGGCCGCCATGGGCCTGCACGACGCCTGTGAAGCGCGTCATGGCACCGTCCATCACCGCGTGGATCTCTTCCGGGTCCAGCCGCTGGCCCAGCGAGGTGGAGCCCACCACGTCGAGGAACAGAATGCTGACCAGGCGCAGGGCCTGCTCGCCGGCGTCCGGCGGCGCGCGCAGCCCGTCCAGCTGGGCTCGCAGGCCCGCCACCGCCACGTCGACGACCGCATCGCCGAGCACCGCACGCTGCGACTCGAGTGCCGCGATCGCGGCTTGCAGGGACTGCGCGGTATCGCCCGGTGGCTGGCTCATGGAGACTCCCTGATCCTGGCGCGGTTCTGCGCCGCGACGACCGCGCCACTATCGCATCAACACGGCCGCCGCAGCAGCCCCTCGGCCAGCCATTGCTGCAGCGCGCCGACGACGGCCGGCGCGGCGGCCTCGGCATCGCCCAGTAGCGCCGCGGCGCGCTCGCACAGTCGCGCAAAGGGCTGTCCCGTGGCTATGGCCTCCAGCAACGCCGCCTCCAGCGGCTCCAGCGAGCGCCAGCGCGTCTCCAGGCCCTGGCGCCATGCCAGCAGCACATGCTCGTGCGGCACGGGTTCGGGCAGCGCGGGCGGATCGGCTCCCGACCCGGGCTCCCATGCGCGCAACATTCGCCAGGCGGGCTCGATGGCGTGGGCGAGGTGCACCCGGTGCACGCCGGGCTGCAGCTGCAGCACCAGGCCGGCCCAGTCGTCCGGGCCCAGCGCGGCCAGCGTGGCGGCTTCCAGCAGCGGCGCGTCGGCGGCGTCAAAGGCCGCGCGCAGCGCCCAGTCCATGCGGGCGAAATCGATCAGACTGGCATGGGGAACCAGCGCGTCGCCAGCCGCCGCCATGAAATCGGCGAGCTGGTGGCCAAACCAGCGTATGGACGGGTGCCGGCTGGGCCGCGCATCGACATAGGCACGGCCCAGCGCGTCAAAGGCCGCGTCGCCCAGCGCACGCGCGAGCACGCTGTAGTTGTCGGCCAGCGCGGCCAGCAGGCGGGCACGGTAGGCGTGACGGTAGACGGCCAGGCCGGTTGCGAAGTCGCCTGCCAGCAGGCCGTCCGCATCGGCGCCGTCGCGGATCGCGGCGGCGAGGCGCTGCTGGAGCTCGCGCGTGCTCACGGGTGCACCCTTCGCGGGCTTGCTCCCGCCGGGCGGGCGCGAATTAGCCTGGGGCGGCTCGACGCGGCGCTCATGCCTCGGCCGCCAAACGGCGTGCCTGCGCCAGCTCGGCGAGCAGCTCGTCCAGCGGGGGGATGTGGTCGTCGCGCTCGATCATGGTCGGCACCGGGCCGAAGCGCCGCAGCGCCTGGCGGTACAGCGCCCAGACCTCGTCGCGCACCGGGTGGTCATGGGTGTCGATGACGATGTCGCCGCGATCCTCGTGGCCGGCCAGATGGATCTGGCGCACGGGCTCGACCGGAATCGCCGCCAGATAGGCGGCGGGGTCGAAGCCGTGGTTGCGGCCGGAGACATAGATGTTGTTGACATCCAGCAGCAGCTGCGCGCCGGTCCGCTGCAGCAGTTGCGCGATGAAGTCCCATTCCGTCATCTCGTCGGCCGCGAAGCGCACATAGCTGGACACGTTCTCCAGCACCAGCGGCCGGCCCAGCAGGTCCTGCACCTGGGCGATACGGCCCGCCACGTGAGCCAGCGCGGCGCGCGTCAACGGCAGGGGCAGCAGGTCGTGCAGCTGGCTGTGGGCATCGGCGCTCCAGCAGAGGTGGTCGGACACCCAGCCGGGTTCGATCCGGTCCGCCAGCGCCTTCAATGCGCGCAGATGCCCCAGGTCCAGCGGCGCCGGCCCGGCGATGGACAGCGACACGCCATGCATGACCAGCGGATAGTCCGCGCGTATGCGCTCCAGGTGCGCCAGCGGCGGGCCGCCGGGCACCAGGTAGTTCTCGGCAATGATCTCCAGCCAGTCGGGCCGCCGGTCGGCCTCCACGCCGGCCTCGAAGGCGGCGTAATGCTCGACGCGCAGGCCCAGGCCGAAACCTTGGATCTTGGTCATGTCAGGCGCAAAGACGGCGCGGCACCACAAGTGCTCGCACCCCATCCAGCGGCACTGGCGGAACCGGCTGTGCCGGGCCGCTCAGTGCGCCACCTCGAGGGGAGACGCGGAGCGTCTCGGGGGCGGCCTTACTTCTCGACCTTGCCACCAGCCTTTGTGCAGTCGTCGGCGCTCTTCTTGCTGACCCAGCCCTGGCCCTTGCAGCCGTTCTGGCCCTTGCAGTCGTTCTTGGCCGTCTTGCACTCGGATGTGCCCTTGCAGCTGTTCACGCCGGAGCACTTGACCATGCCGTCGGCCGCCACGGCGGTCGTCGGGAAGGCCGTGGTGGCAAACAGGGCCGCAGCGGCGGCGGCGATGCCCAGGCCGTTCTTCAGGGATGCATTCATAGGGAGTCTCCAGAAGGTAAGTGGATGAGATCGGGTCACCACAGGCCGGCCCAGCTCAGCCCGAGCCGACTTGCCAGCTTGCGTCGTAAGGACTCGCCGAGTCCTTACAGCCAGCCCATGGATTCTGATTACCTGCCGTTATGGCTGCAATGGTGTGCGGCATTCGTCAGGGGCCGGGGGCGAGCTAGAGTCCGCGGGCTTGATGATCGCGCCCCCTTTGCCCATGCTGAACACTGAAACCCCGAGCACCCGCCACCCCGACCTGGACAGCTACGCCACACCCGCCCTGCTGGAGGCCTTCATCGACGACCAGACGGCCGCCATCGCCGCCGTCCGGGCCGCCGCGCCGCAGCTCGCCGCGGCCGTGGACGCCGCGCTGCCGCGCATCCGCGCCGGCGGCCGGCTGCTGTATGCCGGCGCCGGCACCTCGGGCCGCCTGGGTGTGCTGGACAGTGTGGAGCTCTACCCCACCTTCTCCTGGCCACGCGAGCGCGCCGTGGCCGTGCTGGCCGGTGGCCAGAGCGCCATGTTCGTCGCCGTCGAAGGCGCCGAGGACGACCGCGCCCAGGGCGCAGCCGACCTCGCCGCGCTCAACCCCGGCCCCAACGACGTCGCGCTGCTGCTGGCAGCAAGCGGCGGCACGCCCTATGTGCTGGGCGCCATAGAGGCCGCGCGCGCGGCCGGCGCGCTGGCCATCGGCATCGCCAACAACCCCGGCGCGCCGGTGGCGCAGCAGGCCGACATCGGCATCGTGCTGGACACCGGCCCCGAGGTCATCTCCGGCAGCACCCGGCTGAAGGCCGGCACTTCGCAGAAGATCGCGCTGAACACCTTCTCGTCGGCGCTGATGGTGAGGCTCAACAAGGTCTACGGCAACCTGATGGTGGACCTGAAGGCCACCAACGCCAAGCTGGTGAAGCGGGCGCTGGCGCTGACGGTGCGCGCCTCCGGCGCCAGCGAGGCGGAAGCGCAGGCGGCCCTGGCCGCCTGCGACAACCACGTGAAGACGGCACTGGTCATGCTCAAGCGCAGCGTGGGCGCCGATGAGGCCCGCAGGCTGCTGGAGGCCGTCGACGGCAGCGTCAGCCGGGCGCTGGCCGCGTGAGCGCCAACCACCGGTCGCCTTGGGCGTGGATCCCCACGCTCTACTTCGCCCAGGGCATCCCCTATGTCGTCGTGATGACCTTGTCGGTCGTCATGTACAAGAACCTGGGCATCTCCAACACCGACATCGCGCTCTACACGAGCTGGCTCTACCTGCCCTGGGTCATCAAGCCGCTGTGGTCGCCGCTGGCGGAGCTGTTCGGTACCAAGCGGCGCTGGGTGACGGTGCTGCAGTTCTTCGTCGGTGCGGCCCTGGCCGGCGTGGCGCTGACCATCCCGACGGACAAGGCCTTCCAGCTCTCGCTGGCGGTGTTCTGGCTGATGGCGTTCGCCTCGGCCTCGCACGACATCGCGGCCGACGGCTACTACATGCTGGCGCTGCCGCAGCACAGCCAGGCCGCCTTCGTGGGCGTGCGCTCCACCTTCTACCGCCTGGCCAACATCGGCGGCCAGGGCGGCCTGGTCTACCTGGCCGGCGAGCTGACCGAGCGCAGCGGCAGCGTCGTTCAGGCCTGGAGCCTGGTGTTCTGGCTGCTGGGTGGCCTGTTCGTGGCGCTGGCCGTCTGGCATGGCCTGGTGCTGCCGCGGCCCGCGGCGGATGCGCGCGGTGTCGGCGGCGGCGCGGCGCGCGGCCTGGTGGCCGAGTTCTTCGCCGTCTTCGCCAGCTTCTTCAAGAAGCCGGGCATCGCCGTCATCCTCGGCTTCCTCCTGCTCTACCGCTTCCCCGAGGCGCAGCTGCTCAAGCTCGCCAGCCCCTTCCTGCTGGACCCGGTCGACAAGGGCGGCCTGGGCCTGTCCACCAAGGCCGTCGGCATCGCCTACGGCACGGTGGGCCTGACGGCGCTGACACTGGGCGGGCTGGCCGGCGGCTGGGTCATTTCCCGCATCGGCCTGAAGCGCGCGCTGTGGCCGCTGGTGCTGGCCATGCATGTGCCCAACGTGGCCTTCCTGGTGCTGGCACTGACGCACCCGACCCATCTCGCCATCATCAGCGCCGCGCTGGCCGTCGAGCAGTTCGGCTACGGCCTGGGTTTCACGGCCTATCTGATGTACATGATCCACGTCGCCGAGGGCCCGCAGAAGACCGCCCACTACGCGATCTGCACCGGCTTCATGGCGCTGGGCATGATGATCCCGGGCATGTGGAGCGGCTGGCTGCAGGACCACATCGGCTATGTGCCCTTCTTCGTCTGGGTGCTGCTGGCCACCGTGCCGAGTATCGTCATGGCCGCGCTGATCCGGGTGCCGGACGATTTCGGCAAGAAGGAGGGCGACGCATGAAGGACCGGCTGCTGTCCCTGGACGCCTTCCGCGGCTTCGCCATCGCGGCCATGCTGCTCGTCAACAACCCGGGCGACTGGGGCAACGTCTATGCGCCGCTGCTGCATGCCAGGTGGCACGGCTGGACGTTCACGGACTGGGTCTTCCCCTTCTTCGTCTTCATCAGCGGCATGGCGATGACGATCAGCCTTGCGCGCCGTGCCCAGGCCGGCACCGACAAGACGGCGCTGCTGCTCAATACCGCGCGCCGTGCCCTCGTCATCATCGGCATCGGGCTGCTGCTCAACCTCATCCCCGGCTTCAACTTCGAGACCGTGCGCCTGCCCGGCGTGCTGCAGCGCCTGGGCCTGTGCACGCTGCTGGCCGCGCCCATCGTGATCTGGTGCGGCCGGCGCGGCGTGGCGCTGTGGGCGCTGGGGCTGATGACGGTCTATGCGCTGATCCAGCTCTGCGTGCCGGTGCCGGACGCCGAGGGCGTCGTCCATGTCGGCCTGCTGGAGCCCGGCAAGGACGTCGGCGCCTGGCTCGACCGCCTGCTGCTGGACGGCCACCTGTGGCGCCAGGCCAAGACCTGGGATCCGGAGGGCCTGCTGTCCACGCTGCCGGCGGTGGCCTCGCAGCTGCTGGGCGTGCTGGCCGGCTATGTGCTCGCGTCGAACCGCCAGCCCGCCGAGAAGACCATGACCTGGGTACTGGCCGGCCTGGCGTCGCTGTGGCTGGGCCAGGTGCTGGACGCCTGGCTGATGCCCATCAACAAGTCGCTGTGGACGCCGTCCTATGTCTTCACGATGGCGGGCTGGGCCTGCATCGTCTTCGCCGCCTTCTACTGGCTGCTGGACGCCATGCCCCAGCCGCTGGCCCGCGCGCGCTGGGCCCGCCTGCTGCACCCGCTGGTCGTGTTCGGCATGAACGCGTTGTTCCTGTTCGCGCTGTCGGGGCTGCTGGCCAAGATGATGTACACGGTCAAGTTCGCCGACGGGCGCACGCTGGGCCGCGTGCTGTACGCGCCGCTGCGCGACTCGGGACTTGCGCCCGTCAACGCCTCGCTGCTGCACGCCCTGCTCTTCTTGCTCGTCATGTACGCCATCGCCTGGCTCATGTACCGCAAGCACTGGTTCGTGAAAGTCTGACAATGAAACGCCGACACCTCCTCAGCCTCGCCTCCGCCCCCCTGCTCGCCGCCTGCGCGACCCCCCCGGTGCCGACCGTGCAGCCCGGCGAAGCCGCGCTCGCCGCCGCGCCGCCCGCACCCGCGACAGCGGAAGCCGGCCCCCTGCCCCCGCCGCCGCCACGCGAATGGCGGGCCGCATGGATCGCCACGGTCGCCAACATCGACTGGCCCAGCAAGCCCGGCCTCAGCGCCGAGGCACAGCAGGCAGAGATCCGCGCGCTGTGCGACACCGCCGTCGGCGTCGGCCTGAACGCACTGATCCTGCAGGTGCGCACCAGCAACGACGCGCTGTACGAGTCCAAGCTGGAGCCGTGGAGCGAGTACCTGACCGGCACCCAGGGCCAACACCCCGGCTACGACCCGCTGGCCGTCTGGCTGAAGGAGTGCCGCGCGCGCGGCCTGGAACTGCACGCCTGGTTCAACCCCTACCGCTCGCGTCACAGCTCCGCCAAGTCGGCGGTGGCGGACAGCCACGTCAGCCGCACCCACCCCGACTGGGTGAAGCGCTACGGCGACCAGCTGTGGATGGACCCGGGCGAGCCGCAGGCCGCCGAGCACACGCTGGCCGTCGTCCGTGACCTGCTGAGCCGCTACGCCGTCGACGGCGTGCACATCGACGACTACTTCTACCCCTACCCCATCCAGGACCCGGCCACCAAGCAGGAGATCGACTTCCCCGACGAGCCCAGCTGGCAGAAGTACCTGGCCAAGGGCGGCTCGCTCAGCCGCCACGACTGGCGACGCTACAACGTCAACACGCTGGTGCAGCGCCTGTACGCGCTGGCCCATGAGGTGCGCCCCGGCACGCGCGTGGGCGTCAGCCCCTTCGGCATGCCCAAGCCCGCCGCACGCCCGCCGGGCATCAGCGGCTTCAGCCAGTACGACAAGCTCTACGCCGACGTGGAGCTGTGGCTGCGCGAGGGCTGGATGGACTATCTCGCGCCCCAGCTCTACTGGCCGCGCGCGCAGACGGCCCAGGCCTTCGAGCCGCTGCTGCAAGCCTGGCGCGCGCAGAACCCGCTGGGCCGGCCCATCCACCCGGGCCTGTTCACCAGCCGCATCAACGACACCGACAAGAGCTGGCAGCCCGACGAGGTGCTGGCCCAGATCGACATCATCCGGAGCGTCTCGCCGGGCAGCGGCCATGTCCACTTCAGCATGGCCGCGCTGGCGCAGAACCGCAAGGGCATCGCCGACGCACTGCGCAGCGGCCCCTACGCCAAGCCCTGAGCAGGCGTGATGGGCGCCAGTCGCGCCACCTCCGCGTCGGTCCAGAGCCGGAGGTGGGCGACGAAGTGCTGCCCCGAGCCATCCTCCAGGCCGAAGCTGCCGCTGTTGCCGGGCGCCACGTCCAGGGTCATCTGCAGGCCGGCCAGGTAGTCGCACTGGGCCTCGCTGGCGTAGACCGGCACGCCGTCCACGCTGCCCAGCAGGCGATCGTCGGCGTTGAGCCTGAGCTCGTGCGCGGCGAAACACATGGGCGCGCTGCCGGCGCAGCAGCCGTGCGACTGATAGAACAGCAGCTCGCCATGCTCGCGCTGCAGTTCTGCGATCAGCGCCTGTGCCGCCTCGCTGGCCCGTACGCGGGGAATGCGGTCGCTCATGGCGATGAAGGGGGCGGCCGGGGCCGCCCCGCCCGCGTCAGAAGAAGCCCAGCGCGTTCGGCGAGTAGCTGACCAGCAGGTTCTTGGTCTGCTGGTAGTGGTCCAGCATGGCCTTGTGGGTCTCGCGGCCGATGCCGGATTCCTTGTAGCCGCCGAAGGCCGCGTGCGCCGGGTAGGCGTGGTAGCAGTTGGTCCACACTCGGCCGGCCTGGATGCCGCGGCCCAGGCGGTAGGCGCGGCTGCCGTCGCGGCTCCACACGCCGGCGCCCAGGCCGTAGGGTGTGTCGTTGGCGATGGCCAGCGCCTCGGCCTCGTCCTTGAAGGTGGTCACGGCCAGCACCGGGCCGAAGATCTCCTCGCGGAAGATGCGCATGTTGTTGTGGCCCTGGAACAGCGTCGGCTGGATGTAGTAGCCGCCGGCCAGGTCGCCGCCCAGCTGCGCGCGCTCGCCGCCGATCAGCACCTTGGCGCCCTCCTCCTTGCCCAGCGCAAGATAGGTCTGGATCTTGTCCATCTGCATGGCTGAGGCCTGGGCGCCCATCATGGTGTCGGTGTCCAGCGGGTTGCCCTGCTTGATGGCCGCAACGCGCTTGAGCGCGCGCTCCATGAAACGGTCATAGATGCTCTCCTGGATCAACGCGCGGCTGGGGCAGGTGCAGACCTCGCCCTGGTTGAACGCGAACAGCACCAGGCCCTCGATGGCCTTGTCGAGGAAGGCGTCGTCGGCCGCCATCACGTCCTCGAAGAAGAGGTTGGGGCTCTTGCCGCCCAGCTCCAGCGTGGCCGGGATCAGGTTGGTCGCGGCAGCCTGCGCAATGACGCGGCCGGTGGCCGTGGAGCCGGTGAATGCGATCTTGGCAATGCGCTTGCTGCTGGCCAGCGGCATGCCGGCCTCGCGGCCGAAGCCGTTGACGATGTTCAGCACGCCCGGCGGCAGCAGGTCGGCGATCAGCTCGGTCAGCACCAGCAGGCTGATGGGCGTGCTCTCGGCCGGCTTGAGCACCACGCAGTTGCCGGCGCCCAGGGCCGGGGCCAGCTTCCACGCGGCCATCAGGATGGGGAAGTTCCACGGAATGATCTGGCCGACGACGCCCAGCGGCTCGTGGAAATGGTAGGCAATGGTGTTGTGGTCGATCTCGCTGAGCGCGCCTTCCTGTGCGCGCACGCAACCGGCGAAGTAGCGGAAATGGTCGGCCGCCAGGGGGATGTCGGCATTCAGCGTCTCGCGGATGGGCTTGCCGTTGTCCACGGTCTCGGCATAGGCGAGCAGCTCCAGGTTGGCCTCGATGCGGTCGGCGATCTTCAGCAGCAGGTTGGCGCGCTCGGCCGGCGGCGTGGCGGCCCACTTCGCCGCGGCCGCGTGGGCGGCGTCCAGCGCCTTGTCGATGTCGGCGGCCGTGGAGCGTGCGGCCTGGGTGTAGACCTTGCCGTTGATGGGCGACACCACATCGAAGTACTGGCCGTCGACGGGCGGCTGGAACTTGCCGCCGATGAAGTTGTCGTAGCGGGGCTTGTAGGCGATCTTGGCGCCTGGGGTGCCGGGGGCGGCGTAGACGGTCATGGCTGTCTCCTGTGCGGATGGGTTGGGGCTCGCTGGACAACGCAGAACCCGTGCCAGCGCCGCCGGGCCCGGCTGCAAGGCCCGCGCTTACGGGAAAGCACGGGCCGACTGTTGCAGCCTGGAGCAGCCCGGCCGCCCTGCCACAGCCCGCCGGGCCGCCCGGCGCCGCGGAGTGCTCCATCCCGCGGCGATTTCGACTGGCATGGAGCTTGCGCCGCTGCCGCTCATCCGCGCCGCCTCTGCACGGCCGCGGAGCCCCATCAACACCGGAGACAGAACCATGCAACTCAAACCCCTCGCCGCCCTGTTGTCCCTGGCCCTGCTGGCCGCCGGCAGCGCGCCGGCCGCCGTGACCGAACAGATGATCCAGGCCTCGGCCAAGTCCGGCCAGGAGGTCCTGTCCTGGGGCCTGGGCACCGAGGGCCAGCGCCACTCGCCGCTCAAGCAGGTCAACACCGGCAACGCCGCCCGGCTGGTGCCGGCCTGGGCTTTCTCCTTCGGCGGAGAGAAGCAGCGCGGCCAGGAGTCGCAGCCGGTCATCCACAACGGCAAGATGTTCGTGACCGCGTCGTACTCGCGCATCTTCGCGCTCGACGCCGCCACCGGCGCCAAGCTCTGGAAGTACGAGCACCGCCTGCCCGAGGGCATCATGCCCTGCTGCGACGTCGTCAACCGCGGCGCGGCGCTGTACGACAACCTCGTCATCTTCGCGACGCTGGACGCACAACTGGTGGCCCTGGACCAGAACACAGGCGATGTGGTCTGGAAGGAGAAGATCGACGACTACGCGGCCGGCTACTCGGCCACGGCCGCGCCCATCATCGCGGGCGGCCTGCTGCTGACGGGCGTGTCCGGCGGCGAGTTCGGCGTGGTGGGTCGCGTCGAGGCGCGCGACCCCAAGACCGGCAAGATGGTCTGGATGCGCCCCACGGTGGAAGGCCACATGGGCTACATCTGGGACAAGAACGGCAAGAAGACCGAGAACGGTGTCTCCGGCACGCTGGGCAAGAGCTGGCCGGGCGACCTGTGGAAGACCGGCGGCGCTGCCACCTGGCTGGGCGGCAGCTACGACGCCAGGACCGGCCTGGCCTACTTCGGCACCGGCAACCCCGCGCCCTGGAACAGCCACCTGCGCCAGGGCGACAACCTGTTCTCCTGCGCCACCGTCGCCATCGACGTGAAGACCGGCCAGATCAAGTGGCACTACCAGGGCACGCCCAACGACGGCTGGGACTTCGACGGCGTCAACGAGTTCATCACCTTCGACATGGACGGCAAGCGCATGGGCGCCAAAGCCGATCGCAACGGCTACTTCTACGTGCTGGACGCGAACAACGGCCAGCTTGCCAACGCCTTCCCCTTCGTCAAGAAGATCACCTGGGCCTCCGGCATAGACCTGAAGACCGGCCGGCCCAACTTTGTGCCCGAGAACCGCCCCGGCGACCCCACCGCCGGCGCCGACGGCAAGAAGGGCAACTCGGTGTTCTCCGCACCCTCCTTCCTGGGCGGCAAGAACCAGATGCCCATGGCCTACAGCCCCGACACCAAGCTGTTCTACGTGCCCGCCAACGAATGGGGGATGGAGATCTGGAACGAGCCCATCGCCTACAAGAAAGGCGCGGCGTATCTCGGCGCCGGCTTCACGATCAAGACGCTGAACGAGGACTACATCGGCGCGCTGCGCGCCATCGATCCCAAGACCGGCAAGATCGTCTGGGAGGTGAAGAACGGCGCACCGCTGTGGGGCGGCGTGCTGACCACCGCCGGCAACCTCGTGTTCTGGGGCACGCCCGAGGGCTGGCTCAAGGCCGCGGACGCCAAGACCGGCAAGGTCGTCTGGCAGTTCCAGACCGGCTCGGGCGTCGTCGCGCCCCCGGTGTCATGGATGCAGAACGGCGAGCAGTACATCGGCGTGGTCTCCGGCTGGGGTGGCGCCGTGCCGCTGTGGGGCGGCGACGTGGCCAAGAAGGTGAACTACCTGGAGCAGGGCGGCATGGTCTGGGTCTTCAAGCTCGCCAAGTAAGCCGGTCCCTCCCGCTGCTGTGAAGGCGCCGGCCCGCGCAGGCCGGCCGGCGCCGCGTTTTATTCCGAGGTTCCCATGCATCCCACCCGCCGCATCTTCATGCTCCAGGCGACCACCGCCTGCCTGGCCTGCCCGACGCTGGTCCAGGCCACCCCCGTCGACGAATCCAGCGAGACCGCCGTCGCACTGGGCTACAAGCACGACACCACCAAGGTCGACGCCGCCAAGTTCCCCAGGCACCAGGCCGACCAGCACTGCGCCAACTGCCAGTTCTGGCAGGCCAAGCCCACCGACCCATGGAGCGGCTGCGCGATGTTCGGCCGCAAGGCCCAGGTCGCCAAGAACGGCTGGTGCGTGGCCTGGGCCAAGATCCCTGGCTGACCCGGGCGCCGCCGCTCAGGCGGTGCCGATCAGACCACGGCGCAGCGCCAGGTGCGCCATCGCGGCGGTGCTGGCCAGGCCCAGCTTGTCGCGAATCTGCGTCTGCAGGTTGGACACGGTCTTGGGGCTGAGGTGCAGCGTGCCGGCGCAGTCCGCCGGCGTGCGCCCTTCGGCCAGCAGGCGGAAGACCTCGAACTCCCGATCGCTCAATGCGTCCAGCCCGTCCGGGTCGCGCGGCGCGGCCTGCAGCCAATGCGCCGGCAGCCCGGCGCACAGGTGGCGCCGGCCCGCCATCACGCGGGCCACGGCGTCCAGCAGTTCCTGCGGCGCACTGCTCTTGCTGACATAGCCGCGCGCGCCCATCGCGAGCGCACGCCTCACCATGGCCTCGCCCTCGTGCATGCTGAACACCAGCACGCGCGCGCCGGCGTCGCGCTCCAGCAGATGGCGCAGCAGCTCCAGGCCGCCGCGCCCGGGCAGACCCAGGTCCGTGATGGTCAGCTCGGGCTGGTGATCGCGGTGCAGATCCAGCGCCTCGTCCACCGAGCCGGCCTGCGCGACGACGCGCCAGGCGCCGCCCAACTCCAGCAGGCGCTGGTAGCCGGCGCGCACGACCGGGTGGTCGTCCACCAGCAGCAGCCGCGTCACGCGGGGCCTCCGTTCAGCGGCAGCCACAGCTCGACGCGCGTGCCCTGGCCCGGCACGCTGTGCACGCTCAGCTCGCCGCCCAGCACCACCGCGCGCTCGCGCGCGCCCAGCAGGCCAAGGCCGCCGGTCACCGTGTCGGCATCGAAGCCCAGGCCGTCGTCCCGCACGCTCAGGCGCACACCGCCGGGCGCCGCGTCCAGCCGCATGTCCACCGCCGTCGCGTGGGCATGGCGCAGCACGTTGGACAGCGCCTCCTGTGCGACGCGGTAGAGGGCCATGTCCACATCCTCGCCGAAGCTGCCATGCTCGTCCGCATCGGTGGCGAAACGGCAGCTTGGCCAGGGGCGCTGGGCGCAAAGGGTGCGCAGCGCGGCGCACAGGCCCAGCGCGTCGAGGTCGGCCGGGCGCAGCCGGCGCAGCAGGCGCTGCACGCCGACCTGCAGGCTGTGCGCGCTGGCGGCGGCGCGGCGCGCGGCGTCCTGGGCCTGGACCAGCTCGGCACAGCGCTCGGCCACGGCGGCTTCGAGCCGGATCGCCGCGCAATGCTGGGCCAGCTCGTCATGCAACTCGCGCGCGAGCGCCTGGCGTTCGCGCTCCTGCACATTGAGGAGCTGGCGTGCCAGCTCGCGGTTGTGCCGCAGCAGCCGGGCGACCTCGCGGTGGCGGCGCCAGGCCTGCCATGCCAGGCCCAGCGCCATCACCGTGATCGCCAGCGGCAACTCGTCAACCTGCCAATGCTCGTAGTGCTCCAGCAGGCCGCTGAGACCCTCGCGCCACTGCCAGGCGCTGCCCAGCGCATAGGCGGCGAGCGTAGCCGCGCCCACCCACAACAGGTCGCCGCGCACGGAGGCCTTCACTGCCAGGCCTCCAACTCCAGCGTGCGCGAGCCGCCCACCAGCATGGGCGAGCTGGACGGCTCGCTGCGCTCCAGCTTCACGAGGCCCACGCCGCGGCAGTACCACTCCAGCGTCGCCAGCGGCTGGTCGCGGAAGCCGCTGATGGGATCGACGAAGACCCGCACGCTGGCACTGCCGCGCACGCGCAGACATGGCGAGAACCTGCCCGCCGCCACCTGCACCTCGTCGTTCACCGCCTCGATCTGGTAGGTCATGGGGATGGCGGGGTGGCTGTGCTTGATCTCCCGCGGGTACTCGTGGGTGCGCATCAGCAGATAGGCCGTCGTCGGCGCCTGCCATTGCGTGCCCACCACGAAGGGCGCCTTCAGCACGTAACGGCCCGGCGCATCGGCGACCGGGTCCACCTGCATGTCGCTCTTGCTGGCGACACGGTAGACGCCGGTGTCGTCAGCGCGCAGCCAGTAGCTCGCGCCGCTGTCGCTGCGGCGCTGCCAGGCTGGCTTGTCGTCCAGCACCAGCGTGTCCGAGCCCAGCGTGCTCAGCGTCAGGCGCTCGCGCTCCGAGGTGTCGGCGCCGTTGCGCGTGGTGACCACATAGGTCCATCGATGCCCGGCCTCCAGCGGAAACCAGGCTTCGTTGCCGGCACCCGGCGAGCGGCCGCAGCCGCACAGCAGCATCGGCACCATCAGGACGGACAGGAGGCAGAGGCGCATGCTCACTTCTCCGGCAGTTGCGGCAGCGGCATGTCGCGCAGCTTGACCTGCTGCTCGTCGCTGCCCGGGCGCAGCCAGGCCAAGCCCTTGCGCGGCTTGGCCTCGGCGGTGCCAAGCTGGCTGATGCCGTTGCGGACCTTCTTCAGCCCCTCGTTGAGCAGGCCGTGCAGGTCCTTGCTGTAGGGCAGCTGGTGGGCGCGCGGCTGGGCCGCGGGCTTGCCGTCCTCCACCGCGTTGACCCACACGTAGAGCGCGCCGTCGCGCTTGGGTCCGGGCTCCTCGATGACGGCGGCCAGCAGCACGAAGCGCTCGGGCAGCGGGTCGCCGCTGGGCCAGCCCCACAGCGTGTGGATGGCCACCTCGGCGTAAAAGTAGAAGCCGCTCACCGCCACCACCAGCAGGCCGCGCAGCCAGGCGGGCCAGCGTGACTGCAGCAGGGCCAGGGTGCAAAGCAGCAGCAGTGCGGCGAAGCTCAGGATGATGGGCAGGGTCATGGTCTTTGCATCAAGCTCTTGGGCAGGGTGTTGACGTTGGTGACACTGCCGTCCGGCAGCAGCGTGAAGCGCACGGCCGTGACCTCGTCGCCCTGGCGGGCGAGCTTGACCGTGCCGTGGAAGACGACGTCCGCGCGCGGATTGACCTTGATGACCGTCACGGTCACAGGCACCGGCTGGCCGTCGTGGGACTGGTAGTACTGGGCGTTGACGACATGCTCGCCCGGCACGATGCCGCGTATGGTCACCACCTCCTGGCGGAACGGGCTCTGGATGCGCTGGCCGTTGATGATGGTGGACGCGTTGCCCTCGCCGCGGTCGTCGCGGTCCAGGTACATCAGCCCGGCCTCGCGCTGGCGGAACCAGACCAGGTTGCCGCCCGGGTCCTGCACCCAGGTGTCGATATCGTTGGGGCTGTTGTCGGGCCAGGCGACGTTGATCAGGTACTCGGCCTTGGACGGCACGTCGCCGGCCTTCAGCGCGCGCGGATTCATCGCCAGCAAGGCGACGATGAAGCAGAACACGAAGCCGATCAGCAGGTTGAACAGCATGTCGTAGAAGGGGTCGACCTCGGCCTCGCGCGAGGCCCGGCGCGGGCGGCGTGTCACGCGGCGTCCCCGGGCAGCGCGGCGCGCTGGATGTCGGCGACGAGGACATCCGCGAAGCGGTCCAGCCGTGTCAGCTGCAGGCCCAGCAGGATGTTGCCCACCAGGCCCACCATGGTCGTCAGCAGCGCCACGCCCAGGCCCGCGGTCAGGCTGCGCAACAGCTCCTGCGACTGCGCCGGGTCGAAGCTCTGCATCCTGCCTATGGTCAACGCCAGCATGGAGAAGCCGATGACCTTGCCCAGCAGGCCCAGCTTCAACTGGATGCCGTTGACCCACCAGGCCGTGCCGTGCGGGCCATGGCTGTGCTCCAGCAGCAGGTCGGCGGCGGTACCGGCGTCATGCCGCAGCGCGGCCATGTAGTCGCTGGCCCAGCTGGGTTGATCGGCACGCGGCGCGGCCAGCAGCGACCGCTGGCGCTGCAGCTCGCGCGAGCGCTGGCCGCACCACAGCGTGGCGCACAGGAAGACCGCGATGATGACCAGCGTCAGCCCCGTGGGGTCGGCGCCCAGCAGCAGAGCCCAGACGCCCTTGAGGCCCAGCAGCCAGGTGCAGAAGGCCAGCCCCCCGCACAGGGTCAGCCATTGCAGCCACAGCGGCTCGGGCGGACGGGCGGGTGATGCGGAGCGGGTGAAGAAGGGCAGCGCGTTCAAAGTTCGATCTCCATGCCGTCGTGGGCCACCTCGATGCCCTGCTCTTGCAGCTCGCGGCGCTGGGGGCCGCGGCGGTCGAGGATGGGGTTGCTGTGGTGGATGTGGGTGAGGACCTTTCGCGGCGCGCCGCTGGCGAGCAGCACGTCCATCATTCCGGGCTGCTCGCCGTGGCGGCGCTGCGGCAGGTGGCCCTTGTCGCTGGCGCTTACGGCGCCCAGGCCGGCGTCGCGCAGGCCCAGCTCGGTCCAGAACGTCCCGTCGACGACGATGCAGTCGGCCTCGCGCATGCAGGCCAGCTCGGCCTCGCCGACACCGGCCAGCGCGGGCGACAGGAACAGGCGCCGGCCACTGCGCAGGTCCTGCACCTGCAGTGCGATGCATTCACCTGCGGCGTCGCTGCGCAGCCGCGCGTGCCGCGGCGCCTGCGCCGGCACGGCCACGGCGGCGAAGCTCAGCGCCGGCAAACCCGGGATCTCGAAGGCCGCGCTGCGCGTGTCGCCGGCGATGGGCAGCATGCGCCAGCGCACGCGGCAGTAGCTTTCCAGCACGTTCAGCAGCGGCAACTCGGACGTCAGGTCCTCGAACACCAGCGGTGTCGCATAGACCTCCAGCTCACGGCTCTCGCGCAGGCTCAGCAGGCCCGCGACATGGTGCAGCCGCGAGTCCAGCAGCACGACGGCGCGGATGGGCTGCTCGCCGGCCTGGCCGGGCTGCAGCGCCGGCGTGGCGCCGATCTGCTGCGGCAGGTCGGGCGAGGCGTTGACGAGCAGCCAGCCATCACCGGGCCGGCCGTCCTGCGAGATGGCGATGGAGCTCTGCGTACGCGCGCTCGCGTCGAGTTCGCCGCGCCGCCAGGCGCTGCATTGCCGGCAACAGCAGTTCCACAGCGGGAAGCCGCCGCCCGCGCCGGAGCCGAGCACGCGCAGCTTCATGGGTGGCACCACAGGGAAGAACGGGACATGGGAGCAGGGAGTCAGGTCTATGCCCGACCCGTGCAAGACCCGTGCCTTGCGCAATACCGCCGTCAATCGGGGGTTTTGCTCCAGATCGGCACAGGGTGAAGCCCCCATCCCCTGGGGAAAGTCCCGGGCCTGTGTTGAGGCCCGGGAACAACGGTCAACAGGGACCTCCGGGTCCCGGGGGCGTCACTCAGCCGCGGGGCTGTTCCAGCGCAGCTTGCGGTAGATGGTGTTGCGGCTGATGCCCAGCTGCTTGGAGGCCAGCGAGATGTTGCCGCCCACCGCGTCCAGCGTGGCGCGGATCATGTCGATCTCGGCCTGCTCCAGCGTGCGCGCCATCGCGGGCTCGGCCGTCGCGAAGACGGGCTGCGGCGCCGGCAGCACCGTGGGCGCCTCGCAGGCGGACCAGACCGGTGCGGGCGCGGGCAGCGGCATCACGCCGCCCACCGCGCGCTGGATGTCGTCCAGAAAGTCGTCGGACAGGTGCGCCGTCGTCACCAGGCGCTCGCCGGCCGACATGACGGCCGCCGTGCGCAGCACGTTGGCGAGCTGGCGGATATTGCCCGGCCACTGGTAGCGGCTGAACATGGCCAGCACCTGCGGGCTCAACTCGGGCGTGTCCTGCGGGCGCTCGGCCTGCAGGATGCGACGCACGATGGCCTCCAGGTCGCTGCGCTCGCGCAGCGCCGGCAGGCGCAGCGCCAGACCGTTGAGGCGGTAGTAGAGGTCCTCGCGGAAGGTTTGCGCGGCAATCATCTCGCGCAGGTTGCGATGGGTGGCGCCGATGACGGCGATGTCCACCGCGATGGACTTGGTGCTGCCAAGAGGCGTCACGCTGCGCTCCTGCAGCGCACGCAAGAGGCGAGCCTGCAGGGCCAGCGGCATGTCGCCGATCTCGTCGAGGAAGAGCGTGCCGCCATTGGCCTGCACCAGCCGCCCCGGCGCGCCTTTGCGCCGCGCGCCGGTGAAGGCACCTTCCTCGTAGCCGAAGAGCTCGGCCTCGATGAGGCTCTCGGGGATGGAGGCGCAGTTCACCGCCACGAAGGGCTGGCGGGCGCGGCTGGAGTCATGGTGCACGGCGCGCGCCAGCAGCTCCTTGCCGGTGCCGGTCTCGCCGAGGATGAGCAGCGGGATGCCGCGGTCCAGCACGCGGCGCACCTTCTGGATGACGGTCTCCAGCTGCGCGTCGCCGGTGCGCAGGTATTGCAGGCCGGAGAAGCGCTGGGACGCGTCGGCACCCACGGCGGAGGCTGGGGGCTCGATGACGGTCGCGGGTTCACGCGCCTGCGCCACATCCACGTCGGCCCGGTGCAGGCCCGCCACCACCGGCCGCGACGGCCAGTCGAAGCGCGCGCTGACGAACAGGCTCTGGCCGGTCGGCAGGCTGAGCTGCATGGGTGGCGACAGCGGCATGCGGAAATGGTCGTAGATGGCCGCGGGCGTCGTGCCCAGCAGGCTGGAGAGGCTGCGCGAGCGCAGCTCGGCGCCGCTCATGCCGAGCTGGTCCAGCGCGGCGCGGTTGGCGCCCAGCAGCCGGCCCTCGGGCGAGACGACGAGGATGCCCTCCAGCAGCGTGCCGATGAACTCGGGCCGGCTGTGGAAATGCAGGCGCAGGCGGCTGTTGTAGTCGTCCGAGAGCCAGTGGTTCTCGATCATGCGCGCCGACATGCGCACCAGGCCCATGGTGTGCTGGTGGTAGCCGCGGTGGTCGCCGGTCACGTCCAGCACGCCCAGCATGTTGCCGCGCGGGTCGAAGATGGGCGAGGCCGAACAGGTCAGGAAGTTGTTGGCGTGCATGAAATGCTCGCCGCCATGGACCAGCGTGGCCGTCTCCTCGAACAGCGCCGTGCCGATGGCGTTGGTGCCCTTGGAATGCTCGGCCCAGTTCTCGCCCGGTGCCAGCGCCACGCGGTGGGCGCGCGCCAGGAAGCCATCGTCGCCCACGGCGTGCAGGATGGTGCCCTGGGCGTCGGTCAGCACGATCATGCTTTCGGTGTTGACGATCTGCTCGTAGAGCAGCTGCATCACCGGCGCGGCATGCGTGTACAGGCGCTGATTGCGCTCCCGCGCGACGTTGAGGTCGCTGCGGATCAGCGGGGCCAGCCCGCAGTCGCTGCGCTTCAGCCCGAGCGCCTCGCTGCGCTGGTGGCTGCGCTCGATGAAGGCCTGCCGCGGCGGCGCAAGCGGCGCCGAACCGGCCGGCGCTGGGTTTTCTATGGGCATAGAGGCGTCCTTGGCCTGCCTCCACAGGCTTGTCTCCGTGATGCGCGATCGCTGCCGCGCTCATCTGACGGGCATCCTGTCCCAAAGCGATTCGCCTGTCCATCGACGCCCACGCGGCCGTGGCCTGGCCACTGTGCCAAGTTGGAGCAATCGGGTGCTGGCATGTGGCTTGCAGCAGGCCCGGCGAGCCCCCACTGGCCATTCAGACCTCGACAACGATGGAGACCGCCCCCATGAAACTCAAACACCCCCTCGTCATCGGCGGCATGCTGTGTCTGGCCGCCGCCGCGGCCGCCATGCAGGCCTGGGCCCACGGCGACGTCACGCCGCAGGCCGTGGACACCACCAGCCTGCCCCAGCTGGGCGAAGGCTGGCGCCCCGAGAACCCCTACCGCGGCAACGACGCCGCCATCAAGATCGGCTCCTCGGCCTACAACCAGAACTGCGCCCGCTGCCATGGCCTGGAGGCCATCTCCGGCGGCATCGCACCCGACCTGCGCAAGCTGGACAACGACTGCGCCACGCTGAAGGACGAGGCCAGGAAGGCCGCCTGCGTGAAGGAGAACGACGACTACTTCCTGAACACCGTGCGCCACGGCCGCAGCCGCAACGGCGCCGTCTACATGCCGCCCTTCGAGGGCGTGTTCACGCAGGAGGCGATCTGGGCCGTCAAGTCCTACCTCGAAGCGCACCGGGAGAAGCCGCTGTGAGGCGCCGGAACCTGCTGGCCTGGGCAGCGGCCGGGGCGCTGCCCGGCACTCAGGCGTCCGCCACCACGCTGGCCCAGGTGCGCGAGCGCGGCCGCCTCATCGTGGGCCTGTACGAAGACATGCCGCCCTTCCACGTCAAGGGCCGGGGCATAGACGTCGAGCTGGGCCATGCGCTGGCCGAGACGCTGGGCGTGAAGTTCGCGCCGCTGCCATTCCAGGCCGACGAGAACATGGCCGACGACCTGCGCAACATGGTCTGGAAGGGGCACTACCTGGGCCACGGCCCCGCCGATGTGCTGCTGCATGTGCCGGTGGACCGCCCGCTGATCGAGGCCACGCCGCAGGCTCGCATCTTCGGCCCCTACTACCGCGAGCGAGTGATGCTGGCACGCCGCGTCGACGAGCTGCCGGTGCTGGACAGCCTGGCCCAGCTCGGCACGCACCGTGTCGCCGTGCCCGGCCAGACGCTGGCAGGCTGGCTGCTGATAGGCGCGGACGGCGGCGCCTACCGCGAACAGCTGCTGACGCAGTGGAAGGACGGCTGCGAGGCCGCCCGCGCGCTGCAGCGCGGCGAAGTGGCCGCGGCGGCCGGCCTGGCATCGGAGCTGGAGACGGTGCTGGCCGGCGACGCGGCCTACCGCATCGAGCCGCTGCCGTCGCCACGCGCACCGCGCGATGGCTGGGCCGCCGGAATGGCGGTGAAGCGCGACGCGGCCGACCTCGCCGAGGCGCTGCAGGCCGCGCTGAACGGCCTGGCACAGTCCGGCCGCCTGGGCGAGATCTTTGCCAAGTACAAGGTGGCCTGGCGTCCGGCCTGAGCCGCCCCACGCATCTGGAGACCTTCATGACCGCAAGATTCGCGCGCCGGGCGCGAAGCACGGCCCTCGCGCTGGCCGCGGGCGCCACCGCCGCGCATGCCGAGACCACTGTTCTGGAGCCCGTCGTCGTCACGGCGACGCGTACCGAGACCGCCCCCTTGGCCCTGCCCGCCTCCGTCGACCGCATCGATGGCGATTCACTGCGCGCCGGCCGCGCCCAGGTCAACCTCTCCGAGGGCCTGGGCGGCGTGCCGGGCCTGCTGGCGCGCGACCGCCAGAACTACGCGCAAGATGTGCAGATCTCCGTGCGCGGCTTCGGCGCCCGCGCCAGCTTCGGCATCCGCGGCGTGCGCGTCTACGTGGACGACATCCCCGCCACGCTGCCCGACGGTCAGGGCCAGATCACCAACGTCGAGATCGGCAGCCTGGGTCGCGTCGAGGTGTTGCGCGGGCCGTTCTCAGCGCTGTATGGCAACTCGTCGGGCGGCGTCATCAGCATCTATTCCGAGGCCCCCACCGGCCCACCGAAGCTGGACGCCAGCGTGGCCTTCGGCAGCGACGGCCTGCGCCGCCTTGCCGCCTCCAGCAGCGGCAAGCTGGGCGGCTTCGCCTACACGCTGGGCGCCAGCCGCTTCGAGACCGACGGCTACCGCCAGCACAGCACGGCCGACCGTCGACTGGGCAATGCGCGGCTGAGCTGGAAGCTTGGCAGCGACACCCAGCTGACGCTCATCGCCAACAGCGTGGAACTGCCCGAGGCCCAGGACCCGCTGGGCCTGACCCGCGCGCAATGGCAGACCGACCCGCGCGGCGTCGACCCGTCGGCGCTGAGCTTCGACACCCGCAAGACCATGCAGCAGGCCCAGGGCGGCCTGGTGCTGGAACATGGCATGGACGCTTCCAACACGCTGCGCGTGATGGTCTATCAGGGCCACCGCACGACGACGCAGTTCCAGGCCATCCCGGTCGCGACGCAGGCCAGCCCGCTGCATCCCGGCGGCGTCATAGACCTGGCGCGCGACTACGAGGGCGCCGACATCCGCTGGCGCTGGAAGAGCGCCACGTCGAGCGTCGTCGCCGGCATCGCGGCCGACGAGTTGCGCGAGCACCGGCTCGGCTACCAGAACTTCATCGGCACCCAGCTCGGCGTGCAAGGTGCCCTGCGCCGCGACGAGACCAACCGCGTCGGCAACGCCGACCCCTATCTGCAGGCGCAGTGGCAGCCCACGCCGGCCTGGCTGCTCAGCGCCGGCCTGCGCCGCAGCAAGGTGGACTTCCGCTCCACCGACGCCTACATCACCAAGACCAACCCCGACGACAGCGGCAGCGCCAGCTACTCGGCCACGCTGCCGGTGCTGGGCGTCAGCTACGCGCTGGACGAGCACCTGCGTGTCTACGCCACCGCCGGCCGCGGCTTCGAGACGCCCACGCTGAACGAGCTGGCCTATCGCGCCAGTGGCGCCACGGGGCTGAACTTCGCGCTGCAGGCATCGCTGAGTCGCAGCGTCGAGATGGGCCTCAAGGCCAGGCCATGGAACGGCGCCGAGCTCACGTTGGCGCTGTTCCAGACCGGCACCGCGCACGAGATCGTCACGCAGACCAACGTGGGCGGCCGCGCCACCTACCAGAACGCCGGCGCGACGCGCCGCCGCGGCCTGGAGGCCGGTGGCCAATGGCAGCTCGCGCCAACGCTGCACGCACAACTCGCCGCCACCTGGCTGGATGCGCGCTATCGCGACGGCTTCCTGACCTGCACCGCCACGCCGTGCGCCACAGCCAACCAGCAAGTGGCCGCCAACAACCGCATCCCCGGCATTGCACGCACGGCAGCCTACGGCGCGCTGACCTGGCAGCCCGCCGGCGGCTGGCGGCTGGGGGTCGAAGGCCGCGCGCTCGGCAGGGTGTACGTCAATGACCTGAACAGCGACGCCGCACCCGGCTACGCGACGCTTGCGGCCCATGCCGGCTACCAGCTCGGCCTCGGCCCCTGGGACGTCGGCGCACTGCTGCGCGTGGACAACCTGGCCAACCGCCGCTACGCCGGCTCCGTCATCGTCAACGACGGCAACGGCCGCTTCTTCGAACCCGCGCCGGGCCGCGGCTGGCTGGCCGGCGTCAACGCCAGCTACCGCTTCTGAGGATCATCACCATGCACCGACTGCTGCCCTCGCTCACCCTGCTCGCCGCCGCCATCGCCTCGGCCCATGCTGGCCCGCTGGCCTACGTGTCCAACGAGGGCTCTGGCACGCTGAGCGTCATCGACACCGCCACCGACGCGGTGCTCTACGAGCTGCCGGCCGGCGCCAAGCCACGCGGCGCCGTCGTCAGTCCCGACGGCCGCCGTGCCTATGTCAGCGACCAGCCAGGCAACCGGCTCGTCGTCGTCGACCTGGCCGCGCGCCGGCTGGCCGGCGAGATCCCGCTGGGCGAATCGCCGGAGGGACTGGGCCAGTCACCGGACGGGCGCTGGGTCACGGCCGCCGTCGAGGAGGCCAACGAGGTGGTGTTCGTCGACACGCGCACGATGGCCCGCAGCTTCGCCGTCAAGGTGCGCGGCAAGAACCCCGAACACGCGGTCTTCAGCCCCGACGGCCGCTGGGTGCTGGTCAGCGCCGAAGAGGGCGGCGCGGTGGACGTCATCGACGTCGAGAAGCGCAGTCAGGTCGCGCAGATCCCGGTCGGCACGCGGCCGCGCGGCATCGGCTTCTCGCCGGACGGGCGCCGCGCCTTCGTCGCGGCCGAGATGTCCAGCGAGATCTACGTCATCAACACCCGGACTTTCACGGTAGCCCACAAGCTCAAGGCCGGCCCCAAGAGCAACGGCATCAGCGTGCACCCCGACGGCCGGCGCGTCTTCATCTCCAACGGCGGCGACGGGACGGTCTCGGTGCTGGACGTGGAGCGCATGGCGCTCGTCGCCACCATCCCGGTGGGCCAGCGGCCCTGGAACATGGCGCTGACGCCCGACGGCCGCAAGCTCTACGTGGCCTGCGGGCGCTCGGGCGCCGTGTCTGTCATCGACACCGAGTCACAGCAGCGCGTGGCCGACGTGGCGGTGGGCAAGCTGCCCTGGGGGGTGGTGATCCGCTGAAGCGCTGGACGAGTTCCAGGCGCGCTCCACGAGGGGTTTGTTCAGCGCTGCATGTGCTCCAGCCTGGCGCATGACGCGGTAGTTCCTCGGGGGCCGTGGCGGGAAATCTTCCCGGGTTCCCGGCCCCCTCGCTCCGAAGAATCGACCGCACGGATTCTTGGAACGGAGACCCACTCATGAACCCCACGCTCTGCTGCGCCGCGCTGGCCCTGGCCGCATCGCCCGCGGCGCATGCGCAGATCCAGCAGCTGGACCGCGTCGAGGTCGTCGGCCTGTCGCCGGTGCCGGGCGCGGACGTCGCGCGCGACCTCATCCCCGCCCACGTGCAGACCGCGCGCGCGGCCGACCTCGAACGCAGCCAGGCCCTGGACCTGAGCGCCTTCATGAACCGACGCCTGGGCAGCGTCCATGTCAACGAGGTGCAGGGCAACCCCTTGCAGCCGGACCTGAACTTCCGCGGCTACACGGCCTCGCCGCTGCTGGGCACGCAGCAGGGCCTGTCGCTCTACCTGGACGGCGTGCGCCTGAACCAGCCCTTCGGCGACGTGGTCAGCTGGGACCTGATCCCGAAGGCCGCCATCGCGTCGCTGTCGCTCAACCCCGGCTCCAACCCACTGTTCGGCCTCAACACGCTGGGCGGCGCGCTGGCACTGCAGACCAAGGACGGGCTTGTGCATCCGGGCACCTCGCTGCAGCTGCTGGCCGGCTCCCACAGCCGCGGCGCCGTGGAGTTCGAGCACGGCGGCCATGACGACGACGGCCTGCACTGGTACGTCACCGGCAACCGCTTCCACGAGCGCGGCTGGCGCGTCGACTCGGCCTCCGGCGTGAGCCAGCTGTTCGGCAAATTCGGCCGCCGCAGCGGCGATACCGAGTTGAGCCTCAGCGCCGCCGTCGCCGGGACCGACCTGAACGGCAACGGCCTGCAGGAGCAGCGCCTGCTGGAGCGCGACCGCGCCAGCGTCTACACGCGGCCCGACAACACGAAGAACCGTGCCCTGCTGCTCAATCTCGCGATGTCGCAGGAGCTGGACGCGCGCTGGACGCTGAGCGGCAACGCCTACGCGCGCCGCATCGCGACGCGCACCTTCAACGGCGACCTCAACGACGACTCGCTGGACCAGTCCCTCTACCAGCCCAGCGCCGTCGAGCGCGCCGCGCTCGCGTCCGCCGGCTTCAGCGGCTTCCCCACCGCCGGCGAGAGCGCGGCCAACACGCCCTTCCCCAAATGGCGCTGCATCGCCCAGGCGCTGCTGCGCGACGAGCCCGCCGAGAAGTGCAGCGGCGTCATCCGCCAGACCCGCACGCACCAAAGCCAAGGCGGCGTCACCGCGCAGCTGGCCTACAACGGCCCGCTGTTCGGGCTGAAGAGCCAGTCCCTGGTCGGTGCCGCAGCGGACTTCAGCCGCATCCACTTCACCCAGGGCTCGGAGCTGGGCTACCTGAACGCCAACCGCACGATCACCGGCGTTGGTGCCTTCGGCGACGGCGTGACGGGCGGCAACGTGGACGGAACGCCCTACGACACGCGCGTCGACCTGGCGGGCCGCACACGCACGCTCAGCGCCTTTGCCAGCACCGTCCTCACAGTGGCCGGCGGCACCCACGTGACGCTGTCCGGCCGCTACAACCACACCAGCGTGCGCAACCGCGACGCCATCACGCCCGGCGGCGGCCCCGGCTCGCTGGACGGCGACCACCGCTTCAGCCGTCTCAACCCCGCCATCGGCCTGAGCTTCACGCCAATGGCCGGCATCAACGCCTGGGTCGGTGTGAACCAGGGCAGCCGCGCCCCCTCCGCCGTCGAGCTGGGTTGTGCCGACCCGGCCACCCCCTGCAAGCTGCCCAACGCATTCGCCGGCGACCCGCCGCTCAAGCAGGTCGTCACGACCACACTGGAGGCGGGCCTGCGCAGCGCGGCCGGCGCGCCACTGGCCTGGAGCCTGGGCCTGTTTCGCGCCGACAACCGCGATGACCTGCTCTTCGTCGCCGACAACGCGGCCGGCTTCGGCTACTTCAAGAACTTCGGCAAGACGCGCCGCCAGGGCCTGGAGCTAGGCCTGAGCGGCCAGCCTGCCCAGGGCCTGACGGCGGGAGCGAACCTCACCTTGCTCGACGCCACCTACCGCACGGCCGAGGTCGTCAATGGTTCGTCCAGCAGCGCCAACGACGCGGCTCGGGCCGGGCTGCCTGGCGTGGACGGCAACATCGCCATCGCCGTCGGCGACCGCATCCCGCTGCTGCCTCGCCGCATGCTCAAGCTCTATGCGGACCTGGACCTGGGCACCGCCTGGTCGCTGGGCGCCGACGCCATCGCCATGGATGGCTCGATGGCGCGCGGCAACGAGAACGGCCAGCACCGGCCCGACGGCATCTACTACCTGGGCCCCGGCCGCAGCGCCGGCTACGCGGTACTCAACGTCAACGCGGCCTGGCGGCCGGCGAAGGGGCTGAAGCTGTTCGCGCAGGTCAGCAACCTGCTGGACCGCGCCTACAGCACCGCCGCCCAGCTGGGCCCCACGGGCTTCGACGCCGCCGGCAACTTCCAGAGCCGGCCCTTCCCGGCCAACGCCAACGGCGACCGGCCGCTGCGTCATGCGACGTTCTACGCGCCGGGCGCGCCGCGCGCCGTCTCGCTGGGCCTGAGGTACGAGTACTAGCCCTAGGGCGCCGCTGCGCGTTGCCACAGGCGCGCTGCGGCTTGGCACAGCGGCCCGGCGGGGCCGCGCAACAGCACGCGTCCGGGCCGACCCGCAACGGCGCGCCAGCGCGGCACGCCCCTGCGCCCCCAACCTGTCCCCATTGCGCCACGCGGCAACGCCCGCGCGCACCCGTCGCTCCAGGCCGGCACTGGCACAGCCCTTGCGCAAGGCGCTGCGGCCCCATCAACACCACTGGAGACGACATGAACACCACCCACACCGCCATCGCCCTTGCCACCGCGCTCGCCGCCGGCACGGCCCACGCCGCCGACTTCAAGGCCGGCGAATGGGACATCGCCCTCGGCGGCATCGTCAACGCCTACTACACCCACACCAGCTGCTCCGGCTCGCAGGCCGTCGACGGCGTCGCTCTCGCCAGCAAGGGCCTGGGCTGCGGCGGCACCGACGGCCGCACCGTCATCGGCAACGGCCTGCTGCCCAACGCACTGACGACGATGGCCAAGACGCGCCAGGAGGGCTTGGACATCAGCGCCACGCTGATGATCGGCGCGGCCGTCGCCAGCGGCGACGCCATCTCCAACAACAGCAACGTGGATGTGCGCCAGGGCTTCATGACCTTCGGCAACGCCGACATAGGCAGCGTCAAGCTGGGCCGCGACTACGGCCTGTTCGGCTCATCCGCCATCCTTGGCGACATGACGCTGCTGGGCGCCGGCGCGCCCGTCAGCGCCACGCAGCGCAACCGCGTCACGCTGGGTCACATCGGCTCCGGCTACACCTATCTGGGCACCTACGGCCAGGTAGCCTACACGCTGCCAGTCAGTGGCAACTTCTCGGCCACCGTTGCGCTGATGAGCCCGGTGGACGCCGGCAGCAGCCATATCGGTCGCAACGAGCCGCAGTTGCAGGCGCTGGCCACCGCCAGGTTCGGCGGCGGCAAGGCCTGGCTGGGCGTCAAGCACCAGAAGTTCGAGGGTGTGGGCGGCGCGGCCGGCTTCACGATGAACGGCGCCGAAGTCGGCGCCAGCGTCACGCTGGGCGCACTGGGCCTGGCGGCCAATATCCAGTCCGGCAAGGGTCTGGGCGTGCTGACCGACGGCGACAGCGGCAACCGCAAGCAGACCAACCTGCTGCTGCAGGCCACCTGGCAGGCCACGGCCAAGACCAAGCTGGGCCTGAACTGGGGCGAGAGCCGGCTGAAGGACGGCACGGCCAGCGACCTGCGCGGCAACAGCAACGTGACGGCGGGGCTGTACTACGGGCTGACGAAGAGCGTCACGCTCGTCACGGAGCTGAGCCGCACGATGTCCAGGCCCGTGGTTGGGAATGAGGCGCGGATGAATGGGGTCGCGCTGGGAGGGATCGTGTTCTTCTGACGTTCGGTGATTGGCTGGATCAGATAGGCTTGATCCAGCTGCAGTAGGGCGGTGCAAGGGGCTGCTATCGACCCAGTGCTGCCGACCGCGCCCGTGTTCCGACGGGCGGCCATGTGACCTATCGCGGCCATTCAGGAAGTCCGACGCCATCGTGCCAACCTTTCAAACCTTCACCATCAGGCCGGGCCACCTTGCTGGCAGATGAGTGGTGAACTTGGTTGGGCGGCTCTATTGCGGTGTCTTCAGAAGATCTGGGTGAACTGTCTCGAGGTGTTTGCGCAGCCGCTTTCGCAATGCCTTCGCTTGTGCAATGCATTCAGCCGATGCGGCAGGTGTGATGGGCTGGCCGGTGTAGTCGTTGGCGTTGCGCTGACGGCGTAGCGCGTCCAGCACCACCCACACGTCGTTTTCGGCGCCCAGCGTGAGCGGGAGCGACTGGATCATTGTCTGGTGGTGGCCCGGTTCAGTGGAGGAGGGGCGGAATCCAGCCGCCAACATGCCAACCAGTGCGCACTGCATGACGGCCTTGTAGGCCGCATCAAAACGAGTCTCGTCGCTGATGGTGGACACCGCCGCGTCGGCCAGATTGCGGTCGATAGCGGCCAGCAGGCGCTGCACTTCATCCGCTGTTGCGGCATGTTGCTTAAGCCGCCCGATTCGCAGCAAGTTTTGCAAAGTCATCCTTGTCTCCCATCAGCCAAAGCTTGGGGCCCTGGACCACGCTGCGCGCGAAGCCGTCGCCGGCCGCGAGAGCTTGCATGAACCCGCGCGCGGTCATCACGGTCGGGTTCACCTCGCGCCGCAAAATCGGCTGGGCATCGGCCAGCGCCCGCGCCAGGTCTGCAAACCCAGCGGAACCAAGGACCATCAAGTCGACATCGCTGCCCGGACGCTCCTTCCCAGCTGCGACCGATCCATACACGAAGGCGAATGTCACCTTGTCGAGCAGCGGCGCGAGCCTGTCGCGAAGCACGTCGGCGATGCCGGCGGTCTTGCGCAGAATGCCGGCCAATTCCTCGAATACAGGGCTGTCAGGGTTGGCGCGGTAGTGCACTTGACGCCCAACTTCCTGGCGAAGCAACAGACCCAGGCCGGAAAGCAGGCGCAACTCCCGGTGCAAGGAGCCAGGGGAGGCGCCGGTCAGCCGGGCCAGCTCACGCACATGCAACGAGTCCTGTGGATGCAGCAGTAGCGCACCCAGCACAGCAGAACGGGTTTGACCGAGCAGATGATGCGCCAACGAAGTCATGCAGCAAATTATGCTGCACTTGAAGCAAGTTTGAGAACGATTGGCCCGATGGGCGTGATAGCCTAGACCGTCACCCAAAGGCGTGGGACCGCTTCCAAGGCGTTGCGGCCGTCGAGCCCGCAGCATCGAACGGCGGCATCTGGCCGACTGCGGATGCTTTTGGACTGCTGGCCTATTGCAGAAACTCTCCGCGTGGCAGGCGCGCGGCCCCGGCATCGAAGGTTACGAAGCGCGAGCGGCCAAGATGTGTCGCTCGGGCGGCGAGGAGGCAGTCGGCGAAGTCCGCGGACGGAAACTGGTCGAGCAGGTAAAGCGCCTCTTCCACCGTGGCGTCATGCTCGAACTCGATGCCGGGCGTCTCCAGCATCGAGATGAAGGCAGTGACCATCGCC
>NZ_JAFAGT010000003.1 GCF_019237615.1 Roseateles sp. | reverse complement strand
TTCGCGCCCCGAAGGCCCGCGGGGCGGCCCCTGTAGGCCCTGCGCCGACCCCGATCACCCGAATCCGCCAGCACATCGCGGGCAACTGCATCCCATGGCTCGCCAGCCACTCGGCTAACGGCAATCAAATGCTTCTCAGGCTCTGAGCCGCCGCGCCGCCTGAGCCCGGCGCGGCCCGGCGCCGATGCAGACGGCGTCATGTTCTGAACGACCTCTGCGGCTGGCTCGACGCGAGCTTGGACGGGGCCCCGGGGCCTGCAAGGCATTGAGCAGGACAACGACAGCCTGCATCAGCTCCGGGAACGCTCCCGGCGCCGATTCACAGCTGGCAAGCGAGCCGGGTGCCCTGCAGGATGGCCCGCTTCGCGTCCAGCTCGCCGGCCTCCAGCGCGCCGCCTATCAGGTGGACGCTGATGCCCGCCGCGCGCAGCGGCGCCTCCAGCTCGCGCATAGGCTCCTGGCCCGCGCACAGCACGATAGTGTCGGCCGCGATGAGCTGGGCATCCGCCCGCTTCTCGCCATAGCTGACCCACAGGCCCTCGGACGTGATCTGCTCGTAGTTGACGCTGGCCAGCATGTCGACGTTCTTCATCTTCAGCGCCGCGCGGTGGATCCAGCCCGTCGTCTTTCCCAGGCCCGCGCCGGGCTTGCCGGCCTTGCGCTGCAGCAGCGTGATCTGGCGGACCGGCGCCTCGGGCGCCGGCCGCAGCAATCCCGCGCGCACCTGCTCGGGGTCGCCCACGCCCCAGTGACGGCGCCAGGCGGCCGGGTCCAGCGTCAGCGAATGGCCGGCTTCCAGCAGGTACTCGGCCACATCGAAGCCGATGCCGCCGGCGCCCACGATGGCCACGCGGCTGCCCACCGGTCGTTCGTGGCGCAGCACGTCGATGTAGCTCAGCACCTGGCCGCGCGCCATGCCCTCGGCCTGGCCCCGGATCTTCGGGTCGCGCGCGCTGACGCCCGTGGCCAGCAGCACCTCGTCGAAGCCCTTCAGTTCGTCCGCCGAGGCGCGGCAGTCCAGCTTCAGCGTCACGCCGGTGACCTCGATGCGGCGGCGGAAGTAGCGCAGCGTCTCGCTGAACTCCTCCTTGCCCGGGATGCGCTTGGCCATGTTGAACTGGCCGCCGATCTCGGCCGCCGCGTCGAACAGCGTCACCGCATGGCCGCGCTCGGCCAGCGTCGTTGCCGCGGCCAGGCCCGCCGGGCCGGCGCCGACGACCGCGATGCGCTTGCGGGCGCCGTTCACGGGCTTCAGCACGATCTCCTGCTCGTGGGCCGCGCGCGGGTTGACGAGGCAGGTGGAGATCTTCTGCGCGAAGGTGTGGTCCAGGCAGGCCTGGTTGCAGGCGATGCAGGTGTTGATCTCGTCGGCCCGGCCCTGGCGGGCCTTGCTGACGAACTCCGCGTCGGCCAGGAAGGGCCGGGCCATGGACACCATGTCGGCGCTACCGTCGGCCAGCAGGCCTTCGGCCACCTCGGGCGTGTTGATGCGGTTGCTGGTGATCAGCGGTGTCGTGATGCCTTCCTCGCGCAGCTTGGCGCGAAGCTTGGCGGTCACCCAGGCGAAGCCGGCGCGCGGCACGCTGGTCGCAATCGTCGGGATGCGCGCCTCGTGCCAGCCTATGCCGGTGTTGATGATCGTCGCACCGCCACGGGCCACGCGCCGTGCCAGTTCCACGACCTCCTCCCACGAGCTGCCGTCGGGCACCAGGTCCAGCAGGGAGAGGCGGTAGATGATGATGAAGTCCGGCCCCACGGCCTCGCGCATGCGGGCCAGGATCTCTAGCGGCAGCCGCATGCGGTTCTCGTAGGAACCGCCCCAGCCATCCGTGCGCCGGTTGGTGTGTGCCACCAGGAACTGGTTGATGAAATAGCCCTCGCTGCCCATCACCTCCACGCCGTCGTAGCCGGCCTCGCGGGCCAGCCTGGCGCAGCGGACGAAGGCGCGGATCTGGCGTTCGATGCCGCGGGCGCTCAGCTCGCGTGGCGTGAACGGGCTGATCGGGCTCTGGATGCGCGACGGCGCCACGCACAGCGGCGAATAGCCGTAACGGCCCGTGTGCAGGATCTGCAGCGCGATCTTGCCGCCCTCGGCATGCACGGCATCCGTGATGATGCGGTGCCGCCGCGCGGCGCCCGAAGTGGCCAGCGTGCCGGCAAAGGGCTTGGCCCAGCCCTCGATGTTGGGCGCGAAGCCGCCGGTCACGATCAGCCCCACCTCGCCCCGGGCGCGCTCGGCGAAGAACACCGCCATGCGTTCGAAATGCTTGCTGCCATCTTCCAGGCCCGTGTGCATGCTGCCCATCAGCACGCGGTTCTTCAGCGTCGTGAAGCCGAGGTCCAGCGGGGCAAGGAGGTGCGGGTAGTTCATGCCGGTGATGCTAGCGACGCGCCGCCGCCGCCGCGGGAGGGTTCTCCTCGCCCTGCAACAGTTCTTCACCGGCTGCTCGCGTGGATGGAATTCGTGACATCCTCGGCTTGAGTTCTAATCGCGAATCCGCGTTTTGGGATTTCAGCCCGGCGGTTTGGTTTTTTCGGAGAGTTTTCGATGCGATTCACCCCCTGGGCCACCCGGCTGGTCCTGACGCTGAGCCTGTCGGCCACTGCATTCCTGACTGCCTGCGGCGGCGGTGGAGGCAGCAGCAGCTCGACGCAGATCCGGCTGCTCAACGCCACCCAGTCCTATGCCAACCTCGACCTGGTGGTCAGCGACAAGACCATCAACTCCAAGGTCGCTCAGGCCACCACCGGCAGCTATGGCGGCGTGGATACCGCCAACGCGCCGATCCAGGTCCAGACCAGCGACGTCGGCAACAGCGTCGCCGCGCTGGCGCCCACGCTGGCCGGCAACAGCAACTACACGCTGATCGCCTACGGCTTTGCCGGCAGCGTGCGCACCAGCCTGCTGCAGGAATCCCAGGACGCGCCGGACTCCGGCAAGGTCAAGGTGCTGGCGCTGAACCTGGCCCCCGATGCGGGCCAGCTGGACGTCTACATCACGACGCCCGATGCCGCGCTGACCGACGCCACCCCCTTCGTCGCCGGCCTGGTGGGCGGCGCGGGCAGCGGCTACATCCAGCTCAACGCGGGTACCTACCGCGTGCGCGTCACCGGCCCCAACAACAAGACCGACCTGCGTCTGGACGTCTCGGGCGTCACGCTGGATTCCGCCACCGTCAACTCGCTGATCTTCACCTCCACCAGCAGCGGCACGCTGGTCAACGGCTTCAAGCTGATCCAGAAGGGTGCCGTGACCCCCTACCCCAATTCGCTGAGCCGCGTGCGCATGGTGAACGGCCTGGCCGGTGGCACCTATGCCAGCTCGACGGTTCAGGGCCAGACGCTGCTGGTGAACTCGCCGTCGCCCAACCGCGCCGACTACATCAGCCTGCCCGCCGGCGCCAGCAACCTGGTGGTCAACGTCAACGGCAAGGCGCAGAGCTTCGCCGCCCCCAACCTGGTGGCCGGCGCCGACTACACCTTGCTGCTGTACGGCACCGCTGCCAACCCGCTGCTCAACGTGCTGGTCGACGACAACCGCCTGCCGTCCACCAGCGGCAGCGTGAAGATCCGCCTCATCAACGGGCTGTCGGGCAACAACCCGCTGGCCTCGCTGGTGGTGGACTACACGACGCTCGCGTCCAACGTGCAGGCCGGCTCCAGTTCGGCCCCGGCGATGATCTCGTCCACGCCGGGCTCGACGGTGCAGATCACGTCGCCGCTGCTGGCCAACCCGCTGTACAACCCGGGCAACAACGGCGGCACCACCAGCCTGACGCCGCTGACGGCCAATGGCGTCTACACGGCGCTGATCATGGGCGACTCCACCGTCAACACTGGCACGACGCCGCCCACCATGCCCGGTGCCACCGGCATGTTCATCAAGGACCGCTGATCCCGACCCGGATCCAGCCCCTTCCTCAAAACCCCTCGCGCCCCAGGCCCGAGGGGTTTTTTGTTGAGCGGCCATTCCGGCCATTCCGGCCATGAGTGGCCGCGCCGCGCCCGTTCGTCTTCGTTCGGGCCACCGGCTGCATCGCCGCCAGGCTTGCGCCACCTTGTGCCGCCCTGCTGGCCTTGCAGGCCTGGCGCTGGCCGCACGAGCCATGGCCCGCGCGGCGCGAGATGCTGCACCTGCCGTTTCACGGGCGTAGCCGTCCAGGCGCTCTATCTCGGCGGCATCTGTGCGGCCATCCGCCGGGGCCGGCCGGCCGGGGGCTTTCTTCTTGCCCGCTCGCGGCGAAGATGGCGCCATGCCCGCACCCACCCGCATCCAACTGCAGCGCCTGCGCCTGCTCTGGCGCAGCGCCGGCTGGCCCAGCCAGGACCTCGTCGAGGTCGAGCTGCTCGCGGCCGGCTGGGTTGAGCGGCTGCAGGAGGCCGACGGCCGGGAGCGCCTGCGCGTGACGGATGCCGGCATTGCCCACATCGCCGCCTCGCTGAGCCGCAACCGTGCCGCGCGGGACTCGCATGAGACGCTGGTCGAGCGCGTCGCCGTCGAGATGCAGCGCGCGGGCCGCATCGCCTGGCGCGGCCTCGCGCTGCGGGCCGGCCTGCCCGGCGAGGACGGCCGGATGCAGTGGGTCAACGCCATGCCCGACGTCTACTCCATCCGCCACAGCACGGTCGAGGACTACCTCGAACCCGCCATCCACGAGATCAAGGTCAGCCGCGCCGACCTGCTGGGCGAGCTGCGCAAGCCCGCCAAGTCCGCCGCCTACCGGGCGCTGTGCGGCCAGTGCTGGTTCGTCATCAAGGCCGGCATCGCCCAGCCCGAGGAGATCCCGCCGGAGTACGGCGTGCTGATCGGCCACGAGAGCCACCTCGAGCTTGCTCGTCCCGCGCCCAGGCGCGCCTGCAAGCCAGACTTCGCGACCTGGATGGCGCTGGCCCGTGCGACGCCGCTGACACCGCCGGACGACCCACAATCGCCGCTATGAACCCGCCCGCCCCCGCTCCCCTGTTGGACGTCACCTGCCAGCGCTGCGGCGGCGGCTTCGAATGCGGTGTGAACGCCGGCCACTGCGACTGCTTCGGCATCCGCCTGACGGACGCGTTGCGCGCCGAACTGGCCGCACGCTACGACCGTTGCCTGTGCCTGCGCTGCCTGCGCGAGCTGGTGGCGGCCTCGACGACCCCTTCATGACCGCCCTCGACCGCCTCGCACCCCCGCTCTTCATCTTCATCTGGGCCACCGGCTACATCGCCGCCAAGCTCGCGGCACCCTATGCCGACCCGCTGACCTTCCTGGCGTGGCGCTATGCCGGCGTGGTGGCGCTGATGCTGGGCCTGGCGCTGGTGGCCCGTGCGCCCTGGCCGGCGCGGCGCGAGATGCTGCATCTGGCCGTCGCCGGCATAGCCATCCAGGCCGTGTATCTCGGCGGCGTCTGGGTCGCCATCCGCCAGGGCCTGCCGGCCGGCACGGCGGCCCTCATCGTCAACCTGCAGCCGGTGCTGGTCGCCGCGCTGGCGCCGCTGATCGGCGAACGCGTCACGCCGCGGCAATGGGCCGGCGTGGCGCTGGGCCTTGCGGGCGTCGTCCTCGTCATCTGGCACAAGCTGACGCTGGGCGCCGGGTTCGGGCCGCCGCTGCTGCTCAGCGTCATGGCGTTGCTGGCCATCACCGGCGGCACTCTGTACCAGAAGCGCTTCGTGCCGCACTTCGACCTGCGCACCGGCCAGGTCGTGCAGTTCGCGGCCGCGCTGGCGGTGACGCTGCCGGCGGCCTGGGCGCTGGAACCCATGCGCATAGAGTGGAACGCCGACGTGCTCCTCGCGATGGCCTGGAGCGTGCTGGTGCTGACGGCCGGCGGCATCAGCCTGATGTTCTACATGCTGCGCCACGGCCGCGTCACGGCGGTCAGCAGCACCATGTACCTGGTGCCCTCGGTCACCGCGGTGATGGCATGGCTGCTGTTCGGCGAGACACTGGGCGCACAGGCCATCGCCGGCATGGGCGTGACGCTGCTGGGCGTCTATCTCGTCGTCGCGAGAAAGAGAACGGAGACTGCTGCATGACCCCTCGAGCCCACCACAAGTTCTGGCCGGCCCGCGTGCCGCATGCCATCGCGCCGCCGGCCACGGCCCTGCCCGACAACCTGCTCGTCAGCGCGCGCCGCTTCCCGCAGCGGCCGGCGCTGGTCTTCCTGGGCCAGGTGACGACCTATGCCGAGCTGGCCGCCCAGGTCGAGCGCCTGGCGGGCTGGCTGGCGCAGCGCGGCATCGCCAAGGGCCAGCGCGTGCTGGTGGGCCTGCAGAACTGCCCGCAGCTGGTCATTGCCCACTACGCCATCCTGAGCCTGGGCGCCGTCGTCGTGCCCGTCAACCCGATGAACCGCGCGGCGGAGCTGCAGCACCTCATCAAGGACAGCGGGGCCATCCTCGCCGTCACCAGCGCCGACCTCAGCGCCGAATGGCTGGCCGCCGGCATGGCGGCGCGGGATCTGCTGGTCACGCGGCTGGCCGAGGTGCTGCCCGGCGGCCGCACCGACGGCGCCGGCCTGCCCCCGGGCTGGGCCGACTGGCTCAACGCCGACGTGGCCCTGCCTGCCGGCGCCACGCCCTGGCGCGAGGCCATGGCCTGCACGGCCGCAGCGCCGGCCGTGGATGTGGGCGCCGACGACCTTGCGCTGCTGCCCTACACCAGCGGCACCACCGGCAACCCCAAGGGCTGCATGCACAGGCACCGCAGCCTGCAGCACAACGTCTTCGCGGGCGCCCTGTGGGCCACCGGCAGCCATGAGGACGTCGTGCTGGGCGTCGTGCCCATGTTCCACATCACCGGCATGGTGGTCGTCATGCATGGCACGCTGGCCTGCGGCGCGGCCCTGGTGCTGATGCCGCGCTGGCAGCGCGAATACGCCGCCCGCCTCATCGCCGAGCACCGCGTCACGCGCTGGACCAACATCCCGACCATGGTCATCGACCTGCTGGCCAGCCCGCAGGTGGACGGCTTCGACATGAGCAGCCTGGTCAGCATAGGCGGCGGCGGCGCGGCCATGCCGCAGGCCGTCGCCGAGCGGCTGCTGAACCGCTGGGGCCTGCGCTACATGGAAGGCTACGGCCTCACCGAGACCGCCGCGCCCAGCCACAGCAATCCCTACGACGCGCCCAAGCAGCAATGCCTGGGCGTGCCCTATCTGAGCTGCGATGCCCGCGTCATCGATCCCGACACGCTGCGCGAGCTGCCGGCCGGCGAGGCCGGCGAGATCATCGTCAGCGGCCCCATGGTCTTCGATGGCTACTGGGGCCAGCCCGAGGCCACCGAGGCCGCCTTCATCTCGTTCGAGGGCAGGCGCTTCTTCCGCACCGGCGACATCGGCTATGCGGATGCCGACGGCTACTTCTTCATGACCGACCGCCTGAAGCGCATGATCAACGCGAGCGGCTTCAAGGTCTGGCCGACGGAGGTCGAGAACCTGATGCACGCCCACCCCGGCCTGGCCGAGGCCTGCATCATCGCGGCGCCCGATGCCTACCGTGGCGAGACGGTCAAGGCCGTCGTCGTGCGGCGCGCCGGCCACGAGTCGCTGACCGAAGACCAGGTGCGCGACTGGTGCCGCGCCCACATGGCCGCCTACAAGGTGCCCACCCTCGTCGAGTTCGTCGACAGCCTGCCCAAGAGCGGCGCCGGCAAGGTCATGTGGCGGGCGCTGCAGGAGCGGGAGAGGACGAAGTGATGCTCCCGGCCGAGGACGTCGCGCGGCTGACGGCACTGGTCCGCGCCACCCCCTGGTTCATGGCGGCGCTGCGGGCGGGCCGCGAGCTGGGGCTGGCCCACTGGTGCATAGGCGCGGGTGCGCTGCGCAACCTGGTCTGGGATGCCTTGCACGGCCATGCCCAACGCTCGGCGCCGGCCGACGTGGACTTCGCCTTCTTCGGCGCCGACGACCTCGGCGCGGCGCGCGATGCCGCCCTGCAGCGGCGGCTCGGCGAGCTCTGCCCCGGCCTGCCGTGGGAGGTGACCAACCAGGCCGGCGTGCACCTCTGGTTCGAGGCGCATTTCGGCCATGCCGTCGGGCCGCTGGGTTCGCTGGAGGACGCCGTCGCGACCTGGCCCGAGCCGGCCACGGCGGTGGGCGTGTGGCTGGATGCGCAGGACGTGCTCCACGTCATCGCGCCCCATGGGCTGCAGGACCTGCTGGGCCTTCGCGTGCGGCGCAATCCGGTGCGCGTCAGCGTGGACACCTACCGCCAGCGCTGCGCCAGCAAGCGCTATGCCGAGCGCTGGCCGGGCGTCACCTTGGAGCCCGCATGAAGAACCCCTCCCGGAGCCGCAGACGATGAGCGACGTGTTTCATGACCGGCAGGCCCGCGGCTGGGCCAGGACGGGGTGGCTGCAGGCTCACTACACGTTCTCCTTCGGCTCGTTCAACGACCCGACGCGGATGGGTTTTCGCGCGCTGCGCGTGATCAACGAGGACATCGTGGCTGCCGGTTCGGGTTTCGCCGAGCATGCCCACGACCACTTCGAGATCCTGACCTTCATGCTGTCCGGAGAGCTCGAGCACCAGGACTCCGCGGGCCACCAGGGGCTTCTGCGTGCGGGGGATGTGCAGCTCATCAGCTCCGGCAGCGGGGTCAGGCATTCGGAGCGGAACCCGGCAGGCCAGGCGCCGACGCATCTGTTCCAGATCTGGCTGCACGGGAACGCTGACGACCTCGCGCCGCGTTACCAGCTCCTGCAGGGGGCGCTGCTCGCCACGAACGGCCCACGGCTGGTCGCCAGTGCGGCGGCGCAGCCCGGCGTGCTGCAGCTGCGCGCGCCGGTGAGCGTCTGGGCCGTGGCTGCGCAGCCCGGCGAGCGCTGCAGCCACGACCTCCCCGGCGACCGCTACGGCTGGCTCCAGGTGCTCGAAGGCGTGGTCCTGGTCGAGGCGGAGGGCGAGCCGCAGCCGCTGGAGTTGCGCGGCGGCGACGGCTTGCAGCTGTCGACGGTCAGGCAAGTCGCTGTGGTGGCCCGCACCGAGGCCCGGTGGCTCTGGTTCGACCTGGCCTAGGTCGGCCGTCAGGAATCAAGCCTCACGACCAGCGCCTCGCGCAGCCTCGGCCCGAAGAATTCCACGAAAGCCCGGATCGTGGGCGAAGAGCGAGCGCTGCTGGCGTAGAGCGCGAAGACGCCGATGTCCGGCGTCACCTGCCAGTCCCGCATCACGCGGCGCAGGCGTCCCGCGGCGATCTCGTCCTGCACCATGAAGGCCGGCAGCACCGTGAAACCCAGACCGTCGACGGCGCCGCGCAGCAGCACGTCGCCGTTGTTGGAGCACAGCGGCCCCCGCGTCGTCACGCCGATGGCCTTGGTGGCCGACTCCGCGTCCGCCGGCCGGAACTGCCAAGGCAGCGCCGCCCCGGCCTCGCCGTAGGGAAGGCAGGCCAGCCGCGACAGCTGGTCCGGGTGGGTGGGCTCGCCGACCGCAGCCAGCTGGGCCGGCGCAACGACCAGCCAGCGCGGCGCGATGGCGATGGGGCGCGCGACCAGGTCCAGATGCTCGGGCAGCTGGGCAATCCGCAGCGTCACGTCCGCACCGGTCTTGGTCGGGTCGACGAAGCGGTCGTCCAGATCGATCCGCAGCTGCACCTCGGGATAGGCCGCACTGAAGCCCGCGACCAGCGGCGCCAGGTGGCGCTGGCCAAAGCTCATCGGCGCATTCACGCGCAGGGCGCCGCGAGGCGCGCCGCTGAGTCCGCGCACCTCTCCCAGGGCTTCGTCGAACAGCGCGACGATGGCCTCGGCGCGGCCCAGCAAGGCCTCGCCGGCGGTGCTCAGCGTGATGCTGCGGGTGCTGCGCGCAAACAGGGGTGTGCCCAGCTCCGATTCGAGGGCCGCGATCTGCTTGGAGACCTGGTCGCGCGTGAGCTCCAGCTTGCGCGCCGCGGCCGAGAAGCTGGCCAGGCGCGCGGCCTCGATGAACACGCGGAGGTGGCTGATGCGATCCATGCCGTGGATTGTCTTCAGTTTGGCGACAAAAGCGTGCCGGGAAGCCGGCTTCCCGGCGGGGCGGGGCCTGCCAAGAATCCGGTCCCAGGCGCTTCGGAGCGCCCAACCCACCTCACAAGGAACCCATCATGAGCAACCCGAAGCTTGAAGTCCTGACCCCGCAGAATTCGCAGCTGATCTTCATCGACCAGCAGCCGCAGATGGCCTTTGGCGTGCAGTCCATCGACCGCCAGACGCTGAAGAACAACGTCGTCGGCCTGGCCAAGGCCGGCAGGGCCTTCGGCATCCCGACCACGATCACGACGGTCGAGACGCTGGGCTTCTCCGGCCCCACCTATCCGGAACTGCTGGCCGTCTTCCCCGAGGCACCGCTGCTGGAGCGCACCTCCATGAACTCCTGGGACGACCAGAAAGTGCGCGACGCGCTGGCGCGCCACGCCGGCAAGGGCCGCAAGAAGATCGTCGTTTCCGGCCTGTGGACCGAGGTCTGCAACCTGAGTTTCGCGCTGTCGGCCATGAACGACACCGACTACGAGATCTACATGGTGGCCGACGCCAGCGGCGGCACCAGCAAGGACGCACATGACTACGCCATGCAGCGCATGGTCCAGGCCGGCGTGGTGCCCGTCACCTGGCAGCAGGTGCTGCTGGAGTGGCAGCGCGACTGGGCGCGCAAGGACACCTATGACGCGACCATCGGCATCGTGCGCGAGCACAGCGGCGCCTACGGCATGGGCGTCGACTACGCCTACACCATGGTGCACAAGGCACCGGAGCGCGTGAGCCATGGCCCGGTCCTCGCCGCTCAACCGGCCGGCAAGTAAACGAGACCGCTGGGAGCATCCGCCATGAAGGTCTACCTCCTGTCGCTTGGTGCCGGCCTGCTCGTGGGCGTCATCTACGCGTTGCTCCAGGTGCGCTCGCCGGCGCCGCCGGCCATTGCCTTGCTTGGCCTGCTCGGCATGCTGGTCGGCGAGCAACTGGTGCCGCTGGCGAAACGGGCCCTGGCCGGCGAGCCGGTGACGCTGACCTGGTTTCAGAGCGAATGCACGCCCAAGATCACCGGCGTGGCCGCGCCGAAGACCACCATCGCCCAAGTCGACAAGGAGAGCTGAATGGACACCGCCGATCTCATCGTGCTCAACGCGCGCATCGAAACCCTGGACCGCGCGAGGCCTCGGGCCGAGGCTCTCGCGGTGCGCGGCGGCCGCTTCGTGGCGGTGGGGGAGGGTGCCGACGTCATGCCGCTGCGCGGCGCCGGCACCCGCGTCATCGACGCCCGTGGCAAGCGAATCATTCCCGGGCTCATCGACAGCCACATCCACCTGATCCGCGGCGGTCTCAACTTCAACCTCGAGCTGCGCTGGGAGGGCGTGCCCACGCTGGCCGACGCGATGGCCATGCTCAAGGAGCAGGTGGACCGTACGCCGGCGCCGCAATGGGTCAGGGTGGTCGGCGGCTTCAGCGAGCACCAGTTCGCCGAGAAGCGCCTGCCCACGCTGGACGAGCTGAACGCCGTCGCGCCGCACACGCCGGTCTTCATCCTGCACCTCTACGACCGCGCCTTGCTCAACGCCGCGGCGCTGCGCGCGGTGGGCTACGACAAGGACACGCCCAACCCGCCTGGCGGCGAGATCCAGCGCGATGCCGCAGGGCGGCCGACCGGCCTGCTGCTGGCCCGGCCCAACGCGCTCATCCTGTACTCCGCGCTGGCCCGCGGCCCCAGGCTCGCCCCCGACGACCAGGTCAACAGCACGCGACTCTTCATGCGCGAGCTCAACCGCCTGGGCGTCACCAGCGTCATCGATGCCGGCGGCGGGTTCCAGAACTATCCCGAGGACTACCAGATCATCGACAAGCTCGCCCGCGACAACGAGCTGACCCTGCGCATCGCCTACAACCTGTTCACGCAGAACAAGGGGGCGGAGCTGTCCGACTTCCAGCGCTGGAGCGACATGCTCGCGCCGCTTGCGGGCAGCGAGATGTACCGCCACAACGGCGCCGGCGAGATGCTGGTGTTCAGCGGCGCGGACTTCGAGGACTTCCGCGAGCCGCGCCCGGAGATGCCGCCCGGCATGGAACCCGACCTGGAGGCCGTCGTGCGGCTGCTGGTGCAAAAGCGCTGGCCCTTCCGCATGCACGCCACCTACGAGGAGACCATCAGCCGCGCGCTCGATGTCTTCGAGAAGGTGAACCGCGAGATCCCGTTCAACGGCCTGCACTGGTGGTTCGACCACGCCGAGACCGTCAGCCTGCGCTCCATCGACCGCATCAAGGCCCTGGGCGGCGGCATCGCCGTGCAGCACCGCATGGCCTTCCAGGGCGAGTATTTCGTCGCCCGCTACGGCGCCGAGGCAGCCCGCGCCACGCCGCCGGTGCGTCGCATGCTCGACGCCGGCCTGCCGGTGGGCGCCGGCACCGACGCGACGCGCGTGGCCTCCTACAACCCGTGGACCAGCCTGGCGTGGCTGGTCACCGGCAAGACCGTGGGCGGCATGCGCATGTACGGTGAAGCGAATCTGCTGGACCGCCATACGGCGTTGCGCCTGTGGACCAGCGGGAACACCTGGTTCAGCCACGACGAGGGCCGCAAGGGCCAGATCGCCACTGGCCAGCTGGCCGACTTCGCGCTGCTGAACCGCGACTACTTCAGCGTGCCCGAGGACGAGATCGGCGAGCTCTACGCCGAGCTGACCGTCATGGACGGCCGCGTCGTGCATGGCAGTGGCGACTTCTCGGGCGAGGCGCCGCCGCTGCCCCCGGCGTCGCCCGACTGGTCGCCCGTCAACCGCTTCGGCGGCCACTGGCACGCCAACCCGGCCGCGGGCCTCTTCACGCACCCCTCGGGCGCTTCGACCCGCAACCTGGCGAGTTGCTGTGCGATGCCCTGCGGTGTGCACGGTCATTCCCACGAACGGGCCTACACGTCCAGCGTGCCGGCCGACGACCGCGGCTTCTGGGGCGCCCTCGGTTGCGCCTGCTGGGCGTTCTGACCATGGCCGCCCTCACCACCACCTCATCGTCCACGTCCGTGCGCCGGCTGCAGCGCCTTGCGCTGCTGGCCCTGCTCGGTCCCTACCTCATCAGCGGCGTGGTCAAGCTCCTCGACTGGGGCGGGGCCCAGGCCGAAGTGGCCGCGCTGACCGGACTGACGCCGGGGCCGCTGCTGCTGCTGGTCGCGGCGGGCGTCGTCGTGCTGCAGCTCGGCGCCAGTCTCTGGCTGCTCTCGGGGCGGCGCGGCGCCTGGCTCGCCGCGCTGGCGCTGGCCGGCTTCACGCTGGCCGCCACCTTCCTCGCCCATACCTGGTGGCATCTGCCGCAGGGTGCGGAGCGGGCCCATGCCTTCAACGGCTTCTGGGAGCACATCGCCCTGGTGGGCGCGCTCGTCTACGCTGGAATCGACAGCTGCCGGAAGGACACCGCATGACGCCGCCCATCGGCAACCGCCGCCGCGCCGCGCTGCTCGCACTGGCTGCCGCCTACGTGGACACCGTCGGCTTCATCGGCCTGTTCGGCCTGTTCACGGCGCATGTGACCGGCAACTTCGTGCTCATCGGCGCCGAGCTGGTCAGCCACCACGACAAGATCCTCACCAAGCTGCTGGCGCTGCCGGTCTTCCTGCTCAGCGTGCTGCTCACTGCTCAAGTCGAGCACATGCTGCAGCGCCGGGGCAAGCCGGCGACGATGCTGCTGCTGGTCGTCGAGGCCGTGATCATCGCCGTTGCCGCCCTGGCCGCGTTGGGCCTGCCGGCGCCCGGTCAGCCCGACGACGTCGTCACCATGTCGCTGGGCTTCACGCTGATCGCCGCCATGGGCGTGCAGAACGCGCTGATGCGCACCAGCCTGGCCGGCCCGGTGCAGACCACGGTGATGACGGGGAACGCGACGCAGGCCGCCATCGACCTGCTGGCCATGACCACCGGCCGCGCGGATGCGACCACGCGCAGCCGGGTCTACAACGCCTGGCCGGCCATCCTGGCCTTCGCGGTCGGCTCGGCCCTCGGTGCCGCCGGCTATGCCTGGCTGCGCTTCGACAGCCTGTGGCTGGCCGTGGGGCTGGTGGTGGCGGCCGCGTGGGCGTCGCGCGATCGGCCCGATGCCTGACATGCCTTCGGCCAGGGGCGGCAGAACCCCGCCGCTGGCGCCGCCAATGGCGCTATCGTCGCCACCCCGACAAGCCCATATCCAGATCCATGCCCCGCCACGTCGCCCTTCTCCGCGGTGTCAGCCCGATGAACTGCCGCATGCCGGTCCTCAAGCGCTGCCTGGAGGACGCCGGCTTCACCGACGTGAAGACGCTGCTGAGCAGCGGCAACGTCGCCTTCTCAACGACGCGCGCGGCCTCGACGGCGACGCTGCAGCAGCGCGTGGAGAAGGCCATGCTGGACGGGGCCGGCTACCGCTTCGCGACCGTCGTGCGCAGCACCGCGCATCTGCAGCGGCTGATCGACGACGACCCGTTCGCCGAGTTCGAGCTGCCGGCCGGCGGCAAGCGCGTCGTCACCTTCCTGCGCGAGCCCGAGGCGGTGGCCGAGGTCGAGCTGCCCATCAGCCTGCACGACGCCCACATCCTGAAGCGTATCGGCGGCGAGGTGCTGTGCGTCTACCTGCCCAACGAGAAGGGGCCTGTCTTCATGCAGCTGCTGGAGAAGACATTCGGCAAGTCCATCACGACGCGCACGCTGGACACCGTGGCCCGGTGCGCCGCGGCCTGAGGCGCGCGCGGACTCAGCCCTCGTCGGCCTCGGGCAGGTGGATCAGCCCGGTGTGGAAGTCGTACTCGAAGACCTCGCCATAACGCGCCCATTCGATGGCGACGCGCAGCACGCGCTCGGCCTCGGCGGCATCCATGCTGTCCATCAGCAGCTTCAGGAAGGGCTCCTCCTTCAGCTCGCCGTGGGCCTCCTGCTCCAGGCTGTGGCGGATGAAGGCGGCCAGCGGCACATGTGCCAGCAGCTGCTGACCGAAGATCTCGCGGCGGAATTCGTGGCTGCCCTCGACGTAGCGGTGGCCTAGCGACGTCATGAACAGGTCGCCGCCGCTGAGCCGGGCCAGGCCCAGCCGGTGCAGCGCGTCGGCCAGCGGCAGCAGGTCCTCGTCGGTGAGCTCGCTCTCCTCGGCCAGCTGCGGCAGGTCGGCGCGGCCCTTGAATGGCTCCCCGGCCAGCAGCTCCAGCAGGCTCTCCATGCGGCCCACGTCGGCCTCGGGCAGGCGGTCCGACAGGTGCGGCTTCGCGGGCTCCTCGGCCGCGCCAGGGGCCCCGTCGATGGGCGCAGCGCTGGTCATCAACCGGTAGACCTCGTCGATGAGCAGTCGCACCTCGGCGCTGTCGGCGCGGCGCGGGCGCGCCAGCGTGATGGGCAGCTCGGCGCGCACACGGCCCGGGTTGCTGGCGAAGATCAGCACGCGATCGGCCATCATGACGGCCTCCTCGATGTTGTGCGAGACGACCAGCATGGCCTGGGTGGGCATCTGGCCGCCGTCCCACAGCTCCAGGATCTCGTTGCGCAGCCGCTCGCCGGTCAGCACGTCCAGCGCGGAGAAGGCTTCGTCCATCAGCAGCACGGCCGGCTGCATGACCAGGGCGCGCGCCAGGCCCACGCGCTGGCGCATGCCGCCCGACAGCTCGCGCGGCAGCGCGCCCTCGAAGCCCGCGAGGCCGATCAGCTCGATGGCGGCCTCGGCGCGCTGGGCGCGCTCGGCCTCGCCGACGCCGGCCGCCTCCAGGCCCAGTTCGACGTTCTGCTGCACCGTCAGCCAGGGAAACAGCGCAAAGCTCTGGAACACCATGGCGATGCCCTGGGCCGGGCCGAACAGCGGCTGGCCGCGGTAGCGCACGTCGCCGGCGTCGGCCGGGATCAGGCCGGCCATGATGCGCAGCAGCGTGCTCTTGCCCGAGCCCGACTGGCCCAGCAACGCGACGATCTCGCCCTTGGCGAGCCGGAAGTCCACGCGCTCCAGCACCGTGCGCAGGCTGCCGTCGGTCGACTTGAAGCCCTTGGCGACGTCCTTCAGTTCAATGAGCGTGTCAGTCATGTCCACCCCTCGTCCGGCGGGTACGTCGGCCGATCCCCCGAGGGGATGCGTGCCGGCTTGGGTGCGGCCCGGCGCCCGGCCCGCTGTTGATTTGCTTGGCAGCCTTCATCAGAAATGCATCCTTTCCTCGGCGATGCGGTACAGCCTGCGCCAGACCCAGTGGTTCAGCGTCATGACGAAGACGCACATGACGCCAATGCCCAGGGCGATGCGCGGGAAGTCGCCCGCCGTCGTCATCTGCTGGATGTAGCTGCCCAGGCCCTCGGCCTGCAGGTGGGTGTCGCCCCAGCTCACGTATTCGGCCACGATGCTGGCGTTCCAGGAACCGCCGCTGGCCGTGATGGCGCCGGTCACAAAGCTCGGGAAGATGGCCGGCAGCAGGTAGCGCCGCCAGGCCAGCCAGCCCTTGAGTCCGAGGTTCTGCGCGGCCAGGCGCAGCTCGGTCGGTATGGTGGAGGCGCCTGCCACGACATTGAAGAGCAGATACCACTGCGTGCCCAGGATGATGAGGGGCGACAGCCAGAGGTCGGGGTTGAGCCGGTACTTGACGATGACCAGCACGGCCACCGGGAACACGAGGTTGGACGGGAAGGCCGCGAGGAACTGCGCGACGGCCTGCACGCGGCCGGCGATGCGCGGGTTCAGGCCTATCCAGACGCCGATGGGCACCCAGATCAGCGATGCCACCGCGATCAGCAGCAGCACGCGCGCCAGCGTGTAGAAGCCCAGGCGGAAGACATGCGCCGCCTCGCCCCAGCCGACCTCGGTGTGGATGAAGCTCACCAGGCGCCAGACGGCGAAAAGCACCAGGGCGGCGACTAGCGCATCCCAGGCGCGCGCCCAAAGCGGGTTGGGGGGGCGGGGCCGGGCGCGGATGGAGCGGCCGTCGTAGCTCTTCTTCAGCGGCGCGAAGCTGGCCGTGATCCAGCGCCCCGGCCAGGCGGCCAGCCGCTGCAGCAGCTCGGTGCGGCGCATCCAGGTCAGCAGCCAGGATTGCGGCGCATGCTCGCCGCCGGACTCCTCGAAGCGGAAGCGGTCGGCCCAGGCCAGCAGCGGGCGGAAGAACAGCTGGTCGTACAGGAGGATGCCGATCAGCATGCCCAGGATGGCCCAGCCTATGGCGCCCAGGTCGCGCGCCTCGATGGCGACGGCGATGTAGGAACCCACGCCGGGCAGCTTGATGTCCTGGCCGGCCACAGAGATGGCCTCCGACGCGACGACGAAGAACCAGCCGCCGCTCATGCTCATCATCATGTTCCACAGCAGGCCCGGCATCGCGAACGGCAGCTCCAGCCGCCAGAAGCGCTGCCAGCCGGACAGCTGGAAGATGCGCGCCGCCTCCTGCAGCTCGGCCGGCACCGTGCGCAGCGACTGGTAGAGGCTGAAGGCCATGTTCCAGGCCTGCGACGTGAAGATCGCGAACAGAGCCGCCAGTTCCACGCCCAGCAGGTTGCCGGGGAACAGCGCGATGAAGGGCGCCACCGCGATGGCCTGGAAGCCCAGGATGGGGATGGACTGCAGGATGTCCAGCAGCGGCACCAGCACCTTCTCGGCCGCGCGGACCTTGGCCGCCAGCACGGCGAACACGCAGGCGAACACCACCGCCGCGGCCAGCGCGATGAACATGCGCAGCGTCGTGCGCAGCAGGTAGTAGGGCAGCCAGGCGACGTCCAGCGTCAGCGGCAGCGGCTCGCCGAGGTGAAAGGGCCGGGTCATCTGGGACGCGGCCAGGCCCAGCAGGCTGAACACGGCGAGGACGAGCGGCAGCAGCGCCCAATCCCAGCGATTGAACGGGGCCTCGACGGCGGGGCGGGGGAAGAAGCGGCGGTCGGGCATGGTGGGCTGCGCAGGCTAAGAGGCCAGTGTCACCGCAGCATGAAGCCCCGCTGTCGCGAGCCTTGCGGCGGACTGGCGCGCGGCCACGCCCGGTTGCAGATCTGGCGTCTTGATGCCCCGGCGGCACGCCTCGTCGCCACGGCTTGCAATTCAGCAGCGCCTGCGGCGCCTTCTCCTACAAGTGCCAGCGGTCGGCGGCCTAAGGTTGGCAGTGTGACGGCGCGTGGTGCGCCGCCGCATCTGCCTTGAAGGAGCCCCCATGTCCAATCCGCGTCAATCCAGCGACAAGCAGCCGCAGCAGCCGCAGCAGCAGCACAGCGGCCAGCAGAACATCCAGCCGGGCGGCCAGAGCCGCAACCCGAGCCCCGGCCAGCAAAGCCAGTCCGGCCCGGGCCGCGACACCCCGCAGCAGGGCGGCACGCCCGCCGGCCGCGAGAGCCCGCAACCCGGCCAGCCGAACGTCAAGCCGCGCTGACCCCCGCATGGCCCCGCAAGGGGCCTTCTCGTTGCATGCCTGCCCGGCACCATGCCGGGCGGCCCTGGTGACGGCTAAAGGAATCCTGCGCTGGCCGGTGGGGCGCCTCTATGAGCGCAGGCCAGCTTCTGTCTTCCCCCGCTCAACCGCGATTGCCCCAGACAGCCACCTGATGCCCACCTTGATGGGCAGCAACCGGTCTGGCCCCTCGAGCGCTTGAGTTAGTTGCGCGCAGGCTCTACGCCAATGGGCTTCAAAGTCTTGGGCGACAACAGCCGGAAGGCTCGGGTGTCCTCCTGCTTGGCGTTGCAGTCGTCGAGTTGCTGGTTCATGCCAGGCACATCGACGTCGTAGTTCAGTTCTCCTGCCCAGGCTTGCCCGATACCCATCGCGCGCATGTAGGCCGTAGCGTCACCTTGGTGGCTCATGGCCTTCAGGGACAAGAGGTAGTCCTCGCGAAAAGCGGTGGGAATGATGATGCGGCACTGCTTGTGCTGGGATAGAAACGCATTCATCAGCAAGCGGGACGTACGACCGTTGCCGTCGGTGAACGGATGGGTCTCGCTCACGACGAACATGGCGAAGAGCGCCCGCTGTATCGGATGCTCAAGAAGCGGCATCATCGACCAGGCCTTTCGAAGCGTCTCGGGAACCAGTTCCGGCAGCACGAAGATGGTGCTCCCCGCCTGATTGGCTTCGACCTTCCACTGGCCCGGACTCCGGTTCTTTCGAGCCAGCATGACCATCGCATTGGCTTGCTGTAGCCAGGTCAAAAAGTCGTCCGCAGTGGCGGGCGGCTGGCTGTAGAACGGGTCTCGCAGCGCCGCGTCAAAGGTGCCTTTGATGTCGTGGGAGTCTTCCGAACGATTGGGGATGATGCGCCCATTGAAGACAATGTCTTGAGCCTCTTCCACCGTGAAGGTCGTTCCTTCGATGTAGTTGGAGAAGTACGACTCCACGAAGGCGAACATGTCTCGAGGCGCGCCGCGCAGCGCGGGCTCTGGGATGTCGGAGAAGCTCTGCCCTCTGAGTTGCGCGGCGATTTTTTCGAACAGCTCTATCCGCTGCGGGTCGTAGGGAAGGCCGTGCGCGCGTGCGAGCGCTTGGCGGCTTCCCAGAACCTTGGCGGGGTGCGTTCCGAGCATGGCGCCGATGAGACCATCCAGCACCTTGAACTCGGCAGTCAACCCGAGTCGCTCCGAGACCTCACGAGCGTCATCTCGCAGGGCGTTGGCCGCCCGAGGACCTCGCAGGGAGATGAGCTTTTCCAGCCTCTCCTCGATTTCCATTCGAGACAGTTGCCGGGCCGCCAAGCGCTTGTCGGAAGTCAGGTTCTCTAGGCTGAAGTTCCCCGCACCCCAAGCCCGCCAAGCGGCCTGTTCTCTCTATGAGGCAGGCCGCTTTTGCTTGGGCAGATGACCAGGTATTTGTACCCATGTAATTTGCTTGAATTTTCTGTGTCAATGAACTATCTACGTAGTCATGCACATCGACATCGTCCCGAATCGCAACTCGACCCCCACCGTGCTGCTGCGAGAGACCTTCCGCGAAGGCGCTCGGG
>NZ_JAFAGT010000073.1 GCF_019237615.1 Roseateles sp. | reverse complement strand
CTGCAGTGACGGCGGCAACAGAAACTGCTGATCGGGCTCGTAAGGCAGGTAGCTTGTCGGCATGGGGTGGATCTTCCCAGTCCGACCCCATTCACGCATCCGGCGATGCCCTTGACATCAGGCTTCTACCGCGCAGGCACCTAGGCGAGAACGGTCCGAAACACCCCCTGCCAAATGGGATGGGCGCCCAGAATGAGGGGGTCAGGCCGCCTCGGCCTCGGCCTGCGGGTCGGTGGCCTCGAGCTCGTAGCTGGCAGCCAGCATGGCCAGGCGGCCGATGACGCCGTACATGTAGAAGCGGTTGGGCGCGCTGACACCGGGCTTCTCGCCGGGACGCGGCAGGTGCGGCGACTCGGCGAAGGCCAGCGGCACGTAGCTGGCGCCGGGCGCATTCAGGTTCTCGTCGATGCCGCGATGGGCGTGCACGCGGTAGAAGCCGCCGACGACGTAGCGGTCCATCGTGTAGACCACTGGCTCGGCCACGGCCTCGTGCACGCGCTCGTGCGTGGGCACGCCTTCCTGCACGATGACCTCCTGGCCCAAATTTTCCGGCAGCGCCGCAGCCAGGCCCTCGATGTCCTTGGCGTCGCGCACCGTCAGTACGGCGCGGCCATAGCTGCCCACGTCGCTCTTGATGATGACGAAGGGCTTCTCGTTGATGCCGTATTCCTTGTACTTGCGGCGCACCTTGGCGAGCTGGGTGTCTGCCGCCGTCTGCAGCGCCTCCAGGCCCTTGTGGCCGCGCAGGTCCACGCCCTGGAACATGGGCGTGATCAGCCAGGGGTCCATGCCCAGCAGCTTGCCGAAGCGCTTGGCCACCTCCTCGTAGGCGCGGAAATGCTGGCTCTTGCGCCGCACCGTCCAGCCGGCGTGCAGCGGCGGCAGCAGGTATTGCTCGTGCAGGCCCATCAGCTGCGGCGGCGTGCCGGCGGCCAGGTCGTTGTTGAGCAGGATGGTGCAGGGGTCGAAGCCCTTGAGCATCAGGCGGCCGCGCTTGCGCACCAGTGGCTCGATGACGATGCTGCCGCCGTTGGCGATCTTCAGCTCGGTGGGCTCCGCGATGACAGGGTCCAGCGTGCCGAAGCGCACGTTCAGGCCGGCCTGCGTGAAGATGCGCGCCAGCGTCGCGAGGTTGTCCAGGTAGAAGCTGCAGCGCGCGCCGGTTTCCGGGATGACCAGCAGGTTGCGCGCCTCGGGGCAGATCTTCTCGATGGCCGCCATCGCCGCCTGCACGGCCTGCGGCAGCATCTGCGGCGTGAGATGGTTGAAGCCGCCGGGGAACAGGTTGGTATCCACCGGCGCGAGCTTGAAGCCAGCGTTGCGCAGGTCCACCGACGCGTAGAAGGTGGGCGTGTGTTCCATCCATTCCAGCCTGAACCAGCGCTCCGTGGCCGGCATGGACTCCAGGACGCGAGCCTCCAGCTCGTTGATGGGACCGTTCAGGGCGGTGATCAGATGGGGAACCATGGACGAATGATCTCAGACTCGGCGGGGCGACCCACTTGGGGTCGGTACGCCGGATCACAAGCCACCCACCGCCCACAAAAAACCGCCCCGGAGGGCGGCCCGTCACGGCCTCAGCCGTGGATCACTTGTGATAGGCCGTCTCGCCATGCGCCGAGATGTCCAGACCCTCGCGCTCCTCTTCCTCGGTGACGCGCAGGCCGATGACCGTGTCGACCAGCTTGTAGGCGACGAAGGAGACCACGCCCGACCAGGCGATGGTCAACAGCACGCTCTTGACCTGAGTGATGACCTGGGCGCCCATCGCGTACTCGGCCGGCTGAGTGCCGCCCAGCGCGGGGGCTGCGAACACGCCTGTCAGGATGGCGCCGACGATGCCGCCCACGCCGTGCACGCCGAACACATCGAAGGCGTCGTCCATGCCCAGCATCTTCTTCAGCCCCCCCACTCCCCACAGGCACACCAGGCCGGCGATGAGGCCCAGGACGATGGAGCCCATGGGGCCGACGAAGCCGGCGGCCGGCGTCACGGCGACCAGCCCCGCCACCGCGCCGGACGCGGCGCCCAGCATGGAGGCCTTGCCCTTGTGCAGCGCCTCGCCGGCGATCCAGGACAGCGTCGCGGCGGCGGTGGCGAAGATGGTGTTGACGAAGGCCAGGCCGGCCACGCCGTTGGCGGCGCCCGCCGAGCCGGCGTTGAAGCCGAACCAGCCCACCCACAGCAGCGAAGCGCCGACCATGGTCAGCGTCAAGCTGTGCGGCGTCAGGGCTTCCTTGCCGAAGCCGATGCGCTTGCCCACCAGATAGGCGCCCACCAGACCGGCGACACCGGCGTTGATATGCACCACGGTGCCACCGGCGAAGTCCAGCGCACCGTCCTTGGCCAGCAGGCCGCCGCCCCACACGATGTGGGCCATGGGCACGTAGGCGAACGTGAACCACAGCGCCGAGAACAGCAGCACGGCCGAGAACTTGATGCGTTCGGCGAAGGCGCCGACGATCAGTGCGCAGGTGATGGCCGCGAAGGTCGACTGGAAGGCCACGAAGACGAACTCGGGGATGGTCGGCAACGCGCCCGACAGCGTGTCCGCCGCGACGCCCTTCAGGAAGACCTTGTCCAGGCCCGCAATGAAGGTGCCCTCGCCGCCGAACGCAAGGCTGTAGCCGTAGATGGCCCACAGCAGCGTGATCAGCGCGAAGATGACGAACACCTGCATCAGCACCGACAGCATGTTCTTGCTGCGCGCGAGGCCGCCATAGAACAGCGCCAGGCCGGGGATGGTCATCAGGATGACCAACGCCGTGGAGGTCAGCATCCACGCGGTGTCGCCACTGTCGAGCTTGGGCGCGGGGGCCGAGGCCGCCCCGCCCGGTGCGGACGCAGCGGGCGCCTCGGGGGCGGCGGCGGACGCGGCTGCTTCGGTGGCCATGGCGGCGGATGCCGGCGCAGCGGCAGGTTCCTGGGCCCAGGTGCTCGGCGCGAATGCCGCCGCCGCGAAGGCCAGGCAGGCAAGGAGTTTCTTCATTTGTCTGTTCTCCAACGGATAACGGTTCGGGCTCAGAGCGCGTCGTTGCCGGTCTCGCCGGTGCGGATGCGAACGACCTGGTCAAGCGGCGATACGAAGATCTTGCCGTCGCCGATCTTGCCGGTGCGGGCCGAGGATTCGATGGCTTCGATGACGCGCTCGACGACGTCGTCATTCACGGCGGCCTCGATCTTGACCTTGGGCAGGAAGTCGACGACGTACTCGGCGCCGCGGTACAGCTCGGTGTGCCCCTTCTGGCGGCCGAAGCCCTTGACCTCGGTGACCGTCAGGCCCTGCACGCCGATGGCGCTCAGGGCCTCACGCACCTCGTCGAGCTTGAAAGGCTTGATGACGGCAGTGATCAGTTTCATGTCGCTCTCCAAAGAATCAGAACGTCTTCTTCAGGCCGACCACCAGCGTGGTTTTGCCCATGAACTTGGCGTTAACAGGGCTGGCGTAGAAGCCCTTGTTGGCATCGGTGCCGACGATGGCGCCGCTCAGCACCAGGCCCGAGAAGTCCTTGGCCAGCGTCAGCGAATAGTCCGTATACGAGCCCGCGGAGTTGTGGCGG
>NZ_JAFAGT010000071.1 GCF_019237615.1 Roseateles sp. | reverse complement strand
CTGCAGTGACGGCGGCAACAGAAACTGCTGATCGGGCTCGTAAGGCAGGTAGCTTGTCGGCATGGGGTGGATCTTCCCAGTCCGACCCCATTCACGCATCCGGCGATGCCCTTGACATCAGGCTTCTACCGCGCAGGCACCTAGGCGCTGGCCTCGGCGTCCCGCGCCGCGTACAGCGAGGTGCTGAAGCGCAGCGGGCCGCCGCGTGCGTGCATGGCCCAGCGCGTCAGCGCGTCGGCGGGCATGGGCCGAGCGAACAGGAAGCCCTGCAGCTTGTCGCAGCGCTTGCCGCGCAGCACGGCGGCCTGACCCTCGGTCTCGACGCCTTCGGCGACCACCTGCAGGCTCAAGGCATGGGCCAGGTCGATGACGGCCTTGACGATGGCGCGGGCGTCGGCGCTGGTCTCCAGGTCCTGGATGAAGCTGCGGTCGATCTTGAGCTGCGACACCGGCAGGCGGCGCAGGTAGGCCAGGCTGGAATAGCCCGTGCCGAAGTCGTCGATGGACAGGGCCAGGCCCAGCCCGGCCAGGCGCCGCAGCGTGCGCTCGGTAGCCTCGGCATCGTCCATCGCGACGGACTCCGTGATCTCGCAGGTCAGGTGGCGGGCGTCGACGCCATGCTGGGCCAGCGCTTCCTCAAAGCGCTTCACCAGCGCGTCGGGCTGGCGCAACTGCTGCACGGACAGGTTGAGCGCCACGCGCATCTGCAGGCCCGCGTCGCGCCAGGCGGCCAGCTGGCGGCAGGCCTCGGCGATGACCCAGTCGCCCAGCGGCATGATGAGGCCGAAGCGCTCGGCCACCGGGATGAAGGCGCCCGGGCTCACCGACCCGCGCTGGGGATGCTGCCAGCGCAGCAGGGCTTCCACGCCGGTGATGGCGCTTTCCGCCGTGGCGATCTTGGGCTGGTAGTGCAGGGCCAGCACGCCGCTGCCGGCTTCTCCGGCCAGCGCGGCCCGCAGGTCGCGGGCCAGCTCGAGCTGCTCGCGTACGCCCGCCTGCATGTGCGCCTCGAAGAAGGCGAAGCCGTTGCCGCCGGCGCGCTTGACCGATAGCGCGGCCGAGTCGGCCTGGGCGATCAGGCCCTCGCCCGGCTCCGAGCCGTCGTCGAGGGCGATGCCTATCGAGGCCGACAGCCGCAGCGGATGGCTGCCGGCGCCGGGCACGCCGCCCAGGGGCTCTGCCAGCGCGTCCAGCAGGCGCTGCGCGACCTGGGCCAGCGCGGCCTCGGCGACCTCGCCCTCCAGCATCAGCACGAACTCGTCCGCCGCCAGGCGGGCCAGCGTGTCGTCGCTGCGCGCCAGGCCCTTGAGGCGCTGCGCCATGCTGCGCAGCACCTGGTCGCCGGCACCCAGGCCGAAGCTGTCGTTGATGAGCTTGAAGCCGTCCAGGTTGATGACCAGCAGCGCCAGGCGCGCGCCTTCGCGATGGCCGCGCGCGGCGGCGTGCTGCAGGCGATCGTCGAGCAGCTGGCGGTTGGCCAGGCCGGTCAGCGGGTCGCGCAGCGCGCGCTCGTGCAGCTCGGTGGTGGCGGCTTGCAGGGATTGCTGCAGCCGGGTGGTCTGGCGTTGGCTGCGCGCGTCCAGGGCCAACGTGACCAGGGTCAGCATCAGCAGCGCGAAGGCGGCGCCGGCGACCAGCGCGCCGAGGTTGTCGCCGCGCAGCGCATCCGCGCTCAGGCAGACCGAGTCCTCGGCGATGCCGGCGGCGGCCATGCCGGTGTAGTGCATGACGCTGACGGCCGCGCCCAGGACGAGGGCGGCGCCCAGCTGGCCCCAGCGTGTCCAGGCGCTCGGCAGCTGCCGCAGCGCGAAGAAGATGCACAGCGCCGCGGCTGCCGTACCGGTCGCGACGCCGGCCGAGGCGGCGACCAGCGCCCAGTTCCACTGGATGCCCGGCTCGAGCACGAGGGCGGCCATGCCGGTGTAGTGCATCGCGCAGATGCCGGCGCCCATGCTGAGCGCGCCCAGCGTCAGCCGGGCGGGCGTCAGCGTCTGCCCAGCGGCGACGCGCAGCGCGATCGCCGACACGCCCACCGCCGCCAGCCAGCTCAGCAGCGTGACGGCGGTGTCGTAGCCGACCGCAAAGGGCAGCCTGAGCGCCAGCATGCCGACGAAGTGCATGGCCCAGATGCCGGTACCCAGGGACAGCGAGCCGGCGATCCACCAGGCATGCGCGACCAGCGCTTCCGGCGTGCGCACGCGTTGGGCGAGGTCGAGCGCCACGTAGGACGCGAAGGCGGCGGTCAGGTAGGAAAGCGCCACGACGGCGAGGTCGAAGCGCTGCGCGAGTACTGCGGCGGGCATGCCCGCCAGTATGAAAGCCGGCCGCATGACTGCGCCGTTCGCACCCGCCGCGGTCGTGAAGGGCTGACGCAGAACGCAAAAAAAGACCCGGTCAGCGGGCTGCCGGGTCGTCAAGCCCTCGGGGTCGAGGGCGTCGTTGGGATGGGCGCACTTTAGGCTGCGGGCCGGCGCCGTGGTGGGCACTATTCACGACGCACTGCCGATAATCGCGCCATGCCCACCGCCTCCCATCCCGCCCCCGAAACCCTGTCCGAAGCCGACCTGGAGCGCCTGCAGGCGCTGCTCGATGCGCTGCCGGCGCCGCTGGAGCCTCTGGATGTCGGCATGCTGGACGGTTATCTGTGCGGCGTGCTGTTGCAGCCCGAGGCCGTGCCGCTGGCCGCCTGGCTGCCGCCCATCCTCGACAGCGAGGGCCGGCCCACGCCGGCGCGTGTCGACGACGAGCTGCTGGCGCTGCTGCGCCGCCGCCACAAGGAGCTGAACGTCGCCATCGCCGGCAGGCAATGGTTCGACCCCTGGATCTTCGAGCTGGACGACGATGCCGAGCCCAGCGAGACCGTGCTGCCCTGGGTGGCCGGCTTCGCGCTGGCGCTGGACGCGCATCCGGCGCTGCTGCGCCTGCCCGAGGAGCCGCTGCTGGAGCCGCTGGCGGCCATCTACCTGCACTTGGACCCGGACGATCTCGAGGACGCCGACGCGCTGCTGGAGGAGATCGAGTCGCTGGAGCCGCCGGCCGACCTGGAGGAGGCCGTCGAGGGCCTGGTCAGCGCCGTGCTGATGCTGGCCGACGTGTCGCGGCCGCTGAAAGCCGCGCCGCGACCGGCGCCGCATGGCGCCCAGCGCCGCCGCGGACCGCCGCCGCGCCGCTGAGGATCCCCTCGGCCGGTCTTGCGCCGGCTGGACGCCGGCAGGCACATCGCCGCGCCGGGCAGCATGGTGCGGCCCGGGGTCCGGTCCGAAATGCCCTGGGGTTCAGCGCGGCGCGCGCGGGTCGCGCGTCTGGCGCTTCATCCACGTGCTCATCTCCCAGAGCGTGTGACCCACGGACTCGCGCGCGCTGTAGCCGTGCGACTCATGCGGCAGCACCACGTAGCGCACCTGCCCGCCGGTGCCGGCCAGCGCCTGGTAGAAGCGCGCCGACTGGATGGGGAAGGTGCCCGGGTTGTCGTCGCTCTCGCCGTGGATGAGCAGCAGCGGCTCCTTGAGCTTGTCCGCGTAGTTGAACGGCGACAGCTTCAGGTAGACGTCCTGCGCGTCCCAGTAGGTGCGGCGCTCGCTCTGGAAGCCGAAGGGCGTCAGCGTGCGGTTGTAGGCGCCGCTGCGGGCGATGCCGGCCTTGAACAGGTCGGTGTGGGCCAGCAGGTTGGCCGTCATGAAGGCGCCGTAGCTGTGGCCGGCCACCACCATCTGCTGCGGGTCGCTGACGCCCAGCTCGGCGGCCTTGTCGATGATGGCCCGCGCATTGGCCGTGATCTGCTCGACGAAGCTGTCGTTGACGGTCTTGGGATCGCCGACGACGGGCATGGTGGCATCCATCAGCACGACGTAGCCATCCAACGCCAGCATGACGGGGCTGGCGCCGGCCAGCGTCACGAAGCGGCTGCCCGAGCCGCTGACCTGGCCGGCGGTGGACGCGTCCGTGAACTCCAGCGGGTAGGCCCAGACCAGCGTGGGGCGGCGCTCGCCGGGCTTGTAGTCGGGCGGCAGGTAGAGCCAGAACGACAGCTCCACGCCATCGGCGCGCTTGAACTTGACCAGCTCGCGCTTGATGGCGCGCAGCTGCGGCGCGGGGTCGGCGGTGCGGGTCAGCGCCTGCAGCTGCTCGAAGCCGGTGCCACTGCGCAGCACCAGGTTGGGCGGCTCGGTGGCGCTCTCGCGGCTGGTCAGCAGCCGGCCCTGCATCGCCCCACCTTCCAGCAGCGTGATGGGGCGCTCGTAATGCGTGGGGCCCGAGCGGAACAGGCGCGTGGCCTTGCCGTCCTTCAGGCTGTAGCTGTCGATGAAGGGCAGGTCGCCGTCCTTGCTGGCGCCGGCGCCGGCCAGCAGCAGGCGGTCGCCACCGTCCACGCGCACGATGCTGCGGCCGTTGGGCAGCACGCGCGTCAGCGGCTGGCCGGGGTCGTTGTAGCGGTCGCGCAGCGAACGGTCCTGCAGGCGCTGCGGCTTGGCCGCGCCGTCCAGCGCGATCAGGTCGGTCGCGATCCATAGGCGGTCGCGATCGACGTCGGACACGATGGCGCGGTCGCCGGCGTCGACGAAGTGCAGGCCGGCCAGGCGGCCCGCGGTGCGATGCACCTCGCGGGCCTCGCCCACGTAGGGCGGGTCCAGGCGCATCAGCCTGTCGCGGAAGGGGACCTTGTTGCGAGGGTCGCCGCCGTCCAGGGCCTCGACCCAGTAGATGGCCCCATCGGCCCTGGGCGAGGCCCAGAAGTCGCGCGGCCCGGTGATGACGCCCTCGACGGGCACGCCCTCCTTGAGCTTGATGATGCCCAGGTCGCGCAGCAGCCGGCCGTTGAAGTCGCGCAGCTCGACCTGGCGGGCGAAGTCGTTCCAGGTGACCTGGTAGCTGAACGGCGGCACCAGGCGCTCGGTGATCAGCGTGCCTTGGGTGCCGACGACCTCGACGCCGGTATACAGGCCTGCCGCGCCGATCTCGCGCGAGGCGCCGGTCGACAGCTGGATGCGGCGCAGTGCCGAGGCGGCGTAGTGGCTGAACAGCGCGTCATCCTGGCTGTTCTTGAGCAGGTCCTGCAGCGTGCGCTCGGGCGAGTTGCGGCCCATGGACTCCTGGATGCTGGGGCCGCTGGGCGCGTCGAACACCGGCGCGGGGCCGCGCTTGTCCGGCACGGTCAGCGCAATGATCTCCTCATTGGAGATCCAGGCCACGGAGGCCTCGAGGATGGTGTTGAGCCTGACGCCCTTGACCTGCTGGACCCTGGCCGTGGCGACGTCGCCCAGCCACAGTTCGGTGGCGTTGGCGGTGCGGCGGTTGAGCAGGAAATGCCGGCTGTCCGGCGACCAGCGCAGCGACGAGAACGTGCCGCCGGCCGGCAGCTTGACGACGCGCTCGGCGGCGCCGGGGTTGGTCAGCTCGCGTAGCGAGATCGAGGCGATGTTGGCCGTCAGCTGCGGGCTGCTGGCCGCGGCGTCGATGCGCTTGCCGGCCAGGCGCAGGATGGGCCGGGCCAGCTCGGCCACGCTGCGATAGCGTGTCAAAGCAATGCTCGCCAGCGTGCGCTGGTCGGGAGACAGCGAGTGGCCCGGCAGGGCAGGCGCGTCCAGTACCGCGCGGATCTCGGCGGAGGGTTGCTGGTAAGTCGGGGGCTCGGCGGCATGGGCCGCGGTGGCGGCCAGGGCGACGGTGGCCCAGGTCAGGGCTTTCAACATGGAGCGCGGGTTCGGGGTGCGAAGCCGCGCAGCCTAACAGGCCCTAGCCACCGAACAGCCGCTGCGCGTGCAGGCCCAGGCCGGTCGCGACGGACGCGAAGCGGTCGCCGGTGATGCGTGCCGCTTGGGGGAAGCCGGCGGCCATGCCGTCCACCAGCAGCCTCAATCCGGTCGAGCCGCCGGTGAAGTAGAGCGCGTCGATCTGCGCGGGCTCGAGGCCGGCCTGCGCCACCGTCTCGTGGGCCGTGGAGATGATGCGGTCCAGGTCGGCGCGCAGCGCGTCCACGGCAGTCTTCTCGCTCAGCGGCAGCACCAGGCCCGGTTCGACATGGCTCAGGTCCACCGTCGTGTCGGCGCCGCCGGAGACGGCGATCTTGGCGCCCTCGGCGCGCGAGGCCAGCTCGTGGCCCAGGCGCTCCTCCAGCACCGTCATCAGCCGCGCATGCTGGCGCACGTCGCTGAACCAGCTCTTCATGCCGCGCCACTCGGCCACGCGCAGCGGCGCGTAGCAGGTGTTGATGAGGTGCCAGGTCGCGAGGTCGAAGTAGATGCCACTGGGCAGCTCGCGCCCGCTGGGCCCGGTGGCGCGGTAGCCGAACTCCTGCAGCAGTCCGGCCAGCTCGATGTGGCGGTCGAAGTCGGTGCCGGCGATGTGCACGCCGTGGCTGGCGAGGATGTCGTCGCGGCGCGCCAGGCGCTGCGCGCGCTCCGGGCCCACGCGCACGACGGAGAAGTCGCTGGTGCCGCCGCCGATGTCGGCCACCAGCACGATCTGCTCGCCCTTGCCGGCGCGGATGGCCTGCTGCTCGAAGTCGAAGGCGGCGGCGATGGGTTCGTACTGGAACTGCACGTCGCGGAACCCCACCGCGCGGGCACAGGCCTCCAGCTGCGCCTGGGCCTGGGCGTCGCGCGCGGGCTCGCCGTCGACGAAGAACACCGGCCGGCCCAGCACGGCGCGCTCGGGTTCACCGGCCAGTCGGCGCAGCCGCTTCAGGTAGCCCGAGACGATGTCGGAATACTTGGCGCCGCGGCCGCCGCCGACATCGGTGGTCTGGTCGATGAGCGCCGAGCCGAGGATGCTCTTCATCGAGCGCATCAGCCGGCCGTCGTGGCCCTCCACGTAGGCTGCCACGGCGGCGCGGCCGAAGGCGCGCGGCGGGCCGTCGGTGTCGTGGCTGCCTTCGGTGAAATAGAAGACCGCCGTCGGCATCGTGCGCTGGCCCGGTTCCAGCTCGATCAGCCGCATGCCGCCCGCATCGTCGGGTACGGCGACGGCCGAGTTCGAGGTGCCGAAGTCGATGGCACAGAAGGAGGGGTGGGCATTCATGGCGCGTTTCGTGTCAAGTTTCATCCCGACGGAGCAGCACTGGGGCCAGTCCCGAGAAAGGGCGCGGATTCTAGGAACACAATCCGCGCCGACAAGGAGACTGCATGAAATCGCGCCGCGCCCTCGCCCTGGTCCTTATCGCCGCCCTGGCCGCCTGCGGCCAACGTTCCGAGCAGGATCTGCTCGCCTCCGCGCAGAAGCGCATGGAGCAGAAGGACGTCAGCGGCGCCGTGATCGAACTGAAGAATCTGCTGCAGCAGAGCCCGGACAACGCCAGGGGCCGCTATCTGCTGGGCAAGGCGCTGCTGGAAACCGGCGACCTGGCCGGGGCCGAGATCGAGCTGCGCCGTGCCTGGGAGCTCGGCGCGCCGCGCGACGAGCTGGCGCCGCAGCTGGCCCAGACCCTGCTGCATTCGGGTCAGTCGCGCAAGCTCATCCTCGAGTTCGCCGACCAGAGCCTGGCCGACCCCGGCGCCATGTCCGCGCTGCAGCAGCATCTGGCCATGGCCTACCTGGCCCAGGGCGAAGTGATCGAGGCCAAGGCCGCCGCCGTGCGGGCGCTGCAGTTGAGGCCGGATTCCGAGGACGCCGTCATCGTCAGCGCGCGCACCAAGCTGGCCAGCGGCTTCCCCGACGAGGCGCTGGAGGCGTTGAGCGAGCTGCTGGTGAAGAACCCCAAGGCCGGCAAGGCCCTGCAGCTCAAGGCCGAGGTGCTGCTGTCGCGCGGCGAGCTGGACGAGGCCCAGCCACTGCTCAGCGAGGCGCTCGTGCTGGACCCCGGCGCCTACGAGGCCCGCGCGCTGCTGCTGCGCCTGGCCCTGGGTCGCCAGCAGCTCGACGTGGCGACCAAGCTCGTCGAAGGCATGCCGCCGGCCATTGCCAAGAGCCCGCGGGGGCGCTTCCTGCAGGCCCAGCTGGCGTTGGCCAAGGGCGATGCCGCCAAGACCCGCGAGCTCGCGCTGCCGCTGCTCAAGCTGATGCCCAACTACGTGCCGTTGCTGCGCCTGGCCTCGGGCGCCCATCAGCAGCTCGGTGAGCTGGCGGACGCGGAGAATCTGCTCAACCAGGCCATCAAGCTTGCGCCCGAGGACCTCGCGCTGCGCCGCCAGTTCGCCGGCCTGCAGCTGCAGCGCCGCGCGCCGGCAAAGACGCTGGAGACGCTGAAGCCCGTCCTCGAGGCGGCCAAGGCCGATGCCGAAACGCTGCTGCTGGCGGGCAAGGCCCACCTGATGCTGGGCAATTTCGAGGCGGCCGACCAGGCCTTCGGCGCCGCCGCCAAGCTGCGGCCCGACGATGCCAAGACCGGCGCCGCGCTGGCTCTGTCGGCCATCGTGCGCGACAGCATGACGCCCGGCGCCAACAGCCGTGCCAAGGCCGACGCGGCCATCGGGCAGCTGCGCGACATTGCCGCCAAGGACAGTGGCAGCAGCTACGACCTGATGCTCATCAACGCGCTGATGCGCCGCGACGAATTGCCCGCCGCGCTGGTAGCCATCGACAAGCTCGCGCCCAAGATGCAGGGCAGCCCCGTGCCCGATGGCCTGCGCGGCCGCATCCAGCTGGTCCGCAAGGACAACGCGGCCGCCCAGGCCGCCTTCGAGGCTTCGCTGAAGGCCGACGCCGGCTATCTGCCGGCCGTGCTGGGCCTGGTGGCGCTGGACATGCAGGCCGGGCGCAGCGAGGCGGCCCTCAAGCGCCTGGAGGGCTTCGTTGCCAGCCAGCCGCATTCGCCCCAGGCTCGCCTCGTGCTGGCCGATCTGCTGGTGCAGACGCGTGCGCCCGCCGAGCGCGTCACCGAGGTGCTGGCCGCCGGCGTGCGCGAGGAGCCGACCGACGCAGGACTGCGCCTGGCCTTGATCGATCAGCATCTGCGCCTGGGCAACGCGGCCAAGGCCGCGCAGGCCGCGCAGGAGGCGGCGGCGGCGCTGCCGCTGAACCCGGACGTGCTGGAGCGCCTGGCGCGCACCCAGCTGATGTCGGGCGACAAGGCGCAGGCGGTCAAGACCTATTCGCGGCTGACCGTGTTGGCGCCCGCGCGCGCCCAGGGCTGGCTGGGCCTGGCGCAGCTGCGCTTCATGGAGCAGGACTTCGCCGGCGCGGAGCGCGAGGTCAAGCGTGCGCTGGAGGCCGATCCGGGCTCGGTGGCCGCGCAGCGCCTGCTGATCCAGCTCGCGCTGCGTCAGGGCCGTACCGACGAGGGCCTGGCCGCGCTGCGCGAGCGTCAGAAGAAATTCCCGCAGGAGGCCTTTGCGCTGATCGCGGAGGCGGATGTGGAGATCAACCGCCAGCATCCCGACGCCGCCATCGCCGCGCTGCGCAAGGCCACGGCCCTGCGCGACCCGGGCGAGGCTGCGCCGCGCCTGTTCGCGGTGCTGCTGGCGACCAAGGGCCGAGACGAGGCGCTGGCCTTCGAGAAGCAGTGGCAGACGGCGCATCCGCAGGACCTCATCTTCGCGGGCGCCGTGGCCGACGTGCTGCTGGCCCGTGGCGACGCCGACTCGGCGCTGGTGCGCTACGAGGCCTTGCTCAAGCGCAACCCCGATGCGCTGCCCATCATCAACAACGTGGCCTGGCTGCGCAGCAAGGCCGGCAAGCCCGATGCGCGCGAGCTGGCCGAGCATGGTCTCAGGCTCAACCCCGACTACGCGGCCCTGCGCGACACCTACGCCACCGTGCTGGCCAACGAGAAGGACTTCGGCAAGGCGATACGCCTGCAGCGCCAGCTCGTCAGCGACCAGCCCGACCAGCCGGCCTACCGCCTCAACCTGGCGGAGATCTTGATCCAGTCGGGAGACAAGCAGTCCGCCAAGAGCGAACTGGAGGGCCTGGCCAGGCTGGGTGCGAAGTTCCCGCAACAGCCCAAGGTGGCGGCGCTGCTGAAGACGCTCTGATCACGGCCCGGGGCGAGCGCCGGGCAGGCTGGCCTAGCCATTCCCTGGACGACGGGCCTCAGGCCATGCCGTAGAAGCCGAAGGCCATGTCCGGCCTGCGGCCGGCGATGAGCTCGGCCATCGCATGACCCGAGCCGGCGCCATGCGTCCAGCCCAGCGTGCCGTGGCCGGCGTTGAGCCACAGGTTGCGCGCCTTCCTGCTGCGGCCGATGTAGGGCACGTTGTTGGGCGTGCTGGGGCGCAGGCCGGTCCAGTAGTTGGGCTCGCTGGTGTCGGCCACGCCGGGGAAGAGCTCCTCGTAGCGCCGCACCAGGGCCGCGCAGCGCACGCGGGCGGTGGCCGAGTCGAGGTTGAGGTCGAAGCCCGACAGTTCGGCCGTGCCGGCGATGCGAATATGGTCGCCCAGGCGCGAGATGGCGATCTTGCGCGTGTCGTCCAGCAGGCTGACGACGCTGGCGGCTCCGGGCTTCTTCAGGCGCAGCGTGGCCGAGTAGCCCTTGGCCGGGTAGATGTTCAGGTGCTCGCCCAGCGGCTGGACCAGGGCTGGCGTGTAGGAGCCCATGGCGGCGACGAAGGCGTCGGCCTTGAGCGTCTTGCGTTCGCCGCTGCGGGTGTGGGCGATCTGCACGGCCTCGATGCCGTCCCCCGCGCGCTGCAGGCCCAGGATGTCGTGCTCGTACAGGAACTGCGCGCCGCGCTCCGCGCACAGCCGGGCGAGCTTCTGAGTGAAGACCTTGGCGTCGCCGCTCTCGTCGCTGGGCGTGAAGGTGCCGCCGAAGATGCGGTTGCCGAAGGCGGCCAGGGCCGGTTCGACCTTGAGCACCTCCTCGCGGCCCAGCACGCGGCGGTCCACGCCGTGCCGGCGCATGATCTCGGCGCCGGCCGCGCCGGCGTCGAAGTCAGCCTGGCTGGAGAAGAAGTGCAGGATGCCGCGCTCCAGGCGGTCGTACTCGATGCCGGTGCGAGTGACGAGCGCCTTCAGCGACTCGTGCGAATAGCGGCCCAACTGCACCAGCTCCTCGACATTGCGCTCGAAGGCCGCGTTGGTGCATTGCGTCAGGAAGGCCAGGCCCCAGCGCCACTGGTTGGGGTCCAGGCGCGGGCGGAACAGCAACGGCGAGTCGTCGCGCAGCAGCCACTTGGCCACCTTGAAGGGCGCGCCTGCATTGGCCCAGGGCTCGCAGAAGCTGACCGAGATCTGCGCGCCGTTGGCGAAGCTGGTCTCCAGTGCCGCGTCGGCCTGGCGGTCGACGACGACGACCTCATGCCCTTCGTCGAGCAGATACCAGGCCGTGGCGATGCCGATGATGCCGGCGCCGAGAACGACGATCTTCATGGCTGTCCTTTGATGTTCTTAGAGGGGTTGCAGGAGGAGTTGTAGGCCCAGGCCGGTCATCAGCAAGGCGACGAGCGCGTCGACGACCCGCCAGGTGGCGGGACTGCGCAGCTTGGGGGCGGCGGCGGCCGCGCCGAAGCCCAGCAAGCCGAACCACATGGCCGACGCGAGCCCGGCGCCGGCCGCAAAGGCCGCGCGCAGCTCGGGCGGCTGGCGCGCGCCCAGGCCGCCGAGCAGCACGACGGTGTCCAGGTAGACATGGGGGTTCAGATAGGTGAAGGCGAAGGCGGCCGACAGCGTGGCGCCCAAACCGGCGGACGCACCCGCGGCGGCCAGCCCCGCGGTGGGGCGCCAGGCGCGCCGGGCCGCGAGCAGGGCATAACCCAGCAGAAAGGCGGCGCCGCCGAAGCGAAAGAGCTCCAGCAGCAGCGGCTGCCCCTGGATCAGCGCGCCCAGGCCGAAGACGCCCAGCGCGATCAGCAGCCAGTCCGACAACGTGCAGACGGCGACGACGGCGCCCACATGCTCGCGCCTCAGACCTTGGCGCAGCACCAGCGCGTTCTGCGCGCCGATGGCGAGGATCAGCCCGGCGCCCATGGCCCAGCCCTGCGCGAAAACGGCGGGCGTGGTCGGATCGGCCAGGGCGGCGGCAGGCATCGGCGGATTCTCCGCAGCCATGGTCAATTCAAGAAGCTTCATTCATATTCTTCGCCATACATTAGCGAAGCTTATGAATGAATTCGACCCCGCCGCCCTGGACTGCCTGGCCGCCCTGGCCGACGAGCAGGGCTTCGAGCGTGCCGCGCAGCGCCTGTCCATCACGCAGAGCGCCGTCTCGCAGCGGCTGCGCGGGCTGGAGGCGCAGGTAGGCCAGCCCCTCGTCGTGCGCTCGCGGCCGCTGCGCCTGACCGAGGCGGGCAAGGTGCTGCTGCGTTTCGCCCGCCAGCTGCAGGCGCTGCGCGTGGACGTGGCGCGCGAGCTGGGCGAGCGCGTTGCGCCGCAGTCGCGGCTGGCCATCGCCGTCAACGCCGACAGCCTGGCGACCTGGGTGCTGCCGGCCCTGGACGGTCTGGTGCAGCAGGGGCTGCGCGAGGGCTATGGGCTGGAGCTGGTCGTGGACGACCAGGACTTCACCCACGACAGCCTGCGCCAGGGCGCCGTGCTGGGCTGCGTGACGACGGTGGCCGAGGCCTTGCAGGGCTGCCGCGTGCAGCCGCTGGGGGTCATGCGCTACGTCGCGGTGGCCAGCCCGGGGTTCCTGGCGGCGCAGCTGCCCGAGGGCCTGCACGGCGGCAATTTCGCCGACACCCCCTTCCTGGTCTTCAACCGCAAGGACGACAGCCAGTCGCAGTGGGTGTCACAGGCCTTCGGCGTGCGAGCGCCGCGGCTGAGGGAGCGCTTCGTGCCGTCCAGCGAGGCCTATGTGCGGGCCGCCGTCATGGGCTGGGGCGTGGGCGTCGCGCCTGAGATCCAGGTGCGCCCGCTGGTCGAGGCCGGCCAGTTGCTGCGACTGAGGCCGGAGGTCGGCGTCGACGTGGCGCTCTACTGGCATCAGTGGCAGTTGCAGGGCCGGGATGCGCTGCTGGATCGCATCGGCCAGGCCCTGGCAGATGGCGCCCGGCGGGCCCTGGGCTGATCAGCGGGCGGTGGTGGCCGGCACCGATGCCGCGGCTGCCGCGGCGGGCACGACCTGGGCGAGCAGCGGGCTGGCGCGACTCGGCTCGGGATGGATGGCATAGGCCATCCACAGCGTGCTGGCCAGCACCGCGGCGATCAGGCCGTTAGCGAGCCATTTCAAGAATGCTGAACTCATGCAGGAGCCGGGGGGGGGGGCTTGGAAGGTGGCGCAGCTTAAGTGCGGGAACACGGAACCCTATCCCTGGCGCCGCGCAATGGGGGCAATGAATTGCAAAACAGCAACGCCCCCTCAAAAAGGGGGGCGCCGGCCGGAATGCCCTGTCGCCACTGGGAAAAACAGGTCTTGCACTTGTGCGGTAATGCCAGTAGAGGCAATATTTACTAACAGTTGAGGGGTCCGTTTGTCACATGGATCCCTCACACTGAGCCCACGGAGCCAATGTGGTTGTTGGTCTCCGCAAGCCAGTGAGGTCCGCCATGCGATTCGTTCCAGCGCTGCGTTTCTTCCGCCGTGACGCTGCAGCGCGCAGCGCGCCGGACCCGGCCGATCTCGGCACCGCCTTCGGGCTGGACGCCTGCCTGGATGGCGGCGGCGTCAGCGAGTACCGCAGCCAGCCGCCCAGCGACTTCCTCGAGTCGCAGTCGGGCGCTGCGGCGCAGGAGTCGCCGCTGGGCTGGCTGTCGCGCCGTACCGCCTAAAGCTTGGGAATCCGGATCCGGCTCACCATCAGCGAGCCGGACAGCGCGAACATCAGCACCAGCGGGTGCAGACGAAAGCCCGCCAGCCACCAGACCCCGCCCCACAGTGCGTCGCCGATGGCGTCGTGCGCCGCCGCGGCCCACAGCACCGCGACAAGCAGCATGGACGTCGGGATGGGTGTCCCCTCGAAGTAGGCCACCTTGCCGGTGCCGCCGCCGAGCCTTTCAGCGGTGACGTTGTAGCGGGCCAGCCGGCTGACGCCGCAGGCCACGAAGAACACCAGCACGACGCGGTCGTACAGGCCTTGCATGCCGCAGCCGTAGGCGATGACGGCTGGCGCGACGCCGAAGGAGATCACGTCGGCCAGCGAGTCCAGCTCTCGGCCCAGTGCCGAGCTCGTCTGCCGCCAGCGCGCGATGCGGCCGTCCAGCACGTCGAAGGCCAGGGCCAGCGGTATCAGCGCGCAGGCGTACTGCAGGTGCAGCCGCTCCCCGCTTTGCAGAAAGCTCATCGCGGCGAACAACGCCCCCATGCCGGCGCAGGCATTGCCCAGCGTGAACCAGTCGGCGAGGTGGAACTCGCGGATCATCGAAAAGGGCCTGGGGCGGTCCATGGCGGGCCGGATTGTCGAACTTGTCAGGCGGCCTGCGCCTCGGCCGGCGGTTGCAGGCGCAGCCAGGCCTTGCGGGCCAGATGGCGGGCCAGCAGCCCCGTCGGCATGCGCAGCCAGTGCGAGCGCACGTACAGCGCCAGCCGGGCCGGCGCGGTCAGGGGGCCATCGCAGCTCGGGTGCACGGGCAGCAGGGCGCGTTCGTAGCAAGCGTCCAGCAGGGATTGCCAGCGCGGTGAGTCCGCCGCGGCCTCGCGCATCACATCGGCGGGCACGGGCGTGCCGAGCAGGCGGGTCGTGTAGCGCAGCGCATGGAAGAGCGGGCGGGTCAGGCCCAGCGCGCGGGCGCGCGGTACCAGTGCGGCCCAGAACGCAGGATCGCGGCCGAAATCGCGCAGCAGCGCGTCCAGGTCGAAGACGTCGCGCAGGCCGTTGTCCAGTTCGCCCTCGTGGAAGAGGTGGGCGGCACTGTGCAGGAACATCGTCACCGGCGCCAGCACGCGCAAGCCCGGCAGCCCGGGCAACTCGCGGGTGTCCTCGAACAGCGCCGCCGTGTTGACCTGCACGCGTGCGGTTGGCGGCAGGATGGTGTGGTGCAGGTCGAGGGCGGTGTCCCGCTGCCGGTGGTACAGCGGCGGGATCTCGTGCATCCACTCGCGGTAGTAGCGGCTGTCGTAGTCGCTGATCTCGGCGTCGAAGGCCCAGCCGGCGGCGATCAGCCCTGCCTCCGCGGCTCCGATCCGGGCCCTGGGCACCAGCAGGTCGACATCGCCGAACAGCCGGCCTTGCGCCGCCGGCAGATCGCACAGCAGGTAGGCCGCGCCCTTGAGCAGGATGGGCTGCATGCCCAGCGGCACCAGCGCGCGGCGGATGCACTCCGCCTCCCAGCGCGTGGCAATGCGCTGGCGGCGCGCGATCAGCAGGGCCGCGCGCAGGTGGCGGACCGGGGCGGCCGGCAGGGCGTCCAGCTGTGGCTCCAGCGCCGTGGCCAGCCGGGCGATCAGGTTGGCGCGGCGGGCCTGGCGGATCAGCAGGTCCCAGTCCGCGGGGCTCAGCCGGCGGGCGGACTCGGCCGGCGCCAGCAGCACGTCGACGAGCAGGGGCCGCTTCATGATGCAGCGGCCAGGGTGTCGAAGACGCGCACGGCGTCGTCCAGGCGCGAATAGGTGAAGGCCCTGCAGTCGGCGCCGTCCACGAGGTCGGCCGTGGCCTCGAAGCCGTCCACGCCGTGGATGTCGTAGTTGAAGGCCTGCTCGGCCAGCAGCAGATGGGCCTGGGCCTTGGGCAGGGGCTCCAGGCTGGCCTCGGCTCCGGCCTCGAAGCTGGGCACGACGATCCAGGCCGCCCGCGCGCCCTCGCGCACGCGGGCGATGGCATCGCCCGGCGCCTTCATCAGCGACAGCGTGCCCTTGAGCGTGTCGGGCACCGGTTCGGTCAGTACCGCACCGGGGGCGAAGGCCCGCATCAGCGCGATGGCCTGGTTCTTCAGATTGACCGGCCGTGCCAGGCCGTAGAGACGGCCATCGCGCGGGTCCAGCAGCGCGAGCTCGTCGGACAGCAGCCGCCAGCCGCGCTGGGCGAGGGCTGCCGTCAGCGTGCTCTTGCCGGAGCCCGGCGGCGCCGGCAGCACCAGCGCGCGGCCGCCGCGTTCCAGCACGGCGGCGTGATAGACGACGTAGTGATGGGCGTGGGCCGTCACGGCCCAGTTCAATCCCCACTCGATCATGTGGAAGGCCTGCGTGGCCGGCAGCGTCGTGAACGCGGCCAGGCCGTCGGTCGAGAAGCGCGCCTGGCGCCGGCCGGCCAGGCGCCGCCACAGCGCATGCAGGCCGCGGTCGTAGTTGACGGCGAGATGGAAGTCGACGAACTCGTCGTCTCGCCCGAGGTCGCAGTCGCCGTAGAGCCGCAGCAGGTCCGTCGCGACGCGCGGCACGTCGGAATGCAGGCGGACGACGAAGGGGGGCAGATGCAGCGTCAGCCCGGGCCCGCGCAGTCGGCTGCGCAAGGCCCTCTCGTCCAGCGCGGCGAGTGTCATGCCGTGGCGACCAGATCCAGCCGGGCCAGTTGCTCCAGCTTGAGCCTCAGCCGCCGCTGCGCGGCTTCGCCGTCCAGGTCCTCGGGCAGGGTGTCGTGCAGCTCGGTGGCCAGCTCGTCCAGCGTCCATGGGCGCTGGCGCAGCAGATCCAGCAACTCCAGGCCAAGGGCGTCGATGAGGTGGGTGTTGCCGCTGACGGCGTCGTAGATCACGCCGGCATCATCCCATTCGCGCACGCGCAGCGCGTCGGCGCGTATCAGTTGCCAGTAGGCTGGCACGGCCGGGGCAGGAGGGGTGCGGTGACGCGGCAGCTCAGACGCACGCGTCGTCGTAGCAGGCGATCCAGTTCTTCTTCAGGTACAGGATGACGTCGGCCTGCGTCCAGGTCGCACCGGTCGGCCCGACATAGGTGGTGTTGCCCAGCTTGACCAGCACATTGGTCGTGCCGGGCATCAGGCATTTGTTGAGCGTCGAATTCAGCACCTTGAAGTTCAGCCATGCCACCAGCATCAGCTTCTGGAAGTCGCCACAGGTCGAGCTGCCGGCCACGAAATTGCCGTTGGCCGGGTTGGTGCTCGGCTTCTTGGGCGTGCCGTTCAGGATGCTCCAGACGGTGTCGGCCGGGCTCACGCCGGTGATGGTCGCAGTCGTGCCCGCGAGCAGCTGGGCCACCGTGTAGCTCTTGTAGTAGGCCGAGTTCGTCGTCGCCGTCGTGTTGCAGTTCAGCGGCGACCGTGCCCAGGGATTGGAGCTCAGGCCGGCGCGGGTCGTGTTGTTCAGCCAGCAAGTCGTCGTGTAGGTCTCGTCGGGGAACAGCCGGGTAGCGTCCTGAGAGCGCACGTAGGAGCTGTTGGACATGCCCTGGGCCGAGCCCCAGGTCGACGCCGTATTGCAATGCCAAGCCATCACGGGGCGGCTGGCCAGGGTCAGGGCCGTCGGGACGGCGGCGCCACCGAGCTTGATGAAGCGGCGGCGGCGGGCGGATGCCAGCTGCCGGGCGGTCGCGTCGACGGCGGCCGGCGCCTCGGGCCGCGACTGGGGGGCGTTGATCTGACGTTCGCTCATGACAGTGGCCTCGTAATCCCAATTGGACTGCACCGGATTGGGGCGCAACTTGCCCTGATGCCTCAAGGCGTACCGATGCTAAAGGAGGGCTCGGCGATTTGAATGGAAGTGTTTCACACAAAGCCCCTTGGAACCATCCAATGCCCCCTTGATTGGGTGGGCCCGAATCGGGGACTTATAGGGCGGCCGCGGAGAAAGTGTCGCAGGCCTTGATGTCGGCGCCGTCCAGGCCGCGCTTGAACCAGCGCACGCGCTGGGCGCTGCTGCCGTGCGTGAAGCTCTCGGGCACGACGCTGCGGCCGGAGCGCTTTTGCAGCGTGTCGTCGCCGATCTGGGATGCGGCGTTCAGCGCCTGCTCGATGTCGCCCTGCTCCAGCCAGCCCTTGCTGCGCTGCGACAGGCTGGCCCAGACGCCGGCGTAGCAATCGGCCTGCAGTTCCAGCCGGACGCTCATCGCGTTCATCTCCCGCCCGGAGACGCGGCCGCGGGCCTGGTCCAGCTTGGCGGTCGTGCCCATCAGGTTCTGCAGGTGGTGGCCCACCTCGTGGGCGATGACATAGGCCTGCGCGAAGTCCCCCGGCGCGCCCAGGCGCTCGCGCAGCGTGTCGTAGAAGCCGAGGTCGATGTAGACCTTGCGGTCGGCCGGACAGTAGAAGGGGCCCATGGCGGCCTCGCCGGTGCCGCAGGCGGTGGGCTCGCTGCCGCGGAATACGCGCAGCTTGGGGTTGGGGTATTGCTGGCCGCTGCGCTGGAAATAGGCGCCCCAGACGTCCTCGGTGTCGGCCAGGACGACCTTGACGAAGCGGTAGGCCGGGTCCTGGGCATGGGAGTCGGATGCAGGCGCCTGGACGGGCGCGCCGGTGCCGTCGCCGCTCAGCAGGCCCAGCACCGTCAACGGGTTGACGCCCAGAACCCATGAGACCAGCAGCGCGATGACGATGCCGCCCAGCCCCAGGCCGCGCCCGCCTATCGCCAGCCCCGGGCCGCCGCCGCCGCCTCGGGCGTCCTCGACGTTGTCACTCTCGCGCTGGCCTTCCCACTTCATGACGCTGCTCCTGCTGGTCGGCCCATCCTACGGCCCATTGCTGCAAAAGCGCAGTCCGTCGCCTGCCACGGGCGCGGCATGGGCCGCCTGGCCACACTGCCGCCACATCGCCGCACCGGGAGTCCCGAATGAAACGCCTTGCCCTCATGGTCCTTGCCGCCGCCTTCGCCACCAGCGCCGCCATGGCCGGAGACAACGACTGGCGCCTGCGCATCAAGAAGGAGGCCGATGGCTGGACGGCCAGCTTCAGCGGCGCCTCCGACTACGGCAGCGGCAGGAACCGCGTGCGGGGCTCGGGTGTCAAGGTCGAGAAGGTGCGCGCGCTGGCCGCCTTCAGCCAGCTGCGCATCGACGGCCCCATCGACGTGAAGCTGGTCCAGGCCGGCAGCGACCAGGCCACGGTCGTCGCCGACGACAACATCGAGCCACTGGTCGAGACCGTCGTGGAGGGCGACGCCCTCGTCGTGCGCCTGAGGCGTGACGCCGGGTTCACGACCCGCCACGCGCCGACGGTGCGCGTCGGCGCCCGTGCGCTGCAGGCCATCGCCATCCGCGGTTCGGGCGATCTGGGCGTCGAGAGCTTCAAGGCGGACAGCCTGGACCTGCGCATAGACGGCTCGGGAGACGCGCATTTCGGTCTCGTCGAGCTGAAGGCGCTGGACGTCAGCATCAGCGGCTCCGGCGACGTGCGCCTGGCCGGCCGGGCGGAGCAGCAGCGCTGGCGCGTCAGCGGTTCCGGCGATGTCGACGCGCGCGCGCTGGCCGGGCGGGCCGCCAAGGTCAGCATCCAGGGCTCGGGCGATGTGGACCTGGGTACCACCGAGCAGCTGGACGTGCAGTTGAGCGGATCGGGCGACCTCAGCTATGCCGGCCGGCCGCAGTTGCGCCAAAGCGTCAGCGGCTCGGGGGAGATCCGTCGCCGTTGAGCCGCATCGGCCCAGAATCGGGGCGTGACCGAAGACGACCTCTGGTGGCGGACGCTGACCGAGGGCCCGCTGCTGCTGGCCCTCTTCGATGAGTATGACCGCCTGCTGCGCGCCAACGCCGCCTACCGCCAGGCGTGGCGGCTGACCGAGGACGCCACGCCGGCGTGGGAGCAGATGGTGGAGGCGGCCCGGCGGGCCGGCGTCGGTCCGGTCGAGCCGCCCGAGCGGCGCAGCCGCCTGGCACAGCGCGGCTATGAGCAGGCCTGGCGCGACGGTCGGCGTTTCTGGTGGGTGGCGCAGCGCACGCCCGGCGGCGGCCTGGCGCTGACGGGTGTCGACATCAGTGCACTGGCCCGGCCGCGGCCGACCGCCGGGCAGTTGCTGTCGACCCGGGCCGGCAGCGAACTGCTGCAGACCCTGCTGGCCGACCCGGGGGCCTGGCCGCTGTCCGTCGCGACGCTGCCCGCCGATGCCGATCCGGCCGAACTGCTCGCGCGCATCCGCGGCGAGGACGGCTGCATGCGGCTGGCGGACGGCCGGCTGCTCGTCATGCTGCCGGCCACCGGCCCCGCCCAGGCCCGTGCGCTGGGCGAGCGGCTCGGCGCGCAGGCGCTGACCGAGGCCGTCTGGGGCGAGCCGGCGGCAGAGCTGATGGCTAGGGCTTGAGCCGCAGGTCGCGGCCCTGCGCCTGGGCCGGCGCGGGCAGGCCGGCGATGCCGGCCAGCGTGGGGGCCAGGTCGGCGATTTCGACGCGCGTCTTGACCTCGCCCTGGCCGACGTAGCCCGGCCCCCAGAACAGCAGGGGCACATGGGTGTCGTACTCATAGGGGCTGCCATGGGTGCTGCCGCCCGGGCGGTAACTGAAGATCCAGTTGCGTTTCAGCACGATCTGCAGCTGCGCGGCGCGCGTCGGATCGAAGGACTTGCGCATGGCCTCCAGATAGGGCGTCGTCGTGTCGGTGCCGAGCAGCTGCTCGCGCGTGAAAACGGCGGCGACGCCGGGGAGCTTGAGCAGCTCGTCGCGGGCGGCGGTCTGCACGGCGGCGAAGTCCAGGCCCTTGTCGGCGGCCAGTTTCTCGTTGAGCAGCAGGCCGGAGGCGGAGAAGCTCCACGCCAGCTTGTCGACGCCGAACTTCGCGCTCAGCGCCGTGTTGACGGCCAGCAGCGCCGGCGGGTTGTTGAAGCGACCGGCGTCGCGGCCCTGGGTGAGGGCCCATTCCGGCGTGTCGGTGAAGCCATGGTCGGCCGTCAGTGCCAACACGTAGTTGCCGGCGCCCACTTCCCGGTCGAGGAACTGGAAGAAGGCCTGCAGGTGGCGGTCCAGGTGCAGCAGGTGGTCGTGCGACAGCCGCGATTCCGGGCCGAAGGCGTGGTTGATGTAGTCGTGGCTGGACAGGCTGACCGACAGCAGATCCTGTACGCCGCGCTGGCCCAGCTTCTCGTTCTTCACGGCGGCGCGGGCGAAGGCCAGCGTCAGCTCGTCGCCGAACGGCGAGGCCAGCAGGCTGCCGTAGAAGCGGGGGCCGGGGGCGTCCATCTTGTCGCCGATGACGGCCGGCAGGCGGTTGCCGTTGCCGCTGGCGACCTGCCAGGACTGGCCGTCCGGCACCGAGCGGGCATAGGCGGCCTCGGGCAGCAGCGGCGCCCAGGCCTTCTGGAAGAAGGCGTCGGCCGGCTTGGCGGCGTTGAAATCCGTCACCCATTGCGGGTGCTGCTGCATGTAGTAGGTGCTGGACGCGAAGCGACCCGTCTCCGACATGTACATGTAGGCCTGCCCCAGGTGGCCGGCCGGCAGGATGGCGCCGCGGTCCTTGCCCGAGATGCCGATGACCTTGGATTGCGGCGAGCGCGTGCGCAGCACGTCACCCAGCGTCTCGGCCTTGAGGTTGCGCGGGCTGGTGCCGGCCAGAGGCGCCGTCGGGCTGTCGATGTAGCGATAGTCCGGGTCGCCGGTGTTGTAGACCTGCTCCCCCGTGACCGGGTCACGCCACTCGTTGCTGATGATGCCGGTGCGCTGCGGATAGGCGCCGGTCAGCATGACCGAGTGGCCTGCCGCCGTGACCGTGTGGCCGTGGCCATAGTGGGCGTCGGCGAACCAGCGGCCGTGCTCCAGGAAGCGGGCGAAGCCGTCGGGCGCGAGCTGCTCGCGGTAGCCGGTGACCTGGCGCATGGGCAGCCCGTCGATGACGACCAGGACCAGCAGCTTGGGGGGCTGGGGCGCAGCGATGGGCGACGGCGTCGTCGTGCAGGCGGTGAGGGCGCTGGCGATGGCCAGGCCCAGCAGGCGGCGGCGGGTGTGCAACATGACGTTCGTGTGACAGTGGGGGTGCGAGCTTACGTCGTCACAATGTCTGATTTGTAAAGCCATGGCCCAGTCCGACCACTTCCATCCCGGCCGAATCACCGGGCGGCGCCCGTGAGCGGCGGCCAGGCCCCGCTGCTGGAGACGGCCGGTGGCGTGGCGCGCATCACGCTGCGTCGGCCGCGCCAGGCCAACCGCCTCGCCGTGGACGACCTCGCCACGCTGCGCGACCTGCTCGACGCCGTCAATGCGGACGAGGCCGTGCGCGTCCTCGTGCTGGCCGGCGAAGGCCGGCATTTCTGCAGCGGCTTCGACCTCGGCGCCCTGGGCGCCGTCGACGCCGGCGCGCGCTTCGGCGAGCTGGCCGATGCATTGGAAGCCGCCCGACCCATCACCGTGGCGCGCCTGCATGGCGGCGTCTACGGCGGTGCGGCCGACCTCGCGCTGGCCTGCGACTTCCGTCTCGGCGCGCCCGCGGTCGAGATGTTCGTGCCGGCGGCGCGCATAGGCCTGCATTTCTACGCCGGGGGGCTCAGGCGCTTCGTCGACCGTCTCGGCCTCGCGATCGCCAAGCAGGTGCTGCTGGCCGGGCGCACGCTGGAAGCGCCGGCCCTGCTGGGCTGCGGCTATCTGGACCAGCTGCTGCCCGACGTCGAAACGCTGGACGCTGCGCTGCAGGCGCTGGTCGACGAGTTGCTGGGCATGGCGCCGCTGGCCCTGCTGCCGATGAAGCAGCACCTGAACGCGATCGCCGCCGGCCGGCTCGACGCGGCCCGGCTCGCGGCCGACGTCGTCCGAGCCCGCGATTCGGCCGATCTCGTCGAGGGCCAGGCCGCCTGGGCGGGCAAAAGACCGGCTCGTTTCCAGGGGGGTTGAAAGCCCTAGGCGGGGGTATTCGCTACATCGTGGAAAATATGGGGCCTGCGCCTTTGCCTGGCGCCCCTTTAAACACTCTTCGACAGGACCAGCGTGGCCAAAGAAACCACCAAGACCACCATCGAAGCGGATGGTCTGCGCTACCGCTCCAAAGCTCCCGGTTCGCCCTTCGCGGCGACCTCCTCCTTCGGCGCGGCGACGATGTCGTGCTTCCTCTGTGGCAAGCACCGCCCGCGGGCGATGCTCAAGTCCAAGAAGCTGCTGGGCAAGTCGCAGCCCGTCTGCTCGCCGTCCTGCAAGGAACTGGACGCGCAGATTGCCGCGAAGTGAGTGAGCCCCCGGCCCGCGGGTACGCGGGCTGACCCCCCGTGGGGGTCGATTCATTGAGGGGTGTTTGCCCCTCAATGAATCGAGCAATGCCGCCGTGGTAGCGGCCGACGTCATCGCTATCAGCGCGCCACGCCTGGCCAGCAGCACCCATGGGCGGCCGGTGGCCGCCTAGCCTTGGTGGAAGCACCTGCCGCAGACGGAGCGGTAGCGCGCGTTGCCGCCGATCTCCACCTGGGCGCCCTCGGTGACCTTGCGGTTGCTGGCGTCGACGCGCATGTTCATCGTCGCCTTGCGTCCGCAGTCGCAGATGGTCTTCATCTCGTCCATCTCGTCGGCCAGCGCGAGCAGCGCGGCCGAGCCGGGGAAGAGTTCGCCCTGGAAGTCGGTGCGCAGGCCATAGCAGATGGCCGGCAGATGGTGCAGATGCGCCATCTCGTGCAGGGTCTGGACCTGGTGCTTGCTCAGGAACTGCGCCTCGTCGACGAGGATGCAGGCGATGCCGGGATCCGCAGCAATCAGCGCCTGGAAGTCGGTGTCGGCGTCGAACTGCTCCACCTCGCGCTGCGGCCCCAGTCGCGATGTGACGAAGCCGTGGCCGTAGCGGTCGTCCAGCCGTGCCGTGAAGATGCGCACGCGGTGACCGCGCTCCTCGTAGTTGTGCGCCACCTGCAGCAGGGCGGTGGATTTGCCGGCATTCATCGCGGCGTAACGGAAAAAGAGCTTGGCCATGGGGTCGTTCGAAGCGGGCTGCATTGTCCCCGCAGGCCGACCCCGTGGATTGGGGCAGGGAAAGCCCGCGGTTTCGTCCTTTTTGGGCCAAGACTGCGGGCTTGCGAGATGGCGCTGTCATCTCGGCCGTGAGTCAATTTGCCTTTCCCTGACCTGTCTGAAGAATGAGCAAAGACACCGTCACCGCGGTCCGCCAGGATGGCTTGCGCTACCAGTCGAAAGTGGGTGGTTCGCCCTTCCTCGGCAGCGGCCACACCCGCTCCTGCTTCAAATGCGGCAAGCACCGCGCGCCGGCCAGCCTGCAGTCCATCCGGCTGCTGGGCCGCAACGAGGTGGTCTGCAAGCCCAACTGCAAGACGCTGCCCTAGACGTTCCCCGTCGGCGGGATGCAATGAGCGCGGCTCTCCAGACCCGCCATTTGACGCGGCCTGACCTATTGCATAGCATGATATGCATATCGGTAGGAAAGGAGTCGTCGTGGTCGAGGATGTTGTCAAGGAGCTGGGTCATCTGAGCCTGGGCACGCGGCTCAAGCGCATCGGCGAGACGCTGCAGGCGCAGACGCAGGCCGTGCTGGCCGCGCATGGTTTCGAGCAGCCGGCGGCCTGGTTCCCGCTGCTGGCGGCGCTGGACCGGCTGGGCGCCCTCAGCATCGGCGAGCTGAGCCAGGCGGTGGGCGTCAGCCAGCCCGTCGTCACGCGCTCGCTGCGTGGGCTGGAGGACGAAGGCCTGGTGGCGTCGGAGGCCGCACAGGAGGACCGCCGCGTGCGCCGCGTGGGGCTGAGCCGCAAGGGCCACGGCCTGGTGCAGCGCGCCCGGGGCGAGGCCTGGCCGGCCATCGAGGCCGCCGTGGCCGCGGCTTGCGCGGGCTTGAGAGGGGATCTGCTCGCGCAGCTGGCGGCGCTGGAAGACGCGCTCGCGGAAGTGCCGCTGCCGCAGCGGGTGAAGCCATGAGCGAGCTTGACCGACCCGTCTGGGCCAGCCTGCGGCACCAGCCCCACTGGGCGATCGGCGACGAGCGCGCGCGGCGCTTCAGGGCCGACATCAATCGCTTCGCCGCGACGCCCGACGAGAGCGCCGCGAGCCTGACCGCGCTGGCCGATCTCGTGCAAGCGGGTGACGACGCGGTCTTCCTGGCCCAGGTGCCGCCCATCGCCGTGCCGCCAGGCCTGATGGTCGCGAAGCAGGCACTGGGCGTGCAGATGGTGGCGGAGCGACGGCTGGCGCCCGACGACGAGGTGCAGCTGCTGGGCGATGCCGATGCGGCCGAGATGCTGGCGCTGGCGACGCTGACCGAGCCGGGACCCTTTCTGCCGCGTACGCACACCATGGGCCGCTTCATTGGCATCCGCATCGCCGGCCGCCTCGCCGCGATGGCCGGCGAGCGCATGCGCTTTCCCGGCCATGTCGAGGTCAGCGGCGTCTGCACCCACCCCGACTTCCGCGGCCTGGGCCTCGCGAGAAGGCTGTCGGCTGCCGTGACGGCCGACATCCAGCGCCGCGGCGAGCAGGCATTCCTGCACGCCTGGGCAACCAACACCGCCGCCATCGCGCTCTATGACAGCCTGGGCTTTGTGCAGCGCGCGACGGTGAACATCGCCGTGCTCAAACGCTCGGGCTAGGCCAGCCGCCACCCAGCGCGCGGATCAGGCCGACGGTGGCCTGGTATTGCGCCGAGCGCACTTGCAGGGCCGCACGCCGGTTCGCCAGCTCGCTGCGGCGTGCGTCCAGCAGCTCCAGCTGGCTGACCAGGCCGTTGCGGTAGCGCGTGTCGGACAGCTTCAGTGCCTGCCCCGCCGCGCTGACCGCGCGGGCGCTGGCGGCGTCCTGCGCCTGCAGCAGCGACAGCGCACCGAGCTGGTCCTCCACGTCCTTGAGCGCCAGCAGGAACTGCTCGCGGAAGGCGATCGCCTCGGCGTCCATCTGCGACTTCGCTGCGTTGACGCCGGCCTCGCGGCGGCCGCCGTCGAAGAGGGGCAGCGCGCCCAGCAGGCCCACGCCCCAGGTGCTGGCGCCGCTCTTCAGCAGGTTGGACAGCTCGCTGGAGACGCCACCGCCCTGTGCCGTCAGCGACAGGCTGGGCCACCAGGCCGCTTGCGCGGCGCCGACGCGGGCCTGCGCGGCCTGCAGCTGGCTGCGCGCGGCGGCCAGGTCGGGGCGCCGTTGCAGCAGCTCGCTCGGCAGGCCGGCCGGCACGGCGGGCAGGGCCGTCGTCCACGCCGTGGGCTTCAGGACGAAGCTGGAGGCCGGCTCGCCGACCAGCACGGCCAGCGCCGTCTCCAGCTCGACGCGGCGGCGATCCAGCGCCAGCGCCTCGGCCTCGTTGGCGGCCAGCTCGGCGCGCACGCGCGCCAGGTCCAGGTCGGCCACGTCGCCGGCGCGGGCGCGCTTCTCCGTCAGCGACAGCGTCTCGCCGTAGGCTGCCACCGTGTCGCGGACCAGGCCGCGCTCGGTGTCCAGCGCCCGCAGCGCCAGGTAGCCGCGCGCCACGTTGGCCTGCACCAGCAAGCGCGCGTCGGCGAGCAACTGCTCGCGGGCCTGCACGTCGAGCGCGGCCGCATTGCGCTCGTGCAGCAGGCGGCCGCCCAGGTCCAGCTCGTAGGCCAGGTTCAGGCCGGCGCTGTACTGCGTCGCGGGCTGGGGCACCAGCTGGCCCGGCGCGGACGAACGGCCGGCGCCGGCCGACACGCCGACCTGCGGCAGCCGGCCGGCCTGCGCCGAGCCCAGCGCCGCGCGGGCCTGTGCCAGCCGGTTGGCGGCGGACTGCACCGTGGTGTTGGCGTTCATCGCGCGGGCGACGAGGTCGTCCAGCACCGGGTCGGCGAAGGGCTGCCACCAGCTGGCGGTCAGCGCGGGCGCGCCGTCCGCGGCCTGCGTCCTGTAGGCGGCCGGCGCCTGCGGCAGTTGCGACGGGTCGACGGTGCCGACCGAGGCGCAGCCGGCCAGCAGCAGCGCGGCGAAGAGTGACGTCAGTTGAAGCTTCATGATTACTTTCCTCGTTGCTGCAGCGCGTCGATCACGGGAGACACGGGCTGCGCGTGGGATGCAGGTGTGGCGGGCGCGGCCACCTGGCCGCCGTGGTGGCGTAGCGGCGCGTTGCCGGCCAGGCGGCGCACGATGACGTAGAACAGCGGCGTCAGGAACAGGCCGAACAGCGTCACGCCTATCATTCCGGCGAACACGGCCACGCCCATGGCCTGGCGCATCTCGGCGCCGGCGCCGACGGACAGCACCAGCGGCAGCACCCCCATGACGAACGCCATCGACGTCATCAGGATGGGGCGCAGCCTCAGACGCGCCGCCTCCAGCGCCGCCTGCATGGGCGTGCGGCCGGCGAACTCCAGCTCGCGGGCGAACTCGACGATCAGGATGGCGTTCTTCGCGCTCAGGCCCACCAGCACGATGAGGCCGATCTGCGTGAACACGTTGTTGTCGCCGTGGCTCAGCCAGACGCCGGTCATCGCGGCGAGCAGGCCCATGGGCACGATGAGCAGGATGGCGATGGGCAGCGTCAGGCTCTCGTACTGCGCCGCCAGCACCAGGAACACCAGCAGGATGGCCAGCGGAAACACCCAGACGGCCGAGTTGCCGGCGATCTTCTCCTGGTAGGTCAGGTCGGTCCACTCGTAGCCGATGCCGGGCGGCAGCGTCTCGGCGGCGATGCGCTCCACGGCGGCCTGCGCCTGGCCCGACGAGAAGCCGGGCGCGGCACCACCGTTGATGTCGGCGGCCAGGAAGCCGTTGTAGCGCAGCGCGCGCTCGGGGCCGAAGCTGGGCGTGACCTTCATCAGCGCGGACAGCGGCACCATCTCGCCGGTGGACGAGCGCACCTTCAGCGCGCCGATGTCCTCGGCGCGGGCGCGGTAGGCGGCATCCGCCTGCACGCGGACCGAGTAGGTGCGGCCGAACTTGTTGAAGTCGTTCACGTACAGGCTGCCGAGGTAGATCTGCATGGTGTCGAACACGTCCGTCACGGCCACGCCGAGCTGGCGCGCCTTGGTGCGGTCGAGGTCGGCGAACAGCTGCGGCACGTTGACCTGGTAGCTGGAGAACAGGCCCGCGAGTTCCGGCGCCTGGCCGGCCTTGGCCATGAAGGCCTTGACCGCCTGGTCCATCGCCTCGTAGCCCACGCCGCCGCGGTCCTCCAGCTGCAGCTTGAAGCCGCCGGTGGTGCCAAGGCCCTGCACGGGAGGCGGCGGGAACATGACGATGAAGGCGTCCTCGATCTGGCCGTACTGCGCGTTCAGCGAGCCCGCGATGGCGCCGGCGGACAGGGCCTTCGTCTTGCGCTCCTCGAAGGGCTTCAGCGTCGCGAACACGATGCCGGAGCTGGCGCTGTTCGTGAAGCCGTTGATGGACAGGCCGGGGAAGGCCACTGCGTGCTCCACGCCCGGCGTCTTCAGCGTGATCTCCGTCATGCGGCGGATCACGTCCTCGGTGCGGTCCAGCGTGGCGCCGTCGGGCAGCTGCGCGAAGCCGATCAGGTACTGCTTGTCCTGCCCCGGCACGAAGCCGCCGGGCACGGCCTTGAACAGGCCGGCCGTGGCCGCGACCAGCGCGAGGTAGACGACCATCATCACGGCCTTGCGCGACATCAGCGTCTTCACGCCGCCGCCGTACTTCTCGGAGCTGCGCGAGAACAGCCGGTTGAAGCGCGCGAAGAAGCCGCCCAGCACGCGGTCCATGCCGCGCGTCAGCGCGTCCTTGGGTGCGTGGTGGTCCTTCAGCAGCATCGCGGCCAGCGCAGGCGACAGCGTCAGCGAATTGATCGCCGAGATCACCGTGGAGATCGCGATGGTCAGCGCGAACTGCTTGTAGAACTGGCCCGTCAGGCCGGTGATGAAGGCCAGCGGCACGAACACCGAGATCAGCGTCAGCGCGATGGCGATGATGGGGCCCGACACCTCGCGCATCGCTCGGTAGGTCGCGTCGCGTGGCGACAGGCCCGACGCGATGTTGCGCTCCACGTTCTCCACCACGACGATGGCGTCGTCCACGACGATGCCGATGGCCAGCACCAGGCCGAACAGGCTCAGTGCGTTGATGGAGAAGCCGAAGCCGTGCATCACCGCGAAGGTGCCGATGATGGACACCGGCACGGCCAGCAACGGGATGATGGATGCGCGCCAGGTCTGCAGGAACAGGATGACGACCAGCACGACCAGCGCGACCGCTTCCAGCAGCGTGTGGATGACGGACTCGATGGACGCGCGCACGAACTGCGTCGGGTCGTAGACGATGGTGTAGTCCACACCCTCGGGCATGCCGGCCTTCAACTCGGCCATCGTGGCGCGCACGTTGGACGAGATGTCCAGCGCATTGCCGCCGGGGGCCTGGAAGATGGGCACGGCCACGGCGGACTTGTTGTCCAGCAGCGAGCGCAGCGCGTACTCGCTGGCGCCCAGCTCGATACGGCCCAGGTCGCGCAGGCGCGTCACCGCACCGTTGGCGCCGCTCTTCACGATGATGTCGCCGAACTCCTCGGCCGACTGCAGGCGGCCCTGCGCGTTGACGGACAGCTGCAGGTCGATGCCCTGCAGGCCCGGCGATGCGCCGACCACGCCGGCCGCGGCCTGCACGTTCTGGCCGCGGATCGCGGTCACCACGTCGCTGGCGGACAGCCCGTGTTCGGCGACCTTCTGCGGGTCCAGCCAGATGCGCATGGAGTAGTCGCCCGATCCGAACAGCTGCACCTGGCCCACGCCGGGGATGCGCGCGAGGCGGTCCTTGACGTTGAGCAGCGCGTAGTTGCGCAGGTAGGTCATGTCGTAGCGGTCGTTGGGCGACGTCAGGTGCACGACCATGGTCAGGTCGGGGCTGCTCTTGACGGTCGTCACGCCCAGGCGCTTGACCTCCTCGGGCAGCCGGGCCTCGGCCTGCGCGACGCGGTTCTGCACCTGCTGCTGCGCCTTGTCGGGGTCGGTGCCGAGCTTGAAGCTGACGGTCAGCGTCATCAGGCCGTCGGTGGTGGCCTGGCTGCTCATGTAGAGCATGTCCTCGACGCCGTTGATGGCTTCTTCCAGCGGCGTGGCCACCGTCTCGGCAATGACCTTGGGGTTGGCGCCGGGGTACTGGGCGCGCACGACGACCGACGGCGGCACGACGTCGGGGTATTCCGAGATCGGCAGCGCGCGTATCGACAGCAGGCCGCCGATGAAGATCAGCAGCGACAGCACGCCCGCGAAGATCGGGCGGTCGATGAAGAATTTGGAGAGATTCATGTTGTTCTTTCTTTCCGGAGGCAAAGCCGCCCCCCGCGGGCCGGCTGAACCGGCCCGCTGACGGGGCGCTCTGGTGGGAAGGGCGGCCTAGATCAGGACGTCTTGGCGGCCGCCTGCTGCGCCGCCAGTTCGGGCTTGGCGTCCATCGCGACGTCCTTGGGTGCGAGGACCGCGCCCGGCCGCACGCGCTGCACGCCGCCGACGACGATGCGCTCGCCGCCCTTCAGGCCGCTGGTCACGACGCGCAGGCCGTTCACGCTGGCGCCCAGCGTCACGGGGCGCCATTCGGCCTGGTTGCCGGCGCCTACGACGATGACGTAGCGCTTGTCCTGGTCGGTGCCGACCGCGCGCTCGTTCACCAGCAGCGCGCTCTCGTTCTTCGCCTGGCCCATGCGCAGCTTGGCGAACTGGCCCGGGATCAGGCGGCCGTCCTTGTTGTCGAACACCGCGCGCACGCGCAGCGTGCCGCTCTTGGCGTCGACCTGGTTGTCGACAAGCTGCAGCCGGCCGGTCTGCGCGTCGGTGGCGCCGGTGGCCATCTCCACGGGGATGCGCTCCAGGCCGCGGCGGTTGGAGCCGCCGTCGGGCAGCGCGGCCAGCGCGCTGCTGACGATCTTCTCGTCGGCGTCGAAGCTGGCATAGATGGGGCTGACGGACACCAGCGTCGTCAGCACCGGCGCACCCGCGCCCGCGGCGACGAGGTTGCCCGTCGTCACCTCGATCTTGCCGACGCGGCCGGCCACCGGCGCACGCACCTGCGTGTAGCCGAGGTTGAGCTGGGCCGACTGCAGCGCGGCCTGCGCGGCGCGCAGGTTGGCCGCACCCTCACGGGCGGCGTTGTCCTTCTCGTCGAACTCGCGGCGGGCCACGGCGCGCTCCTCCAGCAGCGACTTGGCGCGCTGCGCCTCGCTCTGCGTGTAGGTCACGCGGGCCTGTGCGGCGGCCACCTGTGCTTCCAGGCGCGACACCTCGGCCTGGTAGGGGGCGGGGTCGATGCTGACCAGCAGGTCGCCGGCCTTCACGAGGCTGCCCTCGCGGAAGTGCACGGCCTGCACGGCACCGGACACGCGGGCGCGCACATCCACGCGGTCCACGGCCTCCAGACGACCGGAGAACTCGTTCCAGGCCGAGACCGGCTGGCTGAGGACTTCAGCGACGGACACCGGCGTGGCCGGCGGTGCGCCGGGGCCCGGGTTGGCGCGCGCCGGCTGGCCGAACTGGCCGAGGCCCACGGCGCCGAGCGCGGCGAGGGCGATGGCACCTGTGATGAGGCCGAGGCGGCGGTTGAAGCGAGGGGTGGATTGCATTTGTATTTCTCTCCGAAGGTCAAGCAGGATTCGAGGGCGCCCGGCCGGTGGCCTGGCTGAGGAAGTCGTGGACGGGCGTGTGCATGTGTTCCGCGGTCAGTGCCGGCAGCGTCAGGTCGCGTGCGCTGCCGCCGTGCTGGCGCAGCGCGCCGGCATAGCGCCGCGATTCGTCGGCCAGCGGATGGCCTGTCAGGCTGAGCACCAGGGCCGGCGCGAGACCGGCGAGGCGGCTGGCGTTCAGCGGCGTGGCATAGGGGTGGTCGGCGCGCACGCCGTCGCCGAGGTAGGCCTGCCAGCCCTTGGCGTAGATGCATTCGCAGCCGCCGCATTCGCCATCGCGCATGGAGGCGCTGCCCAGCAGCGGGTCCAGCATCGGCGAGATCAGCAGTTGGCCGGCGAGCTCCGGCGCGCGCTGGTCGCGGGCCATCAGCGCCAGCGCGGCGGCAATGTTGCCGCCGGCCTCTTCGCCGGCTACGAACAAGGCCGTCTGCGCGTTGCCGGTCAGCCGGGCCGACTTCCGGGCCAGTGCCTGCAATGCCTCGAAGGTGGCGCTCAGGCCGGCCGGGAAGGGATGCTCGGGCGCCAGCGGGTAGTCCAGTGCGACGACGTCGGCGCCGGCCTCGGCCAGCAGCTCGCAGCGCGCCGAGGCGGCCGCGCAGGACCCCTCGGTGAAGGTGCCGGCATGCAGGTAGAGCAGCAGCGCGCGGCGCCCGGCATCCAGCGGGCGGCGGGCGGCGAACACGCAGGCGTTCAGCCCCGGGGCGGGGCCGAGGCGCAAGGTCGATGGGGCCATCTTGTCCATGGGCCGAAAGATAGAGATGGGTCGCCTGCCGATAAACGGCCTTGAAAGCGACGCACTTTTCTCGCGCATGGAACAATCAAATTCCCGTGCCGCCCTCAGGGGCACGTTCCAACCCCACGCCGACGCCGATGGATCGACTCCAAGCCATGCAAGCCTATGTCCGGGTCGTCGAGGCCGGCACCTTCACGAAGGCCGCCGACTCGCTGGACCTGCCCAAGGCCACCGTCACGCGCCTCATCCAGACGCTGGAAACCCATCTGCGCACCAAGCTGCTGAACCGCACCACGCGCCGCGTGACGGTGACGCCTGACGGCGCCGCCTACTACGAACGCGCGATGCGCCTGCTGGGCGACCTGGAGGAGCTGGAAGGCAGCATGAACCAGGCGCGCATGACGCCGCGCGGCCGCATCCGCATCGACGTGCCGGGCGTCGTGGGCCGCGAGATGATCATTCCGCACCTGCCGGACTTCTACGCGAAGTACCCGGACATCCAGATCGAGATGGGCGTCAGCGACCGGCCGGTGGACCTGATCGGCGACAACGTGGACTGCGTGATCCGCGGCGGAGAGCTGACCGACCAGAGCCTGGTCGCGCGGCGCATCGGCGAGTTCCGCTTCATCACCTGCGCGACGCCCGAATACCTGCGCCGCCACGGCATGCCCGCGCATCCGCGCGAACTGGGCGAGGCGCCGCACCGCATGGTGGGCTATTTCTCGGCGCGCACCGGCAAGATCGTGGGCGACAGCTTCCGCCGCGGCGACGAGGTGGTGGAGGTGGCGGGCAACCATGTCCTGGCCGTCAACGACGCGGACGCCTACCTGAATGCCGGCCTGGCCCACCTGGGGCTGGTGCAGGTGACCTGCTTCATGGCCGGGCCGCTGCTGAAGAGCGGGGGGCTGGTGCGGGTGCTGGAGGACTGGGACACCGACCCGGTGCCCGTCTATGTGGTCTATCCGCCCAACCGCCACCTCAGCAGCAAGCTGCGCGTGTTCGTCGACTGGGTCGTGGAGCTGATCGGCCGCGAGGCGCTGGGTGGCGTGAAGATGCGCTGTACGGCGGCGACCTGAGCCTTCAGGCGCCGTCGCTGCCGGCGGTGGCGACCGCCGTCTGGCCGAGGTCGTCGACCGCGGGCGCGCTGATCGCCAGCAAGAGGCCCGCCGCCAGCGCCGTGACGGCCGTCGCGGCGGTGATCAGCGTGAAGAGGGGGCGGATGTTGTTGTTCATGGTGACTCTCCTGGCCGGCCCCGAGGGGTGATGGGGTGTACCGACAGGTTGTCACTTTAGGAATTGCGCCGCGCGAGAAAAAGCCGGCGCAGCAGAACGGCGAGTTGCTGCTGGCGGAACAATCCCGCGGCACGACCTGGGTTCAGGCCTTGCGCGGGGTGCCCCGCCCACGCTCCTCCAGCCAGGCCCTGGCCATCGAGAAATGGCCGCAGCCGATGAAGGGGCGCGGCGGCTTCAGCGCGGACAAAGGTGAGGGGTGGTTGGCCCTCAGCACCAGATGCCCCTGTCGGGCGGCCTCGATCAGCGGCGCCTTGGCCTGGGCATAGTTGCCCCACAGCATGAACACCTTGGGGGACGCGTCTTCGGCGGCCGCCTTCATGAGGGCATCGGTCAGCGCTTCCCAGCCCTGGTTGGCATGGCTGGCGGGCTGGCCATCCTCCACGGTCAGCACGGCGTTGAGCAGCAGCGTGCCGCCCTCGGCCCAGCGCACCAGGCTGCCGTTGGGCGGGAAGGGCTTGCCCAGGTCGCGCTGGATCTCCTTGAAGATGTTGCGCAGGCTGGGCGGCAGCGGCACGCCGGGCGGCACGCTGAAGCTCAGGCCCTCCGCCTGGCCGGGGCCGTGGTAGGGGTCCTGGCCGAGGATGACGACGCGGGTGCTGGCCAGCGGCGTGAGTGTGAGCGCGCGCAGCGGCTCGGGCGGGTAGATGGTGGCGCCGGCGGCCACGCGCTTCTCGAGGAAGCCCTGCAGCCGTTGGCCGGCCGGCGACGCGGCCCAGGCCTCGACGACGGGGCGCCAGTCGGTGTCGGGAATCTCCAGGGGCAGCTTCATCCGAACAAGTTTGCCAGGGCGGCACCCGGGTCCGGCGCGCGCATGAAGGCCTCGCCGACCAGGAAGGCGTGCACATTGGCGTCGCGCATGCGCTGCACGTCGGCGGCGCCCAGGATGCCGGACTCGGTGACCAGCAGGCGGTCCGCCGGCACGCGCGGCAGCAGCGCGAGCGTCGTGTCCAGCGTCACCTCGAAGCTGCGCAGGTTGCGGTTGTTGATGCCCAGCAGCGGCGTCTTCAGCCGCAGCGCGCGGTCCAGCTCCTCGCCATCGTGCACCTCGACGAGGACGTCCAGGCCGATGGCATGGGCCGCGGCCTCGAGGTCGGCCATCTGCGAGTCGGCCAGGCAGGCGGCGATCAGAAGGATGCAGTCCGCGCCCATCGCGCCGGCCTCCATGACCTGGTAATCGTCGACCATGAAGTCCTTGCGCAGCACCGGCAGCTCGCAGGCGGCGCGGGCGGCCTGCAGATAGGCCGCCGATCCCTGGAAGAAGCGTTCGTCTGTCAGCACGCTCAGGCATGCCGCGCCATGGCGGGCATAGCTCTCGGCGATGGCGGCGGGGCGGAAGTCCTCGCGCAGCACGCCCTTGCTGGGGCTGGCCTTCTTGACTTCGGCGATGACGCCGGCCTGGCCCGCCGCGATCTTGGTGCGCAGCGCGCGCCCAAAGCCGCGCTGCTGGCCCTTGCGGGCTTCAGCCTCCTCGCGCTGGGACGACAGCGAGCGCTTGTTCTTTGCCGCCGCGATCTCTTCCCACTTGACCTCGACGATGCGGTTCAGGATGTCGGCCATCAGTTGGCTCCCAGCCCCTGGGTGGTCTTGACGAAGGCATCCAGCTTGGCACGCGCGGCGCCGCTGTCCAGCGCGGCGCGAGCGCGGGCGATGCCATCGCTCAGGCTGGTGGCCACGTTGGCGGCGTACAACGTCGCGCCGGCGTTCAGCAGCACGATGTCGCGCGCCGGGCCGGGCTGGCCGTCGAGCACGCCAGTCAGCATCTGGCGCGACTGCTCGGGGCCTTCCACCTTCAGGCTGCGGTTGCTGGCCATCGCGAAGCCGAAGTCCTCCGGGTGCACCTCGTACTCGCGCACGGCGCCGTCCTTCAGCTCGCCCACCAGCGTCGTCGCGCCCAGCGAGATCTCGTCCATGCCGTCCTTGCCGTAGACGACCAGCGCGTGCTCGGCGCCCAGGCGTTGCAGCACGCGCACCTGGATGCCGACCAGGTCGGGGTGAAAGACGCCCATCAGGATGTTGGGCGCGCCGGCCGGGTTGGTCAGCGGGCCGAGGATGTTGAAGATGGTGCGCACGCCCAGCTCGCGCCGCACCGGCGCGATGTTCTTCATCGCCGGGTGGTGGTTGGGCGCGAACATGAAGCCGATGCCGCACTCCGCGACGGACGCGGCCACCTGGCGCGGTGTCAGCTGGATGTTGGCGCCCAGTGCCTCCAGCACGTCGGCGCTGCCGGTCTTGCTGCTGACGCTGCGGTTGCCATGCTTGGCGACCTGCGCGCCGGCCGCCGCGGCGACGAACATCGAGCAGGTCGAGATGTTGAAGCTGTGCGCGCCATCGCCGCCGGTGCCGACGACGTCGACGAGATGCGGCAGCGGGCCCAGCGGCACCTTGTTGCTCAGCTCGCGCATCACCTGCGCGGCGGCGGTGATCTCGCCTATGGTCTCCTTCTTCACGCGCAGGCCGGTGATGAGCGCTGCGGCGATGACGGGCGACATCTCGCCGGCCATGATGCGGCGCATCAGCGTCAGCATCTCGTCGTGGAAGATCTCGCGGTGCTCGATGACGCGAGTCAGGGCTTCGTTGTCGGTGATAGGCATGGTTCAGGCCTTCTCGAAGAATTCGCGCGCGGCGGCAATGGCGTGCTCGATGCCGGCGGCGTCGACATCCAGATGGGTCACGAAGCGCAGGCCGATGAGGCCGGTGGCCAGCACGCCGCGCGACTTCAGGTGCTCGAGCAGCGCCGGACCGCGGCCGTCGCTGACCTGCACGAAGACGATATTGGTCTGCGGTGGCGTGACGGTGACACCGGGCAGTGCCGCCAGGCCCTCGGCCAGACGCCTGGCCAGCGCGTGGTCGTCGGCCAGGCGTTCGACATGGTGGGTCAGCGCGTGGTCGGCCGCGGCGGCCAGCAGGCCCACCTGGCGCAGGCCGCCGCCCACCATCTTGCGGATGCGGTGGGCACGATGGATGAGCTCGCGCGAGCCGACCAGCATGGAGCCTATGGGCGCGCCCAGGCCCTTGCTGAAGCAGATGGACGCCGAGTCGAAGTGGCGTGCCAGCTCGGCGGCCGTGCGGCCCGAGGCGACGGCCGCATTGAAGAGCCGTGCGCCGTCCAGGTGGGCGAACAGGCCGCGCGAATGGGCCAGCTCGCAGGCCGCCGCCACATAGCTGCCCGGCAGCACGTTGCCGTTCCAGGTGTTCTCCAGAGCCAGCAACCGCGTGCGCGCGAAATGCGGGTCGTCGGGCTTGATGGCGGCGGCGATGTCCTCCAGCCGGATCGTGCCGTCGGGCTGGTTGGGCAGCGGCTGGGGCTGGATGCTGCCCAGCACCGCCGCGCCACCGCCCTCGTAGCGGTAGGTGTGGGCCATCTGGCCGACGATGTACTCGTCGCCGCGGGCGCAATGGGCCAGCAGGCCGCAGAGATTGCTCTGCGTGCCGCTGCTCATGAAGAGGGCGGCTTCCTTGCCGAGCAGTGCGGCGACGCGCTCCTGCAGCGCGTTGACGGTGGGGTCGTCGCCGAACACGTCGTCGCCCACTTTCGCGCGGGCGATGGCGTCCAGCATCGCGGGCGTCGGCTTGGTGACCGTGTCGCTGCGCAGGTCCACCACGGCATCGCCGCCATGCCCCGAGCCGGGTGCGTAATCGCTCATTGGTGCACCCTTCGCGCTTCGCGCTGTCCCGACAGGCGGGAATGAGCCCCTTCGGGCGGCCGTGCGTGACTCATGCCTTCAGCTCCAGGAAGTTGCGCAGCATTGCGTGGCCATGCTCGCTGAGGATGGACTCGGGATGGAACTGCACGCCCTCCAGCGGCGTCGCCGTGCCGGCCAGCTCGCGGTGGCGCACGCCCATGATCTCGCCGTCGTCGCTGCGCGACGTGATCTCCAGCACCGCGGGGCAGCTGGCCTCCTCGATGACCAGCGAGTGGTAGCGGATGACGGAGAAGTCCCTGGGCAGGCCGGTGTAGACGCCGCGCTGGTCGGTCGTGATCGTGCTGGCCTTGCCGTGCATCTGGCGCTTGGCGCGGACGATCTTGCCGCCCAGTGCCTGGCCCATGGACTGATGGCCCAGGCAGACGCCCAGCAGCGGCTTCTTGCCGAGGAAGTGCCGGATGGCTTCCACGCAGACGCCTGCCTCGTTGGGCGTGCAAGGCCCCGGCGAGAAGACGATGTGGTCGGGGTTCAGCTCGGCCATCTCGGCCACGGTGATCTCGTCGTTGCGCACCACCTTCACGTCCGCGCCCAGCTCGCCGAAGTACTGAACGAGGTTGAACGTGAAGCTGTCGTAGTTGTCGATCATCAGCAGCATTTAGAAGCCCTCCTCGACGAGTTCAGCCGCACGGAGCAAAGCGCGCGCCTTGGCCTCTGTCTCCTGCCATTCCAGCTCGGGCACCGAGTCGGCCACGACGCCGGCGGCCGCCTGCACATACAGCGTGCCGTTCTTGATGATGCCGGTGCGGATGGCGATGGCCAGGTCCATGTCGCCGGCGAAGCTCAGGTAGCCGCAGGCGCCGCCGTAGATCCCGCGCTGCACGGGCTCCAGCTCGTCGATCAGCTCCATCGCCCGCACCTTGGGCGCGCCGGTCAGCGTGCCGGCGGGGAAGGTGGCCTTCAGCACGTCGAGCTGGCCCACCTCCGGGCGCAGCACGCCTTCCACGTTGGAGACGATGTGCATGACGTGGGAATAGCGTTCGACGACGAAGGCCTGCGTCACGTTGACGCTGCCCACGCGGGCGATGCGGCCGATGTCGTTGCGCGCCAGGTCGATCAGCATCAGGTGCTCGGCGCGCTCCTTGGGATCGGCCTGCAGCTCGGCTTCCAGTTCCAGGTCGCGCTCGGTCGTCGCGCCGCGCGGGCGGGTGCCGGCCAGCGGACGGATCGTGACCTTGCGGCTGCCGTCGCTGGCATGCTCCTCGCGCACCAGGATCTCGGGGCTGGCGCCGACGATCTGGAACTCGCCCAGGTCGTAGAAGTACATGTAGGGGCTGGGGTTCAGCGCGCGCAGCGCGCGGTACAGCGCGATGGGCTCGGCCTTGTAGGGCTTGGAGATGCGCTGGCCCACCTGTACCTGCATCAGGTCGCCGGCGGCGATGTAGTCCTTGGCCTTGGCCACGGCCGCGAGGTAGTCGGCCTTGGCGAAGCCTCGCGTGACCGGGTGCGATTCGCCGCGCGGCACGCGCGGCACGCTGACCGAGTAGCTCAGCTTGTCGCGCAGCTGCGAGAGGCGCTTCTTGGCACGGAAATAGGCCTCGGGCTGGCGCGGGTCGGCCCAGACGATGAGGTAGAGCCGGCCCGACAGGTTGTCGATGACGGCGACTTCCTCGCTCAGCAGCAGCACGATGTCGGGGGTGCCGAGCGACTCGCCGCCGTGCTCGCGGTCCAGGCGCTTTTCAATGGCGCGCACGGCCTCGTAGCCGAAATAGCCGGCCAGGCCGCCGCAGAAGCGTGGCAAGCCGGCGGGGATCCTGGGCTTGATGCGCTCCTGGTAGGCGGCGATGAAGTCCAGCGGATTGCCGTCATGCGTCTCGACGGTGGCGCCGTCGGTGACGACCTCGCAGCGTGTGCCGGTGGCGCGGATCAGCGTGCGCGCCGGCAGGCCGATGAAGGAGTAGCGCCCGAAGCGCTCGCCGCCGACGACGGACTCCAGCAGGAAGCTGTTGCGGCCCTGGCCGGAGCCGGCGCAGAGCTTGAGATAGAGGGACAGCGGGGTTTCGAGATCCGCAAAGGCCTCGCTGATGAGCGGGATGCGGTTGTAGCCCTCGGAAGCGAGGCTCTGGAATTCGAGTTCGGTGATCACGGTCAAACCTTGAAACAGCGGTGTTCAGGGCTTGGCGTGCAGCCCGGTTCGTGAACGGGCAACGCGTGTGGGAGCGCGTCAGGGCGCGCCAAGCGGCATCAGGGCAGGGCTGACCAGCGACGCCAGGGCCAGGCTCCCCGGTCGCTCGACCCCGTGATGTGCTTGCGCGTGATGAACATGACCGGGTCAGTGTATCAGCCGGGTTTTCGCCGTCTCGGGCCATACTTCGCGTCGCAAAGAGGCCGCTATCGCGGCCCGACAACGGAGCGAGACATGCGCGTGTTCATCGTCGCGGCACTGCTGGCCGCAGCCAGCCTGGGTGGCCCAGGCGCCCAGGCCCAGGTGGTCGAGGTGGCCAATGTGAAGTACGAGCCGACGCTCGACCTGGCCGGCCAGAAGCTGCAGCTCAACGGTGCCGGCATCCGCTACAAGTTCGTCATCAAGGTCTACACGGCGGGGCTCTACCTGGCGCAGAAGGCCGGCACGACGCAGGAGGTGCTGGCGGCCCCCGGCCCCAAGCGCATCCACATCCAGATGCTGCGCGACATCGACGGCAACGAGCTGGGCAAGCTCTTCACCAAGGGCATGGAGGCCAACGTCACCCGCGACGAGTTCGCCAAGTCCATCAACGGCGTGCTCAAGCTGAGCGAGATATTCGCCAGCCGCAAGCAGCTCAGTAGCGGCGAGAACTTCTCGGTGGACTACGTGCCCGGCGTCGGCTCCACCGTGCTGCTCAACGGCAAGCCCATCGGCGAAACCATCAAGGAGCCCGAGTTCTACTCGGCCCTGCTGCGCATCTGGCTGGGAGAGAAGCCCGCCGACGACGGGCTGAAGGATTCGCTGCTGGGCGTCAAGCGCGAGCGTCGGCGCTGAGGTCGACCGCCGGCGTCCTCACTGGGGGGCCGGTGAGGGCCCCGGGCGGTGCACGCCGGTCAACAGCCCGAGCAGCTCCATCAGCGTGGCCGCCTGGGCGGGGCTGAGGACGGCCAGCAATTCCTCGCTGGCCCGCCAGCTCGCCTTCTCGGCCCGGGACAGCAGCAGGCGCCCCGACCTCGTGAGGGCCAGCAGGCTGCGTCGCTTGTCCGTGGGATCGTCGCTGGCACTCACCAGATCGCGCTCGCGCAGCAGGCGGATGACCAGCGACATCGTGGCGCGGTCCAGGGCGATCACGCGGCCCAGTTCGTTCTGGCCGATCGGTGCGCGGTGGCGCAGGGCGAACAGCGCGGCGTACTGGGCGGGGGTCAGGTCCAGGTCCGCACAGGCCTCGGCAAACGCGGCGCTGGCGACCTGATGTGCGCGCCGGATCAGGAAATCCGGGCTGTCGTAGAGCCTGTCCAAGGCGTCGTTCGTGGGCATGTGACGGTTCGGAACACGGGCGGGTGGGCGGCGCTTTAGCGGGAAATGATAGCGAGAGGCCGCCGGGAGGCGGCCTGGTGACACCCAGGTCGGGGATGCCGGATGCTTAAACCATACGGACAATGTGGTTATGTGGAAGGCTGCGCTGATTGTCGAGGCCGATGAGTTGCGCACGCGGACTCTCGCCAGCTTGTTGAATGGGGCCGGCTATCGCGCTGATTCCTGTGTCGATGCCGAGGCGGCCATGGCCCGCCTGGAGGCGGGCGAGGCCGTGGCGCTGCTGGCCGTCGACCTGGACACGGCGGCGGACACGCTCGGCCTGCTGCGCTCCTTCCATTGCACGCATGGCCTGCCGCCGCTGCTGGGGATGACGCATGGCGCCGATGCGCGGCGCACGGCCGAGGCCTTGGCCGATGGCGTGGCGCTGGTGGTCGACTTGGCTGCGCCGGCGGCAGTGCTGCGCCAGGCCTTGCAGGTCTTGTCGCGGCCGCCCGTCGCCGCGCCCGGGCCGGAGCTGTTCGGCCCGCATCTCGGCGCCGCCGGGATGGAGGCGCGCATAGGCCTGGCCCTGGCGATCGAACAGCAGGGGCGCAGGCTGCTGCAGGAGGCCGTGCATGGCTGGCTTGCCGGGCGGGCCCAGGAGGCCGCCGCGGCCGCGACGCGGCTCGAGCAGGTGGCGCGCCGCCTGGGAGCCCAGGGCCTGGTCGGCGCCTGCAGGCAGCTCGCGGGCGAGGCCGGCACGGGCCTGCTGCTGCAGCAACGCGCGGCGCGGGTCAGGCAGGAGCTCGACGGCGTGGTGTGCGGCCTGGGCCGGGCGGCCCTCGATGCGCCTCGCTGGGTGCGCGAGGGCGAAGTCGACGGCCTGCCAAGCCATACGTCCTAGTTTTTTGGTACGACTTGTTTGTTTGATATCAAACGTATTTGAAATATCGTTTGATATCGATCATGATCCGGGGCTGCCACGTCAACGTGGATGAAAGCCTTTCCGAGGGAGTCGTGCCAGATGCGAGACAACCAACCCGTGACGCGGCAGGAGCACCAGGTGCCCGATGGCGCGACGCTCATGTCGACGACCGACCTGGACAGCCGGATCGTCTATGCCAATGGCGTCTTCGCCGAGGTCAGCGGCTTCTCGCATGAGGAGCTGGTGGGGCAGCCCCACAACCTGGTGCGCCACCCCGACATGCCGCGTGCCGCGTTTGCCGACATGTGGGCCACGCTGAAGCGGGGGCAGTCGTGGTCGGCGCTGGTCAAGAACCGCCGCAAGGACGGTGCCTTCTATTGGGTGCGCGCCAACGCCACGATGGTGCGGCGTGGCGGGCGGCCCTGGGGCTACATGTCGGTGCGCACGCCGGTGGGCGCCGACGAGGTCGCGCGGGCGGAGAGGCTCTACCAGCGCTTTCGCGACGGCCTGATGCGCGGCTGGACCTTCCGCCAGGGCCTGCTCGTCCGCTCCGACTGGCTCAGGCCGTTGAGCGCCTGGCGCCTGCTGTCGCTGCAGGCGCGGCTGCTGCTGGCGGGCGTGCTCGCCGTGCCGCTGGCGCTGCTGCCGGTGCAGTTCGCCGGCCCCACGCCGCTGGCCGTCGCGCTGGGCATGACCCTCGCCGTGGCGGCGCAGACGCTGTACCTGCGCCGGCAGGTGCTGGGCCCGGTGCGCCACATCGCGGCCCAGGCAGCGCGCGTGGCGAGCGGCGAACCCATTGCCGTCAGCGAACTGGGGCGGCTCGACGAGCTGGGCCTGCTGATGCGCTCGGTCAACCAGGCGGGCCTCAACCTGAGGTCGCTGGTGTCCGACGTGGCGGGCCAGATGGAGCGGCTGGCGCAGGCCAGCGACGAGGTGAAGGCCGGCAGCGCCGACGTCAGCGCGCGCAGCCGTTCGGCGGCGGAGCAGCTGAGCCGGGCCGGCGAGGCGGTGGGCGCGCTGGGCCGCAGCAGCGACGCGAATGCGCGCGCGGCGGGGCAGGTACGCGCGCTGGCCGAGCAGGCCGCCGCGGTGGCCCATCGCGGCGGCGATGCGATGCGCGACGCCGTGCGGCGCATGAACGAGCTCAGCCAGGCCAGCCGTCGCATTGCGGACATCGTCGCCACCATGGACGGCCTGGCCTTCCAGACCAACGTGCTGGCCTTGAACGCCTCGGTCGAGGCGGCCAGGGCCGGCCCGGCGGGGCGCGGCTTCGCCGTCGTGGCGCAGGAGGTGCGTGCACTGTCCCAGAGCTCGGCGCAGGCGGCCCGCGAGATCCGCGCGCTGGTCGACGACTCGCTGCGGCATATCGGCGAGAGCGCCGAGGGCGTGGCCACGGCCGACCGCACGGGGGAGGAGATCCTGGCGCAGGTGAACGAGGTCAGCCGCCTGGTGGGCGAGATCGCGTCGGAGTCGGCCCAGCAGGCCGGCGGCGTTCGGGAGGTGCACGCGGACCTGGATCGCCTGCAGGACCTGACGCGGCAGAACATGGCCATGGTGGCGCAGAGCGCAGCGGCCGCCGCCGAGCTGAACCAGCGCGCGCAGCAGCTGATCCAGGCGGTCGCCGTCTACCGGGAGGCCTGAAATGCTGCCGTCGCGCCCCTTGCTGCATGGTGGCCGCGTACTGGTGGTCGATGACGACCCCACGACGCTGGCCCTGCTCGACGAGCTGCTGCGGTCGGCCGGCTTCGCGCCGCCGACGCTGGTGGCCGACCCGCGCGAGCTGCGCGCCTGGTCCGACGCGCGTGGCTTCGACGCGGTGCTGCTGGACCTGGACCTGCCGCACATGGATGGCTGGGAGGTGCTGGCCGTGTTGCGCGAGCGCTATGGCGACAACATGCCGCCGCTCGTCGTCGTCAGCGGCGATTCGCGTCGCGGCAACCAGGTGCGGGCGTTGTCGGCCGGCGCCTGCGACTACGTGGCCAAGCCCTTCGATACCAACGAGCTGCTGCTGCGCATCCAGATGCACGCCACCGGCCACATGAACCGTCACCTGCTGCGGGAGCAGAAGAGCGAGCTGGAGGCGACGGTACAGCAGCGCACGTCGGCGCTGCGCCAGTCGCGACTGCAGATCCTGCGCATGCTGGGGCGCGCCGCGGAGTTCCGCGACAACGAGACCGGCGCGCACATCCTGCGCATGAGCCATGTCTCGGCGCTTTTGGCCCGCGAGCTGGGCTGGGACGACGAGCGCTGCGAGCTGATGCTCAATGCCAGCCCGCTGCACGACATCGGCAAGATCGCGATCCCCGACGCCATCCTGCTCAAGGCCGGTCCGCTGACTCCGCAGGAGCGCGAGATCATGCAGGAGCACACCGTCAAGGGCGCAGCCATCCTGCGCGCGCCCGAGGGCGAGGGCAACGAGCTGCTGGCGATGGCGACCGAGATCGCGCTCCACCATCACGAACGCTGGGACGGGGGCGGCTACCCCTGCGGCCTGGCGGCCACCGACATCCCGGAGAGCGCACGCATCGTGGCCGTGGCCGACGTGCTGGATGCGCTCACCTCAACGCGGCCTTACAAGAGCGCCTGGAGCTTCGCCGAGGCGCTGGCGTACATCCAGGCGCATGACGGCCGGCATTTCGATCCCGACGTGGTTGCCGCGCTGAGCCGCAACCGGCATCGGGTACAGGAGATCAGACATCACTTCCAGGATGCCGACATTGGCTGAAGCCATGCACGACCCGGCGCTGTCGCCGCCCAAGGCGCAGGGCGCCGCGCGCACGGCGCTGCGTCTGCTCCTCGTGTCGCCGGACGAGGAGGTGCTGCAGCAGCTGCGGCCGCTGCGCGCCGGCCAGGGGTTGGAGCTGCTGCACGCGGCCGGCGCCGGCGCGGCCGAGTCGCTGGTCCGGCAGTCGCGCGTGGAGCTCGTGCTGATCGACGAGGCCATCGGGCGCCAGGCGCTGGTGGGCCTGGTCGAACGCCTGCGCGACCAGCTCTTCAAGGACTGGCTGCCCATCATGGTGCTGGGCGGCAGCCCCGAGTTGCTGCACCTGCTGGAGCGGCGTGCGCGCGGCATGGTGGACTACTTCCTGGCCAAGCCGCTTTCCACCCGGGCCTTCCGCGAGCGGCTGGTCGCCGCGCGCCGCATGGTGTCGCTGCGCCGTGTCTGCGGCAGCGCGCTGGACCGGGTCTCCGAAGGCGTGCTCATCATCGACGAGCATGGCACGTTGCGTTCGTTCAACCGCGCCGCGGAGCGCCTGTTCGGCTGGAGCGCCGAGGACGTCATCGGCCAGAACGTCAGCCTTCTCATGCCCAGCCGCCATGCCCACAAGCATGCCCGCTACGTCGAGGACTACCTGCACAGCGGGCTGCCGCGCATGATCGGCACCGGCCGCATGGAGACGGCGCTGCGACGCGACGGCAGCAAGTTCCCCATGCACCTGACCGTGGCCGACATCAGCGACGAGACCGCGATCCGCTTCGTGGGCGTGATCCGCGACCTGTCAGCCGAGCTGGAGCGCGCCGAGCTGCAGCAGATGGCGCTGCACGACTCGCTGACCGGCCTGCCCAATCGAAGTCATGCCGAGCAGCGCGTGCGTCGCGAGATCGAGACGGCCGCCGCAGGCGCGCCGGGCTTCGCGCTGCTGTTCGTCGATCTGGACCGCTTCAAGCGCATCAATGACAGCTTCGGCCACGCGACTGGCGACGAGGTGCTGCGCGCCGCGGCGCAGCGGCTGCGCCATGCGCTCAGCGAGGCCGACTTCGTCGCACGGCTGGCCGGTGACGAGTTCCTGCTACTGCTCCCGGGCGTGCAGAACCCGGGCGACGCGCGACGCGTCGGCGACCGCATCGCGCGCCGCCTCGCCCAGCCGCTGCTGCTCCAGGGGCAGCGGCTGTCCATCAGCGCCAGCATAGGCGTGGCCTTGTACGGGCCCGACGGCCGCACGGCCGAGGAGCTGCTGGCGCGGGCCGACGCGGCCATGTACGCCCACAAGCGTCAGCTGCCGCCCTGAGCACGGCGGCACGGCCGTGCCTCAGCCGGCGGGCAGCGCCAGCGCGTCCAGCCGCTCCAGGTGCTGCAGCGCCGGCACGGCGCGGATGTCCTCGCCGTGGTTGTAGCCGTAGGTCACGAGGACCAGCGGGCAGCCGGCCGCGCGCGCGGCCTCGGCGTCGTTGCGCGAGTCGCCCACCATCCATGTCGTCGCGGGTGGCGTTCCCAGGGTCTCGCAGGTCTTGACGAGTGGCAGCGGGTCCGGCTTCTTGCGCGCGAAGTCGTCGCCGCCGAAGACCTGCTGGAAATAGCCGTCCAGACCCTTGCGCCTCAGCAGTTCGCGCGCCGGCGCCGCGGGCTTGTTGGTCAGCACGGCCAGCGGCAGGCCGCGTGCCCGCAGCGCCTGCAGCCCCGCGACGACGCCCGGATAGACCGCGGCGTGCTCGCCGTTCACTTCGGCGTAGTGCCGCTGGTAGAGCACCCAGGCGTGCTCGAACAGCGCCGCGTCGGCGCCCACCCGGGCCAGCGTCGTGCGCACCAGGTGTTCGCTGCCACGGCCTATGGTGTGCTCGACGAAGCCGCGCGTCACCGGCGGCAGACCGAGGTCGGACAGCACGAGGCCCAGCACGGCGACGAAGTCGCCCAGCGTGTCGACCAGGGTGCCGTCGAGATCGAGGATGCAGGCCCGGGGCGCGATCATGGTGGCAGGACTCCGTCGGCCTTGAACATGGCCTTGATGCCCCGCACCGCCTGGCGGATGCGCGACTCGTTCTCGATCAGCGCGAAGCGCACATGGCCGTCGCCGTGGTCGCCGAAGCCTATGCCGGGCGACACGCAGACCTTGGCCTTCTCCAGCAGCTGGCGCGCGAACTCCAACGAGCCCAGCGCACGGTAGGGCTCGGGGATGGGCGCCCAGATGTACATGCTGGCCTTGGGGCAGTCGACGGCCCAGCCGGCCTCGGTGAGCCCCTTGTGGAGCACGTCGCGGCGGCGCTGGTAGCTGGCGGCGATGTCGTGCACGCACTGCTGGTCGCCCTCCAGCGCGGCGATGGCGGCCACCTGCACCGGCGTGAAGCTGCCGTAGTCGTGATAGCTCTTGATGCGCGCCAGCGCCGCGACGAGGTCGGCATTGCCGACCATGAAGCCGATGCGCCAGCCGGCCATGTTGTAGCTCTTGCTGAGCGTGAAGAACTCCACCGCCACGTCCTTGGCGCCGGGCACCTGCATGATGGACGGCGCCTGGTAGCCGTCGAACACGATGTCGGCATAGGCCAGGTCGTGCACGACGAGGATGTCGTGCTTCTTGGCCAGCGCGACGACGCGCTCGAAAAATCCCAGATCCACGCATTGCGCCGTCGGGTTGGACGGGAAGCCGAACACCATCATCTTGGGCTTCGGGTAGCTGCCGCGTATGGTCTTCTCCAACTCGGCGAAGAAGTCCACCTCGCTGCTGACGGGGATGGCGCGGATGTCGGCGCCGGCGATGACGGCGCCGTAGATGTGGATGGGGTAGCTTGGGTCTGGCACCAGCACCGTGTCGCCGCGGTCCAGCGTGGCCAGCATCAGGTGGGCCAGACCCTCCTTGGAGCCTATGGTGACGATGGCCTCGCTGTCGGGGTCCATGGCCACGCCGTAGCGGCGCTCGTACCAATGCGAGATCGCGCGGCGCAGCCGCGGGATGCCCTTGCTGGCCGAGTAGCCGTGGGTGTCGGGCCGCTGGGCCACCTCGGCGAGCTTGGCGACGATGTGCGCCGGCGTGGCCCCGTCGGGGTTGCCCATGCTCATGTCGATGATGTCCTCCCCACGCCGGCGGGCCGCGAGCTTGAGCTCGGCCGTGATGTTGAAGACGTAGGGTGGGAGGCGGTCGATGCGCGCGAAACGGCGCTTGCCGCCGGAGGCGGAAGGGGAAGAGGTCATGGCAATGTCACGTGAGCGCCCGGAACCGTCCGAGCGACGTGGCCCGACGACGAGCGGTCGGGCCGGCGCCATGGTAAATGACCGGATCCGTGGCATCCCAACAATGAAGGATGGCGGCGTGGCCAGCCCGCCTGCGGCGGACGGATCTCCCTCCAGAATGCCCCGGCCCCTCAACCTCGCCGACCGCGCCTGCACGGCAGGCGACGCCTGCCGCCACTCGCCTTCGCGTTCACCGGAAAGCCATCACGACATGAGGCAAAGCTTCCTGCGCCGCTGGGTGCGCCCCCTGGTCCTGCTGGCCGCAGGCCTCGGCCTTGCGGCCCTGGCCCGGGCTCAGCCGTATTCCAACCTGTTCGTGTTCGGCGACAGCCTGTCGGACGTCGGCAACGACCTTGTCGTCACCGGTGGCGCGGTGCCCAGCACGAGCTACTACAGCAACGGCAGCATCGTCGGCCGCTTCACCAACGGCCTGAGCTACGCCGATCATCTGGCGGCCGGCCTGGGCCTGAGTCTGAGCCCCTCCGTGCTGGGCGGCACGGACTACGCCTACGGCGGCGCGCGCACCGGCTACATGGCCGCCGGGCTGCCGGCCAGCGCGCTGAGCTTCAACCAGCAGATCGGCGCCTTCACGGCCGGCCATGCGCAGGCCGACGCCGGTGCGCTGTTCGTGCTGTGGATAGGTGCCAACGACATGTCCGACGCCATTGGCGCCGCCGCCCAGGGCAACCCCGGGGCGGTCGGCGCTGCGATCAGCCAGTCGATGCAGTCGATTGGTGGTGCGATCCAGGGGCTGTCGAGCCTGGGCGCGACGCATTTCCTGGTCGCCAATCTTCCTGACCTGTCGCTGATCCCGGCCGTGAACTCGCGCGGGTCGGCCGGCCTGTCCGCGCTGGCCCAGGGGGCGAGCCAGGCGTTCAACGCCGCGCTCGCCGGCACGCTGGCGCAGCCAGCCTTCTCGGCGCTGGACATCCGCCAGTTCGACGTCTACGCCGCGCATACCGCGATCACCGCCAACCCTTCGGCCTATGGCTTCTCCAACGTGACCGGCGCCTGCTACACGGGCGACGTCGGTGGCCAGGCACTGCCGGGCGGCCCGGCGCCAAGCGTCTGCGGCAACCCCGATGCCTACCTGTACTGGGACTACGAGCATCCCACCGCGGCGCTGCACGCGGTGCTGGGCGCGCAGGCGCTGGCCGTGGCGGTGCCCGAGCCGGCGCAGGCGCTTTTGCTGGCGCTCGGGCTGGCGGTCCTGGCGGGCGTGCGGCGCGCCCGCCGCCGCCGCTGAGCGCCGGCCCGGGCGGGTCGTAAGCTGGCGGGATTGCTGCCCCCGCCATCCGGCATGAACCCGCCCGAGCCTCTTTCGCTGACGGTCAACGACCGCACCACCGTCTCCGCCCTGTGGCTGCTGCCGTCGCGGCCGCGGGCTGCCTACGCGTTCGCCCATGGCGCGGGCGCTGGCATGCAGCATGACTTCATGGCTGCGCTGTCGCAGGCCTTGCTCGAGCAGGCTGTCGCGACCTTGCGCTACCAGTTTCCCTACATGGAGCGCGGCTCAAAGCGGCCCGACACGCCCGCGCTGGCCCATGCCACCGTGCGTGCGGCGGTGGCGGCGGCGCGTGGTCGCCTGCCCGACGTGCCGCTGTTTGCCGGCGGCAAGTCCTTCGGCGGGCGCATGAGCTCGCAGGCTCAGGCCCTGGCGCCCATGCCGGGCCTGCGCGGGCTGGCCTTCGTCGGCTTTCCGCTGCATCCGGCGGGCAAGCCGGGCGTCGAGCGGGCCGCCCACCTGGCCGACGTGAGGGTGCCCCTGCTGTTCCTGCAGGGCACGCGCGACGAGCTGGCCGAGCTGGGCCTGCTGCGGGGCGTCGTGCAGGGCCTGGGCGATGGGGCGACGCTGCACATCGAGGAAGACGCCGACCATGCCTTCCATGTGCGGGCGCGCAGCGGGCGCACGGACGCGCAGGTGGTGCAGGCGCTTGCCGCGACGATGGCGGCCTGGTTCGGCGAGCGGGCTTCCTAGAATGACGCCAATGACTACCACCGCCGCCCCCATCGTCTGCATCGGCGGCCTCAATGTCGACCGCAAGCTCAGACTGCTGGCGCAGGCGCTGCCCGGCTCGTCCAACCCCTGCGAATCGCACGAGACCCCCGGAGGTGTCGTGCGCAACGTGGCCGAGAACCTGGCACGCCTGGGTCTGCCGGTGGCCCTGGTGGCCGCCGTGGGCGACGACGCGGGTGGCCGCATGCTGCTTGAGCAGGCCGCCGCCGTCGGCATCGACACGCAGGCCGTCCTACAGCTGCGCCGCCATGCCAGCGACAGCTACACGGCCGTGCTGGCACCCGACGGTGGCCTGGCGCTGGGCCTGGCGGCCATGCCGTTGGTGGAGAGCCTCAACCCCTGGGCGCTGGAGGCCAGCAAGACGCTGCGTGCCGGCGCTGCGCTGGTCGTCGCCGACGGCAACCTGCCCACCGATGCCTGGCCGCTGCTGCTGGACGAGGCACGTGCCACTGGTGTTCCGCTGGTCTGCGTGGCCGTGTCCGAGGCCAAGATGGCACGCCTGCCCGAGCGGCTCGCCGGCTTGCACCTGCTGATGCTGAACGCCGGCGAGCTGGCTTGCGTGGCGCCCGAGCCGCAGGCTGCCTTCGCGGCCCTGCATGCGCGCGGCGTGGCCCGTGTGCTCGTTTCCCAAGGCGCCGAGGGCCTGTTGCTCAGCGAACCCGGCCGGGCGCCGCGCCATTGGCCGGCGCCCGACGTGCCCGTCGTCGACGTGACCGGCGCCGGCGACGCGTTGTCGGCCGGCGTCTGCGCGGCGCTGTTGCGCGACGCGGCCGACTTCGACGCCGCGGCCCGCCTGGGCCTGGACCTCGCCGCGCTGACGCTGCAGACCGAGGACAGCGTCCACCCCAAACTGAACCCCAGGTTTCTGGAACACCGATGAACGAACTGATCCAACTCTCGCCCGAGGTGGCCGCCGCCCGTGAGCAGGGCCGTCCCGTCGTGGCCCTCGAGTCGACCATCATTGCCCATGGCATGCCCTGGCCACAGAACCTGGATACGGCCCGCCAGGTCGAGGACGTCATCCGCCGCGAGGGCGCCGTGCCGGCCACCATCGCCGTCATCGACGGGCGCATCCGCGTGGGCCTGGACGACGCCGAGCTGCAGCGGCTGGCCCAGGCGCCGGACGCGATGAAGCTCAGCCGCCGCGATCTGCCCTATGCCGTTGCCACCGGCCGCCTGGGCGCCACCACCGTGGCTGCGACGATGATCTGCGCCCAGCTGGCCGGCATCGAGGTCTTCGTCACCGGCGGTATCGGTGGCGTGCACCGCGGCGGCGCCGAGAGCTTCGACATCTCGGCCGACCTGCAGGAACTGGCGCGCACGCCGGTGGCGGTGGTCTGCGCCGGTGCCAAGTCCATCCTTGACCTGGGCCTGACGCTGGAATACCTGGAGACCCACGGCGTGCCGGTGCTGAGCATCGGCCAGGACAACTTCGCCGCCTTCTTTACGCCCGACAGCGGTCTCAAGGCTGACTTCCGCATGGACGGTGCGCAAGAGCAGGCGCGCTTCATCCGCGCCAAATGGGCGCTGGGCCTGGTGGGCGGTGTGGTCATCAGCAATCCGGTGCCGGCCGCCGAGGCCATGCCGCGCGAGGAGATCGACGCGATCACGGCCCGGGCCCTGGCCGAGGCGCAAGCCCAGGGCATCGCCGGCAAGGCCATCACGCCGTTCCTGCTGGGCCGCATCAAGGCGCTGACGGGCGGGCGCAGCCTGGCTACCAACATCGCGCTGGTGAAGAACAACGCCATCGCGGGGGCGCGACTGGCACGCGCGCTGCAGGGCTGAGGGCAAAAAAAGTACGGGTCGACCGCGGCCAGCAACCTACCGGTAAAACGGGCCGGTTAAGCTGATCTGTTTTTTCGGTCAATCCCTATTACTTTTGGCACGCCCAGCCTCATGCGCTCGACCCCTCAACTGATGATCTTCTGTGGCCTGGCCATCTTGGCCCTGAGCGGCTGCGGACGCAAGGCAGATGCAGAAGGCATGGCGCCGCCGCGCGGCGCCTCGGCCACGGCTGCCGCAGCGAGCGCGCCGCCCCAGAACGTCGGTGTCGTCAAGGTCAGGCAGGCCGACGTGCCCATCATCGTGGAGGCCAGTGGCACCGTGACGGCGCTGCAGAGCGTGGACCTGCGCGCGCAGACGACCAGCACCGTGGCCCAGGTGCTCGTCAAGGACGGCCAGCATGTGCGCAAGGGCGAGCTGCTGTTCCGCTTCGACGACCGCGCCGACCGTGCCGCGCTGGAGAAAGCGCGCGCCCAGCTCGCCCGCGACCGCGCGGCCCAGGCCGACCTGGAGCGCCAGCTCAACCGCGCCAAGGAGCTGAAGGCGCAGAACTTCATCGCCCAGAACGCCGTCGATACGGCGCAGGCCAACTTCGACGCCGGCCAGGCGCTGATGCGCAGCGACGAGGCTGCCGTGCAGGCTGCCCAGGTCACCGTCGGCTACAACGAGTTGCGCGCGCCCATCAGCGGCCGCGCCGGCATCGTCAGCGTCTACCCGGGCAGCCTGGTGCAGGCCAACGCGACGGCGCTGCCGCTGGTCAACATCGCGCAGCTGGATCCCATCGCCATCAGCTTCACGGTGCCCGAGACGCAACTGGGCTCGCTGCTGAGCGCCACGCGCGCCGGCGAGCTGGACGTGGAGGCCTTGCCGCCGCCCGGTGCGCCGCGCGGTACGGCGTCCATCAAGGGCCGCGTCTCGGCGGTGGACAACCTCGTCGACGCCACCACCGGCACCATCAAGGTCAAGGCCGAGTTCGACAACAAGGCCCATGCGCTGTGGCCGGGCCAGTACCTGCGCGTGCGCGTCACGCTGCGCACGCTCAAGGGCGTGACGGTGGTGCCGCAGGCCGCCATCATCATGCGCGGCAATGAACGCTCGGTCTACGTCGTCGGCCCGGACGACACGGCCAAGCTCGTGCCCGTGCAGCTGCGCCAGGCCATGGGCGAGCAGGCCGTCGTCGAGGGCCTGGACGCGACGGCCCAGGTCGTCATGGAGGGCAAGCAGAACCTGCGCCCGGGAACACCGCTGCGCATCCAGCCCAGCGGCGGCGCGGCGCCGGCAGCTTCCGCAGCAGCTTCGGGCGCAGGCAAATGAGGCTCACGGAGGTCTTCATCCGGCGGCCGGTCATGACCGTGCTGCTGAACCTGTCGCTGGTCATCGCCGGCCTGGCGGCCTGGAGCAAGATCCCGGTCGCGGCGCTGCCGTCCTACAACACGCCCATCATCAACGTCGGTGCCTCGCTGCCCGGCGCGTCGCCCGAGACCATGGCGTCTTCGGTGGCGCTGCCGCTGGAGAAGCAGTTCGCGACCATCGCGGGCCTGCAGACCATCTCGTCGGTCAACACGCTGGGCAGCACCTCGCTGACGCTGGAGTTCGACCCCTCGCGCAACATCGATGCCGCGGCGGTGGACGTGCAAGCGGCGCTGTTCCGCTCCCTGCGCGCGCTGCCGGCGGAGATGACCTCGCCGCCCAGCTACCGCAAGGTCAACCCGGCCGACGCGCCGGTGCTGCTGGTGGCGCTGACCTCGCCGTCCATCGACCTGACCGAGCTGAACGACTATGCGGAGAACCTGCTGTCGCCGGGCCTGTCCACCATCGACGGCGTGGCCCAGGTGTCCATATACGGCCAGAAGCGCTATGCGGTGCGCATCAAGGTCAGCACCGACCTGCTGAACCAGCGCAACATCACGCTGGACGAGCTGCAGGGGGCGGTGAGGGCGGCCAACGCCAACACGCCGGTGGGCGTGCTGGACGGCGCGCGCCAGACGCTGACCATCCAGGCCAACCGCCAGCTGCGCGATGCCACCGAGTTCGGCCGCATCGTCGTCGCCTCGCGCAACGGCGCTCCGGTGCTGCTGCGCGACGTGGCCGAGGTGCAGGACAGCGTCGAGACCAGCAAGACCTACTCCACCTACCAGGGCGAGCGCTCCATCGTGCTGGCCATCCAGCGCCAGCCTGACGCCAACACCGTGCAGGTGGTAGACAAGGTCAAGGCCTTGCTGCCGCGCTTCGCGGCGCAGATGCCGGCGTCCATCAAGATGGACACGTTGAGCGACCGCTCGGTATCCATCCGCGAGTCGCTGCACGACGTCTACCTGACTCTGGCGCTGACGGTGGGCCTGGTGGTGCTGGTCATCTTCATCTTCCTGCGCCGTGCGGTGGCGACGCTGATCCCGACGGCCTCGCTGCCGATCTCGCTGATCGGCGCGCTGACGCTTCTGTTCGCGCTGGGCTACTCGCTGGACAACATCTCGCTGCTGGGCATCACGCTGGCCGTGGGCCTGGTGGTGGACGACGCCATCGTCATGCTGGAGAACATCGTCCGCCATGTCGAGGACGGCATGAAGCCCTTCGACGCGGCGGTGCGCGGCGCGCGCGAGATGGCGTTCACCATCCTGTCGATCTCGGTGTCGTTGGTGGCGGTGCTCATCCCCATCTTCTTCATGCCGGGCGTCATCGGCCTGTTGTTCCACGAGTTCGCCGTCGTCGTGGGCCTGTCCATCCTGGTGTCGGCCGTCGTGTCGCTGACGCTGGTCCCCATGCTGTGCAGCCGCCTGCTGAAGGCGGGCGAGCACCATGAGGACGGGCCGCTGGGCCGGCTCTTCGAGCGCGGCTTCTCGGCCACGTTGAATGCCTACACGCGCACGCTGGACCTGGCGCTGCGCCATCGCGCCTGGGTGCTGGGCGTGGCCCTGCTGAGCTTCGTCGCGACGGTGTGGTTCTACGCCACCATCCCCAAGGGCTTCTTCCCTGAGGAGGACATCGGCCAGATCCAGGCCGGCACCGAGTCTGCCGAGGACACCTCCTTCGCCGCCATGACGCTGCTGCAGGAGCGCGTCGCGTCCATCGTGCGCAACGACCCCAACGTAGCGGCGCTGAGCTCGGCCGTCGGCGGCGGGCCCTCCGGGACCGCCACCAACACCGGCCGCATGTTCATCAACCTGAAGGCCCGCGGCGAGCGTGAGCCCATGCCCAAGGTGCTCGAGGGCCTGCGCAAGAAGCTGCGCGCCGTGCCCGGCATCCAGGTCTATCTGCGCCCGGTGCAGAACCTGCAGCTGGGCGGTCGCCAGAGCAAGAGCCGCTACCAGTACACGCTGCAGTCGGTGTCGGCCGGCGAGCTCAACAGCTGGGCCACCAAGCTGCAGGAGAAGCTGCGCGGCGACAACCGTTTCCGCGACGTCACCAGCGACTCGCAAATGCGCGGCCTGCAGGCCAGCCTCGTCATCGACCGCGAGCGCGCGGCCATCCTGGGCGTGCAGATGCAGGACCTGCGCAACGCGCTCTACGGCGCCTTCGGCGAGCGCCAGGTGTCCAGCATCTATGCGGAGAGCAACACCTACCAGGTCATCATGGAGGCGGGCGACGACGACCGCAGCAGCGAGACGGCCTTCGACAAGATCTACCTGCGCGGCAAGAACGGCGCCCAGGTGCCGCTGGCAGCCTTCGCCACCGTGCAGCGCACGCTGGGCCCGACGGCCGTCAACCACCAGGGCCAGCTGCAGGCCATCACGATCAGCTTCAACCTCGCGCCGAACGTGCCGCTGGGTGACGCGACCCAGCAGATCGCGGCCTTCACGCAGGAGATCAAGCTGCCGCCCAGCGTCATCACCAGCTATGGCGGCGACGCGGCGGTGTTCCAGGATTCGCAGGGCGGCCAGCTGCTGTTGATCGGCCTTGCGGTCGCCGTCATCTACGTGCTGCTGGGCCTGCTCTACGAGAGCTACATCCACCCCATCACCATCCTGGCCGGCCTGCCGTCGGCGGCCGTGGGCGCGCTGATCACGCTGCAGCTCTTCGGCATGGAGCTGACCATCATCGCCACCATCGGCATCGTCATGCTGATCGGCATCGTGAAGAAGAACGCGATCATGATGATCGACTTCGCGCTGGATGTGCAGCGCAGCCAGGGCCTGGCGCCGGCCGAGGCCATACGCCAGGCCTGCATCCTGCGCTTCAGGCCCATCATGATGACGACCCTGGCCGCGCTGATGGGCGCGCTGCCCATCGCGCTGGGCCTGGGTGCCGGGGCCGAGCTGCGCCAGCCCCTGGGCCTGGCCGTGGTGGGCGGGCTGATCCTGTCGCAGGCCGTGACGCTCTACATCACGCCGGTCATCTACCTGGCGCTGGACCGCTTCAGTGGCGAGGGGCCCGATACCCGCGCGGTGGCCGAGTTCGCCAGCAAGGCCGCCTGATCAGCTGAACCTCAGGCGGCCTTCGCGGGCCGCCATCTGCAGGCCGCCGGCGGCGCGCTCGATCATGCCGATCACGGCGTCGAAGCCCGCGACGGGGCCGAAGTAGGGGTCGGGGATGTCCTGGCCGGCCATCTCCGGCACGAAGTCGGTCAGCAACTGCAGGCGGGCCTGAAGCTCGGGCGCGGCCTTGCTGCGCAGCCAGGCGAGGTGCTCGGCCTCCATCGCCAGCACGAGGTCGTACCTGTCCAGCTGCTCCGGCTCGACGCGGTGCGAGCGCCAGCGGCGCGCCAGGCCGTAGTCATGCCGGGCCAGCGCGGCCGCGGCGCGGGCGTCCACCGGGCCGCCGTGCGGGTCGGCATGCACGCCGGCCGACGCGATGGTCTTGAACACCTCACCCAGACGCGCCTTGAAGATGGCCTCGGCCATCGGCGAGCGGCAGATGTTGGCCGTGCAGACGAGCAGGACGGCCGCCATCTGGTTCAGGCTTTGGCCAGCTCGGCGCGCATCGCGTCGATGACGGCCTTGTAGTCGGGCCTGCCGAAGATGGCCGAGCCGGCGACGAAGGTATCGGCGCCTGCGGCGGCGATCTCGCGGATGTTGTCCACCTTCACGCCGCCGTCGATCTCCAGGCGGATGTCGCGACCGCTCCTGGCGATGATCTCGCGCGCCTGCTTGAGCTTCCTCAGCGCGCTGGGGATGAAGCTCTGGCCGCCGAAGCCGGGGTTGACGCTCATCAGGAGCACCATGTCCACCTTGTCGATGACCCACTCCAGCACGTCCAGCGAAGTGGCCGGGTTGAAGACCAGGCCAGCCTGCTTGCCCTCTGCCTTGATGAGCTGCAGCGTGCGGTCCACGTGGGCGCTGGCCTCGGGGTGGAAGGTCACCATGTCGGCGCCTGCGCGGCAGAAGGCCTGTGCCAGGCTGTCGACGGGCTGCACCATCAGGTGCACGTCGATGACGGCCGGCGTGCCGTCAGGCTTGACCGCGTGCTGGCGCAGCGCCTCGCAGACCATGGGCCCGAAGGTCAGGTTGGGCACGTAATGGTTGTCCATCACGTCGAAGTGGATCCAGTCGGCGCCGGCGGCCAGCACGTTGCGGACCTCCTCGCCCAGGCGGGCGAAATCGGCGGACAACAGGCTGGGGGCGATGCGGTATTGAGGGGCGGCCATGGCCGGATTCTAGGTTCCAGGCCGCTTGAAGCCGTCGCGCGCCTGCTCGGCCAGGGCCCAGTGGTGGCAGCCGGGCTGGTGGTCGTTGATGAGGCCCATGGCCTGGATCAGCGCGTGCATGGTCGTCGGGCCGACGAACTTCCAGCCGCGTTTCTTCAGGTCCTTGGACAGGGCCTCGGAGGCCGGCGACTGCGACAGGTTGTGGGCCACCGAGTTCTGCGCCGGCTCGAAGCGCCACAGGTAGGCGGCCAGCGAGCCCTCCGTGGCCGCCAGCTCCACGCAGCGCCCGGCGTTGTGGATGGCCGCCGTTATCTTGCCGCGGTGACGCACGATGCCCGTGTCGGCCAGCAGCCGGTTCACGTCCTTCTCGTCGAACTTCGCCACCCGGTGGTAGTCGAAGCCGGCGAAGGCCGCGCGGAAGGCCTCGCGCTTGTTCAGGATGGTGCGCCACGACAGCCCGCTCTGGAAGCCCTCCAGGCACAGCTTCTCGAACAACCGGAAGTCGTCGGCCACGGGCCGGCCCCATTCCTCGTCGTGGTAGCGCAGGTAGGCGTCGTCGCCGGGCGCGGCGGCGCACCAGGCGCAGCGCGGCCGGCCATCAGGCGGCAGGTAGAGCGGCTTCATCGGTATTTCTCGGCCAGTTGGCGCAGCGCGCCATCGCGCTCCAGCCGGCGCAGCGCCTGTGCGAGACGCTCCTCCTGGCCGGCCGGCAGGTCGGCGCGAACGGTGAGGTACTGGGCTTCCTCCTGGAACACGGTGCGGCCTATCTTCAGCTTGTCGCCCATCTTGCTCTCGGCGATGTGGCGCTGCAGGTTGATGTCCTGGCCGTAGACGGCGTCGGCGCGGCCCAGCGCCAGCATCTGCAGCGCCTCGCGCTCGGAGCCGACTTCGGTGAAGACCACGTCGGCCGCCGCGAGCCGGCGCGTCAGCGCGGAGCCGCGCGAGATCAGCACCGGCTTGCGCTGGCTCAGGGCCGCCAGCTCGGCCAGGCTGGCCAGCGGGCGTGGATCGTCCGCGCGCTGCGTGACGACGTGGCGTATCGTGTAGAGCGGCACCGGCACGTAGTGCCACTGCTTCTCGCGCTCCGGCGTCCTCAGCAGGCAGAAGAAGGCGTCCACGAGGCCATCGGCCAGCAGCCGCTCGACGCGCCGCAGCGGCACCTGCTGCTCCAGCCCCGTGAAATGCAGCCCCGGGTCGGTGCGCTCGACGGCGCGCAGGACCTCCAGGCACAGCCCCGGCCTGGCACTGCCGCCGTCCGGGTCGTACTTGACCGTGGCGCCGCTCTGCTGGACTGTGCGCAGGGACAGCTCCTGCGCCGGCGCCGGAAGGCAAAGCAGCGCGCTCAGCAGAAACGGCCAGCGCAGCACTTAGGATCACGCATCCTGACGAACATGCGGCGAGCATAGCGTTCGGCACCGACAATCACCTGATGGCGAACCCCCGTTTCAGTTGCAGCGTCGCCGTCCAGGCACTGCCCGAGCAGACCCATCTCGAGCAAGGCCTGTACGCCTTCAGCTACACGATCACCATAGAGAACAGCGGCGACGTGCTGTCCCAGCTCATCGGCCGGCATTGGGAGATCACCGATGCGCGCGGCCAGGTGCAGGTCGTCGAGGGCCTGGCCGTCGTCGGCCACCAGCCGGTGCTGGCGCCGGGCCAGAGCTTCCAGTACAGCTCCTGGGCCCAGATCGGCACGCCCCAGGGCACGATGCGGGGGCGCTTCCTGTGCGTGACCGAGGGCTGCGAGGTCTTCTACGCCGACGTTGCCGAGTTCCTGCTCGCCGACAGCGCCTCGCTGCATTAATCCCGATCCGCCTTTGACCTGGGACCTCACCGCCCTCCTGAACGCGGCCGACCCGCAGGCGGAGCTTGCCGAGCGCAATCTCTGGCTGGTGCGCCTGCTGGAATGGCTGCGGCATGCGCCGCGCGAGGACGCCTCCGGCACGCCGCTGCCGCTGGTGCGCCTCAAGCACCTGCTCAACGTGCTGGAGCGCCACCCAGAGCATGCCTGGGCGTTTGCCAACGTCATCGGAGGGGTCTGGAACGACGTCGACGCGGTCTCGCTGTTCGCCGAGGTGGGCTTCGCGCCGCGCATGGCGCTGTGGCACGAGTTCCTGGGCCGCCTGCGCCGCCGCCTGCTGCCCGCCACGACCGATACGCGAGACCTCGCGGCGCTGTTCGAGCTGCTCTTCGGCAGCGAGGACGACGAGGACTGGATCGCCGCCATCGACGACGAGCTGCTGGCCCGGCTGAGCCTGCTGTTCGCCGCGACGCCCGACGACGGCTGGCGCGTCGAGGCGCGTGCGGCCATCACGGTCCTCGTCAGCAGCGTGCACGCGGCCGGCCTGTCCGGGCCGCTGCGCGTGCGCATGGACGAGGCACTGGTGCAGGACAAGCCATTCCACCAGCTGCCCACGGCCTGGGAGGCGGTGGAGCGCGTGTTGTCAGGCCACGATGCGACGGCGCTCGCGCAGGCCACGCAGTACCTGCACGCGCTGCTGGACCGCTGCCGCGCCGCCGCGCTGACGGTGCCCGAGCACCTCGAAGTCCATGGCGTGTCGGTGGACCTGATGTTCTCGGTCGAGCAGCTCACCGCGCGGCTGGACCGCATCGAGGCGCTGCTGGCCTGCCTGCTGTCCCACGAACCGCAGCGCGAGCTGCTGCGCCTGGTGGCCGGCCTGGTGCGCGTGGTGCACGAGCGGCGCAGCCTGCGCACGCTGTTCGCGCGCCACTACTCGCTGCTGGCGCGCAAGGTGGCCGAGCGCAGCGCCGAGACCGGCGAGCACTACATCACCCGCAGCCGCGACGAGTACCGTGACATGCTCGGGCGCGCGGCAGGCGGCGGCGCCGTGCTGGCGGGCACCACCTTCCTGAAGTTCGGCATCGGGCTGCTGGGCTTCACGGCCTTCTGGGGCGGCTTCTGGGCCGGCGTGAACTACGCCGCCTGCTTTGTCCTCATTCACCTGCTGCACTGGACGGTGGCGACCAAGCAGCCGGCGATGACGGCCCCGGCCATGGCCGACAAGCTGCTGCACATCGAGCGCGACGAGGTGCTGGAGGGCTTCGTCGACGAGGTCAGTCACCTGGTGCGCTCGCAGGTGGCCGGCATCATCGGCAACCTCAGCGTCGTCGCGCCGCTGGTGCTGGCCGTGCAGGGGCTGTGCTGGGCGGCCTTCGGCGCGCCGCTGGTGGGCGTGCAGGACGCGCAGTACGTGCTGCATTCGCTGAGCCTGTTCGGCCCTTCGCTGCTGTTCGCCGCCTTCACCGGCACGCTGCTGTTCGCCTCCAGCCTCATCGCCGGCTGGGTGGAGAACTGGTTCGTCTTCCACCGCCTGGACAGCGCCATCGCCTGGAACCCCCGCATCGTCGCCGCCCTGGGCCACACCCGCGCCAAGGCCTGGTCGCGCTGGCTGCGGGCCAACATCTCGGGCCTGACGGCCAACATCAGCCTGGGGCTGATGCTCGGCCTGGTGCCGGCGCTCGGCGGCTTCTTCGGCCTGCCCGTCGAGGTGCGCCACGTGACGCTCTCCACCGGCCAGCTCGCCGCCGCGGTGGGAGCTCTGGGCGCCGGTGTCATGGGCACCTGGGCTTTCTGGTCATGTGTGCTGTGCATCGCCGGCATCGGCATGCTCAACGTCGGCGTCAGTTTCCTGTGCGCCTTCAGGGTGGCCATGCGCTCGCGCGGCATCCGCCTGGCCGACCGCATGCGCGTCTACGCGGCCATCCGCGGGAGGCTGCGGCGCGAACCGTTGAGCTTCCTGGTCCCGCCGAAATGAGGCCCCACGTCCAAGGAGTCCGTTGGCCGGTCCCCCGGGGGAACGGCGATGCTTGCGGCATCGAGCCGCAGGCCCATCGCCTGCGCGGGCCGGCCAGGGAGCGGCCCGGAGCTCGGCCCGCGTGAAGATCAGTGATCGTCGCGGCGCTCGCCCTTCTTGCGGCCGGCGAACATGGTCCACCAGATGATGAAGACGAAGATCAGCAGCGCGCCGAAGGCTTCGAGGGCGAGTAGCAGCATGGGATGGTGGGCGCGTGGGGTGTTGGCCGCGATTCTAGGAAGCCTGGCCGCCTGCTCGTCGCCGCCGCGTCAGCCGCCCGCGCCGCGGGATGCGCCGGCGGCCGCGCCGGCACCGCCGCGGGCCGCCGCGCCGCGGTGGGTCGCCGCCGACTGGAAGGACCTGCCTGGCTGGGGCGACGACGACCTGCTCGCCGCCTGGCCGGCTCTGCTCGCCGGCTGCCAACGTCCGGCGCCGGGCTGGGCCGAGTTCTGCGCCCGCGCCGCGCTGCAGGCGCCCGCCGACGCGCTGGAGGCCAGCCTGCTGCTGATGAAGCACCTGCGTCCCTGGCGACTGCAGATGGATGGCGGCGAGGCCAGCGGCCTGCTGACCGGCTACTTCGAGCCGCAGCTCGCTGCCAGCCGCCTGCGCCAGGGTGCTTTCCAGTGGCCGCTGCACACGCTGCCCGCCGACCCCGCGCTGCGCCGCACGCCGCGCCGCGACATCGACACCAACCCGCGCTTCACCGCGCTGGAGCTGGCCTATGTGGACGACCCTTTCGCGCTGCTGCAGCTGCAGATCCAGGGTTCGGGCCGCCTCGTCACGCGCGATGCAGGCGGCGCCGAGCGCGTCAGCCGCGTCGCCTACGCGGGCCACAACGACCAGCCCTTCCAGTCCGTCGCGCGCTGGCTGCTGGACCGTGGCGAGGTGGCCGACGCGACACCGCGCACCCTGAGCGACTGGGCGCGCCGCAACCCGGCCAAGGTGCGCGAGGCGCTGGCCGTGAATCCGCGCGTCGTCTACTTCCGCGAGGAGGCGCTGGCCGATACGGCCCAGGGCCCGCGCGGTGCGCAGGGCGTGCCGCTGACGCCGGGGCGCTCGGTCGCCATAGACCGTGCCTACATCGCGCTGGGCTCGCCGCTGTGGCTGGACAGCACCGAGCCCTGGTCCACCACGCCGCTGCGCCGCCTCGTGCTCGCGCAGGACACCGGCAGCGCCATCCAGGGCGCCGTGCGCGCCGACCTGTTCTGGGGCTGGGGCGACGACGCGGCGCTACGGGCCAGCCGCACCAAGCAGCCGCTGCGGCTGTGGGTGCTGTGGCCCGAAGGACTCAGTCCGAAACCTTGACGCCCTTCCAGAACGCGTAGCGGCCCTTTATGTTCTCGGCCGCCGGCAGCGGGTCGGGGTAGTACCAGACGGCGTCGGTGTTCAGCTCGCCGTTGACCAGCAGGCTCAGGTACTTGGCCTCACCCTTCCACGCGCAGCGGCTGACGTGGTTGCTGAAGGTCGTGTACTGGGTGTTCAGCGACTCGGCGGGGAAGTAATGGTTGCCCTCGACGAGCACCGTGTCGTCGCTTTCGGCCAGGGTCACGCCGTTCCAGACTGCCTTCATTGCTCTCTCCTTGAAAATGGACCGGATGAAACGCTACCACTCTCACCTCGGCCGCGACATCGTCGTCACCGGCGGCAGCGCGCGCGAGCTGGCGCCGGGCCAGTTCGGCGTGCTCGCCGTCGACGGCGGTGCGGGCGGCTGGTCGGTCGTGCACAAGGGTCCGGACGGCGAGGTCGTCGAGCTGAACAACGAGATGCACTTCGAGCTGCCGGAGGACGCGCTGGCGTTCGCCAAGGAGCTGATTGCGATGCTGGCGCCGGGGGACGCCGACGCATGAGGCCGCGGGCGCTGCTGCCGTTGGTGCTGGCCGGCCTTGCAGGCGGCGTGCAGGGCCAGCCGGGGGGCGGCAACGCCGCGGCGGGCCGCAGCGTCTACGCGGCCTGCATCCACTGCCACCAGATCGGCCCCGTCGCACGCAACGCCTTCGGCCCACCGCTCAACGGCATCGTCGGCCGCCGCGCCGGCCGCATGCCCGGCTACGCCTACTCCAGCGCGCTGAAGGCCGCCGACATCGTCTGGACCGAGGAGCGCCTGGCCGCCTTCATCCGCGACCCCAGCGGCGTGGTGCCCGGCACCAAGATGCGCTTTTGGGGCGTGGGCCTGAACGAGCGCAAGTTGGCGGACCTGATGGCCTATCTGCGCACCGTGCCCGCTGATGGGAGCGCGCAAACCCACGTCCCATGAGGCGAGTGCTGCTGTGGTCCGCTGTCCTGCTGAAGGTGCGGTGCCCACGGTGGACAAGGCGTGTCGCGCGGCCCTGGCTCAAGCGTGGCGACATCGGACGGTGCCTGCGAAGATGCGGTCCGTTATGCCGACGGCGTGACCATGGTCGCCGTGAAAGCCACGGCCGCGCTCGATGGCCGGCTCACCATGCCGCACGGTGACAGGAAGGGGCGGCACTCTTGTTGAATTGCCGAAGGGACGTCAATGCCTTTGATTGCAGACCGTGTGCTGCTGGCGCGGGCCGGTGCGAATCCTTGGGTGATCGCGCGGCTGTCGTCCGGCTGGGCGGTCATGGGTGACGTGCAGTTCCTGCCGGGCTACTGCTTGCTGCTGGCAGATCCGGTCGTGCCCAGCCTCAACGACCTCGATGCAGACGCACGTGCCCGCTACCTGCAGGACATGGCGCACGTTGGCGACGCGCTGCTTCAGGCGACGGATTGCTATCGCGTGAACTATGAAATCCTTGGCAACTCCGAGCCCGAGCTGCATGCGCACGTCTTTCCGCGCTACCTTTCTGAAGCTCAGGAAGCCCGACGCCGGCCGGCATGGTTCTACGACTGGGCATCGGCGCCCCGGTATGCAGAGGCGGAGCATGGCGAGCTGCGCCTGGCCATGCGTCAGCTGTTGCAGCCGTGGACGGTTGATGATCGCCCGCGACAGGGGTGAGGCGATGACGAGCGGAACATGAGCCCCGATCTCGTCCCCCTCACGCTCTATGGGGCCGGGGCTTCCGGCTCCGTGGCCGTCGAGGCCGCGCTGACGCTGCTGGGCCTGCCCTACCACCTCGTCGAGGGCGCCACCTGGGCCGAGGCCGCCGCGCGTGAGCGCGTCGCGCCCAGCAATCCCATGCGCCAGATCCCGACGCTGGTGCTGCCCGACGGCGAGGTCATGACCGAGAGCGCGGCCATCCTGATCTACATGGCCGACCTGCATCCCGAGTCACGCCTGGCGCCCGCGGTCGACGACCCGCTGCGCCGCCCCTTCCTGCGCTGGATGCTCTACGTGTCGTCGGCGATCTATGCGCTGCACTGGATCAAGCCGGACGTGAAGCGCATCGGGGCACCCGACAGCGCGCGTGATGCGGTGGTGGACGCCGTGCACGAACGCATCGCGTTCTGCTGGGCGCAGATGGATGCACAGCTGACGCCAGGGCGATGGCTGCTGGGCGACGAGCTGACGGTGCTGGACCTCTACGTCGCCGTCATCTCGCGCTTCGGGCCGTGGCGGGAGCGGTTCTACGCAGCCGCGCCGCGCATGGCTGAGGTGATGCGACGCATCGATGCGGAGCCACGGCTTGTCGCGCTGTGGCGCGAACGCTTCCCCGAAGACTGAGCGCTCGTCACCCCCATGACTGCCCAACGCTTCAACGTCTTCGGACGCCTCTTCGACATCGAGCGCCGCGGCGAGCAGTGGGCGGTGCTGGCGGTGGGCATCGACGGCAAGCGGGCGCCGGCCGGGTTCGTCATCCCGGCGTTCGTGGCGGACGAGGAACTGGAGCAGTTCCTGTTCGACCTTTTCCACGAGCAGGCGGCCTACAAGAAGGGCGGGATCCTCAGGGTGCGGCGATAGACCCGCGCGGGTCAGACTCGCCCGAGGACGCATGAGCTGCGCCGGGGCGCGGCCATTCAGACCTGCCCACCCGCCTTCGCTCCCTTGCCCTGCAGCACCGGCGCCTCCGACAGGCCCAGCAGGTCCGCTGCCAGCGCCTCGGCCACCTCGATGCCGTCCACGCCTGCGCTCATGATGCCGCCGGCATAGCCCGCGCCTTCCCCGGCCGGGAACAGCCCGCGCACGTTGAGGCTCTGGTAGTCCCGGCCGCGGTTGATGCGCAGCGGCGAGGACGTGCGCGTCTCCACGCCGGTCAGCACCGCGTCCGGGCGGTCGAAGCCGCGGATCTGGCGGGCGAAGGCGGGCAGGGCCTCGCGGATGGCCTCCAGGCAGTAGGTCGGCAGCGAGCCGCTGCCCTTGGCCTGCAGATTGGTCAGCGTGACGCCCGGCTTGTAGCTGGGCTCGATGTCGCCGAACTGCTTGCTCACCTGGCGCTTGATGAAGTCGCCCACCAGCGAGCCAGGCGCCAGGTAGCCGCCGCCGCCCAGTTCGTAGGCGCGGCTTTCCCAGATGCGCTGGAAGGCCATGCCGTCCAGCGGGTTCACGGGGCTGCCGTCGCGCTTGCCATCCTGGCGGTAGTCCTCGGGCGTCAGGCCCACGACGATGCCGGCGTTGGCGTTGCGTTCGTTGCGCGAGTACTGGCTCATGCCGTTGGTGACGACGCGCTCGGGCTCGCTGGTTGCAGCGACCACCGTGCCGCCGGGGCACATGCAGAAGCTGTAGACCGAGCGGCCATTCTTCGCGTGGTGCACCAGCTTGTAGTCGGCCGCGCCGAGGATCTCGTTGCCGGCATTCGGGCCGAAGCGGGCCGCGTCGATGAGGCTCTGCGGATGCTCGATCCGGTAGCCGATGGAGAAGGGTTTGGCCTCCATCTGCACGCCGCGGGCGTGCAGCATCTGGAAGGTGTCGCGGGCGCTGTGGCCCAGCGCGATGACGACGTGGGTCGTGCCGATCTGCTCGCCCGATTCGAGCTGTACGCCGCGCACGGCACCGTCCTCGATGACCAGGTCGGTCATCTTCTGCTGGAAGCGGATCTCGCCGCCCAGCGCCTCGATGTCGGCCCGCATCTTGATGATCATGCTGACCAGGCGGAAGGTGCCGATGTGGGGCTTGCTCACAAAGAGGATCTCTTCCGGCGCACCGGCCTTGACGAACTCCTGGAGAACCTTGCGCGTCAGGTGGCGCGGGTCGGAGATCTGGCTGTAGAGCTTGCCGTCGGAGAAGGTGCCGGCGCCGCCTTCGCCGAACTGCACGTTGCTCTCGGGGTGCAGCCTCTGCTCGCGCCACAGGCCCCAGGTGTCCTGTGTCCGTTCGCGCACGGCCTTGCCGCGTTCCAGCACGATGGGGCGCAGGCCCATCTGCGCCAGGATCAGCGCGGCGAACAGGCCGCAGGGGCCGAAGCCGACGACGACGGGGCGCGGGCCGGCGTACTCGCCCACCTGCGCGAGGAAGTGGTAGCCGGTGTCGGGCGTGGGACGGATCTGGTGGTCGCCGGCGAAGCGCGCCAGCACGGCGGCTTCGTCGACGCCAGCGGCCAGCGTGCAGTCCAGCGTGTAGACGAGCTGGATGTCCGAGCGCTTGCGCGCGTCGTAGCCGCGGCGGAAGACGTGGATGCTGGCCAGCTCGGCGTCGGCCAGCTTGAGCCGCGCCAGCGCGGCGGGACGCAGCGCGTCCTCGGCGTGATTGAGCGGCAGGCGGAGTTCGTTGATGCGGATCATGGGGTCTGGTCAGTTTCTAGCCGACAAAAACAAACAGGCCCCGCGGGGCCTGTGTGCGTTGAACCTTCAGGCGTTCAGCCCGAAAGATCAGCCCGAGTGCGGACGCTTGCCCGGGTTCTTCTTGGAACGGGTGTGCGAACCGCGCTCCAGGCTGCGCAGCTGGCCCTTGCCGGCCGTGAAGGTCACGCCCTTGGGAGCGTCGGGACGGGGGGTGGCGCGGCGGTCCGCTTCGGTGACGATCTTGTTGCCCATGTTGGCTCCAGTGAAACTTAGCCCACAGCAGGGGCAAAACGACGAAAGGCGTGGATTTTAGCGTGCCTGAGCCGTCCATTGCTCGAACTCCGGCAGCGCCATGGGCCGGGCCAGCAGAAAGCCCTGGAGCAGGTCGCAGCCGCAGGCGGTGACGCAGGCCAGCTCGGCGTCGTTCTCCACGCCCTCCACCGTCACCGTCAGGCCCAGGCCATGGCCCACGCCGACGATGGATTTCAGCAGGGCCTGGCGGCGCGGGTCGCGGTCGACATCCTGCACGAAGCTGCGGTCGATCTTGAGCTCGTCCACCGGCAGATGCTGCAGATAGGCCAGCGACGACTGGCCGGTGCCGAAGTCGTCGATGGCCAGCTTCACGCCCCAGCTCTTGAGCGCGTGCAGCACGGCGATGGAGTCGGTGCCGCTGGCCATCAGGCCGGTCTCGGTGACCTCCAGCTGCAGCTGGCTGGGTTCGACGCGGTATTCGGCCAGCAGCGCGGCCACGCGGGCGGGCAGGGTCTGGTCCTGGATGTCCAGCGTCGAGATGTTGACGGCGATGGACAGCGGCTCGCGGCCCTCGGCCGCCCAGGCGGCCAATGTGCGCACGGCGCGGGTCAGCATCCAGTCTGTGATCTGGCGGATGCGGCCGCTGCGCTCGGCGAAGGGGATGAAGTCGGCCGGCGGCAGCCAGCCGCGCTGCGGGTGCTGCCAACGCACCAGCGCCTCGGCGCCGGTGACGCGGCCGGTGCGCAGGTCGCGCTTGGGCTGCAGGAACTGGCGCAGCTGGTCCTGCTGGATGGCGGTGGCCAGGTCGGACAGCAGGCTCAGGTGCAGCGCGCGCGCGGCCTCGGCGCCGGGGTTGAAGACGGCCACCGCCTGGCGCAGCCGCTTGGCCTCGAACATCGCCTGCTCGGCGCGGCGCAACAAGGCCTCGGTGTCGGCGGCATGCTCGGGCCAATGGGCCAGGCCCAGCGACACCGACAGGTCCAGCGACTGGCCCTGCCAGGAGAGCTTGTGCTCGACCTCCTCTCGCAGCTGGGTGGCGAGCGCGATGCCGTGATCCAGGCGCAGCACCGGTGCCAGCGCCGCGAAGGTGCCGCCGGCCAGGCGGCCATAGGCGGCGGCGCCCTCGAACAGCACGCGCAGCTTGGCCGCCGCGCCGCGCAGCAGCGCATCGCCGGCGTCGAAGCCCAGCACGCCGTTGACGGCCTTGAGCCGGTCCACGTCAATGCAGATCAGCACGGCCAGGCGTTCGTCCGGGGGCAGGCCGGCCAGCAGGCGGTCGCCGTCGGCGATGAAGCGGGCGCGCTGGGGCAGGCCGGTCAGCAGGTCCACGTCGGCCAGGCGACGCAGTTCGGCCTCGCGCTCGCCGACGGCTGCGGCCATGGTGTTCATCGCGCCGGCCATGCGGCCCAGCTCGTCGGCCGAGTCCACCTTGATGCGGTGGCCGTACTGGCCCTGGGCGATGCGCTCGGCGCCGTCCTCGGCGCGCTTGAGCGGCTTGACGATGGAGCGCGTGACGCCCACGGCCAGCCCGGCGCCGGCCGCCAGCGCGGCGATGCACAGCCCCAGCACCCCGGTGCGGTCGGCGTCGATGCGGTCGCGCAGCGCGCGGGCCTGGGCCGTGCCGGCGCGCTCCTCGCTGGACGCCAGTTGGTGGATGGCGCCGACGAAGAGCGACAGCGCCGCTTCGACGTCGGCGCCCAGCCGGGAACGCGCGGTGTGGAAGTCGTCGTGCTCGATGTGCCGGCGCACGTCGGCGTAGCTGGTGCGGTAGTCGGCCAGGCGCTGGCGCAGCTCGGCCAGGCGCTCGCTGCGCGGTCCAGGCGGCAGCACCAGGGCCAGGCGCTGCATGGCGTCGTCGAGCCGGTCGTTGGCCGAGGAGATCTCGGGGGAGGCGGCCAGGCGCAGCTCGGCGTCGGGACTCATCAGCACCAGCAGCTTGCGCGCGACCGCCTCGGCGTTGCGGCTGATCTCGTTGACCGAGTCGCGGATGACGGCCTGGTCGTCGACGACGTGGTTCAGCGCGTCCGACAGCGCGCCGAGCCGGTGCGCCGACAGGGCCGCCAGCGCCAGCAGCAGCAACAGCAGCAGGCCGAAGGCCAGGCCCAGGCGGGTGCGGATGCGCAGCCGCCGCGACAGGCCGCGCACGGGTGCCTTCAGCGCGTTCATCGGCCGCAGGGCTCCCGGCGCGGTGCCAGGTTCACCCTGCGCTCCACTGCGTCAGGAGCAGCCGCGCCGTGGCCACGTTGGTGGCGCATGGCACGTCATGCACGTCGCAGGCGCGCACCAGCGCGTTGATGTCGGGTTCGTGCGGCTGGGGGGTCATGGGGTCGCGCAGGAAGATGACGCCATCCAGGTCGCCTGCGGCCAGCCGCGCGCCGATCTGCAGGTCACCCCCCATCGGGCCGCTGAGCATGCGTTCTATGCTCAGGCCATGGGTCGCACTCAGCCGGGTGCCCGTCGTGCCGGTGGCCATCAGCTGGCAGCGACTCAGCAGCGGCAGGAAGTCGGCGGCCAGGGCGATGATGGCGTCCTTCTTGCCATCATGGGCGATCAAAGCGAGTTTCATGGGCGGCGGGGCGGTCGGGTGCACGAGGGATTGACGTTACACGCAAGCCGCCACCGCGAACGGGCAAGACTTGGCACATTGACACTCTGCTCACAGTTGTTGCCCGGATGTCGCCATCTTGCCGCTGCTGCCAGGGTTTGGCAGTGGCCACGGGCAGCATCACGGACCCGCTTGCCAACTTCCGAGAAACCATGAACTTTCGCCAGCTCCACCAGGGCCCCGCGCTCCTGAAGGTCGCCAACGTCTGGGACGCCGGCAGCGCCGTGCTGGTGCAGGCGCTGGGCGTGCCGGCGCTGGCGACGACCAGCGCCGGCCTCGCCTGGGCGCTGGGCCATGCCGACGGCAACCATCTGCCCATCGCCGAGCATGCGGCGGCGATCCGGCGCATCGTCCGCGTCGCCCGTGTACCCCTGAGCGTCGACAGCGAGGCCGGCTACAGCGACGACCCGGCCACGGTGGCCGACAACGTCATGCGCCTGGCCGAGGCCGGCGCCGTGGGCATCAACCTGGAGGACGGCGCGGGCGCGCCGGCCCTGCTGTGCCGCAAGATCGAAGCGATCAGGGCCGCGACGGCCCGCGCGGGCATCGACCTCTTCGTCAATGCGCGCTGCGACGTCTACCTGAAGAACCTCGCGCCGGGCCGTTCGGCCGACGAGGTGCTGCGGCGGGCGCGCGCCTACGCGGCGGCCGGCGCCGACGGGTTGTTCGCGGCCGGCGCGACGGCCGTGGCCGACATCCAGGCGCTGGTGGCAGGCCAGCCGCTGCCGCTGAACCTGCTGGCGCGGCCGGCGTTGCCGGGCCCGGACGAGCTGCAGCGACTGGGCGTGCGCCGCCTCAGCGCGGGCAGCGCCATCGCCGAGGCGGCCTGGGGCCGGGCGCAGCGGGCTGCGGCGGGCTTCCTGGCCCAGGGCGGCGGTGCCGATCTGTACGACGACGCGACGCCGTATCCGCAGGTCAACGGCGCATTCGCCGCAGCGAACACCGCTCAGGGCTGAAGCGAGACCCGCAGCTGCAGCTCGCGCTCCGGCTGGCCGGCCGCGTCGCGGCTGCTGACGGTGCCGCGGGCAGCCGGTGACGCGCCGCCGCCGCTGCGCGCGACGGGCTGCCAGCGCTGCAGCGGCAAGTCCAGCGTGGACTGGAAGGCCTCGTCGCCGGTGTCCACGTCGAACGCCACGCGCACCGGCGCGCGGCCGCCGGGCCAGCTTGGCGTGACGGTGAAGGACTGCGCCGTGCGGCGCTCCCCCTGGCGCGGGCTGGCGTAGAGGCGGCGCGGCGCGCTGGCCGGGCCGGCCGAGGGGTCGAGCTCGACGACGGCGTCCACCCATTGCAGCGGCTCGCGCGCCGCCAGCCTCAGGCTGGCGCGCTGGCCGTTCAGCACCAGCAGGCGCTGGACCACCGCGGGCGCGGCCGTGGCGGTGGACGTGACCACAGCGGGCCCGCGCGGCGACACCGCGCCGGCCGTGCCGACGACGACGGCGCCGTCGCGCACGCCGGCCAGGGCGGCGCCCGCGACGTTGCTGTCCACCCAGCGCAGCTCGACAACCAGGGTCACGGCCGGTGGCGCCGCGGCGGCGGACAGCGGCAGCAGCGTGAGCAATGTGTGCAGGAGGGCGCGGCGCTTCATGCGTTGCAGCTTAGTGGCGGGCGGCCCCGGGCCGCAGCTGCAAAAGCCGGGGTCCGAACAGGTTGATCGCCAGACCAGCCAGCACCAGCGCAGCGGCGACAAGCTTCCAGGCTGGCAGCGGCTCGCCCAGCAGCAGGCTGGCCGAGCCCATGCCGAACACCGGCACCAGCAGAGCCATGGGCACGATGCGCCCGGCCGCGTGGCGGGCCAGCAGCCAGCTCCAGACGCCATAGCCGAACAGCGTGTTGCCCACCGACTGCCACAGCACGGCGGCCCAGGTGCCGAAGTCGGCCGCGGCCACGCCGGCGGCCATCTGCTGCGGCCCGTCGATCAGCAGCGCCAGCACGAGCAGCGGCGGCACCGCGAAGGCGCTGCTCCAGACGACGTAGGCCAGCATGTCGATGCGGCCGGCACGCTGCGTCAGCAGGTTGGCGCAGGCCCAGGCGAAGGCGGCGGCCAGCACCATGGCCACGCCCAGGGCGGTGGTCGCGCCGTCGGTGTGCGCGGCGATGACGGCCACGCCGGCGGCCGCCAGCACCAGGCCCAGCCACTGCGCGCCCAGCACCCTCTCCCGACGGATGCGCACAGCCAGCAGCAGCGTGAAGAAGACCTGGGTCTGCACGACCAGCGAGGCCAGGCCAGGCGAGATCTGGCTGCGCATCGCCAGGTACAGCAGGCCGAACTGGCCCACGCCGATGAGCACGCCGTAGCCGGCCAGGTTGCGCCAGTCCACGGCCGGCCGCCGCAGCAGGAAGCAGGCCGGCACCAGCGCGAAGCCGAAGCGCAGCACGGCCAGCGTCATGGGCGGCAGCGTGTGCAGCGCGTACTTGATGACGACGAAGTTGCTGCCCCAGATGGCCACGACGGCGAGGGCGAGCAGAAGGTGGCGCAGGGGCAGGGGGGCCATGCGGCCGACTATGCCAGCCGGGGGCGGGCCACGCCGTGGTGGGGTCAGCCCACGTAACCGGTCAGCAAGGCATGTGCCCAGTCGGGCCGGCCGTTGCGCTGCGCCAGCGCGGCCATCGCGCGGTGGTCGTAGGGCACGGCAAGCAGGCTGGCCTGCCAGTCGCCGGCGATGCGCTCGACGATGGCGTAGTGCGCGTCTGGCGTGCCGCACTCGAGGACGTAGCGCTCCGGCGCGTCGTCGACATAGGCCTGCAGGCCCACGCTGCCGGGGTTGAGCAGGAGCTGTCCGGCCGCCGTGCGCAGGCAGCGCGGCAGATGGCTGTGGCCGCAGGCGATCAAGGCGCTTGCCTGGCCGGACCGGCGCTCGGCGATCTCGGCGGCCGTGGCCAGGCCCAGAACGCCGGCGCGCGGGGTTTCGAGGAAATGCTCGCAATCGCTGCGCGGCGTGCCGTGGCACAGGAAGATGTCGGGCGCCCATTGCCACATGGGCCGCAGCCTGCGCAGCCAGTCCAGCTCGGCGCTGCCCAGCTGCGACAGCGCGTAGCCGTCTGAAGCGCCGCCCGTGCCGGGCTGCCATTCGAGGATCTGGCGTTCGTGGTTGCCGGCCAGCACGGGCCAGCCCGAGGCCATCAGGCATTGCGCCGTCTCGCGCGGCAGCAGCGGGCCGGACAGGTTGTCGCCCAGACACAGCACCTGGTCGACGCCGCGGCAGGCGATGTCGGCGACGACCGCCTCGAGTGCGGGCAGGTTGCCGTGGATGTCGGAGACCAGGGCGAGGCGCATGGGGGGGCTCCTTGTCAGCCGACGAGGTGGCCCAGCGGCAGCATGCCGCTGGCCTTGACCTCGCCGAGCGAGAAGCTGGTGTGGATGTCCTTGACGTTGGGCAGGTTGAGCAGCGTGTCGATGGAGAAGCGCGAGAAGGCGTCCAGGTCGGTCACCATGACCTGCAGCTCGAAGGTGCCGGTGCCCGAGATGTAGTGGCAGGCGATGACCTCGGGCAGGCGGCGGATGGCGTCCTCCAGTGGCTTGGTGGCGGCGCCGGCGCTGCGCTCGGCGTCCAGGCGCACGAAGGCCAGCACGCCCAGGCCCAGCTTGCGGCGGTCGATCTCGGCCCGGTAGCCGGTGATGTAGCCCCGGTCCTCCAGCCATTTGACGCGCCGCCATGTGGGCGCCGCCGACAGGCCGATGCGCTGTGCCAGCTCGGCGTTGGACAGGCGGGCGTCGGCCTGCAGCGCGGCGAGGATGGCGATGTGGTGGCGGTCCAGCGCGTCGGAGGAGGGGTCTTCGGAGCTCATGGTTTGCCCTGATTGGCGAAATGGCGATGCAAATTGAAATGAATTTCTCAAAATTAAGCAAGATGATTGCTGCAGGTTGTCATTCCGGGCGCAATTGAGAAAGCACTCCCCGCCCTCATTTCCCTACACTGCGCGGTCCGGCCATACTGGCCCATGGCCCGCGTGCCGGCTTCACAAGAGTCGTCCTCTCGGGCCACCATTCCCAGGAGCACCCATCCGATGAACGCCCCGCTGCCCGAGCATGTGCTGCGCGCCCTGCAGACCGTCACGCTGGACGACAAATACGCGCTGGACCATGGCCGCGCCTTCATGAGCGGCGTGCAGGCGCTGGTGCGGCTGCCCATGCTGCAGCGCACGCGCGACGCGCTGGCGGGGCTGAACACCGCCGGCTTCATCAGTGGCTACCGCGGCTCGCCGCTGGGCGGCTACGACCAGGCGCTGTGGGCGGCCAAGAAGCACCTGGCCAAGCAGAACATCGTGTTTCAGCCGGGCGTCAACGAGGAGCTGGGCGCGACGGCCGTCTGGGGCACGCAGCAACTGGACCTGTTCCCCGAGAAGGCCAAGTTCGACGGCGTGTTCGGCCTCTGGTACGGCAAGGGCCCGGGCGTGGACCGCTGCATCGACGTGTTCAAGCATGCCAACATGGCCGGCACGTCCAGGCATGGCGGCGTCATCGCCATCGCCGGCGACGACCACATCGCCAAGAGCTCCACGGCGGCGCACCAGAGCGACCATGTGTTCAAGGCGGTCGGCTTCCCGACCTTCTTCCCGAGCAGCGTGCAGGACATCCTCGACATGGGCCTGCATGCCTTCGCGATGAGCCGCTTCTCCGGCCTGTGGGCCGGCATGAAGACCATCCAGGAGATCGTCGAGTCGTCCGCCTCCGTCAGCGTGGACCCCGACCGCGTCAACATCATCCTGCCCGAGGACTTCGTCGTGCCCGACGGCGGCCTGCACATCCGCTGGCCCGATCCGCCGCTCGAGCAGGAAGCGCGGATGATGAACTTCAAGTGGTATGCCGCGCTGGCCTACATCCGCGCCAACCGCCTGAACTACAACGTGCTGGAAGGCCCCAACGACCGCTTCGGCATCATCACCAGCGGCAAGGCCTTCAACGATACGCGCCAGGCGCTGCACGACCTGGGCCTGGACGACGACACCTGCCGCCGCATCGGTATCCGGCTGCACAAGGTCAACGTCGTGTGGCCGCTGGAGGCGCAGGTGGCACGCGAGTTCGCCAAGGGCCTGCAGGAGATCCTGGTCGTCGAGGAGAAGCGCCAGATCATCGAGTACCAGGTCAAGGAAGAGCTCTACAACTGGCGTGCCGACGTGCGCCCCAACGTGCTCGGCAAGTTCGATGCCGGCGACGGCGAGGGCGGCGAGTGGAGCGTGCCCAACCCCAGCGACCACTGGCTGCTGCGCCCGCAGGCCGACCTGACGCCGGCCATCATTGCTCGCGCCATCGCCAAGCGGCTGAAGAAGCTGGGCGTGGACAGCGACATCGTCGCGCGCCTGGATGCCCGCCTGGCGGTCATCGACGCCAAGGAGGCGTCCCTCAAGGCCGAGGAGAAGACCGCCGGCGGCGCCGACCGCACGCCGTGGTTCTGTTCCGGCTGCCCGCACAACACCAGCACCCGCGTGCCCGAGGGCTCGCGCGCCGTCGGCGGCATCGGCTGCCACTACATGGTCACGTGGATGCCGGGCCGCAGCACGGCCACCTTCACGCAGATGGGCGGCGAGGGCGTGCCCTGGGTGGGCCAGGCACCGTTCACGGACGAGAAGCACATCTTCTCCAACCTGGGCGACGGCACCTACTTCCACAGCGGCAGCCTGGCCATCCGCCAGAGCATCGCCGCGGGCGTCAACATCACCTACAAGATCCTGTACAACGACGCCGTCGCGATGACCGGCGGCCAGCAGGTCGGCGAGCGCCCCGAGGGCCACACCGTCATCCAGATCATGAACAGCGTGATCTCGGAGGGCGTGAAGAAGCTGGTCATCGTCACCGACGAGCCGGACAAGTACGAGGGCGTGGCGCTGGCCCCCGGCGTCACCGTGCACCACCGCGACGAGCTGGACCGCATCCAGCGCGAGTTCCGCGAGATCCCCGGCACGACGGCCATCATCTACGACCAGACCTGCGCGACCGAGAAGCGCCGCCGCCGCAAGCGCGGCACAGCGGTCGATCCGGCCCGGCGCGTGGTCATCAACGAACTGGTCTGCGAAGGCTGCGGCGATTGCAGCGTGCAGAGCAACTGCCTGTCGGTCGAGCCGCTGGAGACCGAGTTCGGCCGCAAGCGCCAGATCAACCAGTCGTCCTGCAACAAGGACTTCTCCTGCGTCGAGGGTTTCTGCCCCAGCTTCGTGACCGTCAATGGCGGCAACACGCGGACGCGGTCGAAGAACGGCGCGGCCGCTGCGAAGTTCGACATCCCGCAGCCGGAGGTGCCCTCGGTTTCGCGCGAGCCGTTCAACATCGTGATCGGCGGCATCGGCGGCACGGGAGTGACCTCCATCGGCGCGATCCTCGGCACCGCCGCGCATATGGAAAAGAAGTCGGCGATGACGCTCGACATGATGGGCCTCGCGCAGAAGGGCGGCTCGGTCATGTCGTTCGTGCGCGTGGCGGCGGAGAAGGCGCGCATCAATGGACCGCGCGTGCCGCCCTCGCAGGCCGACCTGATGATGGGCTGCGACATGGTCGTGGCGGCAAAGCCCGATGCCATCGGCTACGTCGCCGAGGACCGCACGGTCTCGATCATCAACGACGGCCTCATTCCGACCGCGGCCTTCGTCACCGACAAC